>JBGVBD010000219.1:0-2317 GCA_045225255.1 Prevotella sp. | reverse complement strand
TCGCTTCTATCATCGTCCAGAGGAATTGAGACGACTCAACAACTCGACCTACATCATCGGAGACCCTGCTTCTGGAAAGTCTTTCGCCACTCGTTTGTATAAACTGTTGACTGGTCCTATAGCCGCTGTGGATAAAATAGGTAAGGAAGCCATCAATGCCTATCGTGAGCAGACAAGGACGAAGGGAGCCAATAAGGAGAAACCCAAGAAGCCAAAGGTGGTTATCCGTATCCATCCTGCACGTACCTCTAATGCGCAGTTTATCCAAGACATGGTGAATGCTGTCGAGGATGTGAATGGCGAAGAAATGCAGTTACACATGCTGACCTTCGATACAGAGTTGGATAACACGGTATCTGTCCAGAGAGGCGGCTCATGGATTGACAAACAGAGTTTGGAACTCAAAGCTTTCCATAACGAAGAGGATGGTCAGGCATATTCTAACGTTGATTCTATCTTAGAGGATTTCTATGTTACCTGGAACTTCATTTGCACTGGAACGCCTACGGCTTTGAAGAAGAAAGTCAATGAACAGAACTTTGGTTCAGGATTGGCGACACGCCTTACCTGTATTCCATTGCCTGCTACTGACTACGAGATGATGAGCCGAGAGAGAAACCTTGACTTTGACAGCGACAACCGCCTGAAAGAATGGGCTGAGAAACTGGATCGTATGAAGGGGGAACTCTCTGTGCAGAAGATTGTAGATGAACTCTATGACTGGACGGCACGTAGAATGATGGATGCCAAAGAGAACGATTCAAAGGCAGATGAGATGCTTCTCAAACGTTGTGCTTATCATGGTCTGAACTTCGCTGCTCCTTTCATCGTCATGCGCCATTGGGATCAAATGAAACAGGATGGAAACTACTGGTGTGGTGAGTTTGAAACGGATGATACAGACTGGAAACTCGCAGAGTTGATTGTCAACATCCAGTTTGCCTGTCAGCGTTACTTCTTCGGGGCTATGGCAGAGGCTTACTTTGATAACAAACTAAAGGATGCCAATGTCAATGTGATGCGCAAATCAAAGACTTTAGAAGGTTTTGACCGTCTACCAGAAGAGTTTACAAGTGAAGATGTCATGCATTGCTTCAACCTTTCAAGTGATGCGGCTGCTCGTAGCAAAATCAGTCGCCTTCTTGGTGATAGTTTAGTAGAAAAGGTTAGCGACGGCAGGAGTAACAACAAAGGTAAAACCATCTTCCGTAAAACGGACACAATCATGCTCTGATAGTGCAACAGTGCACCAGTGCGTCATTACGAATTAAGAAATTGCTGTTAGCGATTAGCCGTTAGCCGTTAGCAAGGTCAAAAGCTAAAAGCCAATAGCCAAAAGCAAAAACATTATGAATAAAGCAAGAGGTTTGCGGAACAATAATCCGCTGAATATTATCAAGAGTGAGAACATTACATGGCAGGGAGAGAAGAAGCCCAGCAGGGACAAGAACTTCTGCCAGTTTGAAACGATGGGGCAGGGATGTCGTGCAGCATTGAAGTTGCTACGCACGTACTACGAGAAGCACAAGTGCCGCACCATCAGCAAGATTATACGCCGTTGGGCGCCTGAAACGGAGAATAACGTACAGGCGTATATCCGAAATGTCTGCCGTATGACAGGCATCGGGGCAACGACACCCCTTCCACCTATGAAGGACGAGACGAAGATTGTCTGGTGTGATATCGTCTTAGCGATGGCGACAGTGGAATGTGGTTTAGACACACAAGGTCGTGAGGAACTTGTTCCGTCTATCGATGTCGGCTGGCGATTACTTAATCCATGAAAAAGGTAAAAAAGTAAAAAAGTAAAAAGGTAAGAAAGTCGTGATTAAGTGAGAGAAGAATTGAGCTTGCTTGAATTCTTCCGAACGTGAACGAGTTCGAGCAAAGCTCAAAGTAAAAAGGTAAGAAAATCCCTGCGTCGTGAGACGTGGGGGATTTTTTTCTCTCGAAAATAAAAATAAATTAAAATTAATTTTGCATTTTACTCACTTATTCGTACCTTTGTCTCTATAACAAAACAGCAGAATATGAAGAGAAAGATAACGGTTGTTGCTGTTGTGGCAGCAATGTTGATGCTAATGGCATGTAGCGGAAAGAAACAGGGGACGGTAGTCGGAAAGAATGCCGCTGAGGTGGATTCTGCCGTGCTGATAAGTCCGCAGTATGCGAAGGGATTTACAGTGAAATACTTGGAGAACGGCGTACGACTGGTAGACGTGGAAGACCCTCAGAAGAATGAGGATAAGATGCCTGTGAGTTATCAGTTTGCACTGGTGGCTAAGGGTAGTGATGCCAAGGTGCCCGAGGGTTATAC
>JBGVBD010000218.1:0-119994 GCA_045225255.1 Prevotella sp. | reverse complement strand
AGTAGCACTTGGCTGTGCAGATGACGGATTTAATGTAGTCCCTAGGAGAGTCGAACTCCTCTTTAGAGAATGAAAATCTCTCGTCCTAGCCGATAGACGAAGGGACCAGTGCCTTTTTTAGCGGGTGCAAAGTTACATCAATTATTTCGTCCCACAAAATTTTCTTTGCGAAAAATGCATTTTTCTCGTATTTTTTGTGTAATTTCGCCCTCATGATGACAAAAACGGAAGGAATTGTGCTCCATTCTTTTAAATATGGTGAGCAAAAAATAATCGTTGACATGTTCACACGAGAGTGGGGAAGGGTGTCGTTTGCCGTTGTCGTGCCCAAAACCCAGAAAGGGCGTCTGAAGAAACAGTATTTCCAACCGATGACGCTGTTGCAGATAGAATGTGACTACCGTCCACGAGTGCAGTTGCAGAAGTTGGTCGATGCCCGTCTGTTGACGCCTTATGCCTCGATACCGTTTATGCCCGATAAACTTGCCATATCGCTGTTCATCGCAGAGTTTCTTTATCATAGTCTTCGTCTTGAACAAAGGAATGACCTTTTATTCGACTATATCAACGACTCGATGCTGTGGTTGGATGCAGCAGAAACGGAGTATGCCAATTTCCATCTCACGTTCTTGATGCGTTTGTCGCGCTTCTTAGGCTTCTATCCTAACTTGGATGATTATACAGAAGGTTGTGTGTTTGACTTGCGAGGCAGTTGTTTCTCCATGCAGGTGCCAACCCATCGTGACTTCCTCTCACCTGTTGACGCCCAGAAGATTCACTTGCTGATGCGCATGGACTATCCTACGATGCATTTGTTCCGTCTCTCCCATCAAGAGAGAAATAGAATATGTGCAGTCTTGTTACATTACTACAGACTGCACATACCTAAATTTCCAGAACTGAAGAGTCTTGCCGTATTACAGGAACTCTTCTCGTGAAGAATGATCAAGAGAAGACAATCGTGCCCTGTATAGGCTCCTGCGGTGCCTCGTTCTGTTGTTGAGGCTCCTCTCCTGATGCTTGTGAATAGATACTATCTAAGATCTCACGTGTACGCTTGTAAGTGGGCGTCTGTTCTACGGCTGAGATGACATCGTCATTGTCGAGGTCATCGGGACGGAACAGATAGATATGTGGACGACGCTTGTAACGCTTTGTATTGGCACCGTCACCATAATAGCGGTTACGACGATCCTGACGCTCTGCTTCCTTCTCCTGTTCAGCAGCAATACGGGTAGCCTCTTCCTGCGTGTGACGCTTCAGGTGGCCGTCCATACCATCGACATTCTCAATACCGAAGCCAGTGGCAAGGATAGTCACCTTCACCTTCTTACCCAGATCGGGATCAGTAGCCAATCCCCATTTAATCTCGAAATCACCGAACTTCGCCATGAACTCATTGACATCGTTCATCTCTTCCATCATCAGGGAATCCTTACCGTCTTTACTACCTGCAAAGGAAATACTGAGCAGGATTTTCTTCGAGTTGAAGACATCGTTATCGTTCAGCAGAGGTGAGTTCAAGGCATCGTCAATGGCTTTCTTTACACGACCTTCACCTTCGCCATAACCTGTTGACATGATGGCAACACCACCATCTTTCAAGACGGTCTTCACATCGTTGAAGTCAAGATTGATGAGTCCGTGAACGGTGATGATCTCTGCAATAGACTTAGCGGCAACAGAGAGCGTGTCGTCTGCCTTGCCGAAAGCATCGAGCACAGAGAGTTCAGGATAGATCTCGCGCAGGCGCTCGTTATTGATGACGAGAAGGGCATCCACATGCTTGGACATCTCTTCTACACCATCCAGTGCCTGGTCAATCTTACGGTCGCCCTCAAAGCGGAAGGGAATCGTGACGATACCTACCGTCAAGATACCCATCTCCTTGGATACACGGGCAATAACAGGGGCTGCACCTGTTCCTGTACCACCACCCATACCAGCAGTGATGAATGCCATGCGGGTACCGTCGCTCAGCATGCTCTTGATATCCTCAATGCTTTCCTCAGCAGCAGCACGTGCCTTCTCGGGTTTATTACCAGCACCAAGGCCTTCCTTACCCAGTTGCAGATGAACGGGGACGGGCGAGTCGTTAAGTGCCTGATTATCGGTGTTACAGAGTACGAAGGTCACATCGTGGATACCCTCGCGATACATGTGGTTGACAGCATTGCCACCGCCACCTCCTACACCAATAACTTTGATGATGCTATTCTCTTTTTCGGGCTCGCCGAAATCTAATAATATATTGTCTGCCATAATTCTAATAGGATGTTATAGGGTTAGGGATTTATTCTTCTTCTTTGACAATCTCGTCGGCTGCCTTCTTAATCCAGCGTCCCAGTTTGTTCCAAGGGCTGTTCTCCTTGCGGCGTTGAGCCTCGATGCGAGCCTCTTCCTCCGCTTTCTCACGAGCGATACGCTCCTCTTCCTCACGTTTCATACGAGCCTCTTCCTCCGCACGACGAATCTCATCTGCCGTACGGACAACACCAGCAGGTATCTCTGATGCCTGACGGGCTCTACGCTGTTCGGCAGTCTCCTGTTGTGGTTGCTTGGTGGCAAACAGGTCTCCGTTAGGATCCAACTCCTGTCCAGCGCAATTGATGTCGCCTTTGACAAGCAGTCCTAATACCGTATTCATTCTACCGTCCTTCGCTGTAATCTCTGGCAGGTTGGAAATGATGGTCGGTGTGATGAACTTAGAGATACGTACTTTGTCAATATGGGTGTAATTGGCGAAGGCTTTCTCAATGTCTTTCATGTTAGCACCGCCACCTGTCAGAATGATTCCACCTAACAGTTTATCGCAATACTCCTCAGGAACCTGACACCATACATTGGCAATAATCTCTTCGAGACGTCCCTCGACAATCTCGACGAACTTACGGCTCTCTATCTGACGGTCCTGATCAATTGAGTATTTCAGGTTGTTGTCGATATCGTTATTGTCGGTAAAGGCAGAAGCATATTTCAGTTTCATCTGCTCTGCATCGCTTTCTTCCATCTGCAAGGAAGCAATGTCCTTGGTGATGTTATTGCCACCCAATGGGATAACAGCCAGATGGCGCAACACATTCTTGGAATAGACACTGACTGTCGTGGTGTCTGCACCAAGGTCTACCAGCACACATCCCGAACGTTTCTCCGTTTCGGTAAGGATACTGTCGGCAAGTGCGAGAGGTGCAAGATACATCTCTGCCACATTGATGCCTGCTGCCTCAAAACAGAGATTGAGGTTCTTGTAGAATGCCTTACGCTGAAGGATGTTCAGGAAATTGCCCTCAATATGTTCACACTGAATACCTACCGGATCCAGTTGGTATTGTGAGTCAACCTTATATTCCTGTACTGCCGCATCAAGGATTTCCTGATCAGGATACTTCATGTTACGGTTGTTATCCATCAGTTCTATTACCATATCCTGAGTGACGACAGTATCAGCAGGAAGTTCCTTGGTAATGACATTGCGAATAGAGCGTATAGACTGTCCACCCACTCCGACATATACCTGAGTGATAGATGTCTTGAGTTGTTTCTCCAACTTATTGACAATGTTGGTTAAACATTGAGCAGTCTTGTCGATGTTGTACACATACCCCTTTCGGATGAATGAGGAGGATTCTTCTTTCACCACGGCAAGCACCTGAATGCTGCCATCAAGGTTCTTCTTTCCTGCGATACCGGTCATCTTGGATGACCCCAGTTCGATTGCTACAATAAATTCTTTTGGCATCTTTATATCTGTTTTTTCTTATTATCTTTTCTTACAAATAATCTGGTTATCAAATTCGAGACTGATATACGAGTATTTGTTCCAGCCTGCCACGCTCAGTCCGTAACGATAGAATTTCTCTAATCTGGCAAGTTTCTGTTGAATGTTTGAAGGCTGACCAAGGTAAATGATATGGTCACCGACACGAGGCACCATTTCCAGAGAACCGTCGGTAAGAACATGTAGTTGTTCTATCTGACTATGCCAGAAGGCATCTTTGATAATGAAGGTTCCTATCCGAGCAAGAATCTTCTGAGCATATTTATGATTAATATGTCCTGTGGCAACAACCAGATCACTGGTATAACGTGTGTTAGGCATCATACTGCCATGAGCGTCGATATAGTAGTCTTCTCCGTTCTCAGCCTTGACACGTACAACGGGCAGTCTTTGCTGGAGTTTGATATTCACATGTCCGCCCTGTGTCTTATAGCATTCGGCAGTCTCAACAAAAGGATTTTGCTTCAAGGTCTCCTCAATCTTGCGGATATCAATCTCTTTCATGGGTTGCCCTTGCGGATAAATCTTGGCTCGTTGCAACTGCTCTTTGATTTCCAAATCTCCTAAGAATCCGTCAACCACCCCTTCTGTGATATCTACATCCACCTGTGTACATACTGCTTTCTGATCATCCGGTCTATTGAAGGCGGTGATGGCCAGCAGCAGATAAACAGCGAGTGCGATATCTGTCAAAATGATGATTGATTTCTTCCAGGTGAATGTCATTTCTTATCTTGTAAGATTTTAGTAATCTGTGGTACCATATTGTCTAAGTCGCCAGCCCCTAATACGATGAGGACATCGAAATCATGGTTGCTGACAAAGTCAAGGACGTCGTTCTTCTGAATGATTTGTTTCTCCACCCCAGGGCGCAGGTTGTTATAGATGAGTTCGGATGTTACGCCCTCTATCGGTTGTTCACGTGCAGGGTAGATTTCCGTGAGAATCACTTCGTCCAGTTGACTGAGTGCATCCGCGAAGTCTTTGTAGAAGTCTCGGGTGCGTGTATATAGATGAGGCTGGAAGATAGCAGAGATCTTCCGGTCTCGGTAGAGTTCACGAATACTCTTGGCACTCTGGTAAATCTCCTTGGGGTGGTGGGCGTAGTCACTGAGGAATACGATTTTGTCGTTCTTCAACTTGAAGTCAAAGCGACGGTCGACACCTCCGTAAGTCCGTAATCCATTACGTAACTCATCAGCGGTACATCCAGCCAACTGTGCCATAGCCATTGCTGCAATACCGTTTTCAATATTGATGGGTATGGGTTGACCCAGTTGAACACCAGATACATTTTTAATAGGTGAGATGAAATCAAACGTAATCTCACCATTCTCAATGCGGATATTCTCAGCATGGAAATCTCCCTCATTCAGTGCATAGTCATATCGGGTAATACCATCGGCAAGGTTTTCCTTCATCTCTAAACCTTTATGGATAATCAGAGCGCCACCGGGTTGGATGAGTTCTGTATAGTGTCGGAAACTCTCCAGATAGGCTTCTTTGGTACCATAGATATCCAAATGGTCGGGGTCTGTTGAGGTAATCACGGTCATCCAAGGGCTGAGCCAGTGGAAAGAACGGTCGAATTCATCAGCCTCAATCACTACAAAGTCTGAGTCAGAGAGGATGTAATTAGTCCCGTAGTTCTTGGAAATACCTCCAAGGAAGGCATTACAATCCAAATGACTTTGGTGCATGATATGGGCACACATCGTAGAGGTTGTTGTCTTACCATGTGTTCCTGCAACACACAATCCCTTATGCTGACGGGTCAGTGTTCCTAATACTTGGGCACGCTTTTGTATCTCAAAACCGTTATTACGGAAATATTGCAGTTCTTGATGATCGGCAGGAATAGCAGGGGTGTAGACGACCAGACAAGAGTCTACTTGCTTGCAGGCTTCAGGAATCTTGTTGACATCCTCCTCGTAGTGAATGAGCATACCCTCTTTCTCCAATTGGCGGGTGAGGTCGCTGGGTGTCTTGTCATATCCGGCAACGACTAATCCTCGCCCAAGGAAATAGCGGGCAATGGCACTCATACCAATACCGCCTGCTCCTACGAAATATACTGCTTTTATATCTTTCATTTCACTTACTTGCTAATTGAATGACTTCTTTGGCAATGATCTCTGCTGAGTCAGGTAATGCCAGTTTCAGAATATTCTCTTTTAAGGATGTCAGTTTTGCATCATCCTTGACGGTATCTATCGCCAATGAGATAAGAATCTTTGACGCCTCACTGTCTTTGACATAGAGAGCGGCATCTACAGTGACGAGTGCCATCGCATTCTTGGTCTGATGGTTTTCGGCAACATTAGGACTTGGTACCAAGATAACGGGCTTTCCGATAAGACAGAACTCAGAGATACTGCTGGCACCAGCACGACTGATGACTAAGTCTGCTGCTTTATATGCCACTCCCATATCACTGATAAAGTCGGTTACAATAAGGTTCTCGGGTTTCCCTTCTATCTTGAGTTGTTCCAAGATCTGCTCATGATAATATTTTCCCGTCTGCCAGATAAACTGTACACCACTCTCGCGGATGAGGTCAAGATGTTGCATGACGCTTTCATTGATGGTACGGGCTCCTAAACTTCCACCTACCAATAGGATGGTCTTTTTGTTAGGATCAAGTCCAAAAGAGCGAACAGCATCTTCATGAGTAACGCTAGTCTCCAGTAAGGATTGACGGACAGGGTTTCCTGTCTTGATAATCTTGTCTGCAGGGAAGAAACGCTCCATACCATCGTAGGCAACACAGATCTTCTCCGCTTTCTTTGCCAGTAACTTATTAGTAACACCAGCGTATGAGTTTTGCTCTTGAATCAGACAAGGGATGCCCATAGCAGCGGCTTTATTAAGGGTTGGTCCACTGGCATAACCACCTACACCTACGGCAACCTGTGGCTTAAAGTCCTTGATGATCTGCTTTGCCATCTGCTGACTCTTCCATATCTTATAGAGTACTTTGACATTCTTCAGCAGGTTCTTGCGATCAAATCCACAGATAGGAAGACCTTTGATCTCATAACCAGCAGCAGGGACACGTTGCATTTCCATACGTCCCAAAGCGCCTACGAATAATATCTTGGCATCTGGGCGTAAAGCCTTGACAGCATTGGCAATAGAGATGGCAGGGAAGATATGTCCTCCTGTACCGCCACCGCTGATAATCACTCTTAAATCGTTACTCATATACCTTATATATATAGTATCCTGCAAAATTACGAATTTAATTTCTTTTTGGCGAATCTTCCTCCATATTTTTTGTGCCGACAGTCTCTTTTTTCATTTTTGCCGAACGACTGACACTGAGGATAGTACCAATATAGGCACAATTGATGATGGTTGAGGTACCTCCTTTGGATATTAAAGGCAGAGGCTGACCTGTTACGGGGGCAAGTCCGACTGCCACCATCATATTAAATGCTGCCTGTACGACGAGAAGAAGGGCAAGTCCCATAACCAAAAAGGCAGGGAAATTGTTTTCACAACGTCCAGCAATACGTGCCGCTCGATAGAGAAGAATGATGTATAGGAATACCACAAATATTGCTCCTATGATTCCCAGTTCCTCAATGACAATGGCATAGATAAAGTCTGAGAAAGCCTGTGAAAGGAAGTCACGTTCAACACTTTGTCCTGGTCCCTTGCCAATAATATTACTGGATACAATAGCAATATTGGCATGTGCCACCTGTGCATCTTTGTCCAAGTCGTATTTCTGGGGTGTTACATCATCTTCCCCGAATTTCAGGATACGTCCTTTCCATGTATCAGCACGGTGAAGCATCTTCTCCAGCGTATTCTTTTTCTTGGGTTGTTCTATCTTCTCCGTTTTAGCAAGTTCTTGCTCTTGTTGCGTCGTATCATGACCAACAAGCATCACCATAGAGATAGCAATGAAGGCAAAGAGTCCCATGACGCCCACCAGTTTTCCTAATTGTTTTAAGGGAACAAGTCCAATAAACATCATCAGAATGACTACAGCGAAGAGTAGGGCAGCGGTAGAAAGATTCTCCAGTCCGATTAAGATACAGGTAGGTATCGTAATCCATAGAATCCATTTAAACGCCTTTTTGTCGGCTCCGTTTTCCCGTTGCATGGCACTGAGAATCTGTGCTGTTGCCAAAACGATGGTACCTTTGGCTATTTCTGAAGGTTGGAAGGTGAATCCGACGAGAGAGATAACACGGTTGGCACCATTGATAGTTTGTCCACCAATAAGTACCCATAAGAGTGTTAAGGCAGTGATAAACAACAAGAAGGGTGTCATCAATTTGAAATACCGACAAGGGATATTCAGGGTAATAACAGCAACAAAGACACCAAAGAAAATCGTACCGGCGTGGTAGATAATAGGACCGATGTAGTTTTGACTCTTGTATGTCAAGTTACTTGAGGCGGAGAATACCTCTACAATACTGATCATACAGAGGAAGAAGAACACCATCCAGATGACCTTATCGCCCTTAAAAATGTTGCCTATCTTTTTGTTCATGTCCTTTTATAGATTTCTTGCCAGTTCTTTAAATTGCTCTCCACGGTCTTCCATGTTCTTAAAGAGGTCGAAGGAGGCGCAGCATGGGCTCAGCAATACCGTCATTCCAGGTTCTGCCAACTCGTAACATGCCTCAATACACTCTTTCATGGAATGAGTGTCGCGTACTGGGATGCCCAATGTATCGAAATTATCATGTAACTTCTGATTGTCAGCACCGAGGTAAACCAGTCCGGCACATTTCTCTTTGACCAGTGGCTTAATAGGATCGTAGTCGTTACCTTTGTCTTTACCACCGATAATCAAAATGGTTTTGGTTTTCATGCTTTCCAAAGCATACCAACAAGCATCGACATTGGTTGCTTTTGAGTCGTTGATGTATTGCACACCACGTACCGTACAGACCTTCTCCAGTCGGTGTTCCACTCCAGGGAAGTCACTCAGAGACTTACGGATAACCTCTTTCTTGATACCGGCAATGTTAGATGCGATACCAGCAGCAAGGGAGTTGTAGATGTTATGTTTTCCAGTCAAACTGAGTGCCTCCTGTTCCATATTGAACGGTTCAGGTTGTTCTATCTTATATTGTCCTTCCTCAATATAACCGATACTGCCTTTCTCTTTCAGTTCGGAGAAGGGATATTGGATAGAGAGGATATTGTATTTCTCCAATTCTTTCTTGATAATCGGATCATCATTCCAGTAGATAAAGGCATCCTGTGGTGTCTGGTTCTGGATGATACGCATTTTGGCATCCACATAGTTCTGCATCTTGAAATCATAGCGATCCAGATGATCGGGTGTGATATTCAATAGGATGGCGATATTGGCGCGGAAGTCATACATATTGTCCAGTTGGAAAGAACTCAGTTCAATGATATAGTATTCATGCGGATCTTCTGCCACTTGTAAAGCCAAGGAATTGCCGATATTACCTGCAAGTCCGGCATCATATCCTGCTTCCTTGAAGATATGATAGATGAGACTTGTAGTGGTCGTCTTACCATTGGAACCAGTGATACAGATCATCTTAGAGTTGGTATAGCGACCAGCGAACTCAATCTCACTGATGATATGAATACCTTTTTCCTTTATCTTCACAATCATAGGAGCCGTATCAGGAATACCAGGACTTTTGATAATCTCGTCAGCATCCAGAATCATCTCCTCAGAATGATGTCCTTCTTCCCATCTTATCTGATGGTCATCCATCAATTTCTTGTATTTCTCATTGATGTTCGACATGTCACTGACAAACACGTCGAAACCTTTTTTCTTGGCAAGTACAGCGGCACCTGCACCACTCTCACCTGCTCCTAATATTACGATTTTACTCATCTTACCTTTAATGTTATAATCGTTATTGCTGCTAATATAATGGTGGTAATCCAAAAACGAATGGTGATCTTTGACTCATGGAACGGACGGTGTGGCCAGCCTTTCAAAAGATAGATACTGGTTGGGTCGAGTTGTGAGTCAAGACGGCGGAAAGTATCATGGATAGGTGTTGAGCGGAACACGCGTACTCGTTTACCTTTGCGTTTCTGAATTTTAAACCATTGTGTCTGAATAATGACACTGAGGCTTTCGATGAAGAAAATACCACACAGGATTGGAAGTAACAATTCTTTGTGAATAATCACAGCACATACACCAATGATACCTCCAATGGTCAGTGAACCTGTATCGCCCATGAATACTTGGGCAGGGAAGGCATTATACCAAAGGAATCCAATCATGGCACCAATGAAAGCACTGAGGAACACAACCAATTCTTGTGAGCCTGGAATATACATAATATCGAAATAGGCAGCATAAACAATATGTGAAGATACGTAAGCGAAAATCAACAAGGCGACACCGACAATAGCGGAGTTACCAGCACACATACCGTCCATGCCATCGTTCAAATTGGCGCCATTACTAACGGCTGTCACAACGAAGATGGTCATGATAACAAAGAGTATCCATCCTGCTGCAACCTTATATTTACCACAGAAAGCCATCACATCGGAATAATTCAGATTATGGTTTTTGATAAACGGAATCGTTGTCTGAAGAGACTTCACGGGTTCGGTCTGATGTTTAACCACGATTTCCTGTTGATTCTGTTGAGGAATGGACATATTCTCACGGACAACGGCATCAGGGCTCAACCATAAGACCAGTCCTACGATGAAACCGATAGATACCTGTCCCACAATTTTGTATTTGCCTTTCAGACCTTCTTTGTTTTTCCTGAAGATTTTGATATAGTCGTCCATAAAGCCAAGGAAGCCCAACCATACAGTCGTGACAATCATCAGAATGAGGTAGATATTACGCATACGTCCCAATAACAATACAGGGATAAGGATTGATACGATGATGATAATACCTCCCATGGTGGGTACACCTTTCTTTGTCTCGCCAAATGGATCAATCTCTCTGTCTCTTGCAGTCTCAGAGATATTACGACGCTTCATCCATTTGATGAACTTCTCACCGAACCATGCTGAGATGATCAATGACAGAATCAGTGCCAACAATGCACGGAAAGAGATATACGACCAGATATGGGCACCTGGGATATTGAATTGCTCTAAGAATCTGAAAAGATAGTATAACATAATAATTCCGATTATTCTGATTACTCCGAGAATATTTCTCTTACAACTTCACGGTCATCAAAGTGATGTTTCACACCTTTGATTTCTTGATAATCTTCATGTCCCTTGCCTGCAATGAGGATGACATCTCCTTTTTGTGCCATCATACATGCGGTACGGATGGCTTCTTTTCTGTCGGTGATGCTGACGGTCTTTTTCATTTGCTGGGCATTCAAACCAGCCAGCATGTCATTGATAATATCCTGCGGTTCCTCGAAACGGGGATTATCGCTGGTGATGATGACACGATCGCTTTGTTTGGCTGCTTCTTGTGCCATCAGTGGACGTTTACCTTTATCTCTGTTTCCACCGGCTCCACATACCGTGATAATCTGTCCGCTTTTGCCTTCCAGAACCTCATGAATGGCGTTGAGTACATTTTCCAAAGCGTCGGGAGTATGGGCATAGTCGACGATAGCGGTGACACCATCTTTGGAACGGATAGGTTCCAAACGTCCTGCTACACTCTTAAGGGTGCTTAATATGACTAGAATATCTTCTGGTTTCTTACCCAACATAATAGCGGCTCCATAGACGGCGAGCAGGTTGCTGACGTTGAATTTTCCGATGAACTGTACACCCACTTCTTGTCCGTTGATGTCGAGATACATTCCTTCAAAATGACATTCAATGATACGGGCACGGAAGTCTGCCATTGTACGGGTAGAATAGGTCTTTATCTTTGCCTTGCAGTTTTGAACCATCACACTGCCGTTCTTATCATCCGCATTGGTAATGGCAAACGCATCTTTGGGAAGACTGTCAAAGAAGGCTTTCTTGGCATCACGGTAGTTCTCGAAGGTTTTGTGATAATCTAAGTGGTCGCGGGTCAGATTGGTAAAGAGTCCTCCTGCAAATTTCAAACCACCAATACGCTGTTGAGCAATCGCATGACTGGAACACTCCATGAATGCATATTCACAACCAGCCTCCACCATCTGGTGAAGCAGACGATTCAGTTCAATGGGGTCTGGGGTGGTATGATCTGCAGGAATGGCTTCACCCTCGATGTAATTACATACCGTTGAAAGTAAACCGCATTTATGTCCGAATTTACGGAACATATTATATAATAAGGTGGCGATGGTTGTTTTTCCATTGGTTCCCGTCACGCCGACCAGTTTTAATTTCTTAGAAGGTTCTCCAAAGAAGACAGTAGCTACAGGTCCTACAGACTTCTCGGTAGATGCTACTTGTATGTATGTGATACCGTCCGTTTTTTCCTCAGGTATGTCCTCACACAGAATGGCTGTTGCACCAAGTTCCAGAGCCTTGGGAATGAACTTGTGTCCGTCTGTTTGTGTTCCTTTGATAGCGACGAACAAATGCTCCTTCTCAATTTTCCGTGAGTCAATGTTCACGCCCATGATCTCTTTGTCTGTATCACCGATGATACAAAGAGGTTTTACATACTTGAGCAATTCGTTTAGTTTCATATACATAGGTGTTTAATTTAATACTAATAAGCATTCGCCTCCCTTTGTGGCTTGTTTGCCGGCAGGATAACTTTGTGATTTTACCTTACCCCTACCTTGTAGTTTTACCTTCAAACCACAGTTTTCCAAGAGAAATACGGCATCTTTGGCACCCATACCCGTCACATCAGGAACTGTACTCTTGTTAGGTTGTACTTGATGCAATGCCACCTGTGAAGACTGTCTCTCTGCCTTGCCCCAAATAGGATTGCCGTTGGCATAAGAGCCATCCCATGTCGAGTTTGTCTGAATTCCCAGGTGTTTGAGCACATAATTTGCCTCTATAAGATCTCCGTTCTTGACATCTGGAATAACAATCGAGGTGGTGTCGTGTGCATCTTTCACGCTCAGTTTCAGATTACGTGCCATGACACCTTCTGCAATGTGGTGGAAGACAACACCGCTCATACCGCCTCCAGATGCAGGAAGACCTGTTTTCTTTAAGCAAACGATACAAGTGTAACGGGGATTGTCTGCAGGGAAATAACCAGCAAATGACAACCAGTATTTCACGATACCAGTTTTGTAACCGCCACCTTCTGCAATCTGTGCCGTACCCGTCTTACCTGCAACCTTGAACATTCGTGATCCTGCTTTCCTACCAAGTCCCTGGCTGACTACATGTTCCAAGATGGTTTGCATCGTCTTGATAGTCTGCGGCTTGGCAATACGACGTTCCATCACCTTTTCTGGTGGGAACTCTGCAATCACTTTTCCGTCTTTCATAACACTCTTGACAAATCGCGGACGCATCATCACACCGTCGTTGGCAATAGCATTATAGAAAGTCACAGTTGAAATCGGTGGAATTTGCGTCTCATAACCGATAGACATCCAAGGTAATGCTGTTTTACTCCAGTTGGTCCAGTGTCCATATTTGTCCTTCTGAGGCATGCGGATATGAGGCTGCGCATAACCTTTAATTGGCAGTTTCAAGTCAGCGGCAAGTCCAGTACGATAGATACCTTCGATATATTTCTCTGGTTTGTTGCCATATTTATCGTCAATGATACGGCTGACACCGATATTGGAACTGACTTCCAGAATACGAGGTAGCGAGATGGTTCCATAACCACCACGCCGCCAGTTATGGTCTTTCATCTCTCTACCGTGCATAGGATATACACCACATCCGGTATTTACTTGATAGGTAGTGTCAACAACCCCGTCATCAAGGGCGACAAGGATAGAAGCCGTTTTGAATACAGAACCTGGTTCACGTAAATCAGATACAGCATTGTTCTTCACTTCACGGTATTCCCCGTCAGCACAACGTGTCATATTTACGATGGCTTTAATGTCGCCTGTCTCCACTTCCATCAGAATAGCAACACCGAGATCACCGCCAATCAGTTTTAGTTCATCAATAACGGCACGCTCTGCCAAGTCTTGCATTTTGACATCAATAGTGGTGACAATATCACAGCCGTCGATAGGCAGTGTGACGGGAATATTCATGTATTTGTTTAGGATTTTACGTCGGTTGGTCAATCCTGGTGTACCGCGTAAAATAGAGTCATAGGCTAACTCAAGTCCTTGTCGAGCACTGTCTTTAGCACCATACATAGAGCCAATGGTGCGCTCACCTAAAGAACCGAATGGACGACGGCGCGCATTATACTCTTCTTCATGGAAGCCACTTTTATATTTGGGCAAGCGGAAGAGTGGTAACTGTTTGACTTCGGTATAGGTGTTATAGTCTATACGCTTTGGCCATATAGCCCAGTGTCGCGACATTTTCTGGTGTCCCTCCTCTAAATGTTTCTTAAATTCTTCCACGGATTTCTGTGGGAAAATCTTGTGAAGTCCGATACAGATGGAATCTAATTTCTCTTGCCAAAGAGAGTCTTTTTCTTCTCCTCCAGCCTTAAAGTCCATATAGATTTTATATTCGGGGATAGAACTTGCCATGAGTTGACCGTCGCCACTGAGGATATTTCCGCGTTTGGGTTTCACGCTGACACTGTCCTTTTTCAGACGGTCTGCCACTTCTGTCCAGTATTGTTTCTTTGCCGTCATGATGTAGAAGGCTTTGCTGATAACGGCAATTCCTATGAGTGTCAGCACAACGGCTATTATCATATAGCGTGGCATCACTTTATCATTGTCAAATTTGCTCATGGCGGGTATTCTATTCTGGAATTTGTATAATGTAAGGCGGCTGGTCTGCTATATGCAACAGCGAATCCTTGTTTTGTTTCAATATCTCAAGAACATGGCTCTCACGACATTTTTCTGTTAGCGTGCTGGAAGCGGCAAGTGCTTTGTTCTTAGCATCCTTCAATTGTGTCTCTAATCGGTCAATGGTCTGCATATCCTGCTGACACTGATAGCGGAATGCTACATACACAATACTGAATGCCACAATAAGCACAAACAACCAGATTTGTGAGCGCACCATCTCAGCAGTGAGAATGTCTCCACCGAGAATAGTTCGGAGGTTGACTTGTTGTGACGGTCTTGGGTCTTCCTCACTTGCCGTCTCCTTGATTTTTTTCAAGGTTTCTTTCAATACCTCGTCGTCTGGGTCTGTCTCTTTCTCGACAGGCGCCTCTTTTGGTTCCGTGTCAACCTCGGTTTTTTCCAGGTCTTCTAATATCTCGTCTTTTTCCATGTTTCTAGATTTTTTCAGCGATTCTGAGTTTTGCACTTCTACTCCGAGGATTCGTTTGAAGTTCTTCTTCTGAAGGGACAGTTACTTTGTTAGTAACGGGTCGGAGAGGACTTGAAATACGGCCGAAGAAATCCTGTTCGACCTTTCCTTCTACATTACCTGCCTTCATGATATTTTTTGCAATGCGGTCTTCCAACGAGTGATAGGTAATTACACAAAGTCTTCCCCCTGATGAAAGCAGTTGAACAGCTCCTGCCAGCATGTCACGCAAGGCATCCATCTCGTGGTTGACCTCAATGCGCAATGCCTGATAGATTCTTGCCAAGTCCTTCTTCTCTTTCTCCGAGCGTATCATCTTCTCTATTGCTGCCATGAGATCGGATGTCGTCTCAATGCGGTGTTCTTGACGGTAGGAACAGATGGATGCTGCTATACGTCTGGCATTTTTCATTTCTCCATAGAGATAAAATACATCTGCCAGTGTTTCTTCACAATATTCATTAATGATATCTGCCGCAGTCTTACCAGCCCGTTTGTTCATCCTCATGTCAAGGGGAGCGTCAAAACGGAAAGAGAATCCACGTGTCTCATCGTCAAAATGATGGGACGATACTCCCAAATCTGCCAAAAGACCGTCAATTTGTTCCACTTCGTAATAGCGCATCCAATTGCGGAGATATCTGAAATTGCTCCGCACGAAAGTGAAACGGTCATCGTTCATGATATTCTTTTCGGCATCAGCATCTTGGTCGAAACTATAAAGATGCCCTTTGTTTCCAAGTCGGGAGAGGATTTCGCGACTATGACCGCCTCCTCCGAAGGTGACATCCACATAAATACCGTCGGGCTTGATGTCAAGTCCGTCGACACTCTCTTTCAGGAGCACTGGTACGTGATATGTCTCTGCGGTCGTTACCATATTTACTCTTTACTATCGTTTCCCATGAGTTCTTCAAGAGCATCGCCGAAATTCTCTGGAGTCATTTGCTGTTCTTCTGCTTGTTGACTGCTCCAGATTTCGATCGTGTCACCCATACCAATGAACTTGATGTCCTGCTCAATAGCCGCCATCCGTTGGTATCTCTTGGGAATGAGGAATCGACCATTCCCGTCAAGGCTGATGAGCTCTACTTCGCTGACGAATTGACGGAATACCTGTTGATGCTGTTTGTTCCAACGATTGAGCCGTTGTCGCATGGCATCCATCTGCTCATTCCAGACGGATTCGGGATAAAGGACCAAGCAAGACTGGAATACATCCTTACGGAGTACCAATCGTTCTTCTCCACCAGCCTGTAGAATCTTTCGGAAAATAGCTGGTAGAAAAGCCCGTCCCTTAGCATCGGTCTTTGCTTCAATATTACCTAAAAAACGCATGCGTACTTATTTATAATATTTATCGGATGCAAAATTAAACAATTTCCTCCACAATTCCCCACTTTCCTCCACAATATTTTAGTGAATATTCTTTAAAATTTTTCTAATATATGTTATATAGTTGATTTTCAGTAATTTAATAAAATATTAAAAAGTGGGGAACTTTTGAGGGGCAATTTTCATTTTAGAACATAAAATATTGTTTTCTGCACAATTTTTCAAAAAAAGTGCATTGTTTACAAACTTATTTGTTATTTTTGCAGACTGTTAGTGTGTTGTTCGATAGATAAATGGAACAGATTACTGAAAAGACAATAGACATTGATGTGATTCTGAAGAACAAGATGGGTCCCAAGGCAAAGTGGGTTCCGGGTATACTTGTCTCATGGCTCAAGCGTATTGTCCATCAGGATGAAGTGAATGCTTTCTTATGGGAAAGTCGTGAAAAGACGGGTACAGAGTGGTTGGAGGCCTGTGTGGAATATCTTCGAATGACACTCAAGGTTGAAGGAAAAGAGAATTTGCCGGATAAGAATGACGGGCGACTTTATACTTTTGTGTCGAACCATCCATTAGGGGGAGAAGACGGTGTTGCCCTTGGTGCTATTATTGGAAGACATTATGACAGCCGTTTCCGCTATTTGGTGAATGATTTGTTGATGAACCTCCCAGGGCTTGCTCCGCTATGTATCCCAATCAACAAGACGGGTAAGCAAGGGCGAAACTTTCCTGCGATGGTAAAAGCGGGATTTGAGAGTAATAATCACATGCTGATGTATCCAGCAGGTATTTGCTCACGCAAACAGAAAGACGGTAGTATTCGAGATATCCCCTGGTCAAAGACATTCATTGTCAAGAGTGTGGAATATCAGCGTGATGTCGTACCTATTCACTTCAGTGGTTGCAACTCTAAATTCTTCTATCGACTTGCCAATTTCAGTGATAAACATTTGAGATTTAACTTGGCGATGCTTTTTCTTGTCGATGAAATGTACAAAAATGTCGATAAGACGTTCGAGGTAAAGATAGGGAAGCCCATCCCTTGGCAGACGTTCGACAAAAGTAAAACTCCGTTGGAATGGGCACAATTTGTACAAGATAAAGTCTACGAACTATAATAACCAATAACCAAAAGATGGAACAGGAAATCATCCAACCGATAGACAAAGATCTGCTGATTAGCGAGTTGACACCCGACAAGCAGTTGCGTATGACGAACAAGAGTCACAATGAGATATATATTGTGACTGCACACAATGCACCCAATGTGCTGAAGGAAATTGGGCGCCTGCGTGAGATTGCTTTCCGTGAAGCAGGAGGTGGAACGGGTAAGGATATGGATCTTGACGAATTTGATACGTGTGATAATTGCTATAAGCAGTTGATCGTATGGAATCCTGAGGAAAAAGAGATCATCGGTGGTTATCGTTATCTGTTGGGTACTGATTGGGATTATGATGACAAAGGTCAACCGATTCTTGCCACCAGTCACATGTTCCATTTCTCCGAGAAGTTCCTGAAAGAATATGCGCCAAATACCGTTGAATTGGGTCGTTCTTTCGTTTCGTTACCTTATCAATCTTCCCGTATGGGTGCCAAGAGTCTCTTTGCTCTTGATAACCTGTGGGATGGATTAGGTGCATTGACGGTTGTACGTCCAAGTGTGAAATACTATTTTGGTAAGATGACCATGTATCCCTCGTATATCCGCAAGGGTCGTGACATGATTCTCTATTTCCTGAAGAAGTATTTTGATGATAAAGAGGACCTGATTATCCCGATGAAACCGCTCGAATTGGAGGCTGATCCTCAAGAATTGGAGACACTTTTCTGTGGTATGAATTTCAAGGAAGACTATCTGATTCTGAACCGAGAGATTCGTAAGATGGGTTATAGCATTCCGCCATTGGTGAATGCCTATATGGGACTTTCGCCTACGATGAAACTATTTGGTACCGCCATTAATTATGGTTTTGGTGATGTAGAAGAGACGGGTATTCTGATTGCTGTTGACGAAATCTTCGAAGAAAAACGGAAACGACATATTGACACCTTTATCCGTGAGCACCATGATGAGTTGAGACTCACGTCTGGAGCCAATAAGATTATTACCAAGAATAAATAGGATTATTTCCTGCGAATCCTTTATACGATAGGAAGTGAGATGCCGTTGATCTTTTGATAGATGTCAAGGGCATACACATCTGTCATTCCAGCGATATAGTCAATGACAGCCATGATACGATTCTCTAAGTCGGGAGCATCAATGCTGTATTGACTGGAAACATGGTCTATCAATTGTTTTGAATAGAATCTGTCAGGATGCATGACGGCATCTATCATCTGTTTCATCAGTGTTGCCATGATTTTGTAACCAGACAGTTCTACATCGAGTACAGGCCGACTGCGATAGATTCGTTTCATGGATAACTCTGCACATCGATGATAAGCCTCTCTCTGCACGGTGTTGATATGTTCAATTAAACTGCCAGAGAAGGTACCAGCCAAGATTTCATCCTCATGATCTATAAAGGTTTTGACACATTCGTTTTCCAATTTACCAATTACACAGGCGCGCATATAAACCACCTTCTCGTTTGCGTCCAATAAACCCTCGTCCGAAATACGACTTAATATCTTTTTTTGGTTCTCTTGGTCAAAGAAACCCAGTAACAGTTTCTCTGTCTCTTCATAAGAGAGAATCTTCAACTTATGGGCGTCTTCAATGTCCATAATCTCATAGCAGATATCATCTGCGGCTTCTACTAAATATACCAACGGATGACGGACATATTTTAGAGGCTCATCCTCTTTTGAGAGACGAATAATGCCCATTTCATCGGCAATTCTCTGAAAGAAAGCCTCTTCAGAATGGAAGAACCCGAACTTGCCTTTTTCACCTGCGGCAGAAGAGGCAAAAGGATACTTTACGATACTTGCCAAAGTACTGTATGTCATCACAAAACCACCTGGCCGACGTCCCTTAAACTGATGGGTCAATAGTCTGAAAGCGTTGGCATTTCCTTCAAAATGAGTGATATCATCCCAAAAAACGGGGTCAACCTTGTCTTTCAGGAAACTACCCGACCCTTCTGTGAAGAATGTCTGAATAGCCTTTTCACCACTATGTCCGAAGGGAGGATTGCCTAAATCGTGAGCAAGACATGCCGTACTTACAATCTGTCCAATCTGCTCAAACATGGTGTCTTTCAGTTCTGGATGCTTTTCACGAATGAGGCCTTGGGCAACATCATTGCCTAATGACATTCCGACACTTGCCACTTCCAAAGAGTGCGTTAGTCTGTTATGAACAAAGACGCTGCCAGGTAAGGGGAAAACCTGTGTCTTGTTTTGTAGACGACGAAACGGTGCCGAGAAGATAAGTCGGTCGTAATCGCGTTTGAATTCTGTACGATCGTCATGTCGTTCCGTATGACGATATTCTTGACCTAAACGTTTGTTTGAAATGAGTTTTTTCCAGTCCATCATGGTGCAAAGATACAAAGAAGTAGGCGAAAAGTGGTGTTTTTTATGTAAAAAACAACATTTTCCGTTGAAAAATGTGGATAATTAAAGAGAAATGACTAAATTTGCACATTATAAATAGTAACATTTCGAAATGATTGCAATAAAAGTAGTAAATCGAGGGCATCAACAACTGCCCGTTTATGCCACGCCACAAAGTGCCGGTATGGATCTTCGTGCGAACATTGATGAGCCTATTACCCTTCATCCGATGGAGCGTCGTTTGATACCGACAGGTCTTCATATTGCTCTGCCAGAAGGATATGAGGCACAGATTCGCCCTCGCAGTGGTCTTGCCTTGAAACATGGGCTGACAGTATTGAATTCACCAGGTACGATAGATGCAGATTATCGTGGTGAAATCGGTGTTTTATTGATCAACCTATCCCAGCAGGACTTTGTCATCAACGATGGGGAACGTATTGCCCAGATGATTATTGCCCGTCATGAACAGGCAGACTTTGTGGTCGTTGAGGAACTTGACCAAACAGAGCGTGGCGAGGGTGGTTATGGACATACAGGAGTGAAATAAGGAGCGATGTATAAGCGACAAATATTGACGTTGGTTGTAATTGGTTGGGCGATGACTTGCTTAGCCCAGTCTTTTATTTCCCCGTCTCGTCGCTATGATGCATTCTTCTTGGAAGCCATCTGTGAACGAGCCAAAGACAACCATGATGCCGCTTTCGATTTGTTGCGTCGTTGTGTGGAGATTGACTCTACGAAATCCGAGGCATACTATTATCTTTCCCAATATTATGGTGGCTTAAAACAGAAAGAACAAGCTATGGCTTGTATTCAGAAGGCGGCAGCCCTTGAGCCATCCAATTCCACTTATCAAGAGACTTTGGCAAATGCGTATATCAATATGCGTCAGTATGATGAGGCAGCCCAAGTCTTGGAGCGTTTATATGACGCACATCGTGATCGTGATGATGTCCTTGGCGTATTGATTCAGTTGTATGAAGAACAACATGAGTATGAATCAGCGATTAAGGCGTTAACGAAGTTAGAGACGTTAGAGGGTAAGAGTGAGCGTTTGTCGTATGCGAAAAGTAATTTCTATACCCAATTGGGAGACAAGAAAGCGGCTATTGCCGAGATGAAGAATCTTGCCGACCAGTATCCTAATGACCAGAACTATCGTTGTCTTTATGCCAATACGCTCTTTGTAAACGGACAGAAAAAGAAGGCATTGGCGATTTATGAAGATGTCTTGAAGATAGAACCGGAAAACCGTAATGCCCTCATGGCATTGCTTGCCTATGAGAAAGACGAAGGTGATCCAGATAAGGCTGAGGCGTTGACAGAGCGTATCCTGACGGGTAAGAACACGACTTCACAAGACAAAATCCTTCTGATGCGTCAGGAGATAGGACAAAGTGAACAAGAAGGAGGTGATTCCACCCGTGTATTGAATCTGTTCCGCCGAATGTTGGCACAACCACAGATGGATGCGGACGTGGCTATCCTTTGTGCTACTTATATGAATCTGAAGAAGATGCCAAATGATACGATCAGTGCTGTGTTGGAAAAGGTACTTGATATCGCCCCCGACAATGCTGCTGCCCGTCTTCAGTTAGTCAGTTATGCTTGGCAAGCCGAAGATATGCCCCGTATCATTTCCCTTTGTCAGGATGCCCGTCAGTATAATCCTGATGAAATGGCGTTTTATTACTATCAAGGCATCGCTTATTATAAACAGGAAGAGTTGGATTTGGCACTCAATGCCTTCCAGAATGGTATTGGCGTGATTACCCAGCAGAGTGATCCTGATATTGTGAGCGATTTCTATGCAGTGATGGGTGATATCCTGCATCAGAAAGGACTCGATAAGGAGGCTTATGCTGCCTACGACTCTTGTCTGCAATGGAAAGACGATAATTACGGATGCCTCAATAACTATGCTTATTACCTGAGTGAACAGGGTGTTCAGTTGGATAAGGCAGAACAGATGTCATATCGCACGATTAAGGCGGAACCGAAGAATGCCACATTCTTAGATACCTATGCATGGATACTCTTTAAACAGGGACGTTATTCAGAGGCGAAGATATACATCGACCAGACCCTGCAATGTGATTCCGATACCTCAGCAGTATTGTTGGAACATGCCGGTGATATCTATTATCATGCAGGTCAACGGGATCAGGCATTGACCTATTGGCAACAGGCGTTGGTTCGAACCACGGAAAAGGAAGATCCGAAAGATGACAGAAAAGCAATTCTTACACGTAAAATAAAACTCAAAAAATATTTAAAAGAATGAAACTATCACGTATTTTCAAACTTGCCGCATTGGCATTACCATTGGTTTTAGTAGCCTGTGGTTCACAGCGTAAGGCTGTAAAAGAGACAACGACAACTGCCCCTTCAGTTAGTGGACAACAGTTCTTGCAAAAAGTTAGCGACAACGCACAGTTTGCTCGGTTCATCACCTCAAAGATTAAGTTCTCTGTGGAGGTAGGTAATCAGCAGTTGACGCTGACAGGTAATCTGAAAATGAAGCGCGACGATGTCATCCGTTTGCAGTTGATGGCATTTGGCTTCGTTGAGGCTGGTCGTTTGGAATTTACCAAAGAGTATGTCTTGATCATGGACCGTATCAACAAGCAGTTCATCAAGGCCAACTACAACCAGTTGGAGTTCATGCGTAACAGTGGTCTGAACTTCTATTCTCTTCAGTCATTGTTCTGGAATGAGTTGTTCCAGCCTGGTAAGACGAAAATCTCTGACGAGTTGCTGCGTAACTATAACACAGACCTGATTGGTGAGGATGCTATCATCTCGATGGAAGATGGCAAACTCTCTTATCGTTGGTTGGCTGATAAGGATGCTGCCCAAATCAAGATGGCAAACATCATGTATGAGGATAAAATCCGTGGCGACTATCAGTTGAACTGGGATTATGAGGACTTCAGAGCGACCGGAAAGAAGTATTTCCCCTATGAGCATCATATCCTGTTCAATACCCCAACTAAAGAAGTAAAACTCGGCATGAACCTCAATTATATCGGTAATGATGATTCTTGGGAAACTCGTACAGAGATTTCTGGAAAATACCGTGAGGTGTCTATTGACGAGATTCTTCGTCGCTTTATGGCTCTGTAATATTGTAGATGAAGCGAATATTTGTTGGATTATTGTTGATGGCGTTTGCCCTCTGTCCTTATGCCCAGCAGAAGCGTACAGTGACAAAGGGTAAGGCGAAGAGTGGCGTTGTCGCAAAGAAGAAAACGACAACCAAAAAGACTGCCACGAAGAAGACAGGTACTAAGAAAACGACGACTACCCGTCAACCTGAGTCTGTACAGAGTTTACAGAACCAACGACAGAAGATCCAGCAGCAGATTAAGGAACAAGAGCAGCGCTTGCGTTCTAACGAGCGTGATGTGAAGAAACGCTTGGAGAATCTCATGATTATCAATAGTGAGATTGCCGTGAAGCGTCGCACCATTGATACCATTCGTAAGGACCTCTCTCAACTGGATGTGGATATAGAGATGCTCAACACTGAGTTGGAAATTCTGAAGAAAGAACTGGCTGAGTGCAAGGAAAAATACGTGAAGTCGATGCGATATATGCACCGCAATCAGTCTATTCAGAGTAAGTTGATGTTTATCTTCAGTGCCAGTAGCTTTACCCAGATGTACCGCCGCTTGCGTTTTATGCGCGAATACGCATCCTATCAGCGTTCTCAAGGTGAGGATGTGAAGGTGAAGCAGGCGGAAATCAATGCTAAGCAGGTAGAATTGTTGGCGGCACGTGATAATAAGTCGAAGTTATTGGCACGTGGTGAGAGTGAGCGTCGTTCGTTGGAAGGTAAGCAGACAGAGCAGAAGAATGTGGTGTCTACCCTTCAGAAGCAACAGAAAGAGATTCAGGGAATCATTGCCCAGCAAAAGAAGAAAGATGCTGCGTTGAATGCGCAGATCGACCGATTGATTGCGGAGGAGGTTGCTCGTCAGAAAGCCCGTGCAGCAGCAGAGGCAAAGCGAAAGGCTGAGGCTGAGGCGGCTAAGAAACGTGCTGCCGAATTGGCTCGTAAGAAAGCTGAAGCGGAGCGTGTCGCTAAGGAGAATGCCCGTCGTATCGCTGAAGCAAAGGCAAAGGAAGAGAAAGCCAAGGCAGAGGCACGTGCTGCTCGTGATAAGAAAGCCCGTGAATTGGCTGAGCGTCAGGCAAAAGAGGCAGAGCAAGCCCGTTTGGAAGCTGAGCGTCGTGCTGAGAAAGAGGCTCGTGAGCATGCTAAGGAGGTAGCCGAAGCGAAGAAGAATACCGAGGTTGACTATTCGATGAGTTCAGAAGACCGCCGTTTGAGTGGCAATTTTGAGAGCAACCGTGGTAGACTGCCTATGCCGATAACAGGTTCTTACCGTATTGTGAGTCATTTCGGACAGTATAATGTGGAAGGTCTGAATAATGTGACGCTCGATAATAAGGGTATCAATATCAAAGGACAGCCAGGTGCTCAAGCCCGTTCTATCTTCGATGGTGAGGTCAGTGCCGTATTCAGTTTCGGAGGTACGATGGTCGTGATGGTACGTCATGGTAGTTACATCTCTGTTTATTGTAACCTCGCTTCCGTCAGTGTCCATAAGGGACAGAAGGTAAGCACCCGTCAAGCATTAGGACGTGTCGGACAGGATGATATCCTTCAGTTTCAGTTACGTAGGGAAACGGCAAAACTCAATCCAGAGTCTTGGTTAGGCAGATAGCAGTTTGACGTAAGTCCTGATTGCCTTGCTGATTTCGTCGATGCAGATGTATTCGTCTGCCGAATGACTGCGACTTGATTCCCCTGGTCCCAGTTTGAAAGAGGGGAAAGGCATCAGTGCTTGGTCGGAAAGGGTAGGAGAACCAAATGGTTTCATCCGCATCTTGATACATTTCTTCACCAATGGATGGTCTTTCGGTATTGACGAGGAAGACAAACGGAAAGAACGTGTCTTCAACTCACTCTTCATGTGTTTCTGTAGAAAAGCAAAGAGATACTCGTTCTGATAGTATTCATTGGTACGTACATCAATAACGAATTCCAACTTATCAGGGATGACATTATGCTGTGTACCGGCTTGAATCACCGTTACTGTTGCCTTGGTCTCGCCTAGCAATGGACTCACCTTGCGGAACTGGTAGTCACGCAACCATTGCAAGTCGTCCAGAGCCTCATAGATGGCATTGATACCTTCGTTACGTGCCGCATGTCCACTCTTTCCATGTGCCACACCGTCAATCACCATCAGTCCTTTCTCGGCGATGGCAGGTTGCATCCCCGTAGGCTCACCCACGATGGCAACATCAATCTTCGGAAGTTCCGGTAATACCAAAGAGAAACCGCCCTGTCCGCTGACTTCTTCCTCGCAGGAAGCCACATAGATCAGGTTATAGGGAAGGTTGTCCTGTTGTATCAAGATACGGTAAGCCTGCAATAAACTGACCAGTCCGCCACCACAGTCGTTGGAACCGAGTCCGTAGAGTCTGCCGTCCTCTTCCACAGGCTGGAAAGGATCACGTGTCCATGTAGCCACAGGTTTCACCGTGTCGATATGGGCATTGAGTAGAAGGGTAGGTTTCCGCTTGCTGAGTCGCTTGGCAACGATAAGGTTGTTACCGATGCGTTTGCAAGGCAGTCCCCATGCTTTGATTTGACGTTGCAGGACATCAGCGGCAGCCGTTTCATTACGGCTGACAGAGGGTGTGCTGATGAGTTCTTTCAACAGCGTCACAGCCTCTTCGGTATACCTTTTGTAATTCATATTCGATGCAAAGATACAAAAAACTCTTAATTCTTAACTTTTAATTCTTAACTTTTTTGTATCTTTGACTTCGCCGAAAATACTTACACTCGAAAAAACTCAAGATTCTCTTGGTTTTTTGCTCGCTTAATCGTATCTTTGCACCTAATTAATAATATAGGAGCGTTATGCAGATAAACAGTCACATGTCAGTGTTGATACACGACTTAGCCAAACAGTATGGCGACCGTGAGATGCTCGTCTATCAGGATTTCGGCGGTAAGGAGTGGAAGTCGTTGTCATGGAATCAAGTGTCGCAGACCGTTAAGAAAGTCAGCAATGCCTTGTTGAACTTGGGCGTGAAGGTGCAGGAGAATATCGGTATCTTCTCGCAGAATTCCGTGCAGTATCTGTGTTGTGACTTTGGTGCGTGGGGCATTCGTGCCGTGACGATTCCTTTCTATGCCACCAGTTCTGAACAGCAGATTCAGTTCATGATCAACGATGCGAAGATCCGTTTCCTGTTCGTGGGTGAGCAAGACCAGTATGACCGTGCCCGTCGTGTGGTATCGTTGTGTCCGACCTTGGAGCGTATCGTCGTTTTCGACCCCTTGGTACAGATTTCCTCACATGACCCTAATGCGCTCTATTTCAGCGACTTCTTGAAACTGGGCGAGAATCTGCCCCGTCAGACGGAGGTAGAGGCGCGTCAACAGGAAGCCTCGTTCGATGATATCGCCAATATCCTCTATACGAGTGGTACCACAGGCGAGTCGAAGGGTGTCATCCTGCCTCATTCTCAGTTCCATGCCGCTTTCATCGCCAACGGGAAATGTGTGCCCGTCAATGAGAAAGACCGTGTGATGAATTTCCTGCCTTATACGCATATCTTTGAGCGTGGCTGGGCTATCTTCTCTTTGACCAAGGGTGCCACGATGATTGTGAACACCCATCCGCAGGAGGTACAGCAGTCGATGCGTGATACCCATCCTACCTGTATGTCGAGTGTGCCCCGTTTCTGGGAGAAGGTATATATGGGTGTGATGGATAAGATTGAGCATGCCAGTGCGATGCAGCGTAAACTCTTCAAGCATGCGCTCGCCGTAGGTCGCAAGCATAATATCGAGTATCTGAGTCTGGGTAAGAAACCGCCTATGGCACTTCATCTGGAATATGAGATGCTTAATCGTACCGTGTTCTCACTTGTTCGTAAGGAACTGGGTTTGGAGAATGCTCATTTCTTCCCGACGGCAGGTGCTGCCGTGAGTGCTCACGTGGAAGAATTCGTCCATTCCATCGGTATTAATATGATTGTGGGCTATGGTTTGACCGAGTCTTTGGCAACCGTCAGTTGCAACCATTTAGGCGATCCTTATACGGTAGGTAGTGTAGGTATCCCCATTGAGGGTATCGACATCAAAATCAGTGATGAGGGTGAGATTCTGTTGAAGGGTCCGACGATTACACCAGGCTATTATAACCGTGAGGATTTGACAAAGGCTGCCTTTACGGAGGATGGTTATTTCAAGACGGGCGATGCCGGTTATCTGAAAGATGGCGAGTTGTTCTTGACAGAGCGTATCAAAGACCTCTTCAAGACCAGTAATGGTAAGTATATCGCGCCTCAGATGATAGAGTCTAAGTTGTTGGTAGACAAGTATATCGACCAGATTGCAGTGATTGCCGACGAGCGTAAGTTCGTGTCTGCCCTGATTGTTCCTGTCTATTCATTATTAGAGGAATATGCTCGTGCCCATCATATCCCGTTTGAGAATCGTGAACAACTCTGTGCCGATTCGCAGATTATGGAGATGATGAAGGAGCGTATCGACACGTTGCAGCAGCAGTTGGCACATTACGAGCAAGTGAAGCGCTTCACCCTGTTGCCTCACCACCTCTCTATGGAGAAGGGCGAACTCACCAATACCCTCAAAATCCGTCGCCGCGTGCTCTACGAGAACTACAAGGCGGAGATTGATAAGATGTACGAAGAGTAATGATAACACAGGACCAATTGAAAGATGTCTTGGATAGGGCGGATAAACTGAAGCACTATCTGAAGATTGACGAGAAGAAGATAGAATACGAGGAGGAAGATCTTCGTACACAGGCTCCTGACTTCTGGGAAGACCAGAAGCGTGCCGAGGAGCAGATGAAGAAGGTGAAAGCCATCAAGAAATGGATTGACGGCTATAACGACGTGCGCAATGCTGCCGACGAACTCCAACTGGCGTTCGATTTCTATAAGGAAGAGATGGTCACCGAGGACGAGGTGGACGAAGATTATCGCAAGGCGATAGAACTCATTGAGGGGTTGGAACTGAAGAATATGCTTCGCCAGAAAGAAGACCCGATGGAGTGTGTGCTGAAAATCAACTCAGGTGCCGGTGGTACGGAGAGTCAGGACTGGGCTTCGATGCTCATGCGTATGTATCAGCGTTGGGCAGAGGCTCATGGCTATAAAGTGAGCATCTCCAACCTGCAAGACGGTGATGAGGCTGGTATCAAGAGTGTTACAATGCAGATAGAGGGTGGCGAGTATGCCTATGGCTATCTGAAGAGTGAGAATGGTGTGCATCGTTTGGTGCGCGTATCTCCTTTCAATGCACAAGGCAAGCGTATGACGTCCTTCGCCTCTGTTTTCGTTACTCCACTGGTTGACGATACCATCGAGGTCTATGTAGACCCTGCCAAACTCTCATGGGACACATTCCGTTCGAGTGGTGCTGGTGGTCAGAATGTAAATAAGGTGGAGTCAGGTGTCCGTCTTCGCTATTGGTATACCGACCCAGATACGGGTGTCGAAGAGGAAATCCTCATTGAGAATACGGAAACACGCGACCAGCCGAAGAACAAGGAACGTGCCATGGCATTGCTTCGTTCACAACTCTACGACCGTGCGATGAAGAAACGTTTGGAGGCACAGGCGAAGATTGAGGCTGGCAAGAAGAAAATCGAGTGGGGCTCACAGATTCGCTCGTATGTCTTCGACGACCGCCGTGTGAAAGACCATCGTACCAACTATCAAACCTCGGATGTCGATGGCGTCATGGATGGAAAAATCGACGATTTCATCAAGGCATACTTGATGGAATTTCCTTCATCTGGGGAAGAATGAAATTCTAATTAGTAATTAGTAATTAGTAATAATGATTTGATTGGGGATAGAAAAAAGGAATTGAAAACTGTGATAAATAACTAAATAGTGAAATGCGTAATGTAGTTGTTGGTGATAGTAAAGTAATCATAATTACTCATTACTAATTACTCATTACTAATTACTCATTACTAATTTAAAAGAACTATGAGCAAGAAAAATCAAACAAAGCGTGAGGCATACGCTAAGAAACAGGAAGAAAAGGGTAAGAAAGTAGTAGCATGGATTTTCGGTGGACTGATTATCCTGGCTGTGATCTATCTGATCTGGACTTTCTCTATGATGGCGTAAATGGCACTGGAAATTGAGCGTAAATTCTTGGTACTGAACGACTCTTATAAACAGGAGTCGTTCAGCCATAGCCATATTCAACAGGGATATATCTGTAGAGAACGTGGTAAAACGGTCAGGATCCGCATTCGTGATGACCGTGCGTACATCACGATTAAGGGTCCCAGCGATGAAAAAGGACTCGCTCGCTACGAGTTTGAACAGGAAATTCCCCTTGAAGATGGTCAAAAACTCATGAATTTATGCGACTCAGGCATCATTGACAAGGTACGATGGCTGGTAAAAAGTGGTCAACATACCTTTGAAGTCGATGAGTTTTTTGGTGAAAATGAGGGTCTTGTCATGGCAGAAGTGGAACTAAAAAGTGTCTCTGAAACACCAAAAATCCCCGATTTCATCGGAAAAGAAGTCACTGGCGACCGCCGATATTACAATAGTCAACTTTGTATCCGTCCCTATACGACTTGGGGGTAGTTTCAGATTTCAGATTTCAGTTAGCAAAAACTGAAAAAATCGGAAACAAAATTTACTATATATATTATATATATATAATATATATATAGTATGATATTCTTCAACATTTTTCCGTCAAAATGTCGTTAAAGCTAACTGAAATCTGAAATCTGAAATTTTCCCCTTTTCAAGATTACCAATGCCTCTCATCACTTAAAGGAAAGCCTTGTATGGGGGTAAAGGAAAGCCTCCATTCAGGTGTACAAGGCTGCGGAACGAGTGATGAAAAGCCTTCGAGCAAGTGAAAAGAGACATTTTAACGATTCGTCCTCGAAAATTACGTACATTACCCCCCGTTTTAACAAATTTTCACTCAAAGTGGAGCCTGTTTTTATGGTTTTCTTAATAACTTTTTGTATCTTTGTACTCGAATACAAAGCAAAGCTTTAAGATTAAACTTTAAACTTAAAAATATTACTCAAATGAATATATCTTCACTCTTTATACGATTTCGGAAAATAACGTACAAAGCCCCCAAAAGGGTGCTAAAACCGCAAAAATACTTGAATTTTACGTTAAATATCAAAAAATATGTTAATTCTATCGCTTATACGCGTATTTATATATACATTTGCGGTAGTTTTTACAACAAGAATTTAACGTTTAGTCACATAAACATGACGATTGGAACAAGAGAAAAGAGATTTTTGACAAGCATGTTATTGGCAATGTTCTTGCTGATGGCTTCTTCCGTGAAGGCGCAGCAAGTGACCGTCAGTAACAATCTCTTATATGATGCATTGCTCACCCCGAATCTTCGAGTAGGTTTACGCTTATCACCTCATTGGTCGATGGGAGTGACTGGAGGCTATCGCCCTTGGCCAACTTCAGACAATGTTTCCACCAAATGGCGCCACCTGTTGGTATCACCTGACGTGCGCTATTGGACGGACTCGGTGAATGTGCATCATTTCTTTGGCGTCAATCTGATATACAGTCATTATAATCTGGCAAACCTGAAGTTCCCGTTTGGACTCTATAAAGGTTTCCAGAAGGAGCGTCGAGAGGGTGACCTTGGAGCCTTGGGTGCTTTCTACGGTTATTCTTGGCCACTGGGACGCCACTGGAATCTTGAGGCATTGATTGGTGCCGTTGTTGGATATGCCAAGTATGACCGTTATGCGTGTGGTAAGTGTGGTACGAAGATTGGTGATGACGGCAGATGGTTCGTGTTGCCGCAGGCTGCCATCAATATCGTCTTCAACATTCCGGGACGACCTGCCAGAACCATACAGGACGTTGTGATACCACCAGCCGTCGATACGCTCTACACCATCGAGACACCAGTGATCGAGACTGCTCAGGTGGATACAGTACCTGTTGCACCGAAGGAGCGTGACATTGATATCTTACGTCGTACGGAGCCGATATTGGCACATATCTCTGAATACAAGCCTTACGAACCCGGTCAGGTATTGCGTCGTGACAAGAACGCCCTGTTTATCTACTTCCCCAAGTCAGACGTGAAGATTCGTACAGACTATCGTGACAACCAGCATACGCTTGACCGCATCCTCGACGTCACTCAGAAGTTGTATGCGAGTGAGGATGCTGTGGTCTGCAAGATACAGATTATCGGACTTGCCTCTTTCGACGGACCTCAGAAGTTCAACGAGAGCATTGCCAAGCAGCGTGCATGGGCACTCAAGCGTTATCTGCAGGAACAGTTGCCTCTTGGCGACAATCAGTTTGATATTGTCTTTGGTGGTGAGGACTGGACAGACCTTCGCGATTATCTGGAAGAAACCATCACCAATGGCAGTGACAGGGCTGCTGAGTTGAAGAAGGTCATTGACATCATCGACAGCGAGCCTAACCTCGCCCGTAGGGAGCAGAAGATCAAGAGTCTGAACCGCGGACGTACCTATCAGTATATCAAGGAGCATCACCTTGCCGACCAGCGTAACTCTGGTTATTTGAGGGTGTACTTCGACTATGTGGAAAATCAACAATAGAAACGAGAATAAATAAATAAACATAATATCGATTATGAAAAAGTTCAAGTATTTTGCTTATGTCGGTGCGATAGCACTGCTGAGCGTGGTGGGATTCACAGCCTGTTCATCCAGTGACGATGTAGCCCTTGATCCTAACCCAACGTTTGATGGTGAGAGTGTTAAGACACAATTCACTATTTCTTTGCCGGAAAACATTAAGATGCGCATGGCTTCGACTACTGTGCAGGAGACTGGTTTCCGTGGTATTGACAACATTAAATTGGTTCCCTATTCTTTAGCAAGTGGAGATGTAGCTGTTGGTTCTACGGCTAATGACAACTTGATTTCCCTGGCAGCCATTAATGCTTTTGATAATACAAACAGCAATTCGAAAGTCTATGCTGATGTGAATTTGAAAGTGAACACGAGTAATTTCCTGTTCTATGGTAAGGCGGTAGATAATACTGCAGGAACAGCAATTACAGACGTTGCCGACAAGTTTACATATGGAACATTGGCAGTTACAAATCTTTCAGGTAAACCGACCTTGGATAACGTAGAGTTTACTCCAGTGTCTATCTATGCAGATGCAACCGATGCAGGAAAGGCTAAAGGAACGAATCTGATAGCAGCATTGAATGCGGTGGCTAATGCTACCCCAACATCTAAGTTGTCAGATAATACTCAACCTAAGTTCAAGGAGGTTACTGCAGCCCAAAGTGCTACCATCAATAACTTATGGACCAATTTTAAGACCATTGAGACAGGGTCTTCCAAGAATATCGAGTGGGTTTTCAAGGAACTCTATATGAATCTGGACGGACTTGTTACTCCTGCCGCACAAGCCACTGCTCCTGACGCTTATAAAATGGCAGAAGCCATCAGGACTGCGCTTGATACTTATGTTGAAGCTACGACAACTTCATATGTCACGACAGCTGTCACTCTGATTGAAGATTTACAAGGCTATCCTGCCAGCGTTAATCTCCCCGATGGTGCAGTATTCGTGTCTTATAATGAAACCTCAAAGGAATTCGAGGCTGCTTCCAATATGGCCAGCATGAATGTGTCATCATTGAATAGTTATGTCTATCCTGCTAACTTGCAGTATTTCGTGAACAGTCCTGTGAAGGTGTCTAATAACGTACAATCACCCAACTACGGAACAAAGACTTGGACAGATGTCTTAGGCTTATATGATACAGGAAAGGTGACAGAGGAGACACGTTCTGTTGCTATTGTAAAGCCTGTGGAGTATGGCGTAGCACGCTTGGACGCTGCAGTGGCAAAGTTGACAGATGGCGAGGTATATAAAGATTACAATGGTACAGCAGTGAACGTTGCTGATGGTTTTACGCTGACAGGTATTCTGATTGGCGGACAGAAATCAGTGGGTTGGAATTTCGTCAAGAAAGGTACCACGACATATACCGTCTATGATAAGACATTAAATGCAGGTAGTTATGTCGTACAACCAGGAACCGGTAACACCACAACTAACTTTACGTTAGTTCTGCAGTCTACTGATAATGAGACGGTCAATGTTGCCTTGGAGTTCGTTAATAACTGTGCCGATTTTATTGGAGCAAATGGGGAGATTATTCCTCATGGCGCCACTTTCTATCTGGTAGGTTCTTTGAAGCCATCTGAGGCAACCAACAAAGCTGAAACAAGTGTTGCTGATGCTAAGGACCGCGTTTTCACACAGGACTTCAAGACCATTGCCACATTTACCATCAAACAAGGTACGAATAATGATGGATCAGATCCTTCTGAAGAAGAGGGTCTCGGCACGGCAACGAAGGGTCTTCCCGACCTGCGCACCCCGCAGATGGAGTTAGGACTCTCTGTTAATCTGGAATGGAAGCCAGGTTTGAACTTTGAAGTTGAAATTTAAGACTTAGTGCATGAAGAGAACGTGGTGGTATATCGTCATGCTGTTGGCAGTGATGCTGCCAACAGCATGCTCGACGATCGACGATGACTTGAGCGATTGCGGCAACGACTTTGAGTTGGATTATGAGATGCGGTTGGTGACTAATATCACTACCGAGATCAATACCCAACTCAGTACTGCTGCTGATGTCAACGTTGCCAATGCCCTGCGTTCTCATCTGGAAGAGATATTCACCGATTATGCCCGTGATGTAGACCTCTCGTTCTATGACACAGAGAATCCTCAGGAACGACTGAGTCACGACCAGCATGTGATGAATGCCAGCGAGAAGAGTTATACGCTCTATCTGCCTATGCGTGAATACATGCATCTGGCGGTTGCCAATATCAAGGACAATTCCGTGGTAAACTTAACAGGTGACGACCGTTGTCCGACTTCGCAACTTGCTATCTCGACAAGCAAAGACACGATTGACTCACAGACGACTGGACTCTTTACGGCACGTCAGTCCATGAAGGTGCTGGAAGGTGTCGACCAGACATTCCATGTACAACTTTATATGGTGAATTGCGCAGAGGCTCTCGTGATTAATCCTCGAGGACAGAAGTACAAGGACATCAAGGTCTATGCCACTGGCTTCGCCACCCAGTTCCATATCAACGACAGTGTATATGCTTTCTCGGAGAAGTCGCCCATTGTCCGTACTCAGAAACTGGATACGCAGGGTGGTAACCTGTGCTTCTGTGCTATCAACTTCCCCTCGTCAGAAGACGGGATGCGTACAGTTGTAGAGACGGATTTTGATGACGGAGAGTCTGATAGGACGTACTGGCAGTTCCGTGCCTATGTGACACTCGAAGACGGTAGTGTGACAGAAACGATACTGAGCATCAGAAAGAACCTGAGTGCCGGAGAGTTTAAGATCATCAATGCCTATATGGGCGATAAAGGTGATGTAAGTACCGATGATACGGAAGTGGGAGTCTCTGTGACGCTCGACTGGAAAGACGGTGGTCAACACGACATTGACATCTAATATCTTATAATAAGGTGTAAAAGAATCATCAAGCAGTGAAAAAAATACACATCATTTCAGGATTGTTACTATTGAATGCGGTGCTAATATCGTGTTCAAAGTGGGATGATGTGATTGTCACTCCGCCTAAGCAGTATGACCTTGCCTTCAGCGTGGGTCATCAGAATGGGATGCGTATGGCAAACGATGTAGTGCAAGCAGACAATTCATTCAGAGGTCTACAAAAACTGTGGGTGATTCCTTTCGAAACCACCGATGCAGTTGCTGTGACGGTTAATAGTTACCCTCTGCTTTCCCTTGCCACAGGTACAGAGGCAAATAAGGTACTGGATCAAAACTACTATTATATAGGACGTTGCTCTCTGAAACAAGGTACCAATCGAGTGTTGGTCTATGGGCAGGCAAAGCCCATCGAAGGCAAAGAATCATCTGTTCAAAACGGAAAGTTGGAGACTCGTGTCGGCGATGAGGTTATTGTACCCGCAGATATCTCATTTAGTTTGCAGCCTATTTGTAATACGACGGATATTGATTCAAAAGCGCAGGCATTGGCTGACTATCTTACTGCTATTGCCAATACAACAGGATGGTGCACGACGGACAATTCAGGGTTAAAGGCACTATACTTGGACTTTATTCATGCCGACTCTGATGGGACGGGATTGATGGCTGGTTCGGCTGCTCATGTCAAGGCGTATGTTGAGGCACTAAAGAAACAATTGACGGGCAGTGATGGTCTTACTACGGCAATCCTCGCCAATATTGATAGTGATGCAAAGTCTTGTCTTGACAATGGCTACCCCTCAGCCTCTACTTCATTGGGAATACCCGATGGCGCTGCTGCTTTGAGGTGGATTGCCAGTGAGAATGCATTCTCAGTACGTACGATGACAACAACGCTCGACAACATCAACGGTATCAATCGTTATACCTATCCTGCCGAACTGTGGTACTATGTCAATAGTGCCATCAAGACCTCAGAGAAGGAAGTGGGATTGACCAAGTATCAGCAGACATCGAATTGGAATACCCTGTTGGCGGAATATGACGAGGAGTCTGTTGCTGTAACGACCAAGTCTGCTGCTGTGGTAGAACCGTTGCAATATGGTGTCGCCCGTTTGCAGATGACGCTGGAAACTATTTCAGGTCAATTAACTGATTCGAAATATCAGAATGTTTCCTATGGTAGTGCTGCCAATCTTCCATTGACGGCTGTGATTATCGGTGGTCAGCATACGGTGGGCTTTGACTTCAAACCGAAGGAGCCACAGAGCAATGTAGATGCCCGTTTTATCTATGACCCCGTGGTGGGTACTTCTGGAACGGTAAACACACTGGTACTTCAATCGTACGACGAAGAGAAGGTGCCTGTTATCTTGGAGTTTGAGAATAAGACAGGTAATAAGTTTACAGGCAAGGATGGTGTTATCTATCCCGATACGAAGTTCTATCTCATTGGTGAGATTGACCCTGCAGGACAAGGAGCAGGCGCCTATGCGAATCGTGTGTTTACACAAGACTATACGACGGTGGTGACCATGACAGTGACATCATTGGAAAATGCCTATTCATGTATGCCCGACTTGTTGTCGCCACGACTTGAAGTTGGTGTGCAGGTACAAACAAAATGGGTGCTGTCAACACCGACGGCGGTAAAGCTATGATATAAATGAGTGATGAGTAATGAGAAATGAAAAAATGTAAATGGAAAATGAAGGAATGACATATCGTACCCTGCAGGGAATGAAAGCCTTTTCATTTCTCATTTCTCTTTTGCTGCTTGCCATTGGCTGTAGTTCTTCCGATGAAACGGGAGAAAAGCAGCCTACCATGCTGACCGTCTATGTGTATTCGCCAGAACATCCTATGCTGATTCGTGCTGCAGTTGGAGATGTTGATGCTTCAGTCGCTGAGTCGAAGATCAATAAGTTACAGATGTGGATATTCGAAAGAGGTACAGGAAACTTGGTAGGCTATCTTAATACGACAGCCACTGATGCCCTGAATTCAGATGAAGGAGCCACCTACCAGATTGCGGTCGATGATGATTTTGCACGCTATAAGCCCAATGTGGATATCTATGTGCTTGCCAATGTGATGAATGGCAACTGTGGTTGTGCCTTCAATGAGAATAGTACGCGTACCGATATAAGGAATAATGCCAAACTGACCGAATCGTATTTTGGATTGGACCCCTTGTTTACCTCTGTTCCTAATGACGGTCTGCCTATGGTTGGTGTTTTGAACGATCAACCTGTTTTTGGCGATGCCCCTGTATTGCGCATTGGTACACAGAACAAAATTGTCACTGTCAATTTGGAACGTGCAGTATCGAAGGTACGTTTTGTCTTTGCTAATAAAACGGACGCAAAGCCGCTGAGCATCACGGGAATCTCGCTGAATGCGCAGATGATTCCTACTGTGGAATACTTGATTCCACAGACTCAGACGTTGACTTATAATACTTCATCTGTATCGTTATTGCCTTCACCTATCGATGAGGTGAATAAAACAAACGATCCGCTCGAATATATTTACGATGGACAGACAGCGCAGGCGTATGAAAATAGCATCAACACGGCTGTTGCTGCTAATGAAATGACGGTAGTAGGTCCCTATTACCTGCGTGAGTCAGACCAACGGTTGGCTGGTACGATATCCTATTCAGTGGATGGTGTGGCAAAAACACCTGCAACGTTTCAGATGGAGACGGCAGGCGACTTCGTGCGCAACCGTTCGTGGATTGTCTATGCTTACTATACGGGTGGCGGTTACTTGGAGATTAATTCATTATATATTAAAGATTGGACAACAAAGTCGGTAGATCATGAGGTGTATAACTGGTAGATACGTTTGGCTGTTGGCTATTAGCTGTTGGCTATTGGCTGTAAGCTGTTCATCGGATGGTACTGATGAGCAACGGACAGTCAGTACCTTGCAGGTCGTGCCTTATACCGCTGCCTATCAGAACCATGGCGCTTTATCTCGTCGTGCTATCTCTGATGGGTATAATACAACGCCTTATGTCCCCGATCATGATATCACTATTGGTCTTTTCGTATTGCCTGATGAATCACCTTCTTCTGGATATACAGCCAAATTGATCCGTTATAGCAATGGTGTCTGGCATTCACAGGTTACTGTGGAGGATGGAAAAGGATATACCATCTATGGGTTTATGCCCAAAACCAATGCAATGACGCCGACTATCTCGCAGAGTGAAGGAGATGTGATATTGACGCTGACGGGTATTCCTGCTGTCATCGCCGAAGATGTTTGCTTTATCACGGGTGTCAAAGATACAGATGGTGATCTGTTGCAAGGTAAGTTTAATTATACAGGTAAGTCTACCGATAATGATGTTCGATTGCTGATGGATCACCTCTTTGCGGCAGTCAAACTCAATTTCACAGTGGATGAAGAATACAGTGCACTGCGTAAGATCAAACTCAAGGGGATGGCGTTAACCACAACCAACACATCAGTAAGTGCCGTCATCACACTTAGACCGAATGATGATGAAGAAGACCCTGTGCAGAGCGTCGAATATACTCCGACGACCGCAGAAGAAGGAACATTGACTGCTACGTTCTTCGAAAATACGGCAGGTATAGAACTCAAACCAGAGAATGCTGCGACTATCGGTGGTTACTTTGGCTATTTCGCACCAGGACAGAGCAGTGCCTTGACCCTCGTCTGCACTTATGATGTGTATGACAGGTATGATAATAGGATACGTGAGAACTGTACGGCGACAAATGTGTTACCTGACCTGAGTGCCAGCAGAGGACAACTTGTGACCCTCAACCTGAATGTGGCACCCACTTATCTGGGACAGTTGTCAGACGCCGATTTGGAATGGACGATTAATATAAATAAATAAGGTGTAAGCATTGAGAGTTAAAGATACCATAATCAGTTTAATGTTACTCCTCACCGCTACGGCAGTGCAGGGACAGATAACCATTGGTGGTAATATCTATGGTGGTGGTAATGCTGGTGATACAGGCGGTAGCACGAAGGTTACTGTGTATGCTGGCGACTACAATGCTGTCTTTGGTGGTGCCCGTATGGCGAATGTCGATGGTAGTGCCTTTGTCCATATCGATGGAGAACATGCCTCTGACTATATTCTTATTAATAAGGTATATGGTGGTAATGATATCGCAGGAACCATTGGAACATCAGCAACACTTCCTGCAGAGCTTGTTGGTAATACCGATGGAGTAGACGCAAGTTGGAATGCCTTTGTGCGTATCTCTTCCATGGCCATCACCCCTGCGACTTATTATGAAGAAGGTGATGACATACCAGAAGGTAAAGCTATTGGTGATGTCAAGACCGAAGAGGTTGATAATAACAAGTCCATTTATATCGGTCAGCTCTTTGGTGGTGGCAATGGTGACTATGACTACACCTCTGAGAAACTGTCAGACAACACAACTCCCAATCCCTACTATAATCTGACCAAGCCTGAACTGGGGAAGACCTATGTGGATATTCATGGTGGTTCCATCGTATATGCTTATGGTGGTGGAAATGCTGCAACGGTGACGAATAAAACGGTAATATGCTTGAATAATCCCAGCAAGGTAGTTAATAGCATTATTGATGCCACCAATCCTAACGCTGACAATACTGGTGAGTTGTTGACCAACACCCGATTCCGCGATGGAATGGGTATTAATACCGGTTTCTCCTATCCCAGCAGTGATGCATACCAAATTGGTCGTCTATTTGGTGGAAATAACAAGGCTGCAATGGCGATCCGTCCTGACTGGCACCTGTACCGTGGCAAGGTTAGGAATATCTATAGTGGTGGTAATGAGGGTCCTATGACCCATCCGAATGGCATCCTCCTCTGGCTCGACTCTGACGATTTGGAGGTCGATAACGTCTATGGCGGTTGTCGTATGGCGGACGTGAACCCCGATGATAATGCCATTGCTGAAGAGACCATCAATAGTGTGTATTTCCCTGCTGGCTATTCTGCTCGTGTCTATGTGACGGGAGGTAACATCAATAACGTCTATGGTGGTAACGACGTTACAGGTATCGTCTATGGCGGTAATGCCTTAGGCATCCACAGCAGCATCAACGGCGATGTCTATGGTGGTGGTAACGGCTCTTACCCCTATACTGATAAAGACGCCTACAAGAATGATGATATATATAGCGACATCTACTATGAGCCGGGAACCAACTCCATGGCGGCTCTCAAGAGGTTCCGCCCGAATGCCGAATCGGTGTCTATCCGTCTGTCGGGTACGGATGCTGAGCATCCCACCGTTATCGGTGGTGCCGTCTATTGCGGTGGTAACAGTGCTACGTTGCATACCGATGACCCCAATAAGGATGTCTATGCCGAGTTGAAGATTGGTTCATACGTCATTGCCGACAAGGTATTCCTCGGCAACAATGGTGCCAATATGATTACCACCAACGAGGAGGAGAAAGATGACGTGACGGGTGAGGTCACTAAAAAGGAGGGTATCCTGCGTACTATGAGTACTGTCAACAATACTGACCTGACTGACGCAGATAACTTTAAAGACTACATGGACGGCGTGAACATGAATGTCAAGCCCCGTGTGGTTTTTGATGACATAGGTGCATACGAGGCATACTCTACCAAGTTCGGCTCGTTCTACTGCGGAGGTAATGTGGGTAGTATGGAGATTAATGGTGCCATGAACATCAACTTCAACGACAAGGTCATCATATTCGAGAAACTGGTGGGTGGCAGTAATGATGCCAACGTCGCTGCTTCGGATTATAATGCCGCCTATGAAGGTGGACTATTGGGCGCCCCTGATACCAATGGCAACAAACTCTACCTCAACTTCGGCGGTTTGAAGATTCAGCCTCTGCGTTGGAAGAAGAATACCACCACTGGCGAATTTGTGCTGGATGACAACGGCAACCGTCAGTTAGAGTGGAACACTTTCAGTGCCGAAACCGGTCTGCCGGTGTATCCCACAGGGCTGACTCCAGGCACCAGCACTGCTGCTGATCTGGATCGTCGCTTGAAAGGTGGCAACATCTATGGTGGCTGCTATAACAGTGGACATGTCAATGGCAACGTGGTCATCAACATCAATGCATCCATCCATGACCGCAAGGGTGAGTTCGCCATCTTCGATAAGGTTGAAGAGAACGAGGGTGAGGCTATCCTGTACGGCAAGAACAGTTACAATATCTTAGAGCGTCGTTCGGGTGTTATCCTTGATAAGCAAGGTATGGACGTGCTTGGTAAGGCGCTGAATGTGTTCGGTGGAGGCTATGGTAAGGATTCTGAGATTTGGGGTAGCACCACTATTAACCTGAATGCAGGCTATGTCTTCCAGATCTTCGGTGGTGGAGAGAAAGGACCTGTTGGTCAACCAGAGGAAGACGGTACCTATACCTTTAATGGGAAGTTATTCAAATACGACGATGCCTATAGCTGCTATGTCAATCTGAAGGGTAGCATCGAGGGCGTCTATCGTGGCCATGCTGATGATAGCGACGACATGGCGGAGGCAGAATTTATCTATGGTGGTGCCTTTGAGGCTCCCATTGCTGGTAATACCATCATCAACTTGGGTAACGGACGTATCTTTAACTCCTTCGGCGGTAGTTGTAATGCCGATATCCTTGGACATACGGAAACCTACATCGGTCGTAGTGGTGTTGATGCCAACGGCAAGGATGTGTTAGGCTTCCCCTGGATCCGTGACCATGTCTATGGTGCCAACGACCTCGGCGGACAAATCCTCGCTCAGGACGGCAAGAACTTCATTGACCGCGTCAGTACCGACCTCCATAGCAAGATACACAACCCTAAGAGCTTGGAACAGCCTGATGTGACGAAAGCCGGTGCCTATATGGAGTATATCCAGGGTCGTGTTGACTACATCTTCGGTGGCTGTTATGGTGACTACGACTATACGTCATCTTATTTCAGTGATTATACCTATCCCAATGGCAAGAGCAGGGCAGGCTTTACCAAGCCGCGAGTTGATAATGCCTTTGTCAATTTCAAGTCGAATACGCATTCCCGCAACGAGACAGCCAGAATCTTCGGTGCAGGTCAGGGTAGTTTGAAAGGCTTTGGTGTTGATAGTATGCAGTGCCGTAGCTATGTGCTGATAGACATACCTTCTACAGTTTCCAAGTTCCAGAACATGGAAGTGTTTGGTGCCGGTGCTAACTGCGGTCTCGGCATGGGCGTGACTCCTTCTGATTTGGTTGATAACGGTCTTGAAGAAGGTCAACCCGACAAGGCTTCCGCCATCATCGACTTGATGCGTGGTGCGATGAAGAATGCCTTCGGTGGCAGCTTCGAGGAAGGTATCACCCGTCGTACGGTGGTCAACGTGCCGGCCGGCTCTACCATCCAATTGGATAGCATCTTCGGCGGTGCCTATGGTGCCGACCCCCTGTATCCCTGTGACGTCTATGAGGCACAGGTGAACTACCGAAGCGAGAAAGCCAGCACGGGCATCATCTTCGGTGGCAACAACTCTGCCGACCGTACCCTCTACGGACAGGTCAACATCTATACGCCTGTCTGGTCGGACGAGAAGAGCGGTTATCTCGCTACCGTCTTTGGTGCCGGCTTTGGTAAGGATTCCTGGTCGCAATATACCGAGGTGAACCTCTTCGAGGGTGCCAAGGTCTATGAGGTCTATGGCGGTGGTAAGAATGGTGGGGTGTTGAACCTTGAGTCGATGGTAAAATGGAGACACGACGAAGGTGCGGATTTTGATCTCAGCCTGCCTGGCTACGAAGATACCTCTACGCCTTATACCGACAAGGATGGCGAGACATTCTACTTAGACCACGGCCTTGACAGCCCGTTGGCTCATGCCGTACGCCTTGACGGTCAGAAATACAATACCAATGTACATATCCACAAGGGTGCCACCGTCGTGGGCTATGCCTATGGTGGCGGCTTGGGTGCCGATGCCGTCGTGAGCGGCACGACCTATATCGACCTCTTGGGAGGCACTGTTGGCAAGGACGTCTATGCAGGTGGTACCAGTGGCTCAGTGGAAGACCACTTCAGAGTGGGTGCCAAGAGCGAATCGAATCCTAATGGTTTTACTGCCAAGGCAACCCTCTATGTGGAGGGCGGTACGGCTCGAAATGTCTATGGTGGTGGCTGGGCAGGTCATGTAGGCTATCACGATACCTCAACGACAGCTACCACTAATGACATCCCTGGCGAGACCAATGTCGTTATCGGTATCCGCAGGGACCGTACAGAAGCATTGCCTGCTGACTATGGCTACTACGATGGTGTCCCCGCCATCCAGCGTAATGCCTATGGTGGTGGTGAGGGTGGCTCCGTCTTCGGAACGACGCACCTCACTCTCAACAACGGCTACATCGGCTATGTTTATAATGCCACGACAGGGAAGTACGAGGAGAAGGTCAACGACGAGACGTGGACCGACCATGTGGGACTCGACCGCCTGTCCGACTGTGGTAACCTCTTCGGTGGCGGCTACGACGACAACAGTAGCGTCGATTACACCAATGTTACGGTATATGGCGGTATCGTCCGTAATAGCGTCTTCGGTGGCGGTGAGATCGCGACCATCGGACGCGGTAAAGTCACTGCGACAGGTGAAGACAACAAAGAACGTACTTTAGATGCTATTTATAAGGCTGGCGGAACACATATTGAGATTTATAACGGTCATGTGAAACGTAATATCTTCGGTGGTGGTAAGGGTTACAACATCTTGGGTTATGGCGGTACTCGCGGCTTCTATACTGACGGTTATGTCTTTGGTGGAACTGAGGTCTATATTCATGGTGGTGAGATAGGCACCGAGGAAGGCATCGCGGCTGGTGACGGCAACGTCTTCGGTGGTGGCGACGTCGGCTTTGTCTATGGCAAGGGATATTTCAGCGAGGGTACGGCAGAGAAAGAGAATACGGGTTCGCCGAACCATATCTATTATAAAGACGCTAATGGTAAGCTGACCGAAGACTGTAAGGTAGTCATCTCGCCCATGCTGCAGGTTAGGCCAGGCCATAGTGTCACGTTCGATGGCAAGACCTACGGCCCATACCAATATGTGCCGACCGATTACCTGAATACCCTGCCGGGTAAGAGCGATGATGGCACATGGCCCGCCATCTGGCAGGACCTCTACTCTGGTGACGGACAGACAGACGATGACACGGAAGAACGTGGTGTCCATATCCGTAATGCTGTGTTTGCCGGTGGTAACGTGTCATCGAACAGTGAGAGCTACAACAACGCCACGACGGTATTCGGCAATACCACTGCCACGCTCTACGATGTCTATCACCACGACTTCATCACTGTAGGTACTGAGCATACGGGCGGACTTTATGGTGGCGGCAACCTGTCGTTGGTGGGTGGCTACCGTGAGTTGAACATCACTAACTATGGTACCGACTACTACGGACTGGACTCGAAGATTACACTGGAGCAGTATCGGAAGATGACCAACCGCGAGCGTGCCTACTTCGAGCTGGAGTACCAGTGTCAGGTGGCTTATGGTGAGTATAAGGTCGGTGACCGTATTAGCGAGTCAGACTATAACAAGTTGCCGGAAGCCTATCAGACGGAGACCTACTGGAAGCAGTTTGGCTTCTGCTCCATCTATGCCGGACGTCTGCTGAACACTATCCAGCGTGCCGACTTCTGCGGCGTGTATGGCAGTCGCCTGGTGCTGCAGGGTGCCAAGGACCGTGTCGCTGACGTCGCCGACGCTACGGAATACACCATTAACCGTATCGGTGAGCTGTCGCTGAACAAGCAGCGTACCGTGAGGTCGGAAGATACTGGCGACCAGCGGGAGCATGGCAACTACTTCGGCATCTACAGTATTGTGAACTATTTGGGAAGTCTGACCAGTGACGTCCATTTTACGGATCCACGCAAGGTCGTCTATACAGATGAGCAAGGCAAGGAGAGAACGAAGGTTGAAGACCCGAATGTCAGCTACTATGACTATAAGACGGCACACATGTCGCAGAAGGATCGCAACAACGGTACCAGTGAAAATCAGGTGGCACTGGCATCGGGTGTGTTCTTGGAGTTGACTTCAGAGAAAAGCACGCCTTCTAATAAGATCTATGGTAAGATTACAGGTATCGTTGAGTTGGACCTCATCAATGTGAAGAAGGACATCGAGGGTGGCGGCTATGTCTATGCCAAGAACGAACATGGCGCACGTACCTATCATCCAGAATATAAGAACATCCTGCTCTCGGAATATAACATGGCCATGAAGCGTGGCACAGTAGAGCTCCGTGACAGTGCCCGTACCCATAAGTCCTATACCTATAGCGATGATCCAGCAGACCCCGTGGACTGCCAGAAATCGGGTAACTTCATTCATAAGTCGAAGCGCATCGTCGATGAGTGCTATCCCAAAAACGGCGATCTGTCGTCGCCTGCCCACTACTGGTTTATCAAGGGTGAAGTGTATATCTACGAGCAGGAGGTGTCAGCATACGCAGGCTCCGCTACCGCTTACCGCAAGGAGGTGAAGATACCGCTCACCATTACTGCAGGTTCCAATGGTCGTCTGACACTACTGAACGTACAGCCCAGTCTCTATGCTTATTATGCCAACGAAGAGCGGACAGCCAAGATAGCGTCTGACGGCGTGAAGGTTGATAACGAGAGCATGACCTACTACCTGAACGATGTCATCTCATGGTGGGATTGGCACCAGCTGTCGAGTGCCGAGCAGAAGTTGTTCGTCAAAGACACCTATGTCAATGCCGATCCGTGTATCATCGACGGCGTAGCCTATGACGCAGGGGCCTACGTCTTAGAGAATGACACGACCCTCCATGCCACTACGGCTTGGAAGGAATTCCAGAGTGCCGGTCATAGCGTGCAGACTTCGACGGGTGTTGAGGTGACAGACCTTACCACGCTGTTCCACCCGTCCAACAATATCAGTCACGACACAGGATATGCCCTGACCTTCGACATGAACAGCCCGAAGGACTGGGACGACTGGTACACGCCCATCAATGACAATGCAGGAGCTGTGACGGATAAGATACGAAAGGTAGCATATAAAGACTTGTCAGACGAAGAAAAGGCAAACTACCGCGAGGGACCGACCTACAGGCTGAAGGACGGTGAGTCGTCTGGTCTCTATGGTCAGCGTAACTATGCCGTGGGTGAGATTATCTCTGGTGAGGTCTATACGGACTACACTTCGACAGTCGGCTCTATGAGTCCGGCACCGACAGGTCAAGCCGAAGTGGAGTTAGCATACGTCGCCATCGAGGATTATGGCACCACGCAGGCAGGTAATGCCATTTCGACGACGACCTACGGCACGCTACCTGCTGCTGCCCAGGCGAACTTTAGACCGGCTATGGTTTGTATTAACACTATTCAGTTGGGCGACGAGGAATATGTACTCTTAGGCGAGTTGGTATCTGGTACGGAAGAGGACCTTGAAGCTTTGGCTACTAAGTATATGACCTATAACAACAGCAAGATCAATGCCGATCCAGTCGATGAAAATGGTGCACTCAAATATATCCAAGACAACCTCTCAAACGCCTATATCTGTACCACAGAGGGACTCTATGGCGGACAATACTTCAAGGCAGGCGAGAACTATAGTACCATCAAGGCATGGTGCTCACTGACCGAGAGCCGTGACATGTTCAAGTTCAACTACGACGCCTTCGACGTGCTGATTGACCCGACCTATCTAGGTGAGGGACATACCAGCGTCTATCACCATCCGTACGACGAGACAAAGTCGGTGGAGTATGTTGCCGTCTATACGGGAACACTACCATATACTTATAAGGACAAAGATGAAGTCGACCACACCATTAGCACGGATGCCGAGCGTACACTGTCGAGTGACGACTATGAAGACATCCTGAACGAGAAGCTACACTACACGCGTCTCAGCATCGCCTCGGGTGGTCAGGACGTGTATATCGCTACCGAGAACTTTATCGACCATGGCACACCGTATGCCAAGGGTCAGGATCTCACGAAGAAGGAGTTCGACAACCTGTTGGAAGAGAATGAAGACAAGGTGAAGACGAAGCACATCGGTAATACGTCGAGTGGCGACCTTGTCGTCTATTTCTGCTACGAGGGCTATGGCAGCGTGGCAGAGGAAACCGTTATCACCGAGGGTGAGTTCACTGGCTTGAAGAACTATCAGGAAGGTTTCTCCATCCAAGGCTCTGAGCCTACGGAGACCACCACGCTGTATGTCTCGCGTGAGTCGAATGCCAAGGATGTCACCAAGGAGAAGATTATCAGCGTGGTCTATCAATATACCTACTACGAGAAAGACGACGAGGGTGACGGTGTCAGCCTGGTCAACGAGTTGCATGTGGTGAACATCCATCTGAACTTGGAGAGCGGCGCACCGGAAATCGGACCGCTGTCGCCGCCGCCTGCTGTGCTGCCGGGTAATACCGTCGGTCTGAAGGCACCGACTGTCAACCCCGGACTCTACGAGGTGCTGACCAGCGGATGGGAACTGTTCTACAGTGACCAGGATGCCGAGAACCACCAGAATGGCGTTCCATTCATCAATAACGGCACACCGCTTTATTGGTATCAGAACCAGAAGGTATTCCTGGCATTCTATTCGAAGACGTATTTAGGTAAGACATACTCGAACTATGTACCATTGACGGTCGCCAACTATCACGACCTTGATGCCGTGATGAAGGACAAGGAGCACCACCTCTATGTCGATCATCCGAATGTGGAACGCGAATCGAAGATATACATCGACAGCCGCGACTGCGAGAGCGATGCTGCCAAGAGTGAACTTGACTTGCTGAAGGACTTCTTCGACCTGAGTCTCATCACAAAGGAAACCAGCGGAATAACCTTTGCTGGTGATACCATCAAGAGCGGTCCGTTTAATGGTCATACGATACTTAACGCTCGTGTGAAGGGTGGCGCCAAACTGGAGTTCATCCTGAATAGCAACGTCTCGCCGAAGGCCTATACCGTGTCTGGCGGTTCCGCTGATGGATGGACGCCTATCGGTGATGACACCCAGTGCTTCATGGGTAACTTCCATGGCGACGGCTATACCGTCAGCGGACTTGACCATTCGCTGTTCGGTAAACTCTGTGGTAGCGTATATAACCTTGGTGTCACGGGATCGTTCACCTCCGCAGGTGTAGTTGACACGGGTGAAGGCTATGTCGAGAACTGTTGGGTAAAGAGTTCTGCGACAACGGTGGACAATACAGTGAATGCAGTCTTTGGCAACCCGTCTGATGACCATGGTACGCAGGTTGTCAACTGCTATTATCCAGAGAGCAATGCCTACAAGACAACGCCGCATGACCGTGGTAATGCCAAGGCAATGTCTGAAACGGAGTTCTATAATGGTACGGTAGCTTATAACCTGAATGGCTTCTATTTGAACAAGCGCTACTACGACAATAAGGTACCTACTGGTTCTCCCACTGAGTACAACTACCTCCGTGCCCATACTGACGGTACTCTGCCCGATGAGCTGAGCACAGGCAAGTATCCCGCATCGCCCGATGCCCAGTATGGTGATGTAGGTTATGTGGAGAAGCGTTACACCGACGGCGACTTCATCTATGCCGGAGGTAGTATTCCAGAGGCCTACGACGACCGCATGCGAGTAGTCGAAGACGGTTCGGCATCAAAGGTGGTCTATGCGCCCATCTGGCCTGACGATTACCTCTTCTTCGGACAGACGCTGACCTACGACTACACCACGTCACGTCCGCACGACAGTCAACCGACCCGCATCGCGAAGAGCAGCGGACGACTGCCTCTCAGCAATTCAAGCAACCGTGTCTATCGTGCTCCCGCTTACTACCAGAGCTCAGACATGGATGTGGCGCACTTCAACCTCTGGGCATATCTGGCTGCCAAGTCGAAGCCAGCATCACCCACCGACGACACGATGAAGGATGCTTATCCTAATATGACGGCTATCGACTTTGCAGGATACAACGACAACACGTGGGCACTCGGCTTCAAGTCTGAAGGTTTTGCCGTCGGAAGTCCTGCCTTCTACCCACCGTTGCTCGACAATGACGAAGGACTGATCGGTATTGCCAACGAAGGTGAGACGCCTAACTTGTTGGTATATGCTCCAAGCAAGGGTGAGAATAAGAAGACCTATGATATACTGACGGGCTATTTCAAGGATCCGGAATATACCGATTATTACCTGGGAGGTGACTATCGTCGCGTATCCAATGCCTCGTCTGCCGCATCGTCCATCCACGGACATCTCGTCACGGCTACGCTCACGAATGGTAAGCCGACAGCCGTCAACGACCATCTGCTGGTAGACAAGCGAGACTTCTTCTGCCCGATTGCTTACTATTTCGATGACGGTTATCGCATGTGGTATCAGCGTACGCCCGATCGCTATGTCGACACCAACAAGGGATGGGAGACTGTCAGTCTGCCGTTTACCGCTGAACTTGTCACGACGCAGCAGAAGGGTGAGATCACCCACTTCTACAGTGGCAGCCGTTCAGTGGATGAGAAGAATGGCACTAAGACGGGTCATGAGTACTGGCTCCGTGAATACATAGGTAAGAAGGAGGATAATGGTGAAACCTTTACTGCAACCTTCAACTATCCGACAAGTAGTAATAAAGACGGTTACAAGGAAGTAAACAACACCTTCCTTTGGGACTACTATTATAGTGCGAACGAACAGAAGGATGCCAATCAGGATCTCTACCAGAAGTATTATAAAGATCCACGTGGTCTCGCTGAGTATCCGTTGTTGGCTGGTGGCACCCCGTATATCATAGGCTTCCCAAGCAAGACCTTCTATGAGTTCGACCTCAGTGGTGAGTGGACGCCTAAGCATACTGCCGATGATTCTGCGATTGCAAAACTTGAAAAGCAAATCATCACCTTCGCCTCTTATCCGAGCAACGAAGACGACTTCCCCCTTCTGCAGATTAAGAAGAGCGATGATGATACAGGAACGTCAGAGGATGGTTACACCTTCAAGCCTAACTACATCAGCAAGGCAGTGACAGGCAACTATCTGCTCGATGCCGATGGTGATAGTTTCGATGTGACGACAACGGCAACGGCTACCATTCCGTTCCGCCCGTTCTTTGTGACAAGTGCAGCAGGCTCTCGTAAGGCTGCCCAGCATATTATCTTCGATACCGCCGGCTCATCATTTGCCTTTGGCGACAAAGACCCGTCAGAAGGTGAGGTCGGTGAGGAGTCGATGCTGATTTCTGTCCATAGACATGATGTCAGCGTCACGTCGTCACTCAAACAGGCTACCGATGTCCGCATCTTCAACGTGAGCGGTGTTGCCATTGCAAGTTTCACCATCCAGCCGGGTGAAACCGTTACGACCTTCGTTCCCGTCGGTGGTGTTTACGTCGTCCGTGCCGCTGGTGGACGCTATCAGAAGAAACTCGCAGTTAAGTAATCCAGAAAGATACAAGATATGAGTAACAAGACAACGACACGATACATGCCTTCTATCGGAAAGTCCCATAGGGTGGGACAAATAGTCCCATGGGGTGGGACAAATAGTCCCATAGGGTGGGACAAACAGTCCCATAGGGTGGGACTCTTACATACCCTCTGCCTATTGCTCCTAATGCTTGTTTTAGGCAGTGAAATGGCGTGGGGACAAACGGATTATTCGGGTGTATATTATATTGCTAGCAATGGCTATAATGCCAGCAATACTACCTCCAACTATTATTTGTGTCCTACGGAAGGGTGGTGTTATTATGATTACACAACTCAAGATGACTTTACGAGTCAAGACAACGGAAAACCGTTCCTTACTACATATAAGTGTCGCGATGGGGTATATAATGTCAACGAAAAGGCCGTATGGATAGTCGAGAAGCATCCGACGCAGAACTATTACTATATCAAACGTGCTTTTGATGGTAAGTATATTGTGTTTAATGGGCAAATTAGGACGACAACAAATGCTGACCGTATGCGTGTACACCTTGAGGCGTTGGAAACACCAAATAACAATGCGCTATTTGCCATTATTCAAAATGGAACCGCCTACAACATACAAGCGAGAGCTGATGCCAATGCAAAATATTGGACGGTGAATGGTGGAAATAAGAATGCTCTTACAGGTCAATCAGGTAAATCTAATGGTCCAACAGGTTATGAAAACACGGCAGGCATTATTGGAATCTACCAAACAATAGATGCCAACTCGAACTTTTATTTCGAAAAGGCTACCATTGACCCGCCTACCATCACCAACAATTATGATGGGACATTTACCATTACCGCAGCAAGTGGAGCCACTATTTATTATACAACCAATGGAGATACACCTACCACGTCAACAACCACCACAGGTACCACATCTGTCAATGTCCCCCAGACAGAAAGTATGACAGTTATCAAGGCTATTGCCAAGGGGTCAGGTGATTACTTCGCATCTGGAGTGACCACTTATAACCTTCCTCAATGCGCAAAGCCTGTTATCACTATTAGTGGAGGTAATGTAACCATCACTTGCGCAACAGAGGGTGCTACCATTCATTATACGACTGACGGTACTCCTGCAAATTCTTCATCAACAGCTTATACGGCACCCTTTGCGAAAGGCAGTGCCGCAACCTTTAGGGCTATTGCAACAAAAATAGGTTATGTCATCTCTAATGAGACCACACTCCTACCTCCCGCAGAGGTGTCTTCTTCGAGCCAGATAACAGATATGAACGGCAACTATATTCTTGCCAGTAACTTTTCTGCATCAGGTTCGATAGGTACTTCTGATAATCCTTTCACTGGCACCATTGATGGTGCCGTTGATGGTGAACTAATCACTCGTTCGCTCAGTTATCCTTTGGTAGCCTATGCCAATGGAGCAACAATTAAGAACGTGATTCTTGACAATATCAATATTACATCAGATAAAGGTAATGATAATGGTAATACTGGCGCTATTTGTAATGAAGCGACAGGAGCAACCCGTATCTATAACTGTGGTGTTTTAGCAACAGGAGCTAATGGAAGTACCGTCAGTGGCAGTGGTCATGTGGGTAGCATCGTGGGCAGTATCTCAGGAAATACCCGTGTCATCAACTGTTATAGTTATGCTACTGTGAATGGTGGAACCTATACTGCTGGTATCGTAGGCTATAATCCTGTCGCTACGACACAGACTAACGTCGGCGAAGCAGGTATGGTGATGAACTGTATGTTCTACGGAGATATTACAGGTTCCAACATATCTCCTGTATATGGTGGAGTACAGATAGACAATGCAGGCGAGACGGGTGTCAACAACTATAACTATTATCGTCGTAACAGGTATGACAAAGAGACAGATACCTATGTGGATGATGTTACTTTCGATAACAATATGGCTATAGCCGATTTTCATCGCTCTTGGCCTGCAGATGCCAAGTATCTTACTCGCTTCGAATACTATCGTAGCATTCTCAACAGCAATAAGAAACTATGCACGTGGTGGGTAAACGGAACAAACGGTACGGCACCATCTGACGGAGAGATAGAAGATGTTGGTATTGCCAAATGGGTGCTTGACCTCAGCATTGCGCCATATCCCATTTTGAAGAAGTGGGGTAAGTACCCTTCTGTCATTAATCAGGACCCTAACCAGCGTGTTGACCCATCAACTAAGACATGGGTTAATAGAGCAAGTGCATCTAATCATTGGGGTAAAGACATGGCTCCTGATACGGAAGGACAGATACTCGGAACAGTTACTGTTACTATTGATAATGGAAGAAATCCAAGTTCTTCTAAAACTCCAGAAGGTGGTTTCAAAATCACAGCGATGGACACGGAATACAATGACTATTGCTATGGGAAGATACAACTTCCTTATTATAACGAGATCTTTGGTAATCCTAATGGTGACACATGGGAAAAGAAATATGGTGGTAACTATACCGACAAGGTAGTGACGGGCTGGATTATTTCTGGAGGTAGCGCTGCTACAGACTATAACTATGCGGACCGTAATAGTTACAGTGGTCGTGTATATGCTCAGGGTGGATATTTCTATGTTCCCAAGGGAGTGACGTCCATCTCTATTACTGCTCAATGGGCTGATGCCGTTTACTTGTGTAATAAAGATTATAGTATTGATCGCGTGAATGTGGCAGCAGGAGGAAAGAAAGGTAGTCAAACCGGTGTGGCGGAATATGGATCAGCATTTACTCCAGCAGGTACTATATCTAATACATTCCAAGGACAGAATGTCTATACAACTATAAAAGAAGCCATTGGAGCACTATCTAAAACAAGTAGTGGCAAAAATGTATATAATCAGGCTATCGTATTGATAGGTAATGTCCAAGTGAGGAATCATAGTAGTGTCTATGGGCAAACTGGAACTAATACAAGACCATTCACTCTGATGAGTGCAGACCTTGATTTCGACAATGAGCCGGACAATTGCTTGGAACTGCAATTCCGTAATGACGTTGACCGTCCAGGTGTTCAGCCCATCCGTTTTGATTTCCTCCCTGTACCAGAGTTAGGACTTGCTATCCGTACCAATAAATTTGCGTACGCCATCGGTATTATGGTTCCGTTGGGTCATTTCGAAATTACGGAAACAGCATTTATGCATACCACCCAGTTTGAATATGATGCTGCGGTTTCAAGAACAGGGAAATCGCCTGTCATTATCAACGGTGGTGAACACGAGCAGTTTACAAAAAGAAAGCAGGAAGGTACAGGCACAGACAACATTGGTAATGTTGAAAAACATGATCGCACCAGTTATTTCCTGTTAGGAGGTAACGCGTGGATACATCGTTTCGCCCCAGGTGCTCACCCCAATGTCAATGATAAACCTGATATTTATTTGTTCCCTGTGAATGTGATCGGTGGTCAAGTCAAGGAACTTTACCTCACAGGTCTTTATCGTCCTGAACTTCCAGAAGAGGGAACGAATGTTATTGGCGGAACACCTCGTTGTTATATCGATGGAGGTAAGTTTGACATCATTGCAGGTGCCGGCTATGATAAAGTAAAAAGTGGAGAGAACGTTACATTTAAAATCAATCATTCTTTGATAGATGAATTTTATGGTGGTGGCATCAATGGTTCCAATCCGATTAGTGGTGACATTGAAGTAACTATTAATAATAGCCGAGTTGATAAATACTGTGGAGGTCCCAAGGTGGGTAATATGGCAGGTCATAAGATTACTACCAATGCCACAGGCACCACATTCGGTGTGTTCTATGGTGGTGGGAATGGTGGTAACAGTTATTATAGGCAATTACAGCAAGATAGTGACCGACCGTCAGCTAATATTGGCACATGGGATACTTATAAAGAGGGTAATAATTGGTATAAATATAATTGGAATGGATTTAATCCTTTGAACCTCATAGATGGAACGGCAGCGCAATACGATGACGATGGTACAAATAAGGAAAACAAAGGTTTTCATGCCGAATATGAATTCGAGGTGTTCAACCAGTCTAATGGTCTAACTGATGAGATCACCCAGCGTGGCTTCATCAAGTGGATACAGTTCGGTATCACAACCACGGGTGATGTTGAGAGTACGCTGGAAAACTGTAAAGTGTTGGGCAACTTCTATGGGGGTGGCAACCTTGCCAGTGTCAGTGGTGACGTTACTTCGATACTCACTAATACCCAAGTGGATGGCAGTGTCTTTGGTGCAGGTTATTCAGCAGCCATTCCTACATTCCAAGTACAGAATAAAGGAGGCAAGACATTCCCGTCGATTAATGATGCGGGTGTGATTACTGATGGAAGTATACCATACTTATCTACAGTATACGAGTGGACGAATGACGATAACAACGGAGAAGCGACAAAAACGAATCCAACCTATTCTAAGGAAGTAGGTGGTGAAACGAAATGGTACTGCTATACATGGAACTCATTAGAGAATCTTGGTGCTGTCACTGGCAATGTAACCCTCACCGTTAATGGAAATACAGTTGCAGATGCAAACGGTAAGGTGATGAAAGTTGACTGCAGTGTTTATGGTGGTGGTGAAGAGTCTGCCGTCGGCGGCAATACCGAAGTAACAGTTGAAGGTGGAACTATCGGTCAGAATGTCTATGGCGGTGGTAACTTGGGTTCAGTGGGTACATATACTGTATCTGGCAGCACTTATACATTTACTGAAGACACTGGCGAATGTACAGTCAATATTACTGGTGGTACGATAGGTGCTGGTACTTCATCAAATGAATCTGGTAATGTCTTCGGAGCAGGAAAGGGTATCGCAAACACTTTCCAATGTGAGAAAGCCATGGTCTATCAAGCGAATGTCAATATCAGTGGCGGTACCGTGAAAGGTACTGTCTATGGCGGCGGTGAGATAGGTCGTGTGGAAAATGATACGGAGGTGAAGATAGGTGATGGAGAGGGAGGTTCAGATACACCTACGCCCAATATCCAAGGAAACGTATTCGGTGCTGGCAAGGGTTTGAATACTCACGGTTACTCAGCATTGGTACGAGGTAATAGTAAGGTCACCGTTGAGGGCGATGCCAAGGTTGACGGCAGCATCTATGGCGGCGGCGAGATATCTTCGGTAGGCAGATATACGCTTGTCAGTGAGTCTAACCAATCACAATATCCTGGATTAGAAATAGGAATGCCAGGTTCATTGGCAAACAGTGGAAGTGGAGAATGTACTGTTATCGTTCAAGGTCACGCGACAATTGGTCCCAATGGTATGCAGATGACGGCAACGGGTGGTCCAGACGATAGAGGACACGTCTTTGGTGCAGGCATGGGTGCCACACCTGATGTTTATACTTATGCAGATAAGGAGCACATGCCCAAACGTATGATGGCATATACAGCGAGCCTCTATCCAGCCGATAAGGAAGGTATCACTTGGGAATATGCTGATGATGAGCATCAAAATGTATGGGAATACTTCAATAGTGAAGCCAAATATCTGACGTTTATTGAAACGATGGCATTAACCACCCAGACCGAAGTGACGGTCGACGGAAGCGCTTTCGTGAAAGGCTCTGTCTATGGCGGCAGCGAGAACGGTTTTGTACAGCACGATACGAAAGTCATGATTAAGGGTGGTCAGATTGGTGCTGGTGCCGGAGAGAGTAGTCCTTATGCTGATAATAAGTTCGTCAATCCTGCTACAACAACAATTACCTCAGCGAATACCTTAAAGGCTTGTGCCACCTGGACTTATACGGATGATGGTGCACCTTACGATAAGTTCGCAGGTTCTACAGGTTATGACGCAAAGGGTGGCGCTACTACTGCGACAGACGGTCACACGTTCTATGGTAATGTGTTTGGTGGTGGTTCTGGCTTCTATCCATACGCTCCTGGTAAATGGCACCGTAAGGCTGGTTCTGTAGGTGGTGATACCCGGATAGAGATTTCAGGTGGACATATCCTGAGCAATGTCTATGGCGGTAATGAGCAGACGGATGTGGGTACCTATACACATGATGCTAATGACGCGCCTACCATAGCAGACGGAGGCACTTGTACCATTACTATGACGGGTGGTACCATTGGCGTGCCACGTACAGCGACGGCCATAGAGGCATTGCCGACCATCGGTCATCTGTATGGAGCAGGCAAGGGTGATAAACGAATCCTCTTTAATACTTGGACGAATGTGGGTGCTACGAGCGTTAGCGTTTCTGGAGGTACCGTCTATGGTAATGTCTATGGTGGTGGTGAGGATGGTCACGTGATGGGTAATGCTGTGACGACCATCAGCGAGACGGATGCTACCAATAAGCCGACTGTCATTGGTTCCGTTGGTAATGCTGGTCTCGACGGTAATGTGTTCGGTGGCGGACAAGGTTCTCCTACCGCTTTAACGGCAGGTGTAGTAGGTGGCAGTGTCAATTTGAACGTTCAGGGCGGTCACATGCTGGGTTCTGTCTATGGTGGTGGACGAATAGCCTCGGTAGGTACTTTCTTCGCGATGGCAACTGATCCCCGTTACGGTAAGATGCAGGAAGACGTAGATGATGACGAGGCAACGACAGAAGTTGACGAGTCTGTGACGCACGGACATCTCACCGTTAACTTGACGGGCGGCACCATCGAACAGAATGTCTATGGCGGTTGTATGGGAACGAATGCGGCTGCTGATGCTGATGCAGAGGCTATAGCCTTTGCAGCCAAACTCGGTATGTCGAAGACGGTGGCAGTGAACTTGAATCAAGGTGTGGCAGACAATGCAAGAGGCTGCGCCGTGAAAGGTGATATCTTTGGCTGTAACAATACGAATGCCTCGCCACAACAGGCAGTCACTGTATATATCTATGGTACGCAGAATGCCGACAAGACGCAGATAGCGAATACTGCGGCAAGTGGTAATACTGCTGCCGTGACGGATGCCAAGCGAAAGGGTGTCTATGACGTACGTGCCGTTTATGGCGGTGGTAATTTGGCAGCCTATACACCTGTCGGACCAAATCCGACTTCGACAAGTGACGACGGTAAGAATACGACATACTCCACCAATGTTATTATTGACGGTTGTGGTAGGACAAGTATTCAGACAGTGTATGGCGGCGGTAATGCCGCATCGACACCTGCAACGAGTTTGACGGTCAACGGTACGTATGAGATTGAAGAAGTGTTTGGTGGCGGTAATGGTAAGGACAATGTTGTTACGAATGGTGTCACGAAACCTAATCCTGGTGCCAACGTAGGTTACAAGAATTATTCTGAATATTACCAAGATGGGGATGTCTGGAAAGTTAGAGATAAGGAAGACGCTGATACGAAAGAGGAACGCTTGTCAAGTGATTATTGCTATGGCTCTGGTAAGGCTTCTGTGAATATCTTTGGTGGAACGGTTCACCGTGTCTTTGGCGGTTCGAACACGAAGGGTAATGTACGTCAGACGGCTGTCACCATGCTGGATGAAAACAGCGGCTGTGACTTCTGTGTAGATGAGGCATACGGTGGTGGTAAGGAAGCACCGATGGATGCGGAGGCGAAGTTGCACATGGCTTGTATCCCAGGATTGAGTGCTGCATACGGTGGTGCTGAGGCTGCCGATATCCAGGGTGACGTAACGCTGAACATCACCAATGGAACCTTTAATCGTGTGTTTGGTGGTAATAACTTAAGTGGAACGATCAGTGGCTCCCTCACAGTAAATATCGAAGAGATTGGTTGTAAGCCCATTTTTATCGGTGAACTATATGGCGGTGGTAACCAGGCAGGTTACTCAATCTATGGATATGATAGTAATAAACAACCGAAAGAAACAGGTACTCGTCTTTTTAATGATCCTCAAGTGAATGTCAAGTCGTTTACCAGTATTGGTGACATCTATGGCGGTGGCTATGGTGAGACGGCAAAAATGGTGGGTAATCCGACGGTGAATGTTAGTGTGGCTGAAGGTGATTGGAAAGATTATGTAGGAGACCCTGACCATTATAATGATGAGGGATACATATATAATGCGACAGGTTATAAAGGAGAAACACTGACGATCACAGATGGTAATGTTACGCATGATGTTGTCGTACCTTCTCATGATAAAGGTAAGATAGGAGCCATCAACAATGTATTCGGTGGTGGCAATGCTGCGAAGGTGATAGGCAACACCAATGTGAACATTGGTACCTTGTCAAAGGTTACTGTCAGGAGTTATGTGGTTAAGGATGTGACCGTAGGAGCTTCCGTGGAAGGTCTCTATACTCGTACTGGAGAAGGAACGGTAGCAGATCCATATAGATATACCGAAAAAGGATCTTCTGACGTCGCTGAAGAAGGCGTAACCTACTATGAAGAGAAAGAAGTAGATAAACCCGTGATTGGTGCCGATATCCGAGGCAATGTCTATGGCGGTGGTAACAATGCGGCAGTAACGGGCAACACCAACGTCGTGATAGGAGAAAGAAAAGTAACAGAATAAATAGTATCGTCTTAAAACATAGAATGGAACGTCCTCTGATGGGGGCGTTCTTTTGTTGTGATAACGCACACAATGTTAAATATGGTTAATAAGCAACACTTTTATTTCATAAAAAGTGTTTAATACATCCGTTTTGTCTATTTTTGTAGACCGTTTAACGGTAAAACGACCTAAATAACGAAATAAGTATTTATTATAAATAACCGAACAAGAGAATGAACTTTAGTGTGAAAGCATTGATGCTTGTTGTGCTCCTTTGTACAGCAGGCAGCATTGAGAAGGCATCTGCCCAACAATTGGCAGTAAAGACCAATCTTCTGTATGATGCGACAACAACTCCCAATGTGGGTGTGGAACTGGGTATGGGTAAGAAACACTCCATGCAGTTGTACTATGCATTGAACCCTTGGGAGTTTAATACAGACAATGGTAAGAAGTTTTTCAAACACTGGATGCTGGCTCCTGAGTATCGTTATTGGTTCTGTCATCGTTTCCAAGGTTCCTTTGTGGGCATTCATGGGTTAGGTGGTGAGTTCAACGCTGCCAATGTCAAGTTGCCTTTTGGCATGTACAAAGGGCTACGTGACCATCGCTATGAGGGCTGGTATATCGGCGGTGGCGTGACTTATGGTTACCAGTGGGTGCTCTCCCGTCACTGGAACTTTGAGGCATCTGTCGGTGCGGGTATCGTTTATGCGAAGTATAAGGGCTTCGGCTGTGGTGAGTGTGGCAGTCAGATCAGTGACGGTCATACTACCTATATCGGTCCGACGAAGGCGGTGCTTTCCATATTATATATGTTCTAGATGATCTAGATAATCTAGAATCTCTAGAAAATCTAGAATAATTTAAATAAAACCCCAAATAACAATCAATGAAGATGAAACGTAATATCTTACTCAGCATATCTCTTTTAGCCTTTACCGTTGCCATGGCACAGGCTCCTATCAAGTTGACTGGCGTGAAGAATAAGCAGGACACGCAGGTAGCCGTTGAGAATTATCATGTGACAGAGGTAGGTAATAAGACGATAGTCAATATGGACTTCATCCTTGATTCCCTGAAGGTGAAGTCGGCGCGTTACCGTGCTTTCACCCCCATCCTTCGTACGAAGGACGGTAGTCAGAAGCAACGCTTTAAATCACTGTTGGTGACGGGACGCGTTCAGGATGTCATCTTTGAGCGTGATGGCATTGATCCCCTTTATGCCGACAACTGTGTGACAGTACGTCGTGAGAAGGACGGTGGTCGCCAGCGTTACAATTACACAGATGCTATTGATAAGGCTCCTTGGCATCAAGGTGCCGAGGTATGGTTGGAGTGTGACCTTTGCGGTTGTGGTGACACATTGAAGTCAGAGCAGGCTTACTTGGGTCCGTTATTCCCCGAGACGGCTGCCATCGATTTCGTTCCCCGCTTCCGCTTTGTGGATGTAGTACCTGCACCGGAGAAGAAGATCCGCAACCTACATGGTACTGCCTATATCACTTTCGTCGTTGATCGTTGGGAGATGAAGCCCGACTATATGGACAACCGTCGAGAACTGCGTAAGATTACGGACACCCTTGACGTGATGAATGCCGATAAGAATATCTCCATTAAGCAAATCAAGATTCACGGATGGGCATCACCGGAAAGTCCTTACGAGCACAACAAGATGCTTGCCACTAACCGTGCGAAGTCACTGACTGAGTATGTACGCAACACCTACAATCTTCCTGCTGATGTCTTTGCTCCTGCTGAGGCAACGCCGGAGAACTGGATAGGTTTGCGTGAGGCGGTAGACCAGATGTCTACGGCAACACTGCCCCATCGCGCGGAGATTCTTCGTATCATTGACGACCTCAGTCTTGATCCCGATCCAAAGGAGAAGAGGATTAAGCAGAGATATCCATCAGAGTATCAGTATCTGCTGAAGAATGTCTATCCGCGTCTGCGCCGCTCCGATTATGAGATTACATTCCAATATCGGGAGTTCACTTTAGAGGAGGCAAAAGAAATCTTTAAGACCAAGCCCCATCAGCTCTCCCTGCGTGAGATGTGGGATGTAGCAAATACTTTCCAGAAGGGTAGTGATGATTATAATAAGGTGATACAGACTGCTTATAATGTCTATCCCGAGAGTCCTGAGGCTGCCATCAACTTAGCTAATATCGCCCTCCGTCAGAACGACCTGTTGAAGGCGGAAACCTTGTTGGAGCATGCAGGCAGTAGTGCGGAGGCAGAGAATGCACGTGCCATCCTCTATATGAGGCAGGAGCGTTGGCTTGATGCAGAATATGCTCTCCGTCGTGCTGAGGCTGCTGGCATGGATGTAAATGCCAACCGCAATACACTACAATTAATGCAAGAGAATAAATAAGAGAAATAATAACATAATTCATTTAATTTAAAAAACTTACTATTATGAAAAAACTTAGTTTTTTAGCATTGGCAATAGCAGGAATGCTATTCGCTGCTTGCTCATCCGACAAGGATGTAGCAGGAGAAGAGGGTCCTAATCCTTTAGCAATAGGAAACAAGGGCTACTTTAAAGTAAACCTGAACATGCCAACCACCGTCGTTACTTCTATGAGGGCTCCTGGAGACGGTTGGGGTGAGAGTTCTAACTTGGATGACGGTTTGCCCGTGGAGTATGCGGTCAATTCCGTGCTGTTTTTAATCTTTGAGGGAGACAATGAGGCTGAGGCTACTTTGAAGCAGGTGATGACTCCTACAAAGACGATATCTCCTGATCCAGGTGCTGGCGATACTCCTAACCAGATTACGGCAGTGAAGGAATATGTGGCTAAGTTGGATAATGCTCCTACCAACAAACTCTTTGCCCTTGCAGTCCTCAATGGTACAGGAATCATCGAAGCAGGTACCGTCAACACGGCGGTAAAACTTAATGGTGTTGACGGTGATCATTCTGGTATTACCATTGCAGACCTACAGGTTGCTACCAGCAATTCCATGAAGGAATCCAATTATTTCTTTATGACGAATGCCGTATTGAGTAAGAGTCAGGGTGGTGGTGTAGATCCCGGTGCAACTCCTGTCCTCCAAATTCTTGCTCCGGTTAAGTCAGAGTATATCTATGAGTCAGAAACTGCCGCAGAAGCAGGTGTTCCTGCTACTGACATCTACGTGGAGCGTGGTGTTGCCAAGGTGACCGTCAAGAATTCCATTACCGTCAATGCTGGTATTCAGACAAAGGATGAAGATGCCGTAACAGCTACATTCGGAGGTTGGACACTTGATAATACGGAAAAAGAGTCTTATATCGTCCGCAAGGTGCCTGACATAGCATGGAACCTGACAAGCAAGCAGGCAATTGGAACGGATAAATACCGTTTCGTAGGCGGTAACGCTGTCGATGCGCTTTATGGCACAGCCAATCTGTATCGTACTTACTGGGCAGAGGATCCCCAATATAGTAGTGTTGTTCTTGCTGCTAATATGAACAGGTCGACAAATCCGACATTCCAGGCTGGTGTTGGTGACAATAATCCCCAGTACTGTCATGAGAACACCTTCGATGTAGCAAACCAGACTCATGAGAACACCACCCGTATTATCGTGAAGGTGAACCTCTCTGCGAATGACTTCTACACCATCGGTGCAGACCGCAAGACCCTCTATTCATTTGACAACGTAAGGGATTTGGTGGTAACCAACTTGATGGACCAGTCTGCTTTCTCTGCCTACTGGACTACCAATGGTGGCGGTGCAACCCTGACTTATGCAGGTATTGATTTAGGTGACTTGACTGCTGGAGACGCTGGCGTTATTGAAATTAGCGATGTGACCATTAAGAAGGAAGCTTTTGCCACACCTCCAGCAAACGATGTGTCTTTGAAAAACGATGTTGCTGGCGGTAGTGCTATCATCAATACGCTGAATACACAACTTGCAAAGGTCGAGAAGTTCAAGGACGGTGATACTTATTATGTGATCCGTGTGCAGCACTTCGGCGATCTCCTGACTCCTTGGAACTCCAGTGAATATAAGGAAGGCTTCAAGCCTGTCACAGGAAATATTGCAGCCATCTATCCAGATGCTGACGACACCCGTCAAATCCCGAACTATCTCGGTCGCTACGGTATGGTACGTAACAACTGGTACGACATCACTCTCGGCGAGATTCTAAAGATCGGTAACTCTACCGTTCCCACCTTGCCCAGTGACACAACTCCGGACGACGACTTAGAGGAGCTCTATATCAAGGCTCGTATCAACATCCTCTCTTGGGCTAAGCGCACACAGAGCTGGACACTGAAGTAAGAAAATCTTATCTATAGGAGTGACCGCCTCAAGGCGGGGCGGTCGCTCTTTCAAACAAAGAAACAATACATCGCTGACGAATAAAAGAATATGAAACTGAAAAATCTATTTTTAGCACTTGTATCAGTCGCAATGCTTTCCAGTTGCGAGATGATGAAAGAGGACGAGGACCTGACCAACTGTGGACTCTTCGTCACCTTCAAGTACGACTATAACCTGCAGCGTGCCGATATGTTCGGAGACCACGTCGGAAGTGTGACGCTGTATGTATTCGACAACGATGGACGCTTCGTACGCAGTTACGAAAGCAATGACATTCCTTCCATGGGCATGATGCTGGACGGCGAGTACGTTCACGCCATGCAGATTCTCGACCTGCCTGACGGCAAGTATCGCTTCATCGCACTGGCTAACCAGAAGAGTTATGAGGCGACACTTGCCACCCCGGGACCGAAGTACCGTCGTACGGAACTGGCTACGGGTGACAATAACGAGAAACTGAAGGTGACGCTCGACCGTGAGGATGCTGTTCCGCCTGCCAATCCAATGGTGAGCAACGTGGCTCCGATGGATACCCTGTGGCACGGCATGACAGGCAATCTGTCTATCGAAGTGAGAAATAACGGCAAGTCCATAGCGAAGATATCCATGGTACGTGACACGAAGATGCTGACCGTCTCGCTGCACAACCTTGATGAGGACAAGAAGGCGGACATGGATACGAATGACTTTGATTACTTCATCGTCGACAACAATGGTATCCTCGGTTACAACAATGACCTCCTGAAGGACGATGATCTGGTGTACACCCCCTTCCACAAGTGGAACACGGACGTTAAGGACAAGAACGGCAAGGTGACGGAAGCCACGGCACATGCCGGACTGACCTTCAACCGCCTGATATGGTATGAGCAGGCAGACAAGAATGCCCTGCTGATTATCCGCAACAAGAACACGGGTAACGAGATTGCGGCAATCAACTTGACGGACTTCCTGGCACAGGGGCGTAACGCCTATGACCTCTATGCCTATTCCCGTCAGGAATACCTTGACCGCTCCTACGACTACTACCTGGACTTCTTCATCAAGAACGACGTATGGCAGTATGCCGAAGTGCGCATCAACGTCCTCTCGTGGGCAAAGCGTATACAGAATGTGAATCTCAAATAATAATATAAGTATTATACCTTATTAATAATAAGATGCCTCGCAAGTTACTACAGCTATTGATCGCAATGATCCTTGCCGTCACTTTCTCTGCTTGCAGTGACGACAAGAACGGTGCCGACATGCCGGATGTCGGTAACTGTTACGTGAACTTTGCAATCTCTGTCAGCAACGGCGACAGCAGGATGCGTGCGCCTGCAGGCGGAGAGAACGGTGACGGGCGCGAGGCAGGCTTTGTGCGTGAGAACGCCATCTCGGGCATTACCGTCATCCTGTACAAGGACGCAACGGGTATCAATACATCCTCTAATCCGACGCTTGACTTCGTACGTTACTTCCCCGTGACGCTGGAAAGCCGAGACGGACAAGGTACTACCTATACCGACAAGACGGAAGAGGCTTATTACTATACGACGGGTCTGCAACCAATCGGCAATCATCACCTCGACCTGTCGGCGACCTATCATGTCATCGTTATTGCCAATGCCCCTGAGGTGGCAACATCCCTGACAGAGGGCAGCAGTACGCTCAATGACATCCGTGTCGTGACACTGAGTTCGGTCAATAGGGGTAATCCGACAGTGTCCGCCGCCGCCTGCGACCACTTCGTCATGTCGTCGGAACAGGATAATACCATTAATTTCGGTACCGTGACAGTCACGAACCTGGACGGCACCACTTATACACCAGGCAATGATATGTATTACGATCTGAGCGATCAGCCTGTCGTCATTGAGCGTATGGCGGCACGTATCGATTTCTGGTCGAAGAATTCTAATGGATACAAGACGAGTACGGAAAATGCCGCCTATACGGTTCCAGGTTATGAATACAACGTAACGGGTAGTTCCGACAAATTCGTGGTAACGGGTATTGTTCCTTTCAACTTGACGAACGGTCATGCCACCTACGGCACGGAATATCTGCTGAAGCGACTGAGGACGAATATCTCCGATGCCGCAACTACCAGATATCTTGCCGATGAGACAACGACGACTTACGTCATCGACCCGAAAACTGATGAAAAATCATCAAACCCGTTACTGACCAGTTCGTTAGAAAGTGTCTACACCCTGATTAATAATGCTTCTACCTTAGAGAACACCACCACTAATCCCTATTATCACTCCATTGCCTCAATGCACGGAGTGGAAGGTGCCAGCTTGACTATCGACGGCAAGGAGAACGTGGCGGTCTGCTACCCCATGGAGAACTGTCTGTTGCCTACGTCGAAGCTTTACCATTATGCCACGGGTATTGCCATCATCGGTTACTACTACGTCAACGGTACAGGTACCGGCACACGCTATGTCTATCTGGGCTATCTGAGACATCAGGACGATGCTGATACTTATGACATCAGCCCCGATAACATACCGCTTGACAATGCGGATGTGATGGGCGATGCTACGGCAATGAAGTACGGTATCGTACGTAACAATATCTACCGTGTCTGCATCAACAGCATTGACGATAAACGGAATATGGAGATAAATATTAAGGTAAAGATGTGGGATCAATTCACTCACTCTACGATATTTATGTAAAGAAAGGGTTATGAGGAAGAAAGTACTATATACTTGCCTGTTTGTTATGGCACTGATGACAGTAAGCTGTTCGTCGGATGACAGTGGCACAGAAGGACCTGTTCCAGCATCAGACGAAAAGGTAGATGTTCAATTGCACATAGCACCTGCCGGTTCTTCCAAGGGTATGCGTACATGGACGGATACCAATGCTACAGATGATGAGATGATGAATATCTGGACCGTTGTCATCACAACGGATGAGAATGTTGTGGAAAAAGTCATCGCCTGTAAACCAACAGAAGAAGAGCGTGAGATAGATCCTATCGTGGAACTGCCCTTAGGTACACATAATTTCTATTCTTTTGCCAATATGTCTGTAGCGACTATCGCTTCGACGCTGGGCATCACCATTACCATGCCTACCATGACGAACAATGACGAGGTATATGAAGCAACAACTGTCAGCGGTACTGTCGATGCCAACAAGAACGTCACTGTCAGTGGTAACCTTTTCACGGCTATGACCAGTTCTGATGACAATGGCTTCGGCTCTTATGGCATCCCCATGAGCAACGTACAGACGGCAACGATTACCTCCAGTACCATCCTCGACCTGATTGTTATCCGTATGTTGGCAAAGATAGAGTTGCAAGTCTATAACGATTCTGGAAATGACGTGACCATCACGGATATTACACTGACGGACGTAACCTCTAATGTATCGAATAACCTGAAACTGCTGCCTAATCTTAGTGCTGCAGGTCACAATACCATGGATCCAGTGCATGGTGATATCCAGCCGAACCTCAACGGTACTCCTGCAACAAGTGACGTGACATTGTCTTCCTTGACACAGGAAGTCAGTGCATCAAATAACAGCTATACTGACGGAGATGACCCCGTGACGATTACCTTCTATGTCAACGAGAGTGCTACGCCTACCAATGTGTTTGGGCACTATTTCCTGAAGATTACGTTGGATGGTGAGACGGAGGAGCGTTATGCGCTAATTGACAACAAGGGCGCGACAACTGCGGACAATAACCTGTGGGACTACATCGCCCGTAACGACTACCGTATCATCCCCATTGTGCTGGATGACTATAAACTTGACATTATACCATACGACTTCCCTGCCATTGGTGTCTATCCTGCCAGTGTAAAGGAGGAAGACGGATACTATACCATTAACTTCCATGACTACGGACACTTCCACTTGGTGCCGCAGGTAACGAAGGTAAGTACATCGGCTGTTGTACCGTTCACTGCTACGACTCCTGATTATTCATTGACTAAATGGGGACTGGTAGATAACTCCTTTGCTGCTTCATGGGGTTCTTGGACGGATGCGACGAAAGCGACAGCGGCTACAGACGACGGCTCGTTCTATCGTAGTGGCTATGATGTAGAGCCTCCTGTTGACGGTGATGAAGTAGGTGGCTTCCCTGTCTGGTATCCGAATACTACAGGTAACCCTCAATGGGATCCGGCAGGTGGCACGACCTATAATCCCTTCATCTTCGGCTATATTGCAGACCCGGGAGAAGTCTTGGCAGTCGACAAGAAGGTATATCATGAATTCTCTATCTACCTCTATAAGCAAGGGACGGCTGCTCCACGCCTAATGACCTATCGGCTCATGATGATTCTCGATACTGATCAGATGTTGTATGGCAGCCGCAAGTTTGGCAAAACTCCATTACGACATACCCATAGGTTCTGATGATTCCTTTGTGTAAATATAAAAGATATATAATCATGATGAAGTCAATGAAACTGATGAAGTCAATACTCAATAACCTCCTTCATACCCCAGCAAGCCGTGCTTGCCGGACTGCCTTCCTTGTTATTCTTCTATTTGTAGGAGGTAATCGTATCTGGGCGCAGACGGTCACGGGTCAGACAATTATAAAGTATGTGGCAGCGGATGATGGAGCGACTCAAGGCAATAATTATACTGCAGATGTCTCAACGGATGTACTTGATGCGTTTACTGCATTGGGTGAAAGCTTAACCGCAGATAACTGTTTTATAAGGTGGGATGTCAAGAATGGTAATGGTGAGTATGTTACTTTGCGACAATGGAGTCTTTCGGCAGGTGAGATACAATTAAGTACTACTGATGGTAATATATATCACAGATCTGGATCTGGTACAAATGTTTTTATCTATAAAAATCAAAGTTGGCAAGGCAGCCCTATAGACGGAGGTCTTTCTGCTACTTTGACCTTTGGTGATGGTGTGTTCCAACTTGGATCAATCGTTGAATGTTACGTGACGAATAATGAGTGGAAAGCGGATAGTGACCCAGAAGAAGGCTATCTTGTCAAGGTTGAAATCAGATTCACCGAAGACGGTTTGCCACCCGATGATTTCTATGGTACTTATTCAGGGACTGAGCCAGACCCTACGCCAATAGAAGTGGCAACTGATGCGACTTCAAAAGTTGTTACCTTTACTATTGATACGGAGAATGCGAAGTATGCACGTTTTGTCCTGATGAAAGACGGTGAAGTTCAGACCAACAGCCGTACCGCTATTACAGTGAGTGGAGGACAGAGTTCAGCAGAAAGACCGAAACGTGGTGTCTATGTCTATAACAGTGAAGGTTTAGGAAGTAGTATCGACGTGACACTTACCCTTGATGCAGGTACATTCTATGATTATCAGTTAGTAGGGTATTTCTCTGATGAAGCCCCGACGTTGGATGATGCCACCATTACCCAAGAGCCTGCTACGCTGGACGAGAAACAAATTTACTCCTTTAGTTATCCTATTGCAACCATTGATAAATATATTGCTTGGAACACAAATACGACGACCATTGATTTAGCTTCGTTGATAGCAGAAGACCTTCCTACACTGACAAGTAGTTCCACAACGGGTTACATCGGCTGGTCAGTTTATGATGGTCCTTATGGTTCTGGCAGTCTTGTAAATATACAAGGTAATCACTGGAATGCATCTGTTGCTCCTGCTTGGGCAATGGACTTTACGCAAGGTGCTACTCAGACGGTATGGTCTGTTAATGATGGTGCCATTTCGGGTAATTGGGCAGCCTATACCAATGTTCCAGTTTATGCTCCAGGTTCACAAAAGTTTGAGGAATATCCCAATTATATTGTGGTCGCAGAGGTATCCGATGTCTCATCTTCCATGATTAAAGTCCGCTATATCTTCCATTTCAATGCTGACGGACAGGCTCCTTATGAATTAATCAACGAGACGGATATTGCAGCAGACAAGACGGTGATGCCTATTACGGACTACGAGGCTGCCAGTGGGGTGTTGGATGTGTCGGATGCATTAGTGTCAGGAGCGAAATATGCCCGTATTTATGTTTCGAAATATGGCAATGCGAATGCAGAGAGTGCAAACCTGACCATTACTTATGACGGTGCTCCTATTACCCAATGTGCTGCAGGTAACGAGAAGTATGGTTGGTATCTGTCTGAGGCTGGCGGTATTGATATAAGCAAACTGAGCCTAACAGGTCTTACTGCCGATGAGATGCTGAAATACAATGTGGTGATTGTATCATCCGATGAAGAGCTTTCTGGTACGCAGGAACCTGCTTGGGATAAGAAAAAGGTTTATGGTTTCCAGAAAGACATCAGGATACGTGTGGAAGGAACTGATGCGGATCAGACTTTATCGATTAATCATCAGGATGCCATCACCACTACGCTTGGTTCCTCGGTTTCCGACTTTTCGAAGTATTTGTATGCCAAATGGTATGTACTGAATCCGAGTGGGGAGAAAGTGTCTATAGGTAGTACAGATGCAAGTAATAGTGCATGGCGTTTTGACATCAAGGATTACAGCATTCAGAACTGGACATTGGACGGTAATGAATTGAAGTATTTTACAGATAATGCATCTCGTAAAAGTTCTGACATAGAGGGAGAATATGGATGGGCTTCCCAAATTGCTAAGATATCGCAACTCTTTGTTCCTTTCAATGATTCAAAGAAGACCATTGACTATGCTGGTTATAAGATCGTTTTTGAGTTTAGTGACGAGTATGATACATCAACAGGCATAGAACCTGCCTATAAACTGAAATATACCACTGTCATTATCGATCCGAATGCCTTTACTGGTGAGTTGAGCGCTACAGGTGTTACGGATGGAATGACACAGGAAGTTGCCCGTGATGCTGCATCGTTGGACATCGACTTGACGACAGGTGCCTTTGCTCATAGTAAATTGTCAGGTATAGACTTAAAGTATGCGCGTTTCTACCTGACGGATGCGAATGGCAATGTGATTAATCCTGTAGGTAAGTTGGCTGTACAGTATGACGGTGCAGACGTAACAGCATGTACCAATACCGAAGAAGGTTTCTATATTTATCTGGGTCCTGACGGCGGTGGTACTATACAAACACTTGACAAGAGCAAGATCAGTGTCACGCTGACAGCCCCCAAGACATATAAGCTTTATAAGGTTGTCGGTGTCTTCTCCACAGAGATGACAGAAGTGCTGCCCGAAGGAGGTGCAACGCCGCTGACCCGTGAGCCTGACTGGGAATTGCAATACACCTATGACTTCTCTTATCCTAATCCAACGACCAAAGAAATAGCAAAGACCATGGAATGGCGACGGACGGGAATGACCGCCCATGCTTCAACCACCGATCCGGATGCCGATTGGGATACGTCTTGGGAAGAGTTGTCTACAGAACAGTATGTGAAATGGTATGTAGTAAACGGCTCTGGCGTACAACAGCCTTTGGTTGAGGGTAACGAACGTCAGACAGGAACTACCGACTGGGCGATTGATGTCGAAGGCTATACTGTGGCAGACAATGCCGCTGTGCTGACAGGACAGTCTGTATTCACGTCAATCCATTGGAACACATGGAGCAAGCCTGCCGTCTATGCGCCTGCCGGTGTGAACTACGATGACGTAGCTGACTATCAGTTGATTTGTGAGATATATACCAATAGTGACGGTACAGGTAATCCCAATGCCCGCTATACCTTCTCGCTCTATAAGAGTTTCTTGGGTGAATTGAAGGATACAGGCGGTGAAGGAGGCGAGATTGTTGACGTGCTGAATACCAGTACATCGGAGTCGTTGCCACTGAGTCATGCCACGACTGCGTGGGGCGGTGGTACGGCGAAGTATGCCCGTGTATGGTTGACCACAGTTGCCGGAGAGATGGTGGATCCGACGGGAATACTCTCCGTGGCAGGAATGACTGCCTATGCCACTGAGGGAAATACGGACGTGAAATACGGTTACTATCTTTCTAATGAAGAAGGTATTGATTTGAGTGAACTGGCTGCTACGGTGAAGTTGGATGCTGGCTTCTACGACGAGTATCAGGTTCATGTGGCACTCTCTACGGAGCCTCTTGGAACTTCAGAGCCCGACTATAATTATATCTATACCTATGGATTCAGTTATCCTGTGAAGACGAAGTATAAGACATTGATTTATGATTCGGGTAGTAACTCATGTACACCTCATCTGTTAGGCAACTGGCAGGAACTTGCCGTTGATTGTAGTGAGGGAAAAACCAATCTGGCGGATAAACTTTATGTGCGTTGGTATCTGACTGACCTTGACGGGAATGAGATTCCCATAAGCAATTTTACGTCTGGGCAGGATTATACTGCAGCAGGCGGTAATAACGGCTATTATCGTAAAGGCTTTGACGCAAGTAATTTCAATGATGAAGGTTCTGGTACTGCCTATAATCCTACCATTACCTTGCCAGGTGGCTATACTTATGACCAAGTAAGAGTGGTTTGCGTGGCAACGACCAAGACAGACGGCTATACAGCCTCTCCATGGAGCAGTGATCCAGAGGATATACAGGTGAAGTATGTCTATACACTCCATACACAGGATGAGTTGGAAAATCAGCCCTTTGTACACTATCAGGGTGAAGGATATAGGTATCTGATGAATATGGGTGAGAAAGAAATAGAAATGGCTAATAGCTATGACTATATCAAACCTGCTGAGGCTACTGGTGTACAGGGATATATCTGGGATTCCTCTACCAATAGCTATACGACTACGTCGGAGTTAGTCCGCCAGAACGTGCATACGGTTGACTATTATTACTATCTGAATCTCAATGAGAATGAGACAGCTTCTTTGATACTTCCTTTGCAGCATTACGCGGATACTGGAAATGACACAGAGCCAAGAGGCTATTTCCGTTGGTACGACTATAAGACAGATGCAAAGTCGGCTAATTTTGCGAATCCCGGATCAAACCTCGTGGAAAAGGATTACGGCTATATCGCCTTGCCATCTGGTGATGATCCCACACAAGCACGTATCGGTATTGACTTCAAGGCACCGTCAGGATTCAGTACCCTTACGGATGAGATACTGATAGCCTGTGACGTGTCACGCTATATGGATGGTATGGATGATTCGTACACCTATCTTGTCCACGAACCGACGCTTTCAATTCGTTATCTGTTCCACATCTTGCCTGCTTCCGTTATCGCTGATGAAATAGAAGAAAAGGCGAATGCGAATAGTGAGAGCCTGACAGGTCTTGCTGCTGTGGAAGAGAAGATTATGACAAAGACACCTAACGAAAAGATATCCATCTTAGAGAATGACGGTCGTGTCGTTATCTCGACGAATAATGGTGTCGGAGACTTCTCCCTGCGTACCGACCTGAGTTCGTTAGGACATTATTATGTCAAGAATGGAGGAATAAGTGCTACTAATCAGTTACAATGGTATGCCTATTATCAGGATGCCGACGGGAACTGGTGGAAGAAGACAATAGCTATGGGTGCTCGTGGAGGAGGGATTCAGGCGAAATACTCTTTGGCTGACTTTACCGGTGAATGGACGAGAATTAGTGGATCAAGTGGTACGACACCGACAATTGGTGTAGGTGACCGTGTCCAAATGGTAGCCTGTGCAGGAGATGGTACAGTAGAGATGCCTATCATCTGGACAGAGTTGGTATTCATTGATGCGGCACCTCAGGCGTTAGGTTCAGAGACGACGGAACGCACGGTGGGTTATATGAACAAGGAATATACTCATGCCAAGACGTTGGATTTCAACGAATTCTTCCGTGTAGGACTGAAGACCCCAGAGAATTCGTTCGATAACTACACCAAGATACCTTTGGAGATACCTGATGCCCAGTACGGTTTCTGTTATCCGCAGCTCTATGGACTCTGTGCCACAAATAAGTTTGCAGGCTGGGGTGAATACGGTATCGCCCCATTGCATGGTGACTATACGCTGTTGAAATCGATGAATATGTATGGCATCTCACAGAGTGATGAGAGAGACATCCAGAATATCTACTGCCGATGGTGGTGGTGGGACAGACTCTTCGATGTGACTCACGAGCGTGCCAGTGGCAAGGGTACCAGTGACACCAACGACTATGGTGCTTTCCTCTATGTAGATGCTGCTGACGAGGCGCGTACTATTGCTACGTTGGAGTTTGATGCAGCCCTTTGTCACGATGCGAAGATTTACTATACAGCCTATGTTGCCAGTATGACGAATAACATCACTAAGCCGATGGTTCGCTTCCGGGTGCTGACGGATGATGATGAACATCCTGGTGAGCGAGTGCCAGTAGTGGCATTTGTGACGGGTGACCTCTACAGTGAACTTGGTACAGATCCATACGAAAGTGATGAAGCAAGAGTAAGGCATGAGGCTCAGTGGTATCAGGTATATGGTTATACAACCATTCCTTCGGAACTGAATAACCTGCTGACGGGTAATACTCGACACTATTATGTAGAGATAGACAACTATTGTGACAATACAGAAGGTGCAGACTACTGTGTTGACCAGATTTCCTTCTATACCTATTCGGCAAAGGTCAGGGCAGAAATCAATAATGATATATGTGATGGTACAGAGGAAAAGTCGACCATCAAGATTACTGCTGATGCAAAGACGCTAATAGAACAGATACGTGACTATGCCACCGATGGCAAGAAGACGGTATTCTACCGTATCTACGAGAAAATTGATGATGTGAATCACGTGGTTCAGGAAGGCGAGGAACTGACAGGCGAGGGCATTTATACGAGTGCAAGTGGTGCCGCCACTAATCTGTATGGTGCTGTCACTATCAATGTAAACTATGATTGGGAGTCTGTGACTTCTACTACTCCCGTCGGCGGTATTTACTTAGATGGCACACCAAACGCTAACTCTGGTTTCTATAAAGGTACAGACGGTGAAATCTATTTCCAGTTTGCGGAGCATGACTTTGTGTTGGAGCCAGGTAAGAAGTACTATGTATCATTCTACGATTTTAACTATGAAACAGTTAATACTCCTGCAGGCTGGGGTAATCCGTATAATGGTAATGCCTGCTCGGTGTTTAGTAATGATATTATTGCCAATAAGTTGTATTTAGACTTGATGGACGGTGAGAGTGAGGAAGCCTCCAATGGAACAGTGAACTTCGGTTGTGGTGCTACATCGGTGACGAAGACATACGGTATAAAGGTGCAGTATCCGACAGAAGACGGCGGTTATCGTACCTATTCGGATGTTAAGTTCGATTTCTTCCTCCATGCAAGTACAACAAATGCGAAGACCACCTTTAATGAAATACCAGGTTTGGCAGAAGCTCTTGCTGCTCTTCGAGACATTGACCAAAATACTTACACGTCGAGTGATGACTTGCCAGCAGCCAGTGGTGCGTTCACAGAAGATATGCGCGACCTCCTTGTGGAATATATGAATCATACAGAGGCTGAAGGAAAACTGCTGTTATCTGCTTCTACGAAATTCAACTATACCTTCACCACACCAGGTGAGAGGCACTTTGCAGCCTTGCCTGTTGACAAGCAGACCTCTGACGGTGACGAAATCTGTTCACCGATAGACATGAAGTTTATTGTGGATGCATCCATTGGAGGTCCTCAGATGACGTTAGGCTTTGATGACGTAGATTACCCGGCATCCTATACCAGGCAGGTTATCCGTGTTGGACTGGAGCAGTTGAGGATGATGAAGGAGGAAGGTTATAAACTGCATATCCCTGTGAGGACTTATAGGGATAAGAGTCAGGGGACAACCAAGAGACTCTATTTCCCAGCAGATCCTATCTTGACCATTTCTGCCGTCGATAAGACGTTAGCACCAGAGGAACAACGACCGAATACCAGTGACCCCGTGCTACTTGCAATGGAAGAAGAGGCAGTAGGAAAGAAGTTTGCCGAGATTGTCGCTCCTTCCGGAGGTGGCAGACCGTATGTAAACAAGACACACATGTATCTGCCACTTGACCTCAGCGAATGTGAGATAGATTTCCATGAGGGCTATGAGTATGAGGTGTCAACTTCGTTCATGGATGAGGACGATGAATCTGCAATAACTCCTTGTTATGGTGATTTATTCCTTGTTATCAAGGTCGTGCCGGAGTTTGTTACATGGGACGCTCAGGTACTTGGAACGCTACATGAGATTGACTATTATAATGTCAGTTGGTATTATGATGATAACTGGAAACGCTCTGGGCGTACAGAACTGTATAAGGGAGCAAAAGGTTCCGCCACCAATACGGCATCAGCAGGTCATCCCGAAGGCTATGATAATAATGAAGAAATTAATGCACTGCTGACGACCAGTCCTGGCTATGTACCAATGAAGTTTACTTATGTCACTTTGCTTACCGACAATCACGCACCGAGCCTGATTGGTGAACCGAAGGTGACGGAAGACGGAAAAGGAAGTGCCAGTCAGGGTGGTGCTCTGATAGACCCCTCCATGGTAACAGGTACTCAGATGTACACGGATCCAAGTCCTTCCTCTTCTGAGATATCGAGTTATCCTACAGAGAATATCCGCTATGATATGCTGGTACGTTATGGTACTCATGCTCAGGGTGGTGTAGGTTGCTTCGGACACCGCTATCTCGGTGAAGACGGTGTATGGGGTGATGACGGGGAGTCTCCGGAACAGCCCACAGCCAAGGTCTTCGATGTGGAGAAGTTCTATGGCAATATCTGTAAGGAGATTTACTTCAAGCCGCGTGCCGAACTGTTGAAGCAGAACCGTTTGACATACGAGAAAGCTTGGGTGGAAAAGGAACTGATAGCCAATAAATGGTATTTGATGGCAAGTCCGCTGAAGGCGACGTATGCTGGTGATATGTATGTACCTTATAATAGTTCAGATGCTGCAAAGAACGGACGGCAGGAGTCTGAGGCTTTCCAGAATATTGAATTCTCGACTGTAGCTAATGATGCTGGTTTTACCTATAGTCGTACGAAGTACCCGATATATCAGCGGTCGTGGGGGCAGATAGCCAAGGTCTATACCAAGACGACTGATATAAGGAGTACGGACTATTCAGCACGTCTGAATTTCCCCAGTGTTGATCTCTCAACGACCGTAACGGAGTGGGGGCATACGTATAATGACGTACAGGTGCCTTATACGACGAAAGGCGGTTTCTCTATCCGTGCTCATAAGAAAGACCAGAAGGATGGTTCCGATGATGATATACCTGCCCTGATTCGTTTGCCGAAGTATGATACGAGCTATGACTACTATCAGTGGGATAATACCTCACCAGCAGAAGGTAAGGTGACACAGGCAGTAACCAAAGGCGAGGACTATGCCCGACTGTTAGATATTACTGACAAGCAAATCGTGATTCCTGTTGCCAACTTACAGGCTCAGGGTACAGATGAATCTGGGAAGACCTATTATCTTGTGGGTAACCCGTTCATGTCTTCCATCGACATGGGAGAGTTCTTCAAGTTAAATACTGCTTTCGATACTGGTTATTATACTTATGAAGCAAGTACCTTAACTGCAGTGGATGCCACAGCGACCCCCATGCTGATTAAACCAACACAGGCATTCTTCCTGAAGTGTGCTGCAGGTGACGTGCCAGAGAATGTGGTCTTTCATACAGATATGATGGTTGACGGCAACTATGGAACGGGAACCGTCTATGTACCAGACCCAGGTGGTGTACGTGCTGATACGGATAATGCTGAAAGTGCTTCTGCTCCACCGAGAAGACTGATGCTCCAAGCAACGAACAATACTGCTTCGTCGAAAGCAATGGTTATCCTTGACGAGCAAGCTTCGAATGCTTATATCGGTAAAGAGGATGTGCCGACACTCTTCGATTCGAACCTGAGTGACGTGCCGACAATCTTCACAGTCTCTGGAAGTCAGGCTCTGAGTATTGATGTGAGATCACAGATGGATGTGGTACCGTTTGGCGTTGCATGTGCTGATACGGAAGAACCAGTGATGGTGACACTCGAAGGTACGGAGGTTGCGGATAACCAACTCTATGTGTTGGATGCCGCAACAGGAGAACAGACTGCTGTTGACGACGGAGTTGCCTTTACGGTTGTTCCGAATGATTACGGTCGCTACTTCCTCATGGAAGAAGCATTGGATATCAAGAAGGCTGAGGATGTCCAGAAGGGTATCTTTATCAGTGTTCGAGGTCATGAAGTGACGGTGACCTCTATTGAAGAGATCAACGTAATCCGTGCACTTGCCCTTAATGGTGCGACAATGTATCAGGCTGATGCCTGTGGTACGTCTGCCCATTTCACACTGGCTTCTGGTGTCTATATCATCAAGGTGGAGAATGCCACGGGTGAACAGACAGTAAAGATTATGGTGAAATGATGAACAAGTATATAGCGTTGATACTGCTGGGTCTATTGATGATGGGCTGTAGCAGTATCGGGGACGATAACGAAGTGACGGAACGTGTGAACGTGGGTGACCACGTTCCGTCATTTTCCGTTGATGTAATGTCTGACGGTGTCCAGAGCATTTTTTCTACGGCTTATTTGACGGGTGAGACGGTTATCGTGTTTTTCAATACAACGTGTCCTGACTGCCAGCGAGACTTACCGAAACTGAATCAATATTATCTGAAACATAAAAATGATGAAGGTTTCCAGATGGTGGCTATCAGTCGCGAGGAAGGCAAAGATGCTGTGGCTGCCTATTGGAAAGACAACGGTTTACAGATACCTTATTCGGCACAGAACGACCGGCGTATCTACGAACTCTTTGCCTCGTCCATCATTCCCCGTGTCTACTTCGTCTCAGCGAAGGGTATCGTGACGCGTGTTTTTATTGAACGATTTGACGAAGTAGATTAAAAGTCCTATCACAACAGCAATCGTCACGCCCGTAGCATTGGAAGCGAAATCGAGCCATTCCCCGCTACGGGTAGTCGTACAGTTTTCTTGTAGGATTTCAATAATACCACTCATGACGATGGGTGCAAGCCATGCAAACAGGAAGAGTTTCTTCTTGTCTAATACGGTATGCTTGCGAAGATATTCCCACCAGATAACAGTACAGGTGCCACCATACATGATAAAGTGAGTCCATTTGTCGATAAACTGGATACCATCGAGTGGTGTTTCAGGAAAAAAAGGAAGGAACGATAGCATCCAGATCAATATGATACAGATGGTGGAGAAGGGATATTTTCTAATAGTTAGGCGCACATTTGTTGTCATTGTCTTTCAATTTGTGCGCAAAGGTACAAATAAATTAGTAATTAGTAATTAGTAATTAGTAATTTTTACTACCTTTGCAGGAGTTATTGATGGTGAATATGGGAGAGAGAGCGAATTTTGGAAGTAAGTTAGGTGTCATTCTTGCTACGGCAGGTTCTGCCGTCGGTTTGGGTAATGTATGGCGTTTTCCTTATATGACGGGTGAGAACGGCGGTGCCGTCTTTATCATGATTTATGTGATATGCGTGGTACTGCTGGGTATTCCTTGCATGATTAGCGAGTTCATTGTCGGGCGTCATGGACAGGCAAATACGGCGCGTGCCTATCGTCGTCTTGCCGGTGGCACACCTTGGTCGTTGATTGGTTATATGGGTGTGCTGACGGGTTTTCTGATTACGGGCTATTATGCGGTGGTCAGTGGTTGGTGTCTGCAATATATCTGGGCATCACTGATAGGACATCTACAAGGCGACCCAGAGTATTTCAAGACGTATTTCACGGAGTTGTCTACCGACCCCGTAAAACCTGTGTTATGGACGGTCATTATATTAGGTGTTACCTATTTAATTATAGCACATGGCGTACGTGACGGTATTGAGCGTGCTTCGAAGTTACTGATGCCGACACTGTTCATCTTGCTACTGATCATTGTGGGGGCTTCCTGTATGTTGCCGAACGCCGACAAGGGTATTGAGTTCCTGTTTAAGCCCGACATGTCGAAGTTTACAGGCGACGTGTTCCTGGGTGCTTTAGGACAGAGTTTCTATTCGTTGAGTATTGCGATGGGGTGTCTGTGTACCTATGCCAGTTATTTCGCTAAAGAGACAAATCTGACAAGGTCGGCATCACAGATAGCCATCATCGACTGTATGGTGGCGATACTGGCTGGACTCATGATCTTCCCTGCTGCCTTCTCGGTAGGCGTGAATCCCGATAGTGGTCCTTCGCTGATATTCATCACGTTACCAAACGTCTTCCAACAGGCATTTGGCTCAATACCAGTACTGGGCTATTGTATCTCGTTGCTGTTTTTCGTCCTGTTGTCGCTTGCCGCTTTGACGTCTTTAATGTCGTTGCATGAGGTCAGTACGGCATTCATCCATGAGGAGATGACCGTCAGCCGTAAGACGGCTGCGCTGATCGTGACGATTCTAACTGCTATCATTGGAACATTCTGCTCATTGTCGTTGGGTGCTGTCGATGGAATGGTGATATTCGGCAAGTCGTTGTTCGACTGGTTTGATTTCATCACAGGTCAGATATTCCTGCCGATAGTCGGATTCCTTACCTGTATCTTCATTGGTTGGTTTGTACCGCATCATATTGTGAAAAATGAGTTTACGAATGGGGGTACTTTGAAGAGCATCGGCTATGTCCGCATGTTCCATGTCTTCCTCTTCTTGGTGAAGTATATCTGTCCCTTGGCGATCTTGCTTATCTTCTTACATCAGTTTGGTTTATTGAAATAGCCCCCTAAGTTAGGGGGGTGGGGGTCTGAACAATCTAATTGTTAATTATGAATTATTCTAATCATCCAGTAACAAAAGAATATCGGCAATTGCTACGACGTACGGAGACTCCGATGGAGAAGAAACTATGGCGATACCTAAAGGGTAAGCAGTTGGATGGTTATAGGTTCAGACAGCAACATGGCTTTGGACCATTCGTCTTAGACTTCTATTGCCCATCTTTGCGATTATGCATCGAGTTAGATGGTGGTATTCATGATGAGGTGAGTGTAATAGAAAAGGACATTGATAGAACTGCTTTTCTGAATGATAATAGAATACGTGTACTTAGGTTTCGTAATGAAGAAGTGGAAGAAGAGATAGATAAGGTGTTGGATAAGATAAGAACGTTTATAAACAATGAGTGTACATAATAAAGGCTGTTCAGACCCCCAACCCCCTAACTTAGGGGGTTTTGCGAAGCGTGGTAATTTCGGAAGTAAGATAGGTATTGTACTGGCTACGGCAGGCTCTGCGGTTGGCTTGGGCAACGTATGGCGTTTCCCCTATACGGTAGGCGAGAATGGTGGTGCTGCCTTTATCCTGATATATATTGCTTGTATTCTCGTGTTGGGTGTCCCTGGGATGGTTAGTGAGTTCATCGTAGGTCGTCATGGACAGGCGAATGCGGCACGGTCGTATAATGCATTGTCAGAAGGTCGTCCTTGGAAATTCGTAGGTTATTTGGGAATCCTCACCTCTACCATCATCTTAGGATTCTATGCTGTCGTGGCTGGTTGGTGCTTGGAATACCTGTGTGCTTCGATAGTAGGACAGGTCAATGGTGATGCAGAGGCAGTGAAGAACTATTTCGTGACTTTTTCCAGTGATCCGCTGAAACCCGTCTTATGGGGTGCTGGCTTTATCTTGATAACTCATCTTGTAGTGATACGTGGTGTACGGAATGGTATTGAACGCGCTTCAAAATTATTGATGCCCATTCTTCTCATCTTGTTGCTCACTCTGGTAGTCGCCTCTTGTCTGCTGCCTGGTTCTATGGAAGGTGTTAAGTTCCTGTTGCATCCCGACTTCTCGAAATTGTCGAGTAGTGTGATGCTGGAGGCACTTGGACAGGCGTTCTTCTCTTTGTCGTTGGGAACGGCATGCCTGTGTACCTATGCCAGTTATTTCTCGAAAGATACCAATCTGCTGCAATCGGCAGGACAGATAGCGTTGGTGGATACGCTGATAGCGATACTCGCAGGACTCATGATCTTCCCTGCTGCCTTCTCGGTAGGGGTGAATCCCGACAGTGGTCCTTCGTTGATATTCATTACCTTGCCGAATGTCTTCACACAGGCATTTGCCTCGATGCCGATGGTGGGCTATCTGGTCAGCATCATGTTCTATGCCCTGTTGGTCTTCGCAGCACTCACCTCTACCATATCCATGCATGAGATAGGTACGGCATTCTTTACAGAGGAACTGTCTTTACCGCGTTGGAAGTCCGCATGGGTCATCACTTTTATTGCCGGTATTATCTGCGTCTTCTGTGCCCTGTCTGTGGGTGCTAATACCGATTTACAGTTGCTGGGTAAGTCTTTGATGGACTTTTGCGACGACCTGACGGCGAACTTCCTCTTGCCGACAGGTGCGATGCTCACCTGTTTGTTCGTGGGTTGGTATATTCCTAAACAGGTGGTACGTGATGAGTTTACCAACGACGGGAGTCTGAAAGGACATTTGTTTGGCATATATCTCTTTGCCGTCCGTTTCGTTTGTCCCATCTGTATCATCCTTGTCTTCCTCCATCAAATGGGTGTGATATGAACCGTAACGACCGTCGTGTTCTGATTGCTGCCCTGATTGTTGGATTCCTTGCACTGACAGGTATCTTCTTCCTAGGACATCCTAGCGAATCTAGAGATCCTAGCGAATCTAGATTTTCTAGAAACTCTAGAGATACTAGCCCTAGTAAACCCTATGCCGTTTCAGAGGCACGGCAGGCAGAGACCTTCCCTTTCGATCCCAATACGGCTGATTCCACCGAGTTACTGCGCTTGGGGTTGCAACCCTGGCAAGTGAGGAATATCTATAAGTATCGGGCAAGGGGCGGTGTCTATCGCAAGAAAGAGGACTTTGCACGCCTGTATGGACTGACGGTGAAAGACTATCGGCGACTGGAACCTTATATCCGTATCTCTTCCGACTATCAGCCTGCCGCTACCTTGTTCACTAAACAAGGAATTAGGAACAAGGAATTAGGTAATCGACTTTGTCGCTTTGACCTTGGTCAAAGAATGAGGAATGAAGCCCATCCATCACCTTCTACCTATCCCCAGAAAATTACCGAGGGTGAGCATATCGTGCTGAATGTAGCAGATACGGCAATGCTCCGAAAAGTGCCAGGCATCGGTGCCTATTATGCCAAGGAGATAATCCGTTACGGACAGTGGTTAGGTGGTTATGTCAATGTGAATCAACTCGATGAAATCGATGATTTTCCAAAGTCATCCAAGAAATTCTTCGTGATAGAGCAGCCGAATCCGAAGAAACTCAACTTGAATAAACTCACCCTTCAACAACTACGTCGTCATCCTTATATCAACTACTATCAGGCAAAAGCCATCACAGACTATAGACGATTGCATGGAAAAATACAGAGTTTACGTGACCTTGCCCTTTCTCCTGATTTCAACGAGAAAGACATGCAACGTCTGGAACCTTATGTTACATTTTAATAACTTTTCTGCCTCTCAATAGCAGAAATTGTGAATATGAGACAAAGATTTGTGAATATGGGAATCCACATTCACGTCTTTTCCCTATCTTTGCCCCCGAAAATCTAACAAAGATATTTCTCCGAGGTAATGATAATGGTGACAGGCACATTTGAATGTGCCTGTTGTTTTTCCTCGCGCGCGCACGTGCGCGCACTTAAAAGTTTAAAAATCAATGTCACCAATGTCACAACGTAACACTCGTTGATAATCAGGGAGTTATGCGTGACGATGGCGTGACGTTAGTGACATTAAATGGCGTTTTTACAACAAAATTATACAAAAAACAAGTAAAAAAGTGGTAAAAACAGGGCTAAAAATTGTACTTTTTGTGAGATACCCCCTACCTATTGCAGAGAAAGGTGGCACCTTTCGCATGGATAGCCCGTACCTATCGAGGCGTTTGCTACGGGGTATCGGGTGGATAGGCGGCACCTATCGATTTGTCCCATAGGGTGGGACAAGTTGTCCCATGGGCTGGGACTATTTGAAAGTGCCTTTCTTTTGACAAAGAAAAAGCGGCAAGTGAAAAGACTCACTTGTCGCTTTCTGTCGAACTTGCTGACGAAATATCGAACATCAGGTTCGTCAAGGACTTCGATAAGATTGTGAACTTCATGATTTCTTCTATGATATTAACCAAAACCGACACCGGCCGTAAAGAGCAAAATCCTTGACCTCCTATATATAGGGTGTTTGACGTAGGTAACCCGTACACCTTTTATATTAATTAGTGTAGAAGCAAAAGAAACAGATTCATTTTTATCCGGTAGGTGATAATATGAAAAATAGTTGTTACTACACCAACTTTTTTAATTACACCTAATATTTATATTAAAATAATAATTATGGAAAGACTATACAGAAATCTTGATGATGCGACAAAGTTGCGTATCAGTCAAAAGTTGAAAGGTCGCACAATGAGCGACAGCCACAAGCAGGCAATTAGTGACGCAATGAAAGCGTATTGGGCTACAATACCGTATCGTCCAAGTGAAAATAACGAGAGTAATAACCAAAACGATGAAACGAGTATGTAAACGAAAAATCCAAATTGATGCATTGACCTTGTGTTATGAGGTTGAACACACATTCTACTATGAGCAATTGCAAAACCTTGACTATGAAGAGACCATTAACTTTGACGAGTTTCAACTAATACGAACGGCAGGGCGATATTACGATAATGTATATAGTATCAGAGCGTGGGACGGTGAACGAATGAGAGAGTTCGGACAACTGAAATTCAATCTTGCTCATGGTGATGAACTGAGCAACACCCACACCAACGGGAAACGAAAAGTGTGGCTTAGCCTCAACAATGAAACGCTTTACTCACAAGACGTTTATTTCCTGACCTACATTGAACAAAGGTTGGGTTTAGAATTCCACAATATAACGAGTCTTGATTTGTGTCTTGACACACCATTTAGCGTTAGTCCACTTGTTAAGTCATACCTCCATAATAAGGAGATAACAACTATTCTGAATGGCAAACGTATCACAGACAGAGACGAGGACAGGGCAGAAATCTCGTACTATTATAGCGGCAGCCTCAACAAGCAAGACAAGTATAAGACCGTTAATATTAAGCAGCGCAACGCCATAAAGGACAAGAGCAAGGGCATAACGGTTTTGTCTTATGACAAGGCAGCGGAAATCAGCAACGCCTCCGATAAGCATTATATCATGGAACACTATGGAAACCCCAAAAGACTATATCGAACAGAGGTACACTTAAATGCTGAGGACATCAAGAACTACGTGGAACGTAGAGGCATCCGATACACGCCCCTCATTCTATTCGATGAGGCTATTCTCGAAGATATGTTCTTCCATTACCTTGGGAGTGTCATACGCTTTCATAGCCGAAAGTATAATGTGAGTTGGGAACATCTGTTAGGACGTTCATAGGTATATAACAACCACCCCTACCAATGGAGCCTCAACGTGTCTATACCTTATTATATATAGGGGATGCGTATCAATATTAAAACGTATCAGTATAATCAATAAATCAACTATACTGATACATCTTTTTTGTATTATTCTAACTTAAAAAATAACATTGAACACAGATATGCTAACCATAATAGTACCACTCTTTGCAATTATTACATTTTGCTGTCCCATCTGCAAATGTTTTAACATCATTACTACCACAAGTAGGGCATGGGAACATTTTACCATGAGTATGAATCATCTGTGAAATATTAGGAACATCGTCATATAAATCACTATCTCTGTCAGAGTCGTTATCATCAAATGCAGCATCGTATTCTTCTTGACGTATTTCCTCCTCAATCCGCTTTCCCTCTTCTTCTCTCCTTTTCTTCTCTTCTTCACTAAGCGGAGGACAATTTCTTAATAATGTCGATTTGAACGAGACAACAATAATGTGTTTTAATTGGCTTTTGATAGTTCTCTCTCTCTTAAGTAATTCTACGTATTCTGCTATCCTTTTATTGTGGAACAAATGACTTAATAACAAATAATCCTTATCAGATAAGGAATCTTCAGGTGAATATTTTATATTGACACTACAAAAAATATTGTTCAATATGTCTATATCAATATTGTTCTTTGAAAGAATATCCCTAATTTTCATATCGTTGAATTATTATTTAACAAATTATTTAGTTCCAATCTGCTATTAAACTGATGAATCTTTCCTGCGATTCGAATAAAGCCCTCAACATCATCCAACGGCTCAAACAGGCTCTTCATTGACACACCCAAGGCAGTAGCAATCTTCTGAACCGTATCAAGACGGGCATTGCCATTCAATGCCCTTGTAAGGGATGCAGGGTCTATACCCATATCACCGGCAAGGTCTTTCATCTGCTTACCTTGTTCTTTGCATAACCTCTTCACATTGTCAGCCAATATCTTACTCATACGACAATTTTTCTGCAAATATAGTTAGAATTGTTGTAAAATACAAATTATTTTAATTTTATTATGAAAATAAATCAATTTATATTTGGCAAATTCTTAACTTTTTTGTACCTTTGCAACGTAGGTAATTAACGTATAATATCAATTATGGAAAGAATTTGCATTTTTGCTCGTGTCAGTACAAACATACAAGACTATGACCGACAGGTAAACGAACTCACTGCCCTCGCACAGCGTAGTGGTTGGAGCGTTGAGGCTGTTTTCTGTGAGAAGATAAGCGGAGCCAAGAAGAACACAGAGCGCAAGGAACTGAGCCGTATGGTCGAGTATGTTCAAGCTTATAATATAAATAAGGTGGCAGTGACGGAACTCAGCCGTCTCGGACGAGACACGCTGCAAGTGTTGGAAGTGATAGAACAGTTCAACAAGTTAGGCATCAGCCTCTATATTCAGAACTACGGCATCGAGACACTGACCGAAAACGGTGAGGTCAACCCTATGAGTCAGTTTCTCATCACCATTTTGGCAGAGGTTGCTCGTATGGAACGTAAGACCATCCGTGAGAGGGTCGAGAGTGGCTACAAAAACTTCCGAGCCAATGGGGGCAAAGTTGGACGTAAGGAGGGCTACAAAAAGTCAGACGAGGCAATGCGTGAGCAGTATGCCGAGGAAATACGCCTGTTGCGTAAAGGAATCAGCCTCCGCAATATCAGCAAAATCACAGGTTCGAGCGTCAACACGATACGCAAGTGTCAAAGCCTCATCTAAAAAAATCCTCTCATAGGTTTTTGTTTTTAACATTTTTTATGTATATTTGCTCTGAATCCAAGCCGGTAGGATGAAAATAAGTGTCGAGAGGCACAGCTATAAAAATAAAAATAATGAATAATTCAGAGGAATTTAAAGAACTTAAGAACGATTTTAACCTTATAGGAATAACCGAAGAGAAAGAGCAGAAGGAAATAATTGAGTACTTCTATAGGTTGGGAAAAATAATTTACAATTTTAAAATTAGTAGTTATGGCGAAGAAAACTAAACAGCAAAAAGTTACGAAGTTCTCAGAGTTGAAGAACAAGGTCGCAGCCCTTTGGACAAGGGTTTCAACAGAGCGACAGGAGGAAAATAATTGCAGTCTTGACACACAGGAGCGTATTTGCCGGGAGTATGCAGCAAAACACGGTATCACTATTAAGAAGCAATTCGGAGGGACACACGAAAGCGCAAAAACCGAAGGGCAGTTATATCGCAAGATGATTGCCGAGGTTGCAAAGGACATAGACATCAACATTATACTTGTTTACTCATTTGACCGTTTCAGCCGGGCAGGAAATGAGGCGATAATGACAAAAGCCTACCTTAAAACCAAAGGGGTCTATGTAATCAGTGCTACTCAGCAAACAGACCCTGATAGTGCTGCCGGTGAATTTATGGAAAACATCTTGTTTCTGTTTAATCAATTCGAGAACAGCCTCAGACGTGACAAGGCTGTTACGGGTATGATAGCATGCTTATTACGTGGTGAATGGTACAATAAAGCACCGTTGGGCTACGACCATGAGAAGGTTGGAAAAACCCATGTTTTGACCGTTAACGATACAGGACGTATCTTGAAGAAAGCCTTTTTGTGGAAAGCAAACGAAGGTATGGGCGACATTGAGATAGTTGAGCGTTTAGCATTGGAGGGCTTGCGGATTGACCGCAAGCACCTCAATAAGATACTGCACAATCCGTTCTACTGTGGTAAGATTACCCATAATCTGTTAGGGGATGAAGTAGTAGAGGGTAAGCATGAAAAACTTATAGATGAGGCTATCTTCAACAAGATACAAGGCATCACTCATGCAGGCTACGAGCATCAAGAAGAAACCGAGCCGTTCCCACTAAAGCGACATGTTCGCTGTTCTGATTGCGGCGGATACCTAACCGGTTACACCGTCAAGAGCAGGAACCGGGATTACTACAAATGCAACAAGAGAGGCTGTAGGAGTAACCACAGCACAGAGAAATTACATCAGATGTATTGTACACTACTCAATACTTATAGCATTCCCAAACCACTAATACCTATATTAATTAAGGTATTGCATAAGGTCTTCCGGGAGTACAACCGAGAGCGTAGTGACACAAGAACGCTCTTATTGAAGAACAAAAGCGAAATTGAACACAAGCAGGAAACCCTCAAAATTCGTCACGGTTTGGGTGAGATAGACAAAGACGTTTATAACGCCACATCAGCCCACTTGAACAACCAACTGACGCAGATACACAACGCACTCCAAGAAGCGGAGCGAGACTTATCGAACGAAAAGAAGTATATCGGTGATGTTATCGCAATGTCTTGTAAATTAGGTACTTTGTGGCAAGAGGGCGACTTCCGAACACGTCAGAAACTGCAAAATCTTGTGTATCCTGACGGCATTTTATACGACAAGCATTTGGACAGTTATCGAACAGAAAACGAGAATGAGGTGTTTCGTGTATTTCGCAGTATTTCAACAAATTACAAGGTTGAAAAAGAAAAAGCGGCAAAGGAAAATGCTCCTTTGTCGCCTTGTGTCGGGATGAGGCGACTCGAACGCCCGACCCCTACGTCCCGAACGTAGTGCGCTACCAACTGCGCTACATCCCGATGATTGCAGTCGATTCCGAAAAAACGACTGCAAAGGTAGTATATTAAAATGAGAAATGAGAAATGAGGAAAGAGAAATTTCCTTTTTTAACATTTCATGTAGACTAACGTCTTGCCAGGAACGTCTTATAGACATCACAGTTGGAGACGAACGTACTCGGCTGGTTGCCATTCGCCTTCTCAAACTTATCAAGTTCTTCCAAAGCCTTGTATTGGGCGGTCTCAGGATGTATGATGAAATCGTAGGAACTGCTCTCACTGTTCCATTCAAACGAATACCAAGGGGTGGGGTTGAGGTAGTAGTAACAACAGCCGAAGAGTGCCTTTTCCTTCAACTCCTTGTTCTTGGTCTTGCTGGCTTTCTGAAGCAGTTGCTGGGCAATCTGTGGGAAGTTTGCCTCGTTGACTTCCACGGAGTCTGTACAACTCTTGCTGTAACGTGTCAGATACCAGCAGTCGCCTGAATAGGATGCCTGTGCATAACGGATGGCAAGGTCGTAGTATTTCTGACACTGTGCATCTCCCTTTAGCAGAGCAGCCTCTTTTTCCATGTCAATCATCTCCTTGGCGAAGTCGAGTTTGTAGTTGGACTTGAGTTTACCCTTCTCTGTGCTGTATTCAACATCGTCTTTCAGCCACTGACGGGTAATCCAAGGCTCAATGGTCCATTTGCGGTTGACGGCATAGACAACCTGCGTCTGCTCAGCCATGTAAGATACAGGAACTTGCTGCAACCAGTTGATGGCTTGCTCCCACTGACAGACACGGATGTGCTTGGTACCAATCAGTTCATACATCTGCGTAGGACTAATCTTCATCTGTCCTTTCAGATACTCGTCCAGTTCATTGTCGGAAGGTGACTTCGTATAAGTAAAGAATTCCTCCAGACGCTCTACCTTCATCGAGTTGATACGAGAGTTGTAGGCATAGTTGTTGGTGACGTTAAGCAGGGCGTTGGTCGTGAAGTCACGTCCGGCTTTGTCGTACTTGTCGACCAGTTGTTGGTTGATGGTACGTGTCAGTGCTCCACCTTTGAAGCCCTCGTAAGGCTTCTCGCCACCATTGATCCATTGTATTTCGTTGGTCAACCACTTATCGAAAGCATTGTTCAGCGGAGCCACATCCGACTTGATGTAGAAGTGGATGACGCGCGCACTGGTCTTTGACCACTCCGTGCCGTCCAAGTTCATTGCCTGTTGGATATCGTCATAGCCCTGTTTCTTCTGTCCGAAGAGGTATTCCAACCATCCTTGTGCTGCTTTCCACATGGCAGGATTCTTAGTCTTTCCCTCTCTTACGACCTGTCCTGCAAACTGAACCATCTGCATCGCCTCGTCCTGTTTGATGTTGCGGACGAAGAGTTTACCTTCCAAATTCTGGTCGACAGCCTCCTGTGCATTGTTCACGAAGTCTTGCAACAGGAAGGGCAGTACGCCGGCATTCGGGTTGCGCAGGTATTCCTTTTTAATCGCTTCGAAAGAGCGGCGCTTGTAGAACTGGGTCATCAGACTGTTATAGTCGCCCATCTCTGCAAACAGTTCTCCAGCCTCGGCATCCTTACCAGTCTTATACAGCGCACCGGCATAGATATTCTTCATCATGTCCTTATAGACTGTCTCGATGAGTTTGCTGGCAGTCTGCTCCCAGAAGGTGACATTGTCGTGGTTCAGTCCGAGTACCATGTTACAGCGCATGTAGAGCAGCGCATGCTGGGAACGTAGTTTCGTCTTCACCTTGCTGAGTGCATACGCCTGTACTTCGCGCAGTATCTTGTTGCGCCTGGCAAGTTCTTCCTTGGAAGGATACTTCCATGAGTCGTCCCTGACACTGGAACAGACATCGAGGTAACGCTGCAGGTTCTTGACGTAACTGACCATCAGGGCATCGCCTTTCTGTTGGGCAGCCTTGATAATCTCATCGGCATTGAACCAGTAATACTCTTGGTCAGTTCCAAGATAGGCTTTCCAGTTGTCGAGCGTAATCTTGTCGACGCGCTGACTGAACTCGTCAGCATCGTACATACGGAACAGGTAGATGTTGTCTGTTCCATACCAGCCGCAGGCGAGCATGGGCAGGCTCATGACGGCAAGTAGACTAATGATGATAAATCTTTTCATAGGTTTCTGGTTTATATCTGTTAATATTTTCTGTCTCTAAGTCATAGGTGAGGATGAGGCGTTTCAGTTCCTCACGTTCCTTTTCCACCGCATCCTTCACCTTGAGTATCTCTTCCGCCGTGGCAACATGTTCGATGTTCACACCCTGTATGGTGCGTTGCCAGAGAAAGACAGGGTAGGCTGCCGCAAGGGGCAGGTCATAGTCTTCGAGATACCGCAGATAAGGTGCCACATCACGGATATCGAGGATGGGGTTGCGTTCCATGAACTTCATAGGATGTCCCGTATTATAGAGCATCAGCACGCCATAGTCGACAGGTGGTACTTTCATAGAGAGTTGGTGCAGACGGATGGTAGTAGAGAGACGCATGCCATGAGCCTTTGCCTCTTTCCTTACTTCCTCCAAGAACTGATAGTAGGTCGTCTTACTCCGATCGGTATAGTCACAGTCTATCTGTATCTCTTTCACGCCCTTGATATCGTTGGTCTCGTTCATCTGCACGATGCGGTCGACCAGTTTCTTGGCAAATCCCTCATGCTTTTGGTGCATACAGTTCTCTACGATAAAGACGGTGGGGATGAGTTCGATGCTGTCAGGCAACGTGTCACTGAACCTGAGGGTGGCATTAGGCATAGGACCTAACGAGTCGTTCATTACCACATCGAAGTAACGACAATAGATGGTGTGGATATCATATTGTTCCAGAAAAGCACGTTCCGTAGAGTCAAGCCGTAAGTCTGTACGCCAGTAGTAGACGGCATTACCCTCTGATAAGGGTGATGGTTTGTCTTGACAGGCAAGCATCAGTACGGCAGTCGTGATCAGGAACAGTTTTCGCATCATAGCAGTTCTGGCAATTGGAAGAGTTTATTACTGTTTGAGCCTTTGATAAGGATATAATAGCCGGTTAGCGGTTGGCGGTTAGCGGTTAGCGCTTCTTTGACTTCTTCGACATCCTTGAATAATTGACAATTGACAATTGATAATTGACAATTATTAAACTCGTCGCCAACGAGCCATACTTTGTCGAAATGGGCATCGGCAAGCATATCCACCACCTTCTGATGTTCTTCCTGTTCGACATCGCCCAGTTCGCCCATCTTACCGATAATCGCCATCTTGGGTGAAACCTCCATCAGTTTGAAGTTATCAATGGCAGCCTTCATACTCGTCGGATTGGCATTATAGGCATCTACGACGAGGTGGTTATGCTCCGTCACCGTCATCTGCGAACGGTTGTTTGACGGGACATAATTGGCGATGGCATGGTTGATTTGTTCGAAGGGAACATTATTGACGTAACCCAGGGTAATGGCAGCCAGTATGTTGTCGAGGTTATAGGCGCCAATCAGATGCGTCTGTACTTCCATCCATTCACCCATATAGCCGGCATCATCATCTTGCTCACGCCAACGGAACTTCAGGAACGGTGCACAACTGACGACTTCACCATGTATCAGGATGTCTTTGGAGTCGCTCTGTCCATAATAATATATATCTGGTGTAGTTATTCTCTCACCTCTCACCTCTAACCTCTCACCTCTTTCTTTAATCATTTGCATGAGATGCTCATTGTCGCGATTGACGAAGAGAGGACAATCATGACTGATGAGGTAATCATACAGTTCGCCTTTTGTCTTGCAAACACCCTCAAAAGAGCCAAAGCCCAACAGGTGGGCGCGACCCACATTCGTGATGAGTCCACTGGTAGGCTCTGCTGTCTCTACCAGTGTCTTGATGTCACCAGGATGCGAGGCACCCATCTCTACGACGGCAATATCATGTTCTTTTGTTAAACGGAACAGTGTCTTGGGCACTCCCACGTCATTGTTGAAGTTACCTTCCGTCGCCATCACATTGTAACATTCTGCAAGGACGGCACGGATGAGTTCCTTCGTCGTTGTTTTACCATTTGTTCCCGTAATACCAACTACAGGGATATCAAACTGTCTGCGATGCTCACGGGCGAGGTCCTTGAAGGTCTGTAGGCAATCATTGACGAGAATGACTTTATCTTCTAGATTTTCTAGATTGTCTAGAACAGATGGCTCATCTACAATGGCATAGGCGCATCCTTTCTCTAAGGCTTGCAGGGCAAATTGGTTGCCATTGAATGATTCGCCCTTTAGAGCGAGAAAGATGCTGTCTTTAGGGCAGTCCCTCGAGTCTGTCGTGATATACGGATGCTGTTGGTAAAGTTTATAGAGTTCCTTAATATCCATCATTTTAGAAATTATGGCACAAAGGTACGAATAAGTGAGTAAAATGCCAAATTTATTTGAGCATTTTCGAACGGTAGTACTTTCGATTTTTAGTCAAAGATAGAAAATAATTATCAATTATCAATTGTCAATTATCAATTATTTTGTATCTTTGTGGCAAAATTATGGAATATACACTCAATTGCAACGGACGATTGCTTCATTTGGGGACTCCTCAGGTGATGGGTATCCTGAACGTGACGCCCGACTCTTTCTATGCGGATAGTCGGAAACAGACCGAGGAAGAGATTACCCTGCGTACTCGACAGATTCTGCAAGAAGGTGGTACCATCATCGATGTGGGTGGTTGCTCTACGCGTCCAAACAGTGAGCCTGCCACGGAGGCAGAGGAGATGGAACGCTTGCGTTATGCCCTGTCTATTGTCCGTCGTGAGGCTCCAGAATCGATTGTCAGTGTGGACACTTTTCGTCCTGATGTGGCACGCATGGTCGTAGAGGAATATGGTGTGGACATGATCAACGATGTTTCGGAAGGAGCCGATGCAAAGATGTTCCGCATGGTGGCACGTCTGGGTGTACCTTATATCCTGATGTCCGTGCAACCTACTATCCAAGAGATGCTGTTGCATTTCGCCCGTGAGGTGGATGAACTGCGTTCCTATGGACAGAAGGATATCATTCTCGATCCGGGCTTTGGCTTCGGAAAGACACTGCAACAGAACTATGAGGTGATGAATGAGGTGGAGCAGTTGGGGATGATGCAGTTGCCGGTATTGATAGGTATCTCGCGCAAGTCGATGATACATAGACTGTTGGGAATTACTCCGTCGGAGGCGTTGAACGGTACGACGGTATTGAATACCCTCTCGTTGATGAAGGGTGCGAATATCCTGCGTGTGCATGATGTGAAGGAAGCCGTGGAGTGTGTAAAGATCGTTGAGCATTTAAAGTTGAAAGTTTAGAGACAGGTATGTTTATTGAAATAGGAATCAAGGATATTATTGATGTAGTCCTCGTCGCTTTGATGTTGTATTACCTCTATAGGCTGATGAAGGAATCACGCTCTCTGAATGTCTTCATGGGCATTTTGGTGTTCGTGGTACTGTGGCTGATCGTGTCGCAAGTTTTGGAGATGCGCCTGCTTGGTTCCATCATGGACAAACTGGTGAGTGTAGGAGTGATAGGTCTAATCGTCCTCTTCCAAGACGATATCCGTAAGTTCCTCTATAATATCGGTGCCCATGAACAGGTTCGTTTCCTCAAGCGTTTCTTCACTGGAAAAGATGGAAAGCGAGGTCAGGAAATCCTGAAACAGATGATTATGCCTATTGTGATGGCGTGTCTGAATATGAGTAAGCGGAAGGTAGGAGCCTTGATAGTGATAGAACGGAACATGCCGATGGATGATATCTCTGCAACAGGTGAGTCTATTGATGCGAATATCAGTCAGCAGTTGATAGAGAATATCTTCTTTAAGAACTCACCTTTGCACGACGGTGCGATGATCATTGCAAACGGACGCATCAAGGCAGCAGGCTGCATCTTGCCAGTCAGTCATGATTTGGATATCCCGAAAGAACTCGGTTTACGCCACCGTGCCGCATTGGGTATTGCCCAAGAGACTGACTGTATTGCCATTGTAGTCAGTGAAGAGACGGGAGGTATTAGTGTTGCTATCCAGTCGGAATTACAGTTACGACTCTCTCCAGAGAAGTTGGAGAGTATACTGACCCAAGAGATGATATAAAATGTAATCAATTAAAAATAAGGAATTATGGATTTATTAAATCAGATTGTAGCGCGTGCTCAAGCAAACAAGCAGCGTATTGTGCTTCCTGAAGCAGAAGAGGAGCGTACACTTTGTGCAGCCGACCGTGCTTTGGCAGATGGTCTTGCAGAGATTGTCTTGATTGGTAACCCCGAGAAGGTGAATGCACTGGCAAAGGAAAAGGGACTGACCAATATTGGTAAGGCAACGCTGATCGACCCAGAAAACTATGAGAAGAGTGAAGAACTGGCAGAGAAGTTGGCAGAGATTCGCAAGTCGAAGGGTATGACCATCGAGGAAGCCCGTAAACTCATCAAGAATCCTTTGTATCTGGGTTGTATGATTATCAAGACGGAAGGTGCTGACGGACAGATTTCCGGTGCCCTCTCAACAACGGGTGATACCCTGCGTCCTGCTTTACAGATTATCAAGTGTGCCCCTGGCATCACTTGCGTCAGTGGTGGCTTGCTACTGATTTCGAAGCAGAAGCAATATGGTGAGAATGGTGTCCTTGTTGTTGCTGATGTGGCTGTGACACCGATGCCCGATGCTGCTCAACTCAGTCAGATTGCCGTATGTACGGCTCAGACAGCCAGAGCGGTGGCTGGTTTTGCAGAGCCTCGTGTAGCGATGTTGAGTTTCTCAACGAAAGGAAGTGCTAAGCATGAGGTATGCGACAAGGTGATTGAGGCTACTCGTCTGGCAAAGGAGATGGATCCTTCATTGAAGATTGACGGAGAGTTGCAGGCTGATGCTGCCCTCGTTCCCAGCGTAGGTGCGAAGAAGGCACCCGGCAGTGATATCGCTGGTAAGGCGAATGTACTCGTATTCCCCAATCTGGAAGTAGGTAATATCGGCTATAAGATGGTACAGCGTCTCGGTGATGCCATCGCGATTGGTCCTGTCCTTCAGGGTATTGCCCGTCCTGTTAACGACCTCTCTCGTGGTTGTTCTGTGGATGATATCTATTATATGATTGCTATTACGGCTTGTCAGGCTATTGATGCCAAGAAATAATGGATAATTGACAATTGATAATTGATAATTAAATCATGAAGATACTTGTATTAAACTGTGGTTCGTCCTCTATCAAGTACGCCTTGTACAATATGGACGATAAGAGTGTGATGACCAGTGGAGGTGCTGAGCGTGTAGGTATGGACGGTGCCTTTGTGAAGGTGAAACTGGCTAATGGTGAGAAGAAACAGATTATGCACGATATCCCTGAGCATACGGAAGGTGTGAAGTTTATCTTCTCGCTGCTGACCGACCCTGAGATTGGTGTCATCCAATCACTCGATGAGATTAATGCCGTAGGTCATCGTATGGTGCATGGCGGTGAGAAATTCAATCAGTCAGTAATCCTGACGGACGAGGTATTGAAGACTTTCGAGGAGTGTTCCGAGTTGGCACCCCTGCATAACCCTGCAAACCTGAAGGGTGTGAATGCCGTGAAGGAACTGATGCCGGGTCTGCCACAGGTAGGTGTGTTTGATACTGCCTTCCACCAGACCATGCCGCAGTATGCTTATATGTATGCCATCCCCTATGAACTCTATGAGAAATATGCCATCCGCCGTTATGGTTTCCATGGTACTTCTCACCGTTATGTCAGTGCCCGTGCCTGTGAGTTCTTAGGTTTGGATCCCAAAGACGTGAAAGTCATCACCTGTCATATTGGTAATGGTGGTTCTATTGCTGCTGTAAAGTATGGCAAGTGTGTAGATACCTCTATGGGTCTGACCCCGCTTGAGGGTTTGATGATGGGTACCCGTGCAGGTGATATCGACGGTGGTGCTGTGACCTTTATCCAGAAGAAACTTAATCTGAGTGCCGATGAGATGAGCGACCTGCTCAACAAGAAGAGTGGTGTACTGGGTATCTCTGGCGTATCTTCTGATATGCGTGAGGTCGAAGCAGCCCAGAAGGCAGGCAATCCCCGTGCTATCCTTGCTATGGAGATGTATAATTACTACATCAAGAAATATATCGGTTCCTATGCTTTTGCCATGGGTGGCGTCGATGTCATCGTCTTTACCGCTGGTGTTGGCGAGAACCAGATTGGTATGCGCGAAGGTGTCTGCAAGGATTTGGAGTTCGTAGGTGTGAAACTCGATCCTGAAAAGAACAAGGTACGTGGTGAGGAAGCAGTCATCTCTGCTGACGACTCGAAGGTGAAGGTAGTAGTCATTCCTACCGATGAGGAACTGATGATTGCTACAGATACGATGAATCTGCTGAAATGAAGATAGTCACTTTCGGAGAACTGCTTCTCAGATTCTCAAAACCAGACCGCTTGCGACTGGTGCAAGGGGATATGTTCACCAGCAAGTATGGTGGCAGTGAAGCAAACGTAGCCGTATCTCTGGCTACGTTAGGGGAGGATGTGACCTACATCACCCGTCTGCCTGATACCCCTGTAGGTCATGGTGGCGCGATGTGTCTGGCGCAACTGGGTGTTGATACGAGTCATGTGCTGTATGGCGGACAACGTATCGGCACCTACTATTTCGAGCCTGCTGCCGGTATGCGTGCTGCAAAGGTGATTTACGACCGTAATAACTCTGCCTATTATGACCTGAAACCGGGGATGATTCCTTGGCGCGAGATATTGCGTGATGCAGATATCTTCCAGGTATCTGGTATTACGGCGGCGATCTCTCAACAGGCTGCTGACGCTACCTTCGAGGCATTGGATATCGCAGAGGAGATGGGTATCACGATTTCCTTCGATATCAACTATCGTAAGAACCTGTGGCGCTATGGTGCCGACCCACGCGAGACACTCTGTAAGATGCTGTCTCGTTGCGATATGATGTTTGGCGATGCTATCGAATTTGAGTTCCTGAGTCAGCATCCCCAGCCACCCTTTGCGGCTACTGACTCGAACTTCCAGATGCAGATGGACGAGTATCGGGAGTGGTTCGATGAGTTGCATGCACACTATCCCCGTCTGCGCCATTGGCTGATGGGCATGCGTAACATCGTCGACTCTAACCACCATACCTTGACGGCTCTGCTATGGAGTGAGGGCGAATTGTTACAGGCACCTGTCGTGGATATTCCTGATGTGGTGGATCCAGTGGGAGTGGGTGATGCGTTTATGGGGGCATACCTTCATGCAAGAAGGATATTCCCTGACGATAAACAAAAGCAGTTGAACTACTCGTTGACGGCTGCTGCCTTGAAGAATACCATACCAGGCGACTTCAACCTGTCAACACACGAGGAAATCATGGATGTCCTCTACGGCTGACTCTCGCCCTCTACGTATTCTTCCAAGAACATGTGTTCACCATCGAAGACGGCATAGGTAAACTGACTGATCCAGTCGCCTAAGATCATCAGGCGGGTGTGACGTGCCAGTTTGATGTCGAGTTCGATATGGCGGTGTCCGAAGATGAAGTAGTCGATATTCGGATGGTCTTCGATATACGCTTTGGCAAAGAGCACCAGATGCTCTTTGTCTTCGCCCATATAGACAGGCTCGTCACTCTCTTTGTGCTTGATATAACTATGCTTTGCCCAAGTATATCCAAAACTCTGTCCCCAACGGGGATGCAAAGCAGAGAAAAGACATTGGCACACCTTATTATGGAATATGGCACGGATGAACTTAAACGACTTGTTAGGGTCGCCCATGCCATCGCCATGAGCCAAGAAGAACTCTTTTCCGTAGATCTCAGTGGTCTCAGGTTTCTTATGTAGGATGACGCCACATTCCTTCTGTAGATACTCGTATGCCCAGATGTCGTGATTACCCGTGAAGAAATGCACCTCTACACCCATATCCGTCAGTTCCGACAACTTACCTAAGAAACGGGTAAAGCCTTTAGGTACGACGTATTTGTATTCATACCAGAAGTCGAACATATCGCCCAATAGATAGACAGCGGCAGCCTTTTCCTTGATACTGTCGAGGAAGCGCACCAGTCGACGTTCCTGCATCCGCTGGTGAGGGATGGCAAGGGAACCCAGATGGGCATCGGATAAAAAGTATATATTTTTCATATTCTTCGTAATAACGGTATAACGTGATAACGATATAACGACATTAGTCGAATCCCAACTCGACTCTTGCTTCTTCTGACATCATCGACTGGTCCCAAGCGGGTTCGAAGACGAGATTGACGTTAGCAGAGGTGATGCCTTCCACACTCTCTACCTTCGTGCGTACATCTTCTAAGATGAAGTCGGCGGCAGGACAGTTGGGCGCCGTGAAGGTCATGTCGAGTTCCACAGAGGCATCTTCCTGCACGTCTATCTTGTAGATCATGCCGAGGTCGTAGATATTGACAGGTATCTCAGGGTCGTAGACAGTCTTCAGCACATCCACGATACGTTCTTCCAGTTTCGTTTTCTCTTCTTGTGTCATACTCAATACGTTATTCGCGGACAAAGATACAAAATAATTATCAATTGTCCATTATCAATTATCAATTATTTTAAAGCCCGCATGGCATTGAGCACGGCAAGGACGGTGACACCAACATCCGCAAAGACGGCAAGCCACATGGTGGCAATACCTACGGCAGCCAACAAGAGGACAGCGACTTTGACACCAATGGCAAACCATACGTTCTGTTTGGCGATGGCAAGGGTACGACGGGCGATACGAATGGCAAGGGCAATCTTCGAGGGATGGTCGTCCATCAAGACCACGTCAGCAGCCTCGATGGCAGCATCACTGCCTAAACCTCCCATCGCAATACCTACATCGGCACGAGCCAATACAGGCGCATCGTTGATGCCGTCGCCAACGAAAGCGGTAGCAAACTCTCCGTTCTCCGTTCTCCACTCTCCACTCTCAAAGTATGCCACTTTATCCGCAGGCAATAGTTCTGCATGATACTCGTCGATGCCAAGCGTTTGGGCAACATGGGCACCCACTTCTTGACGGTCACCTGTCAGCATCACCGTCTTACGGACACCTAATGCCTTCAGTTGCTTGATAGCCTTTGCACTGTCTTCTTTGATCTTATCGTTGATGACGATATGTCCTGCGTATTCCCCATCAATAGCCACATGGATGATGGTTCCGACATGATGACAGTCATGCCACTTCGCCCCTACGGCATCCATCAACTTCGTATTACCAACACTGACAATTTTTTTTAGTTTAGAGTTCTCCGTTCTACACTCTACACTAGCAATAATGCCCTGTCCTGCTATTTCCTCTACGTCAGAGAGTTGACAACCATCTGTCGCTTCATCGGGGAAGGCATCACGAAGGGCTGCCCCAATAGGGTGGGTAGAGTAGTGTTCCACATGGGCTGCCAAGTGCAGCAACTGGTGTTCGTCGCAAGTGTCAGGATGAACGGCTTCCACTGCAAACTGTCCGTGGGTGAGTGTTCCTGTCTTGTCGAACACGACAGTATCCACCTTGGCAAGCACATCCATATAGTTGGCACCCTTAATAAGTATTCCCTTCCTTGATGCTCCCCCGATACCTCCGAAGAAGGTGAGGGGCACACTGATAACGAGGGCACAAGGACAAGAGACCACTAAGAACATCAGGGCACGATAGAGCCAAGTGGGGAAGGCTTCGCCAAATGAGGAATGAGGAATGAGGAGTGAGAAATGAGCGCAAAGAGGTGGGATGATGGCGAGGGCAATGGCGGCAAAGACTACGATAGGGGTGTAGATACGTGCAAAACGGGTGATGAAGGTCTCACTCTGTGACTTATGCTCACTGGCGTGTTCCACCAGTTCGATGATTTTCGAGACGGTACTTTCCCCAAAACTCTTCGTTGTACGTACCTTAATAACACCCGATAGATTGACGCATCCAGATATCACCTCGTCACCGACAGTCAGTTCACGAGGTATCGACTCACCCGTCAGTGCGATGGTGTTGAGCGATGAGGCTCCTTCAATGACGACACCATCCAATGGCACTTTCTCTCCAGGACGAATGACAATGGTCTCACCGATCTTCACTTCCTCAGGATTGACAGAAGTCTCATTCCACACTCCACATTTCTCATTCCTCAATACACTTGCAGTGTCAGGTCTGATATTCATCAGATGGGCAATACTCTCGCGACTCTTCCCCTCGGCATAGCCCTCGAAGAGTTCACCCACTTGGAAAAACAGCATGACGAAGACAGCCTCGGGAAACTCTGTTTCGGCACCAGGAAGAAAACCGATACAGAGTGCACCGATGGTAGCCACCGACATCAGGAAATGCTCGTTGAAAGCATCGCCATGCATGATTCCCTCTGCCGCTTCCATCAGTGTCTCGTGACCTATTAGTAGATAAGGTACGAGATAGACGAGTAACAGTTGCCATGTGGTGAGGCTACAGGTTTTCTCTATAATGACTGCTACCACCAACAGGATGGCAGTCAGAATGATAAGTGTCAGTTGTTTCTTCAGCCCATGCTCATGATGATGCTCATGATGGTGCTCGTGTTCGTGGTTGCAACACGCTTGCTCGTGATGATGTTCATGTGCCATATCTTTCCTTTTTTCTGATTCACGCTGCAAAGGTAAGGAAAGACTTCTGCAACCCAGTTGCAAATACCCAAAATATCCTTTTTTCTGCAACTCAGTTGCAAGAACGATTACACTCTTCCAGCCTCATGATAACTGTAATAATGACCGTCAGTGATGATGATATGGTCGAGGAAATGGATGCGCATGGTGTTGCAGGCGCGATGGATGCTTTCTGTCAAAAGATTGTCTTGTTGACTGGGACGAAGACTGCCTGAAGGGTGGTTATGGCAGACGGCAAGGATAGTGGCATTGGCAAGGATGGCTTCACGCATGATGATGCGGACATCGACAGAGACTTCGGTGATGCCGCCATGGGCGATGCGTAGTTTCTTGATGAGTCGGTAGTTCTGATTCATCAGTAACACCCAGAACTCTTCTACGTCAAGGTCTTGCAGCACGGGATGCATGTGGTTGTAGATACGTGTTGCCGTACCGAGGTCGGGACGTTCTTCTGGTGTTTCCTGTTGGCGACGCTTGCCTAACTCGCAAGCAGCGAGAATAGTGATGGCTTTTGCCTCACCGATACCGTTGTATTCGCAGAGTTCACGAATACTTTTCTTTCCGAGTGTATTGAGGTTGTTGTTGCAGTCGGCCAATAATCGTTTCATGAGGTCGACGGCACTCTCTTTGGGTGTTCCCGAGCCTATCAGGATGGCAAGCAGTTCTGCATCACTAAGTACTTGTGGACCTAAGTCTCTTAATCGTTCACGGGGTCGATCTTCCTCAGACCACTGAGAAATGTTTAGTTTCTTCATATTGTTAGTTGATAAATAGGTCGATGGTTTATGAATAGAAGTTTTTCTCAAAGGCGGTGAACTCATCTTGTTTGCGAACGCAACGCTTCCACCATGCTTCGATAAAGCCAAAGCCATAGCCCATGAGTTGGACAAAGGCGGCAGGAACACTTAACAGTCCTACCTTCAGGCTCTTGTTTTGAATAGTTGAGTCGATGAGGATAACGAGGCTGTATAACAGGATAGGCAACCAAGGGGCAGCACAGAGCCAGTACCAGCGATGCACGTCGTCATAGTGCATCAGGACACGTCCGACAGCCGAGATAAGGACCATGGCAATGACACCAACGGTAAAGACCGTCGGCAACAGGTGAACGAGTTTCATGGTGCCTGGATGACGTTTCTCTAAGTTGATGCGTGCGATACCACTGTTATACACCTGTCGGAAGAACTTACGGAAGTCGGTACGCCGTTTATGCCATACCCATGCATCAGGGAAAAGTTGAGGCTGATGACCTGCTTCCACGATGCGATAACTGAAATCAATGTCCTCGCCAAAACGCATCTTCGAGAAACCACCCAGTTGCAGATAGACATCCTTACGGATACCCATATTGAACGAACGAGGATAGAATTTGTCGAGTTTCTTCTTGCCCCCACGAATACCACCAGTGGTGAAGAAAGAGGTCATCGAGTAGGAAATGGCTTTTTGGACTGGGGTGAAAGAAGGGTGAGCAGCATCGGGACCGCCGAAGGCGGCTAATTGACAATTGACAATTGACAATTGATAATTGATGCTTTTGTCCACTGCTTGCATATAGTCAGGTGGCAAGACGACATCGCTATCGAGGATGATAAGCCAGTCACCTTGAGCACGCTCGGCTCCGTAGTTGCGACTCTGACCGGGTCCGCTATTCTCTTTATAGTAATAATGCAAAACAAGGATGTCTGCGTATTTGTCGCAGACATCCTTGCAAGTCTTTTCCGATCCGTCCTCTACAATCACCACCTCAAAGTCTTTCATTGTTTGAGAGCAAAGGCTCTCAAGCAACTCGTCCACTTCATCGGGGCGATTATATACAGGAACGATAATTGAGTATTTCAATTGTCAATTATCAATTACTCTTTCACGCGGTTCAGGTAACTGCCGTCGCGAGTATCGATCTGGATCAGGTCGCCCTCGTTGATGAACAGAGGTACACGAACCTCCACACCAGTTTCCAGTGTAGCGGGCTTGGTGGCATTGGTAGCCGTATCGCCCTTCAAACCTGGCTCTGAGTGTGTTACGCGAAGATTGGTCTTCACAGGCATCTCAGCATAGAGGATGGTACCGTCGGTAGTGTCACTGACAACAGACACAACATCACCTTCCTTCATGTACTCATGACCGATAACGAGGTCGTTGGCAATGGGAATCTGCTCAAAGGTCTCTTGGTTCATGAAGATACGACCTTCCTGATCCTCATAGAGATACTGATAGTCACGGTGCTCGATGACAACGTCTTCCAGTTTCTCACCGATGTTGTAACGACGCTCCAATACGCGACCGTCTGTGACGTTCTTCATTTTGATGTTCATGATAGTGTTTCCCTTACCAGGCTTACGGTGCTGGAAGTCAATGCATACCCAAATGGAACCGTCCATGCGGATGGCTGTTCCTTTCTTGATGTCTTGTGAATTAATCATAATTGTATATACTATTTCGTGAAATTTGGGTGCAAAATTACGAAGAAAAGAGGAAAAATCCAAAATAAATGCAGGAAAACTTGCGTAATTCGAAATAATTACGTAATTTTGCAGCCCGAATTGACGAATAATAACAAAAATAAGATAATAAAACAATGAAAAGAACATTTCAACCGCACAATCGCCGTCGCGTGAACAAGCACGGTTTCCGTGAGCGTATGGCATCGAAGAATGGTCGTCGTGTACTGGCTTCTCGCCGTGCAAAGGGTCGCAAGAAGTTGACCGTTTCTGACGAGCATCACGGAAAGTAATCTCCATCATGTTGGAGTCAACGGAAAGAATTGTCGGGAGTAGACGAAGGTCGGCTCTCGATTTTTTTTGTCTATCTTTTTGGCGATGTCGATATTTCTTTGTACTTTTGCCATTTAGATACATATACCTATATATAAAGCATCATGAACGCGAAGGAATTCTTTGGTAAGTTGGCGAGCCGTTATCTCCTCCTGCACCTCTTGGCAATGGCAGGTGTCATCATCCTGCTGTGTGTCGGTGTGAAGTACGGACTGGATATCTATACCCATCACGGAGAGGGTATTGAAGTGCCTGATCTGAAGGGGATGGAGTATAATAAGGCAAGGTATGCATTGGAAGAAGAAGGACTGATTATTGTAGTCAGCGACTCTGGTTACGTGAAGACGATTCCTGCTGATTGTATCCTTGCACAAAGCCCTGGAGCCGGTACGAAGGTAAAAGAAGGGCATGCCATCTATGTAACCGTCAACTCTCCATCGTCGCCTACGTTTGCCATTCCTGATATCGTCGATAACTCCAGTTATCGTGAGGCAGAAGCCAAACTGATGGCGATGGGTTTCAAACTGACGGAGCCGCAACGTGTCGTCGGTGAGAAAGACTGGGTATATGGTATTATCTGCAGAGGACGCCGAGTGTCGAATGGTGATCGTATTCCGATTGACTATCCTTTGACTCTGATGATTGGTAAGGGAACCTTCGATGACTCGGAGAATATAGATTATATCGACCCTGTTTATTCACCCGATGAGGTAGATGAAGGCGTGAGTGAGGTAGACGAGTTTGAGGAAGTCAAAGGTCCGCCTACGGGTGCCGAGTAATGACTTGATGATGATCTTATGGAAGAGGAACTGGACGACATACTCTTGGAAGAAGACGATGCGGAAGGGCAGGGTGAACTCTACGAGCACTTACGGATGGAAGTGGATCGTGGACAGGAACCTGTACGTATCGACAAGTATATGTCGGAACATGTGCAGCATTCCTCTCGCAACAGGATACAGAAAGCGGCAGATGCCGGCTTTGTCCATGTGAATGGCAAGCCTGTCAAGAGTAACTACAAGATACGTCCAGGGGATGTGATTACCTTGATGCTCGACCGTCCGCATTATGATACGACCATCGAGCCTGAGGAGATACCCTTGGATATCGTCTATGAGGACGACCAGTTGATGGTGATCAACAAACCTGCAGGGATGGTGGTACATCCGGGATGTGGTAATTTTCATGGTACGCTGGTGAATGCCATTGCGTGGCATCTGCGTGACCTGCCGACCTACGACCCCAACGACCCTTCCGTCGGACTGGTGCATCGCATCGACAAGGATACCAGTGGTCTGTTGGTGGTGGCAAAGACCCCAGAGGCGAAGACGGAACTGGGTGCACAGTTCTTCAATCACGACACGCATCGCAGTTATAACGCTTTGGTATGGGGTAACTTCACGGAGGATACTGGACGCATAGAGGGGAATATCGGGCGCGACCCGAAAGACCGTCTGCGTATGGCAGTGTTCCCTCCTGGTTCTGAGATAGGAAAGAGTGCTATCACCCATTATCAGGTACTGGAGCGTTTCGGTTATGTCACCCTTGTAGAATGCCGCTTGGAGACAGGGCGTACGCATCAGATACGTGCTCACATGAAACACATCGGTCATCCGTTGTTTGGTGATGAGCGCTACGGAGGTACGGAGATTCTGCGTGGAGAGCGTACTGCTTCGTATAAGGCGTATATCCAGAACTGCTTCAAACTCTGTGGTCGTCAGGCGCTGCATGCCCGTACATTGGGTTTCATCCATCCTGTCACAGGGCAGCAGATGGACTTCACGTCAGAGTTGGCAGCCGATATGCAGGCGCTTCTTGAGAAGTGGAGAAATTATGGTCGTAATAACGTAATATTGTAATAACAAAGAAATAAATATATGAAAAATTTGAAACGTGTCATTGCCATCGTCTGTGGTGGCGACTCATCAGAGCACGACGTCTCGTTGCGCTCTGCACAAGGTCTCTATTCGTTCTTCGACAAAGAGCGATATGATGTGTATATTGTTGATGTAAAAGGGCAAGACTGGAATGTGGAACTGCACGACGGAACCACAGCGCGTATCGACCGTAACGACTTCTCGTTTGTAGAAGACGGTATGGCGAAGCGTTTCGACTATGCCTATATCACCATCCATGGTACCCCTGGCGAGAATGGTATCCTGCAAGGTTATTTCGACTTGGTGGGTGTACCTTATAGCACCAGTGGCGTATTGGTAGAGGCGATGACCTTCGACAAGTTCGTCCTCAATCAGTATCTGCGTGGCTATGGTATTGCTGTGGCTGACTCTCTGTTGATCCGCAAAGGCTATGAGGAACTGGTAAGTGACGAAGAGATAGAACAGCGCATTGGAATGCCTTGTTTCGTGAAACCTGCTGCCGATGGCTCTTCTTTCGGTGTCTCGAAAGTGAAAGTGGCAGACCAACTTGCCCCAGCCATCCGTAAGGCAATGATGGAAAGCCCGGAGGTGATGGTGGAGCAGTTCTTGGACGGTACGGAGATAACGATGGGTATCTATAAGACCAAAGAGAAGGCAGTGTTACTACCCATTACCGAGGTGGTTACCCAGAATGAGTTCTTCGACTATAATGCGAAATACAACGGACAAGTACAAGAGATCACTCCCGCACGTATTCCTGAGGATACTGCACGTCGCGTCCGTGAGATTACCAGTCATATCTATGATATCTTGCATTGTAACGGTATCATCCGTATCGACTACATCATCTCACCTCAAGGTAAGATTACCATGCTGGAGGTGAATACGACCCCTGGTATGACTGCTACCAGTTTCATTCCCCAGCAGGTGAAGGCGGCTGGTCTTACGATGACTGAGGTATTGACGGATATTGTGGAGAATCAGTTTTAATATAAGCCCCCTAAGTTAGGGGGATGGGGGTCTGAACAGGACTCCTGGTAATCGTAGCGTATGAGCATGAAAGAAATAGAACAACGTTCAGCCCCCCAATCCCCTAACTTAGGGGGCTCGGAGGAGTTTGACGAGATACGGCCTTACGAGGCAGGGGAGATGAAGCAGGCGTTCGAGGAACTGATCAACGACCGTCAGTTCTCACTGCTGCTGAAAGGTTTTGTGCCTTGGTTGCCGAAGTCGATACGCAATGGACTGTTGCGCCTTGCCTTTATCGGCATCAAGACTCCGTTAGACTTCCAGTTGCGTTTCATGAAGCCCATCGTGTGGTATTTCGTTCGTAAATACACTGACGGCCTCACTTTCGATGACACTGCACTCCAGACTCCCAACTCAACACTCTACACTCAACACTCTACACATAGATACACGTTTGTAAGTAACCACCGTGACATCGTCCTCGACTCAGCCTTCTTGGATGTGTTGCTCAACAAGAACGGTTATCCCACAACGGTAGAGATAGGTATTGGTGACAACCTGCTCATCTATCCTTGGATCAAGCGACTGGTGCGCATGAACAAGGCATTCACGGTACGCCGAGGACTGACAGCCCATGAGATGATGCGCAGCAGTCAGTTGATGAGCAGTTATATCCATTATGCCGTTACGCAGAAGAAAGAGAATATCTGGATAGCCCAACGTGAGGGTAGGGCAAAGGACTCTGACGATCGTACGCAGGACTCTGTGCTCAAGATGCTGGCGATGGGTAGTCCTGTAGAAAGCGAGAATATCGCCGACAAACTCCGTGATCTGAATATCGTACCGTTGACTATCAGTTATGAATATGACCCCTGCGACTACCTGAAGGCACAGGAGATGCAACAGAAACGCGACAATCCTGCCTTTAAGAAGAGCCGTCAGGACGATCTCGACAATATGAAGACAGGTATCTACGGTTATAAGGGACGTGTCCATTATCATTGCGGCACCCCCATCGACGAATGGATAGACGAATACAAAGACCTGCCTAAGAAAGACTTCTATACGGCACTCGCCCAACGGATGGATAGTGAGATACACCGTCACTACCGTCTCTATCCTTGCAACTATATCGCCCTTGACCTACTTGAGAACGGAGAGTGTAGAACTCTACACTCAAATTACACCCCTTCCGATGTCAAGCACTTCGAGGAATACCTCTCTGCCCAACTCGCCAAGATCAAGATTCCGAATAAGGACGAGGCATTCCTCCGTACCCAGATGCTGACTATGTATGCTAACCCCCTTCGTAACTATCTTGCCGCCCATGACGATAAACGCTAAACGCTATACGCTAACCGTTCTTTCAATGCTCGCATTGACAGCATGCACCACCGACAGTTATGACAAAGGTGAGGGCAAATACTCGCTGACGCAAGCAGAGATGGTAGAACTCTCTGTTGACGGACAGAAACAGGCAACCGCCTTTGTGCTGGATGATGACAGTCGTTTCACGCTCACCCCTCCAGCCACAGCCTCATGGATACAGACGGCAGACACCGTCTATCGTGCCATCCTTTATTATAATCAGTTGACAGCGACCACCGCAGAGTGTGTCCAGATGGGTGCAGTACCTACGCTCCGCCCTGTAGAGCACTGGAAATTGAAGAAACAGCCTCAGGACCCTGTCGGTTTTGAGAGTGCCTGGCTGAGTAAGAAAGGAAAGTATCTGAATGTAGGACTGCTGTTGAAGACGGGACAGGTCGATGGTGAAGACGGTGTGCATACCATTGGCATCGCGCAAGACACCATCCTTGTCAATGCCGATAACACCCGCACCGCATATTATCGTTTCCTTCATGACCAAGGCGAAGTCCCAGAGTATTATACCAACCGCAGGTATATCAGCATTCTCATACCTTCCGACACCCCCTTGGATACCATCCGTCTGTCCATCCCTACCTACGACGGTATCAAGGAACGCACGTTCCTGATGAAATAAAATAGAGGAATCCTATCCGATAATTCTTTCGAGTTCTTTCAGTTCTTCGTCTGTCGTTGCCCAAGAGGTGACGAAACGGCAGATGGTGCGATGACCAGAGGCTTGTCCCCAGTGGGTGAACTCCATTTGCTTAGAGAGTGTCTCTACCAACGCGTCGGGAAGGATGACAAACTGCTGGTTGGTGGGTGAGTCAAGCCAGAACTCAAAACCTTTATCCTTGAAGAGTTGTTTCATCCGCATTGCCATCTCGATGGCATGACGGGCAAGGTCGAAATAGAGATTGTCGGTAAACAACGCCTCGAACTGCAAGCCGATCAAAGCACCCTTGGCAATGACGGCACCATGCTGTTTCTGGATGGAAAAGAAATGCTTGTGGGCTTGGCGGTTGGTGAAGACGACAGCCTCTCCGCAGAGGGCTCCAATCTTCGTGCCTCCAATATAGAACACGTCACAATGGCGGGCGAGATAGGGCAGGGTGATATCATTACCGTCTGCCATCAGTCCATAGCCCAGACGGGCTCCATCGATATAAAGGGGTATCTCATAATGCTGACACACCTTGTATATCTCATCCAGTTCGTGAGCTGTATAGAGGGTTCCGAGTTCTGTGGGGAAGGTGATATATACCAGTCCCGGATAGACGGCATGGGCATTGTTGCCATCGTGCATGAAGTCGTCCAAATACTTGTCGAGTACCTTCGCATCCATCTTCCCTTGATCGCCAGGCAGCGTGATGATCTTATGCTCCGTAAACTCTACGGCACCTGCCTCGTGGACGTTGATATGTCCTGTCTCTACGCAGATGACGCCCTCATACTGATAGAGCATCGAGTCAATGGTGGTGGCATTGGCTTGTGTGCCTCCTGTCAGGAAGAATATCTGGGCATCGGGCATGCCACAGGCCTCACGGATACGGTCTTTTGCGCGTTCACTGAAGGCATCGAAACCATAGGGTGTCGGTCTCTCCTCATTAAACCTGATGAGGTTCTCCAACACTTTCGGGTGTGCCCCGTTATTATAGTCGCATTCAAAAGAAAGCATTGTTTTACCCTTTTACTTTTTTACCTTTATAGGGCCTCTAACATGCGTTTGATGACTACCGAGCAGGATATCTCACGATTGGCAGCCTCGGGGATGACGATAGAGTTAGGACTCTCGATGACATCATCGGTGACAATCAGTCCACGACGGACAGGCAGACAGTGCATGAACTTACCGTTGTTGGTCCATGACATGTGCTCGGTATCAACGGTCCATGACATATCCTTGGAAGTAATCTTACCATAGTCGGCAGGATTCGTCACACCCGGGTTACTCCAGTTCTTCGCATAGATGAAGTCGGCACCCTCGAAGGCTTTCTTCTGGTCGTATTCCACACGGGCATTACCTACGAACTTCGGATCGAGTTCATAACCCTCGGGGTGAGTAATCACAAAGTCGACATCCGCAGCGTTCATCCACTGGGCGAAAGAGTTAGGTACTGCCTGTGGCAAAGCACGGCAGTGGGGAGCCCAAGTGAGGACGACCTTCGGTCTGGCAACGGCAGAACCGTTGCCCACAGGACGTTTCCAATATTCTTCAATGGTGATCAAATCGGCAAACGCCTGCAGGGGATGCACGGTGGCTGTCTCCATGGCAAAGACGGGCTTGCCGCTGTATTTGATGAACTGGTTGAGTACCGTCTCGGCATAGTCGTACTCACGATCGGTAAGTCCTGCAAAGGAACGTACACCGATGAGGTCGCAATAGCAGCCCATGACAGGAATCGCCTCCAACAGATGCTCACTCTTATCACCATCCATGATAACACCACGCTCCGTCTCTAACTTCCAAGCACCAGCATTCACATCGAGCACGATGACGTTCATGCCGAGGTTCATCGCAGCCTTCTGGGTAGACAGACGGGTACGCAGGGAGTTATTGAAGAATATCATCATCAGGGTCTTGTTCTTACCCAGATGCTGATACTTGAAACGGTCGTTCTTAATCTCTTGTGCTTCCGCCAGCGCTTTCTCCAGCGGACCTATATCTTCAACGTTAATAAAACTCTTCATAATTTATAAGTCCCCTAAGTTAGGGGGATGGGGGTCTGAACAAGCGTACATCAGACTTTTATATAATTATTACTATCAGGGAATCTGCGCCTGTTCAGACCCCTGTTGCCCCCTAACTTAGGGGGCAAAAACTATGCTCGCACTTGTCCTTCGCCCTCAATAAGCCACTTATAAGTGGTAATCTCTTCTAATGCCATAGGACCACGAGGACCGAGTTTCTGAGTAGAGATACCTATCTCGGCACCAAGTCCGAACTGAGCACCGTCGGTAAACGAGGTAGGTGCATTCCAATAGACGCAGGCGGCATCGACATGCTGTTGGAACAGACGGGCAGTCTTTTCGTTCTGTGTGATAATCGCCTCGCTATGTCCAGAGCCGTAATTGTCGATATGCTCCAATGCCTCCTCCACAGAGGTAACGGTCTTAATCGCCATCTTATAGTCCATGAACTCCGTACCGAAGGAATCATCTGTAGCAGGACGCAAGAGGATGTCAGGATATTTTTTTGTCAGTATCTGATAAGATGGTGCATCGGCATAGAGTGTTACCTTATGGTCGCGCAGAGGCTTCACCAGTTCTACCAAGTCACCCAATCGCTCTTCATGGATGATGAGGCAGTCGAGGGCGTTGCAGACACTGACGCGACGGGTCTTAGCATTGCAGACAATCGCCTTACCCATCTCTAAATCACCTTCTATATCGAAATAAGTGTTTACCACACCAGCACCTGTCTCGATGACAGGAATACGGGCAGTGTCACGTACGAAATCGATGAGGCGACGACCACCACGTGGGATACAGAGGTCGATATAACCGACGGCATTCAGCATCTCACCTGTTGCCTCGTGGGTGGCAGGCAGTAAGGTGACGACATCGGGATTCACCCCAAAGCGTTCCAATACCTCGTGGATGAGTTCGACGGAAGCCTGATTCGACAGGTCGGCATCGCTGCCACCTTTCAGGACACAGGCATTACCACTCTTGAAACAGAGCGAGAAGACATCGTAGGTCACATTAGGACGTGCCTCGTAGATCATGCCGATGACACCGAAGGGAACAGACACCCGACAGAGTCGTAAGCCGTTAGGCAGTGTCTTTTCCTTTGTGATATGTCCTAACGGGGTAGGCAGTGAGGCGACATTACGCATATCTGCGGCAATATCGTCCAGTCGCTTCTCTGTCAGTTGCAAACGGTCGTAAAGCGGGTTCTTGACGTCCATCTTGGCAAGGTCTTTCTCGTTGGCAGCAAGGATACGCTCCTTGTAGTCGATGATGGCGTCTGCTACGGCTTGCAGAATCTCGTTTCGTTGTGCGTCAGAGAGTAGGGCAAGGCTCTTGCTGGCTATCTTGACGCTCTTAAATGTGTTGGTCAAACTCATAGTTGTTTGGGTAAAAATTCGGTATGAGGTATTGTTTGCGGCTCTTGTACTAAGTCAACGAGGATGTTGTCACGCTCTCCGTTGGCAATGATGACACGGATGCCTTCCTGTGATATCTTGCTGGCAGTGGTATATTTCGAATGCATGCCACCACGACCGAAGGCACTCTTCTCCGTCTGGATATACTGGCTGAGGTCTTCCCCCGGATTCACATTACGGATGAGTTGAGAAGCAGGATCATCAGGATTCCCACTATAGATACCATCGATATTCGAGAGCAGGATGAGGGTGTCGGCATGCATCATACGGGCAATGAGTCCCGATAACTCATCATTATCGGTAAACATCAACTCAGTGACGCTGACGGTATCGTTCTCGTTGACGATAGGCAGTACGTTGTTTTCCAGCATCACTGTCATACAAGCACGCTGGTTGCGGTATTGCTCACCAGGCTCGAAGTTCTCCTTCATCGTCAACACCTGTCCTACGTGGATATGGTATTCACGGAACAGGTCGTAATAGAGTCCGATGAGTTTAGCCTGACCAAGGGCAGAGAACAACTGACGCTGCTCTACAGAATCCATGTCATGGTCAACCTTCAGTTCTCCACGACCACTTGCCATCGCACCAGAAGAGACGAGAATCACCTCGTAGTCGTGCTGGCGTAACCATGCAATCTGATCGACCAGTGCCGACATCCGCGTGACATCCAGTTTTCCGTCTGGGCGTGTCAGTACGTTGGAACCTACCTTTACTACTATACGTTGTTTCATTTCTGTTTGTCTTTCTCTCTGATCTCTACGCGACGAATCTTGCCACTGATGGTCTTGGGCAGTTCATCTACGAACTCCACGATACGTGGGTACTTATAGGGTGCCGTCTCTTTCTTGACATGCTGTTGTAACTCCTTGATGAGGTCATCGCCGGCTTTGTCTTTCCACTCTTTGCCGAGGACAACGGTAGCCTTCACCACCATACCACGGATATCATCGGGTACACCTGTAATAGCGCATTCTACGACGGCAGGATGGGTCATCAGCGCACTCTCTACCTCGAACGGACCGATGCGATAGCCAGAGGACTTGATGACGTCGTCGATACGACCTTCAAACCAATAGTAACCATCCTCATCACGCCATGCCATATCGCCAGTGTGATAGATGCCGTCGTGCCAAGCCTCCTTCGTCAGTTCCTCGTCACGGTAGTAGTATTTGAACAGACCAATCGGTTTCTTGTCACCGATGTGAATCACTATCTCGCCCTTCTCACCGTCCTCACAAGAGGTACCGTCAGCGCGAAGCAGGTCAATATCATACTGCGCATTGGGGATTCCCATGGAACCAGGTTTCGGTGTCATCCAAGGCATCGTACCCAGTGTCATTGTGGTCTCTGTCTGTCCGAAACCTTCCATGATATTGAGCCCAGTCTTCTCCTTGAGTTTGTCGAAGACGGCAGGATTCAGTGCCTCACCAGCCGTACAGCAGTATTCGAGACTTGAGAGGTCGTACTTGCTGAGGTCTTCACGAATCATAAAGCGATAGATGGTGGGGGGAGCACAGAATGAGGTCACCTTGTATTTCTCTATCTGGCGCAACAGCGTATCGGCATTGAATTTCTCATGGTCGAAGACGAAGACGGTTGCTCCGGCAAACCACTGTCCGTAGAACTTACCCCATACAGCCTTGCCCCATCCAGTGTCGGCAACGGTGAGATGCAATGACCCCTCATGCAGGTTATGCCAGAAGACACCCGTTGTCAGATGGCCCATGGCATAGAGATAGTCGTGTGCCACCATCTTAGGCTCACCACTGGTTCCTGAAGTAAAGTACATCATCATCGTATCGTCGTTGTCGTTGACGAATGCAGGGCGCTTGAACTGAGGTGCCTTGCCGACTTCATTGAGATAATCGTGGAAACCCTCAGGGATATGCTGACCAACAGCAAGATACTGAGTCACCGTGGGACTCTCTGCCTTTGCCAACTGTATCTGTTCTGTTACGTAGGGATCGTCTACACAGACAATCGCCTTGACACTGGCTCTTGTGTTACGATAAACGATATCGTGCTTCGTCAGCATGTGGGTAGCAGGAATCACTACGGCACCAATCTTATGCAGGGCAAGCATCAGTACCCACCATTCATAACGACGCTTCAGGATAAGCATCACGGGGTCGTTCTTTCCAATACCTAAAGTCTGTAGATAGGATGCCGCCTGATCGGTCTGCTCCTTCAACTCGGCAAACGTGGTACGTATCTCTTCGCCTTGGTCGTTTGTCCAAAGCAAGGCAAGTCCATCGGGTCTTTCTGTTGCCCATACGTCCATCACGTCATAGGCGAAATTGAAGTTCTCAGGGATGATGAACTTCAAGTTTTTATTATAGTCTTCGACCGACGTAAATGTGGTCTGCTTCAAAAATCTCTCTATCATATTATTCTACTGTAAATGCTAAGAACTTCACGGGTTTGTCACCAATGGCTAACATACCATGGGGTTTGGTGGAGTCGAAATAGATACTGTCGCCTTCTTCGAGGATGATGGTCTTACCACCGATATAGAGTTCCATCTTGCCTTCAAGAACAAGGTTGAACTCCTGTCCTGGATGGGTATTCTTGTAGATAGTACGAACACCAGGTTTAGGCTCTACTGTAACGATGAAGACATCAGCCTTATGGTTGACAAAACCACCAACCAGCGACTGATACTTATATGCCTTTGTACGCTCAATAGACATGCCCTGTCCCTTGCGTGTTACATAGTATGACTTCATGTGTGGTGCCTCGGCAAAGATCAGTTCCTCTGTTGACACACCATACTTGCGTGCTATCTTCATCAGGTTGGAGATGGTGATATCCATCTCGCCTGCCTCTATCTTCTCATACTTCTCTGCAGAGATACCAATGGTCTCAGCCATCTCGCTCACAGGAATGTCAAGCACGTCGCGCAATCCACGCAACCTTTCGCCTATCTGTTTTAGTTGTTCGTCCATATCTTTATAATGTTAAATTTTGAATGTTGAGTGTTGAATTATTCTTGCTTCGCATTCCACATTTCACAATCCTCATTCGTCATTCACTTCGCTCCTGCTTTCAGGCCACGAATCACTGCCGATGTGAAACCTGCATGCTCCATCTCGTTGAGTCCCTTGATGGTAACACCACCAGGAGTCGTTACCAAGTCGATGGCTGCCTCAGGATGCAGACCACTTGCCTCCAACAGTTTAACGGCACCCTTGACCGTCTGCATCACAATCTGTTTGGCATCATCTGCCTTGAAACCGAGTTCCACACCACCTTCTGATGCAGCACGGATATAACGCATCGCATAGGCAATACCACAAGAAGCAAGGGTAGTACCTGCGGCAAGATGTTGCTCGTCGGTAAAGAGAATCGTTCCCATCTTTCCGAAGATAGTCTTGATGGTCTGGATATTCTCTTCTGAAGCACCAACAGGAACAGCAAAGGTCATGGATGCCATCTGTGCAATGGCGATGTTGGGAATCATTAGGAAGAGGGGAGGACACTCAGGTACCCATCCCTTGATTTTCTCAGATGAGATACCTGCGGCTATCACGATGAGAATCTGCTTCTTGGCATCCAAGGAATCTTTGATATCTGTCAGCACGCTCTCTACCAGCCAGGGCTTTACACAGACGCAGACGATGTCAGCATCCTGTGCTGCCATCTGGTTGTCGGTAGTCACCGATACACCAAGTTTGGCAAACTTCTCCACCACTTGCAGTGATGGGTCTGCTACTGTAATATCCTCATTCTTGAAGAATCCGCTCTTGACGAGTCCTTCAACGGTGGCACCACCCATGGCGCCTGCTCCAATCATTGCTATTTTCATAACGATGCTAATACTTTTTTCAGTTTGTCAATAAATTGGTCTGCCTCTTCTTTTGTCAGACAGAGTGGTGGCAGGAGTCGCAGGATATTCGTTCCTGCACAGCCTGTGAAACAGTGTTCCTGCTCAATAAGTGGTACACGGACATCCTTGTGTGGAATATCGAGATCGATACCAATCATCAAACCACGTCCTCGAATATCTTGAATATGACTGCTGCCCTTTTCCTTCAATTCTTCAATTCTTAAATCCTTCAATTTTTCAATCAGGTATTCACCTACCTCACGTGCATTCTCTACCAGACCTTCCTCTTCGAAGACATCCAGTACTGCCAATGCAGCAGCACATGCCAGATGGTTGCCTCCAAAGGTTGTTCCTAGCTGTCCATAGACAGGCTGGAACTCAGGAGAGATAAGTACGGCACCCATTGGGAAACCGTTGGCAATACCCTTTGCAACGGTGATGATGTCGGGCTGAATGTCCAACCACTGGTGGGCGAAGAACTTTCCACTTCGTCCATAGCCGCATTGTATCTCATCACAAATCAGGATGGTGTTATGTTGCTTACATAGTTTCTGTAGTCCTTGTGCAAACTCCTTGGTGGCCAGTTTGATGCCGCCCACGCCTTGGATGCACTCTAAGATAACGGCACAGACATCTCCTTTCTGCAACTCAGCTTCCCATGCAGGCAGATCATTGAGCGGCAGATAGGTGACGTGACCGTTGGCGTTGATAGGTGCGATAATCTTAGGATTGTTCGTCACCTCTACAGCCAGACTCGTTCTTCCATGGAAAGCCTTCTCGGCACTGAGCACGCGAGTTCTTCCGTTAGTAAACGAAGCAAGTTTCAAGGCATTCTCGTTGGCTTCGGCTCCGCTGTTGATGAGAAACAACTGGTAGTCGTTATAGCCGCAGATCTTCCCCAAGCGTTCAGCAAGTTCTACTTGCAACTTGTTAATAACAGAATTGGAATAGAATCCGATTTTATGGAGTTGTTCTGTAACCTTTTCCATATAATGAGGATGGGAGTGACCAATGCTGATAACGGCATGACCGCCATAGAGGTCAAGATACTCCTGACCCTTGTCGTCCCAAACCTTACAACCCTCTCCTTTCACGATGTTCACATCGAAGAGGGGATAAACATCAAATAGTTTCATGTACTGATTCTTGTTAGTGGTTGCAAAATTACTGCAAATATCCGACAAATCGAAACATTCTTTGTTATATTTTGTTGTTAGAATGCGGATGCCTTCAGGCGCAGTCCTGCTGTCTCGTCGATGCCGAACATGATGTTCATGTTTTGAACCGCCTGACCTACAGCACCTTTCAACAAGTTGTCGATAACAGAAGTGACGAGCAGTTTATTGCCGTATTTCTCTACATGTACCAATGCCTTATTGGTATTCACTACTTGTTTCAGGTCAATGGACTTGTCGCTATAGTGCGTAAAGGCAGCGTCAGCATAGAATTCCTGATAGGCCTCAATCACATCCTCAACAGGAGCAGGAGTCTTGATGACGGCTGTACAGAAGATGCCTCGTGCAAAATCACCACGATAGGGGATGAAATCGATATCTGCATCCAGATAACCCTGTACTTGTTTCAATGACTGTTTGATTTCGGCAATGTGCTGATGCTGGAAGGGTTTGTAGATACTGAGGTTGTTGTTACGCCATGAGAAATGGGTAGTAGCACCTGGCTTCTGACCTGCACCTGTAGAACCTGTAATGGCATTGACAGCGACGTCTTCTTTCAACAGGTTCAGATTGGCGGCAGGTAACAATGCTACCTGAATACAGGTAGCAAAGCAACCAGGATTGGCGACATGTTGTGCCTTGGCAATTTCCTCTTTGTTAATCTCAGGCAAACCATACACATAGTCGTGCTCTCCCTTAATTCTAAAGTCCTGTGCCAAGTCGATAATCTTCACGTTGGCAGGAATCTCATGCTCCTTCAGGAACGCCTCGCTCTTACCATGACCAAAGCAGAAGAAGATGACATCCACTTGGTCGAAAGGCATTGCGTCAGTAAACTTCAGGTCGGTCTCGCCAATCAATCCTTCGTGGACATCTGATACCAGATTGCCAGCATTACTTTCTGAGTTGGCAAACACAATCTCTGCCTCAGGATGATTCAGCAACAGGCGAATCAGTTCTCCGCCTGTATAGCCTGCCGCTCCCAATATTCCAACTTTGATCATCTTTTCTCGTCTTTATGGATACCATAGTAAACACGCAGCGGAGTGGAACTAACCTTGATGAAGCCCTTGGCTTCGTCTGCGGTCCATCCTGTCTGTGTCTCACCATATTCACCGAGTTTCGACTTCGTCAGGTCATTGTCAGAATCGATACCTACCGTCTCGAAACCGTATGGGCGCAGTTTCAGGATAGCCGTTCCTGTAACATTGCGCTGGCTGGAGGTCAGCATGGCTTCGATATCAGGCATCACGGGCTCTAAGTACTGGCTCTCATGCAGGAACATGCCATACCAGTTGGCTACTTGATCCTTCCAGTATTGTTGCCACTTCGACAGTGTTGACTTCTCCAACAGGCGGTGTGCCTCAATGATGAGTTTGGGAGCAGCAGCCTCGAAACCTACACGTCCCTTGATACCGATAATCGTATCACCTACATTGGCATCACGACCAATAGCATAAGAGGCACCAATCTCCTCAATCTTCTGGATAGCCTTTACCTTATCGTCGAACTTCTCTCCGTTGACACCTACAATCTCACCTTTCTCAAACTGTATCTTCAACAGCGACTCCTTCTCAGGATTGGTGACGTGTTTCAGATAAGCATCCTCAGGAAGTCCCTGTGTGGGGTCAAGCAATTCACCACCACAGATACTGGTGCCCCAGATACCTACGTTATAACTATACTTCAGTTTAGTGAAGTCAGCAAAGAATCCGTGTTCGTTTAGATAGTCCACTTCCTCCTTACGCGTCAGTTTCTTGTCGCGAGTCAGCGTGATAATCTCCACACCAGGAGCCATCACTAAGAAGGTCATATCGAAACGGATCTGGTCATTACCGGCTCCTGTACTTCCATGTGCGATAGCATCAGCACCAATCTCTTTTGCATAACGGGCAATGGCGATGGCCTGAAAGATACGCTCTGAAGAGACAGAGATAGGATAACAGTTATTACGCAGCACATTGCCGAAGATCATGTACTTCAGCGATTTCTCATAATACTCCTGTGTTACGTCGAGTGTTGCGTATGCCTTGGCGCCCAACTTATAGGCGTTCTCTTCGTTGGTCTTCAACTGCTCAGCAGAGAATCCTCCTGTATTGGCACAGGCGGCATAGACATCCCATCCGTCCTGAGTCAGTTTCATCACTGTGTAGGAGGTATCCAGACCTCCTGAAAATGCTACTACTACTTTCTTGTTTGCCATATCTTTATATCTTAATTTTTCATTTTTCATTTTTCATTTCTCCTGCATCAAGTTTTTTGATGCGGGAGATGACTTCTTCTGGAATCTTTGCAGGAAGATGCTCTTCTGGGTCGTAAAGCATTGCCGTACAGATACAGTATTTCCTACCTGTACGATGCAGCACGTCCACATTCACGCATCCTTCACATCCTCGCCAGAAAGCCTCGTCGTCAGTGAGATCAGCGAAAGTCACTGGCTGATACCCCAGTTCTGTATTCATCTTCATCACGGCGGCTCCACTGGTCAACGAGAAAATCTTTGCATGAGGCCAACGGGTACGAGCCAGTGAAAATGTCATATCCTTGATTTTCTTGGCAACGCCCAATCCTCGAAAGTCCGGATGGACAATCAATCCGCTGGTCGTCACATACTGCTTGTTGCCCCATGTCTCGATATAACTGAATCCTGCAAATCGGTCGCCACTAAGTGCAATCACAGCCTTTGCCTCCTTCATCTTCGTGGCGAGGTAGTCGTGGGTACGCTTGGCGATACCCGTTCCTCTCACCTTGGCGGCATCGGCTATCGTCTGCAGAATCGTGTCCACATATACCTCATGTTCAGGACCAGCAACAAATACTTTTATATGATCTTGCTCCATTTTAGTTCTTACCTCTTACTTCTAACGTCTTACATCAGACATCTTACTTCATATTCGGCACCACTTCGCTGAGGGCATCGATGACTTCTTCTTTGCTGACACCCTGTTTGATGACGATGAAAATCGTGTCGTCACCTGCTATCGTACCGATAATCTCATCAATATGATTATTGTCTATATTGTATGCAATACTGCTTGCATATCCAGGACGCGTCTTGATCACTCCCATATTACCTGAGAAATTGATGCTGATAAATCCAGGAACCTGCATCATCTCGCGAACACTATGTGGCGTACTGATACGCTTATACATCGTGTCGTTGGGCAATACATAGACATAGTTTCCTCGCATCGAGGCAGCCTTTGCAACCTTCAGTTGCTTCAGGTCGCGACTCAATGTGGCCTGTGTCAATTGAAAACCTTCTTTTTTCAGGGCTGTCAATAACTCGTCCTGACTGCCTAACTCCTGGCTGCTGATAATCATTCTCAGCGCCTCTAATCGGTCATTCTTTACTTTCATACTTGGTATATTTATTCAAATGGCGGTGCAAAATTATACAAAATCTTGCATATTCCCAAACTTTTCACGAATATTTTTTCGCCTAATCCCTCAGATAGGTGCCGCCTATCCACCCGATAGGTACGAGCAATCGCCTCGATAGGTACGGGCTATCCATGCGAAAGGTGCCGCCTATCTCTATGAAAAGTGGCGGGTTTCTCATAAAAAGTGCATTTTTTAGCCTTGTTTTTGCCACTTTTTTACTCGTTTTTTGTACAAATTTGTTGTAAAAACGCCATTTAATGTCACTAATGTCACTTTAATGTCACTCGCAATTACCTAATTATCAAGTAGTTTTGCAAAGTGA
>JBGVBD010000217.1:0-39813 GCA_045225255.1 Prevotella sp. | reverse complement strand
GTTCAAAGTATTGCGGTCGATCATCGCAAGCGCTGCGTTCTTCTCGCGGCTGATTTCCGGCTGATAGTCCGCTAACTTGTACTTGATGCAAGCCATTTCCGCCAACGAATAAAGTATCGCGTCATGGTAGAGCGGAGAGATAGGAATTGCATCTGTCAGCTTCAGCGTAGGGATCCTACGGTTGATGAACACCTTGATAGCCGAGAAGCCAGTTCCGTTGAGCGACAGCTTGCCCACAAGACGGTTGTTTGGCGTATGGTCATGAGGAGTCGTCTCCACGAACACCTGATAGCAATAATGCGTAGGCAGAGTCATGGAAGTGACTGCAGCCATGTCTTGCGGATTAGTTCCGTACAGTTCGAGCCAGCGGATGCCCACCTTACGCGACACGCCTACGATGGCTTCCGGCGGTTCCATGTTGATTACTGTCTCCCCTTCTGGGACGACCTCGTTTTCTTCCAGCTGCTTGAACTGAATTTCGCCAGCGGCATTCGCCTCGACGGTCTCCAGACAGCTAGAGAAGTAGTTGTCGTTGTTGAGCTTCGCAATGGTACGGTTGAGCAAGTTCAAGAAGGATGCAGCAGTGGTGCCATCCAACGTCTCACCGTCGCCTACCATAGAACAAAGTTCAGCTGCCTCTTGGCAAAGTGCGTTTACGCTTAGCATATAAAACCTCTTTCTGTCTATAACTATGCCAGACAAGAAAAGGCCGCCCATCAAGAGCAGCCTTTCTCGTTTATTCTACGTTTGTTCTGTCGATTACACTTCCGTGAAGGTTACGACGTTACGACGCGGTTCGAACACAGTAGCGATGTAGGACACATCGATACGGGTAAGTTCAACACCGTTCTTGCCGTCACCGAAGGACATGGCCTTCAGAACGACCGGGCCGTCATTACCGACGTTTTCCCTACGAGAGCCAGGAAGGTCTTCATAGGTGTATGCGTCGAAGGTGAGAGCATCGTCAGTACGAACCTGACCAACAAGGTAAGTCTTGTCAGCGCCCATTCCCGGAACGAAGGAGCAAGTAACCGTCACAGATGCGGCCTTGGTAGAGTTGAAGGTCGTGCTGTCAACCCAGACGTTCGGAGTACCGAAAGACTGGCCCTTTTCAGTAACGAAGAGATCTTCGATACCGAGGGATTCGGAGAGTTTACCCTGATCGGCCTTGGCGTAAACGGTTTCGCCGTTCACAGTCGTACCAACGAGACCGTTGATCTTCTTGTGGACGATCACGACGAGTTCCTGATTGGTTTCAACACCGGATTCGTCGAGGAGGTACACACCCGGAACAACGTAAGCAGCACCTTCTTCGATCGTTGCAGAACCGCTAGAAGCAGTGAGAGCGCCAACCGTGTAACCGATGATGTTGTTGCTGTTATCCTTCACAGTAGTAAAGGTGAGAGTCGGAGCCGTGTCAGCAGTCGAAGACAACTTAATCTTCGGCATGAGAGCCTGTTCAACGCAAGCTGCACCAGCGTACTGACCAAGATAGCGTTCGCGGTAGATATCCTTCTGGATATCGTCCGGGATGAACTTGGCAAGGCCAGAGTTCGCAATCTTACCGTAGATGGTCGGGGCCTGGAAGTCCACGAGGTCGCCAACGACAGAGAGTTCGGCGAGCTTGGTAGCAGCGTCGGAGAGCAATTCGAAGGACGGAGCAGAAACGCCGCCAACCTTCGGAGCAACGACAGCTTGCATGCCACGGAACACGTTATGGTCAATCACGTCCTTTTCGACGTAACGAGCAAGCTTTTCAGCGCGCTTCTTGATGATTTCCTTTTCACGGTTGCCGATGTTGTGGAAGTTTTCCCAGAAGGTCGTTTCGACTGCGGAGTTCTTGTTCTGAACATACGCATCGATCTGACGTTCATGCACGGCATCCGGGTCTGCCACGATACCGTCGGTAACGGTACCTGCGTCAGTGAGGTATTCGGAAACCTTAGCACCGAACTTTTTGCCCTTTAGATCCTGCTGAGGATAGGACTGCTTGGATGCACGGACATACGGCATGTTGTCCGCAACTGCGGTAGCGAGAATGTCAAGCTTCTCGCGAGAAACAAAAGAATTGACTTCAGTAGCCATGATATAATCTCCTTGTAAAGTAATGGCTGGGTGAATTTGTTTGGAATTTGGGCAAACTAACGGATTCGTCCGACCGCCCAGCCCAGACTGGAGATTACGTGGGATTTGAAATTTGGAGCCGCAAGGGTAGCTGGAGAACCGAATACGCAGCTGTTTCTGCCCTGCTCTATTAATAAATATGCATAAGGTTTTGCATGTAAATAACTTTTTACATAATTGTGTTGCTTTTGTGTTGACAATCCAGTGAAATTAAGCTATCTTTCTATCAGAAACCAATCAACAGCCCGTTAGGGCAAAGGAAAATCCCCAATGAAAACATTTCACAAGATACTTGTACTCGTAGGCATCATCATCATCGTCCGAACTGGCATCGACTACTTCACGGGCGCTGAAATCAATGAATGGGCATTGCTCACCGCAGCGCTTGTCCTAGTCCAAAATTTAAGGGAACTTCAGTTCGAAAACATTAAGGACTTGCTCGAAGTCAACCGATACAACAGCGTCGTAATTGTGGATGCCATTCGCAAAGAGTTTGGAGACGAAGGTCTGCTCCGCATCAAGAACCGAAGCCTCGATATCCTTGCTGAAAACGCACCAGAAGATATCCGCGACGAAGCGCTAAAAACAGTCGAAGCAATCAAGAAACTCAACAAGTAAGGAGAAATCCCCATGAAACTCTACAACCAACATACCATGCTCGCCGAAATCCGCCGTCACATCCCAGCCCAGTCTTTCGACTTCGCACAGAAGATGATCGAGCCGTATGTACGTGTCTACAAGACTGACACGGCTGGTAATTCCCATCAGTTCCGTTTCTACGACGACGAAGTGTACAGTGAAGTCGTAAACACCGCCATCCGTGCAAGAAAGGCCAACCCTTCCGACCTCAAGAAAGCTGAAGCCGATTTCTGCACTCTCGTAAAGGCGATAAACAATCCGTCCGTAATTACCGTGTACACTCTGCAAGATGCAGCGAACGCTTCCGGAGAGAATGTCGTTTCCACCTACCAGTACCTCTCCAAGAACGCAAAGCTTGGCAAGGTGCCAGTGGAGTTCATCGAGACTGATTCCGACAGAAGGGTCATGGATCGTGACAACTACTTGAAGGCTATAGAGTTCGCAAAGCAAGACGGCCCCAAGGCAAGGCCAACCAAAAAGAAAGAACCGAAGAAGGCAGATCATAAGCCGCTGGCAGATCCGCAGTTTCCGGTGCGATACGCACAGCCGTCCTACTTGTACGAAGCATTCACCAAAAAGTTCGGATTTGAGACCCCGTACCAGTGTCGCACGTTGCTGCTCAGCATACTCAGCTTCATTCCGCACTTCATCTTCAACCGCAACCGCCAGCAAGACAACCTTTTCAGCATAGAAGTCGCCGACGAAATTCTGGTCAAAGTAGCACAGTCTGAGTCTGTCAAGGACTTCCAGAAGCGTGTAATCAGCGAATCCACTGACTTCGAAGTCACACGACTGTTCGCAATGTCGGACGTGGCAGACCGCGCCGGTATCCCTCGTTCAGTACACGACAGGTCACAGGTGAGTACGATAGCGACTTATCTCGGTATTGGAGGACGGCTTAAAAGCGAAAACCCACACGTTCTTTTTACGGACGAAGAAGTTAATGCCATAGTTGCTGAGTTCCGCAAGAGAAGAACCGAACAGCCGAAGGTTATGCAAGAATCTGGTGAAGTATCCGTAAACATCAACGGTCTTACGTTCAACCTCACCAAACAAGACGCACTGAAAATTGCACAGTCCATCATCAACCAGATTGGAGGTTAATATGACAAAGAAGAAAGGTTTTATCCACGTTCGTCTCGACGGAGACTTGGCCGACTATGTCGGAACATTCTTGAAGCACCGCAAAGGCGGAATAAGCGAGTTCGTCAACCAATGCATCCGTGAGGACATGGAGGCTTGCAAGACGATAGCGAAAATGCAAGATCCATTTGCAACCACATCATATTCGGTTACAAGGCCAAACCCACTGCTCCTAAACGATCCGTCGATGACCACGATAAAGAGACTCATAACAATGACCAAATAAAACGAAGGGTACGCAATATCTGCGTACCCTTGTTGGAATCCGAAAAGCCTCGAAAAACGGATTCCTAATTACTTGTGACCGTAGAGCAAGTTCCTCACGTAGTCGCGCCTTGCCTTCGGATCGGCCATCGGATTTCCAGCAGTACCGCCGGAGCCCTGCATGCCAGGACGGCCAATCTTTGGCGTAGGCTTTGCTGGAGCAGCCGGAGCAGCAGCCGACTTAGTGCGTTCCGCAATGCAAGCCGCTTCGACTTCCTTGAGCGTATAGAACTGTTCCATTGGCGAAATGCCCTTGACCGGGAAGACCTTCCTGAACGTGTCTGCATCATTCATGATCTTCTGCAGAACCAATGGCCCCTTCTCGCTACCGAGCAAGTAGTCGCTTGCCATCGGACAGCTGTCGAGCAAGTCACCCAGACCCTTGCTGTTGGCGTACTGGACGCGCTTGAGGAATTCGGTGCGTTCATTGCCCTCGAAGCACTCGTCGATGTTCGCAAGGAAGCGGTTCTGGCGCTGCTTGATTGTCGCCTGGGCAGCTTCATCAGCTTCACGCTGCTTGGCAGCTTCCGCATCGGCTTCGGCCTTAGCCTTGGCCTTCTCTGCATCGATCTTGTCCATTTCAGTACGTGTCAGATACTGAACATAGTCTTCGTCATACGTGAAATCCTTGCGGGTCTTTGGCTGAGCCTGAGGCTGATTTTTTTTAAGCTCCTCAAGTTCCTTCTTGAGTTCTTCGTAACGGGCATCCTTCTGTGCAAGCGCTTCTTCGTACTTCTTGCTCTGCTTTTCGAGACGCTTGCGGATGATGCTGTTCGTATTGTCAAGCTCATCCATCACTTCGTCTTTCTTCGGAGCATCTTCCTTCGGCGTCACTTCCGGTGCTGGTTCCTCAGTCGGCTTCGGTTCTTCGGCAGCCGGAGCTGGGGCCGGATCTGGTTCTTCCGACGGAGTAGGCTCTTCAGCCGGAGTCGTGTCCTCGGCCTTGGTCTCTCCCGGCTTATGCCAGTCTTCCGGCGGTTCGTGACTCCATTCAGTGGGAGTCGGGTTGGACGCATTCATTTCGTCCACGAGTTCATCAAATGTCTTTCTGGCCATCTTCGGGCTCCTTTTTAGAATTTAACTTAACTTGTTCAAACAAATCGACTTCGACAGTTCCGTCGATTTCGCATTCGACATCCTTAGCCTCGCCGTCTATGTACGGTGACAGAACCCTGTTGTGGTTCCTTGTGTCACGCATGATCCAGCGGATACGGTTCTGCGCTGACTTCAGCAGACAACTGACGAAGCGCTTCGGAATGTCGGTGTCCACCTTTCGCGAGGTCTCGATTACGTACAAGAGAGTTTCGCTCTCCAGTTCGTCTGGCGCATCGCCAAGGAACGAACCGTTGCGTAGCATACAAGTTATCGCGTACTTAGTGACGGACATGAGCAGTTCGCCTAGCTCGTTATTGGAACGTTCATCGAGGTCGTCATTTCTGCGGAGACGTTCCAATGCCACAAAAAGCTCCGCATTCTCATAGGGGTTTCGTGAAGCGTGGAGCATCAGTCGTCATCCATGATTTCAGCTAAGGCTTCCTTCAACAGCGGATCCTCAGCCGGGTTGAGTTTTGAATTTATTAAAGGTTCTTTTCTTGGTACTGCGTGAGCAGCAAGGCAGTATGCGTCGCTTACGTCCGGCGACTTTCCGATACGGATCCTAACATCTCCCTTGGGCTCGATTTGTAATTTGTTCGAAGTGTTCTGCAACCAGTGAATGTTGGTCATTTCACGCTTGAGTTCTACTACAAGCGATTCATCCACAAACTGGTTCTTGCCATACGTGTACAGATAAAGTCCTTCATCCTTTACCAGCCTTGCACCACGGAAGTACATTTCAGCTCTTATGTTGGCATAGGTTTCGGCATCCTCCGCCTTTCCACCGAACGGAATTTGCGTACAAGGTATTTCATATTTAAGTTGGTCGTAAACACTCTCTGACCAAGCCAAGTCTATGTTGAGAGCATTTATACGGTACACCTTGTTGAACTTCTTGATCCATGTGGAAACGTCGGTAGAGTCTGCGACACCGAAGTCGTGAAGCGCAACAAGCTCCTTGTCTCCCTTGATGGCGCAGAACACATGACGGTCGCGGTCACCAGTATGGGCCATGTCGAGGCCAGCCCATACAAGGTCATTGGAAGATGTCATCTTCGGCTGATCCGAGAAGTCATTTAATGACAGCATCGAAGTCGAGTTGTCGCCAAGGATCAGCTCACCTTCGAGTTCCTGACGGCGCAACTTCTCGTCAAAAATTGAAGCAGCCATCAACGCACGTTGTTCTTCCGTGACGTAGATGTTCTCCTTCGGTTTTGCACGAAGTAACGTAATGCCGTTCTTCTCATGCTCGATAATCATGAGCTGCCATTCGGAACTCATGTTAGGAGTAGACACGGCACGGATCTGCGGATGGATGTCACGACCGCGCAAGTCACGACCACGCATGATAGGCGTGATAGAGGCTAGCATGGTCGGTTTGGACAACATAAATTCGTCAAGAATTGTCAAACTAATCTCAGTGGCACCTCTTACGTTGTCTGGATTCTCGTAGGTGCCCAGGAACATGGTCGCTTCGCCCCACTGCGTAGTCATGTAGCCAGTGTAGGTAGAGCCGTTCCAGCGCCAGCGCTCTTCGAGACCGAGCTTGCGTAGAAAGTATTTAAGGTGCTTCTCGCCGCCCTTACGCCAAGCGGACAAGTCTTGAACAAAGTAAACTACGTTCTGGCCGTCAAGTAGACGGAGAATCATCAGCAACACAGCGACGAAAGTTTTCCCGGCTGCACGTGCAGAACAGATCGCGACAAATTTGTCATCGCTCTGAAGAAACGCCTTCTGCACGGGCAGCAAGGGAATCGTAATTTCGATGTTACTGTTGTTCTCCGTCATTCTTCACTTCTTGCGCGTCAGTAAATTTGATAGATAAGGGCTGTGCCGGGTCACCATTTGAGCTGACGTTAACTTGTACGCCAGGAGCACCGACTTGGTCTCTGAATGTTGCACCTACTATCTTGAGTACCGTCTCCAGCAGCTGTGCCTTTTCCGGATCCCTAGTCTTGATCGCTTCACGCAACAGATCTTCAAGGCCAGCATCGACTGCGGCGTTCAGCAAATTTATCTGCAGAGCAGTCTTGATGGCGCGAGCACGAACCATGCGCTCATGCCAGTCTTCCTTAGTCAAGCCGAGAACATCAGCATACTTGACCAAGTTCTTCGTGCGGTTCGGATTGTTGGCAGAACGACAGTCCGCTTGCTTAGGTGCCAGCGGGTCTTTGTTCGACTTGCGCGTAATGGGATCCTTCTTGCCAGCCATGCTTATTCCTCTACATCTTTTACAATAAGCCTTAAATACGGATCTATTGCATTCAATTCAGCCTCAAGCCTAGCAGCTTTCCAGTATTCCATCACTGCCGTCTTGCCATTGAACCACACCTGAACCTTCTTTCGGTTAAGCTCAGGCTCCTCTTGTTTGAGGCCGTACTTTTCAAGTATCCCGTCTATCTGGTTGTACTTGCTCATTACTTTGTCTCCAGAGACTTGCGAATTCGATAGAGTTCGCATAGAATAGCTCGTTGCGGTGCCGTCATGCTAGGCACAGCCCACGGATAAGACTTATTGATAGCTTCGTTCGCTTCATCGACCGGATCGACCGGACGTTCAAGGGATTCCGCGACAGCCTTCGGAAGCACAACTACTTCAGACGTGTCGTACGGCGCATCAGTGACTGGTTCAACGTAGGTTCCGGTGACCGGGTCTGCATACTTCTTTGTTTTCTTGCCCATAATTACTCCTGATTTACAATGCGGTAACGGTCATAGTCGACCCACTTTCCGTCTTCCTTGATGAAACAGCCTTCGTAGAAGCCAAACTTGTAATCTGTATTCAACACGGCGGCCTTCGAGCGGCACGTGTTGTACGACATAAAGTAAGCTGGCAATGTGCTGATGCCTACTACAAATGCGACGACGAGAATGGCCGCAATAATAGGATGCTCTTCAACGAAATCAACAATATCCATATCCGTCTCCTTTACGTTTATACAAATTACTTTAAAACGTATATAACTATGCATCAGTACGGAGTCTCGTCCCACATCATCTCGAAATCCGGATAATTTGGGTTGTCCGCCATGAAGATTTCAGCGTTGATGTCCTCCGGATGATACTCGGTAGGCGGAGGATTGTCTATCGCATCACGTATGGCCTTGTACGCGAAATAGAGGAATGCAGCTGTCGCCGCAGCAAAGATGGCTGGCTGTATAACTTTCATACTTACAAAATTATTTCATTTTAATGTAAAGCAATATTTACACATTTTGTGTTGCTTGTGTGTTGACAATTTCAAAGAGCGAATCTATATTTTACCCAGTTCAACTTTTAACCCATAGAGGATACAATGGACATCCTAGAAGAACCAAACCTCAAGGATCTGGTCGTGAAGGCCGGACTCATCGGAAACCCGGTATACATTTCGCTTCTCCGCAACATCCAGAAGTGCCGCGACCAGATCTTCAGCACAGTCGGAAAGACCAAGGGAGCTATGATGATGATGCCGTTCATGCTGCTCGAAACCGGACTTACCCCGGTGAACGAACGGTTCGACGAGCTTCGGTCTGTCGTGAAGAACGGCTGGACTCCTTTCCACCAGACCATCATGCTCGTGCTCATGATGCAGAAATATCTGCACGACAACAACCTCAAGGCTACCGATCCACAAGCTTTCGCCAAGAAGCATCCAGAGCTGTTCGACGAGAATGCACTTATCGCAATCAACAACATCGCGGCAATGTGCCATCTGGAGAACCCAGTACAAGCTTGCAACATGCTCGTACCCATTCCAAGGGCCGGGTGCGAATACGTGCGTCTCTCACCCAAGGCACAGGAATACGTCATGTCGCTCGGAATCCCCAGCAAGGACGTGCTTATCGACTTCTACGACGAACTTGGCAAGAAGGCCGAACTGAACGGCGGCCTATACGAATCCGTAGTCCAGCTCACCATCAACAACAAGCCGACGTTCATCTACTACGCATACTGCTTCGACGGCTTCGTATCAATCCGTTACGGAACTAGCGACATCGAGAACGAATTCTGCTGGGATTATCACTGGTGTCCACGCGACATGAATCGCACCCTCGACAGCGAAATGGACGACGAGGACATCCTCGAAGTGCGTGGGCTGCTTGCGAACATCTGGGCGTCCATCGTGACCAAGAGCTTCGAACCCACTTCGGAGCCGGATGACAACAGAACGTACATCAACCGTACGGTCCCGGTGCAAAAAGCAAACTACTCTTCCTACCGCTACATCAAGATAACGCCTGAGTGCGAAGAGAAGTACGATGAGAGCAAGAAGGTACTCAGTGCAGCTAGGGCGGATGCTACATACAGGAAGACAATGTGGTTTACTAGGGCATATTACGCACACAGAGGCCCTACCAAGCAGATTGTTTTGTGCAAGGCATCCATTCACCACCGTAAGTGCGGCGAGGTGCAAGAAACACCTATTACGACCGTTCTCGTGTAGGCCCCGGTGTAAAGAAAAGACTCCCTAGAACAAAAGGGAGTTCTTTTTCTTTGGTACTTTCTTTTTGTAAGCTTTTTGTAAGCGATAACTTACAATCTTCTTACAGAAAACTTATAATTCCGACGTTCCGATGCATTTTGATATGCAAATTGAATTTTCTATTTTATTTTTAAAAAAGCGATCTAAAAGAATATATAAATACAATACCTTATGTGCGCACGCACGCGCACGCGAAGCAAAACAGATGCCAATAATGATGTTTCACGTGTAACAATTTTTTAACTAATAATTCTTCACCGACCCCTTGACCGCAGCCGTGGAATAATGTAATTTTGTCAACGTAAACGAAGCTGGTGCGGTCTAGCAAAAAGCTACCAGCAACAAGAAATATCGCATGCAACAGATGCATTTTATCCGGATTTAGATTTTGCTAGATCGACAGGGTGGCGTGGTGTAACTGTTGCTTACACATAAACACGCCACCCTTCACGTTTTTATGACTGACGATTTCCTTCAGTACTTCAAGTCGAACTACACAATCAGACCAGACGAAACAGTCCGTTCCAACACTGGACGAGTGAAGACCTCGAAGCAGATCTTCGAAGAATATGCAAAGGTACGAATCAGTGCCGGACAGATGCCTACAGTGAACCTTCAAGACGTAGAGGCGTTCTTGACCGAAGAACTTGACAAAGTGGCATCTGCCAACAAGCAAGACGAATTTCCTCTTACCGCACACGACTACGTCCAGAAGTTCCTTCACGATCACATCAACAAGGACTGGCGCATCGACTCATCCTTCCGCATGATTGAGCGACTTAACGGCGGAATTCCAATCAACAGCGACATAAATGACCTTGCAAACGCCATTTTCGTGCAAGCAATCAAGGAATGCTGCCAGAAGAAGTACAAGCAAGGCGAGATTAAGGCTTCCCTCATCGACATAGCAACCGTATTCGGCACCAACGCAGTCGCCAAGATAGCCGCCAAGATCGAGTACGATGCAACCTGTTTGGACAAGGCTAGCACGTTCTTCCACACTCTGCACGACGAATGGAAGATTAAGCAGAGCTTCGAGGTGTTCGAAGGCGTGATGCGTCACTTCCTGTGGCAGTGCAAGCGCAAGCTCCTCGGACGTAACGTCACTTGGGATCTGCTCGTGAACATCTACGGCGGTTCTGGGATCGGCAAGACCACTATGGTTCAAGACATCGGAAAGGTATTCCAAGACTTCTCCATCGTCAGTACGCTGTCCGAAGTTCTCGACACCGAACGCCAAGTCAAGAAGCTTGCAGAATGCTACTATGTCAACCTCGACGAACTCGCAACTGGTAACGCATCGGAATTCCGTTACGGAGGCTCCGACTCCGGTTCTCTCGACAAGGCACAGAAGACTGCCTTCAAGAAGCTCATGACACAACGCAAGGCGCGTACACGAAACATGGGCGGACAATCGCAGTCCACACAGCGTTACACCTTCAGCTTCATTGCATCTTCCAACACGCACCTTGCAGACGTCATCTACGACGAGACCACCATGAGAAGATACGTCGAAATCGAATGCGAGAACAAGGACATCCAAGACTACTCCAAGCTTGAGGAAGCAAAGAAGCTCATTCTCGACGTGTGGAAGTCCGTGGACGAGAACGACGACCGTGGTTATTGGTATCCTGGCTGCAAGATCTGGGCGGAGGTGAAGAAGATGCAAGACACCTACTATCCTAGCAATACGACCACCGCAAGCTGGATCAAGGAGTTCAGCGTCGTGCCGTGCAACTCCAATGCCAAGGAAAAGCTCGGTGAATTGTACGAATCGTACAAGGCGTTCTGCAATAAGCACGAAAACCGTCCTAAGTGCTACGACAACTGGATCAAGGACTTGCACCACTTGATCGAAGGCGGAATGGCTCCAGACGGAAACATCAGCATCAGACGCACTTGTCAGGAGCCGAAGAACGACTTGCCTACAGCCAGCCGATACGATCTTTTCTAAATTGCGAGGATGTATGGACTACATCGTTAAAGCGAAATACTACACGGACGCATGCAAGTACATGCCAGTCACCGAGGAAGAGTTCGTAGAATTCCTGAAGCACCCTATCATCCGCAAGAACAAGGACTACGCACCGCTTGGATGCTTCGCCACGGTCAAGAAGCCTTGGCTCCCTGCCGCTGACGACTATGACAGCCTTGCAGCAGTCGCCGAGAACATTTCAAGCTACGACTGCCTCCAAGTCGACTATGACAGCGGAATGTCGATCAAGGACTTCATCGCAAGGTACAAGTCCGTGAAGTTCTGGCTGTACACGAGCTACAACCACGGCTTCAAGGGCGAGTTCGACAGATTCCGTGCAGTGTTCCATCTTGATGAACCGATGAGCCAGGACATCATGGGACGAGCCTACAAGCAGTACATGATGAAGGTGTTTCCCGGATGTGACATGTCTTGCTTTGACCGCGCACATTTCCAGCTTCTTCCGTGCATAAGGAGCGAGGAAGCGATAGACAAGTACACGTACTACATCAACGACGTTGACGCCCTTCTGCATATCGACATCGACGAGATCCAGAAGATCGACGAAGACAATCGTCACAAGCAATACATCTGCAACATGTTCGAGGATGCACGTGCCTTGTTCAACGACGAGCTTTATGGCCATCGCGACGAGGACGACTACGAGCGCCGTGTTACGAACCAGCTCAAGTTCGCACAGTCTCTGCTTGAGACCGCAGTTATCGGACAGCGGCACAACATCTGTTTCCAAGTCGTGTGCTACTTGAACCGAAAGGGTTTGCTGGATTACGCTTGGAGCCTCACTCCTCCGCCCGATGCGGCTGCCGAATGGAAAAAGTGTTTGGATTCCATTAGGTAAACATTATTTTACCATTATTATAAGTGTTAGTGACTTGACCTCAATGTGAGAATAATGTAATTTTATATCAAACAACGGTAATTCCACTACGCCGTGCTAAGTTTTGACCTATCGATAGGGCTCGGCTCAGTGAAAGTAGTGGTTCACGAAAGCCGAGCCTTTTTTGATGGCTCGAAAGGAATAACAAATGAACGAAAACGAACTCGACATTCTTGAAGTCTCTGACTTCGACGCATTCGCTTCTGGCGAATCCACTGGTAACTTCCTTCTTGACGAAGGCGCATACGACGGCGCACGTGTAGTCGGATGGACTATCGTGAAGCGTGAATTCGAAGGCAAGGAAAGGAAGCTCGTACAGCTTCTCTGGCAGATCAAGAATGACGACAAGACCTACAACCTTCGTGGTTCCGGTTGGAGCATCAGCTCCAACGAAAAGAGCACTCTAAGAATCGAACTATCCAAGTGGTTCAACAAGACGACTTGGGGCGATGTCGTGGACGTGCTCGTCAAGGGTGGAATCCTCACGAAGACCGAAGACGGCAAGGGCAAGTTCTGCTTCGACGCCTTCATCGGAAAGTACGGCAAGCTCCTCGTGGCCGAAAAGACCAGCAAGAAGGGCTCCAAGTACAACGTAATTTCCTCCATCAGTCCCGCAAAGAAGAAGGAAGCATTCGAATGGGGCGAAGTTCCTGAATACATGGTGAAGTCCGAAGAAGTGCTTGCATACAAGCTCGCCGACGGAGTACAGATCCATGTCAAGAAGGCTGAAGATGAAATAGACATTCCGAAGGAATCGGACGAAAAGAAGAAGCCGTCCGAACCGAAGAAGGTCTCCGCAAAGGAATTCATCAACCAGACTCCGGAAGGAACTGAAGAAGAAGACGATACCGATCTGCCGTTCTGATTTGGTTGCAATGGTCGACTGAGCTGACCGACCCTATAAATGGACAGCTCACTTGAATACGGTGTCCTAAACTTCTATTCTGTGGTTTTTGACACCCTTGGCACTGTATATCATAGATACCTGGTGAAGTTCGCAGTGGTCATCCGCAAGGGTGGCCCCTGTAAGGAGCCTCAGTGACAGATAAGGGTTACTCCGCTTTGATAATGCCGTGGTCGCTGGTTCGAATCCAGCCATGCTCGTAAGGGCATGTTGCTCAGTGGTAGAGCACGTAAAATACCTTTGTCGACAAATTCTAGGCTTCTTATAGGGTTCACTTTGTTGCCATAGCGAACCGTCCGTCATGCCGGATAACCATGGCGGACTAAAGTTTGAGCATGGGGATTGCTCACCGCTCACGCTTCTGGTTTTATGGTTCCCAGGGGCGTGAGCAACTCCATTTATTGAAGTTGAATAAAACGTGAAGTAAAAAAAATAAAGGCACCTTAACTGGTGCCTTTTCTTTTTTGCTGGTACATTCGTTGCCGTTCTCTGCGTTTCGCGTTGTACTGCGTCCAGTATTCCCTTGTAGCCGACTTCGGCTTCGATACGTCATTTGCTGGATCGTCAGCGCCGTCGTACAGACGTATATCGCTTTCGCTATAGTTTGACTCTAACCACGGACGGAACTCCATTGGCTTGACTTTATTCTCGTCGCATAGCTCAACGTACTGCATGTATTCGTCGTCCACGAGCACCACGTAAGCCTTGTGCTTGTTCCAGTAAGACTTGTATGAGTTAACATCCCTGGTCTTCTTGCTGTCAGAATCGGTATGGAACCGTGGAGTTGACCCATCCGCAATGAGGCTGTATAGAGTAGCGCCGCCATGATCTTTTTCGCTGATGACCTCGTTGCCGTCAAGTTCTTGTTGTCGTATCTTGATGCGTTCCAGCCACGGCTCCACGATGGAATGGGAGAACTTGCTCCACGCCACACTACGAAGGTTCTGCCACAGATTGAATGAACGGTTGTACTCTCCCTTCAGTACACGGCGGCGGAACTCGACGAAGATAACAAGACGTGCTTGCTGTTCGAGCTCTTCCATATCCTCCTTGTGTTCTGCGTATAGCTTGGCCCAGTTCAGCCACACTGAGGCGGTCATGTCGATTAGACGCCAGAGGTTTTCCATCGGAGAAAGATCCGGACGGAGCAGCACTCCCTTCGGAACGTCGACATTGTCTGGGAACCATACCGGATGCCCGTTCTTGTAGCTTGGCCTAGCCATTTGGCCTCCACTCTGTCATTACTTTGTTAACGTTACAGAACCACGGATCGTCTGGGGTAGGTACGCCGTACCAGCTCTTGGACAAGCTCACTGCCTTGCGTATGATTTCTGACTTGAAGGAGCTGTATGCAGCCATGTCACGGAGCCACAGCTTGAGGAACAAGTTAGTGTCATAGAATGACAGTGATTGGCCATAGCCAAGCGCATCATGAAGCCACCATCCAGCTCTCTCCTCAAATGTACCAAGGTTAGGCACATACCAGTCAAGAAGTTTCGGGCCGCTCCTACCGTCGAACTGGAAACCTGGTTCCGTACGAGCAATCAGAATACCTATATCGGTAACCACTCGGAGTTCCACTGGGCGTATAAGGGAATAACGACGCTGCTTGTTTAACTTTATGTCGAACAGCGTCGATGCCCCTGTTACGCAAGTGAAATTGTACACCGCATGCATCATAGCAAGTCGAACGCAATCTGGTTTGCGTTGGCACCCCAAGTGTCGATGTAGCGACCGATGCAAGCTTCGGATTCTTGGATGCGGCCTTGTTCAATAAGGAACTTCCAGCCGTCGTCGATTAGCTTGTTGTAAGTGTCGCGATCCTTGAGCTGACGGAGCTTTTCATCCAGCTGTTCGACCGTGAATCCTTGCGGAACACGGCAGATTTCCGGAGTATGCTCGTACGGAGAATCTGGGAATACGCTGCCAAGGAATGCAGACGAACTAACGGCAGCTTCGACATAGCGAAGGTCACTGCGGCAACGGTTAATCTCGTTCGGAACCAGAGGCGCAATAATAAGGTCTGGCTTCAAGCGGCACACCAGACCAGCGAAGCGGTTCGGCGTGACCCACGGAAGGCTTCTTACCTTGTCTTGAATTTCGTTCCATAGGAAGCTAGGATTTCCCATCTGCGTGATGGTGATATCGCCATCTTTAACATGCTTGATGACCCACTCGCGCCATTCAGCACTGGCGTAATCTCCAAGCTGGTCTGGAATGTCGTTGCCCTTTTCGTCCTTGTGTGCCGGAACCGCATGCTGTGGACAGGCCGTAAGAACAAGGTGCAACTGCTTCAAGTCTTGCTGCAATGGAGCACGGCGTTCAAGGTTCCACATGGAACGTGCGACTGCGTTAGGGATGACAACTACGTTGTCTACACCAGTAGCCTTCATAAACTTGTCCTTGAGATACTGCTTGGACACAGTAACGACGTCGCAAAGTTTTAGCGCCTCGATCGTAGATTTGTTATGCTTTTCGTCCCAATTCTTGGTGTTGATTGCGTCGAAGTCGGAATCTCCTTCACGGTGGCTCTCACCAGTATAGAACGGGACGTCATCAAAGTCATTGATTATGCGGAAGCCGAACTTCTGCTGGGCCGCCTTGAGCTGCTTGATCAGTTCGAGTCCGACCCATCCGGCACACGACTTGAGCACAATCGAGCGCGTGGCACCGAGGATGCCCGGCTCCATGAGCGGACTTGGGACTTCGATACAGTGGATGCCCAAGCCTTCAAACCAGTTCATGCAGAATGCTGGCATGCTTGCTCGGTAGAAACGGCAGCCAGAACCTCCAGAGGTTACGACTTGGACAAACGGCTTCGCCGGGTTAATATCTGCTTTCATAGGATTCTCCGATGCAGCCAGTGCTGCAGACAAATTCACAAGCCGTGGCGCACGTGGTCACGCTTGCGGTTGGTGATGAGCACGGATAATAATGATTTACCGTGTACGACGGCTCTTCTTGTTTATACGAATCGAAAGCCCCAGCCGCCTGGAGCGCAAGGATCCCAGCTATTCCGCCGCCTACCATTAGTGAAACTCCGATTGCTTGATGATCGGGAAATCGACATGCGGCTTCCAGTACGCCAAGAACTTCTGCTTAGCTTGTTCGAAGTCAGCGGTCATTTTGCCTTGCGAATCGTGCTTGCAACGGATGTCCACGATTGCGACATTCTTGCCCATCTGTAGGCATTGCAGACAAGCGTCTACGTCATAGAGATAGCGCCAAGAGCCGAAGTCGTGCGGTTCGTACTTCTGGACAAATTCACGGCTCAGAATGAGGAAGCATCCGTCCACGCTGATTGCGTCGGCACGGTAGCCAGGGCCATCCATCATCGGATAGCTCCCACCCTTTCCATCGCCTTGGAGGATAGCTCCGACAGTGACGACGTTGCGCTGCGGATTCCACCAAGTGCAGCTGTCGAACAAGCACAGCGTTCCTATCAAGCCGCCGATGCCCACGTTGTCTCTGCGCATAAGTTCGCACTGGGCCGGAATAAGCTCCGGAGTTTCTATCTTCAAATCTGTGTGGTGAAACACGAAGTAGTCGGCATCGTATTCCTTGAGCTTCGCAATCTTACTGGCCAAGGTCTGGTGCTGCTCGTCGTTTTCAAGGTAAAGTACACCATCAAGCGGACGTTCCGGCTTGAGGATGACTGGAATTGCTTCTTGTATCTTCATGCAATATAAATTACTTCTTTCCCGACCAATCGTCGACCGAAAAGAGTATGCAGCCCAGGATAAGGACTACCATCACGAATATGAGAGTCCCTACCATTACTTTTTAAGATCCTTGATCGCGTCTACCAGCGTATTTAATTGGACGTTGGTGACGGCCAGAGTGGAGTTAAGGGTGTTGATCTGCTTCTGTAGATCTTCGATCAGCACGTCCCGATGCTGTGCATTGTCCTTTAGAATTCCGATTTCCCAAGTGGCCTTTTGCACGGCGTCGTGGAGCTCCAACGAATCCTTATCCCTAGTCGCCTTCGTTTCAGCACGGTCTGTCTTCTGCTTGGCCAAATCTTGCCATACCTTGACGAGCCCAGCCAAGTTTGTCAATAATAGCACCAATGCCCCTATAAGCGCTGCCCATAGTTCTGGGGTCATGCATCCTCCGCCGGATCATATATTCCAGATGCAGTCCATCGGCACGAAACTGCAGCCGTGTTTGTACTAGAGTAGTAGTAGTTACCAGAGTTGATTATAGCCAAAGAAGATGCCCTGTTAGTAGCACTATAGAAGCCATAACCAAATTGGCCGGATTTTGCCGTGACAATTTCGCCACCAGTCACTGATTTGTTGAACGAACCAGAGCTCTTCCAGCTCGTGCTTCTGTCAAACGAAGCTGAGTATCCGTCATGCATACCGGAGTAACCAGCTCCAGAAGTGTTCTTGAACGTGACCGGAGCAAAGTTGAATATGAATCCACTAATTACGCTTGATTGAGATTGCCCAGCTTGTGCTCGTGCAGAAACCCTCATGTACAGATTCGTATGCTTAATGCTAGAATTCATGGTAGGAACTGAATTCGTATAAGTGTACGAGTCCCATGTGAATGGGCTATCGTTTTGCTTGGCGTATGCACCCGTGACTGTATATGTTGCAGACAGCGCAGATATGAACTGAGGATCGGATGCGGAGATCCAAGTTAGGTACATAGGAACACTAGCAGCAGCCACAACTAGCGAAGGGCTTACGCTATATCCAGACGCAGACCAAGTAATGGGCAAATAAGGGGACTGTCCCGGCCAAATCACGTTTCCGTTGTACATGACCGCTTGAACTGGAGCCCCATTAAAAATAACATTCTGTGCAGAGTTCCAAATCATTGTCACCTCGCATAGCTAATTCCAGACATACCGAAGCTAAAGTCAAATGATGCGGATGCGCTGGTCGATGCACCATTTGGTTTCTTGATTGAAATTTCAAGCATAGCCGTTCCGCTGTCATTTTCTGAGTTATATTGGATGTACGGGCCAATGTTCGGTATGGACAAAGGATCAACATATCCAGCAGTACTCAAGAATCTAAGGTTAGCGCTATACAGTTGCTGTCCTAACCTAGCACTGAATCCCCATGGGTACAAGTCAGTCTCTTGCAAGTTATAGCCTGTAGCAGATGCCGTAAGACGCAAATAAATGTTCGCATACGTTCCGCTCAACTCAACCATCTTCTTGAGGTAGTTCGGTGAAATTTCTCTCCACCTGTCATCGACCTTGCAGTTGGCCGACAAGAACAACGGATCGCCCGGACGAACGATTCCGCTGTTGTCGTATCTTTTAGTGATAGAGCCATACGCAGTCGAAGGCGTCACTGAATTTACCGATATCGGGCTTGGTGAAAAATTACCAGTAGCACTGAAATATCCAGCACGTTCCATACCAGTATAGACCTCAGACCCACATACGATGGAGCTGAAGCCAGAGTTCGCAGACAGTAGTAAGTTCAAACCACTAAAAAGATAATCAGCCATAGAATTAACCAGTTACGATGTACACTACGTTAGAAGCTGTTGCTTGAGACGAATTCGATACGGCGACAACGCTTAGGCCAGTCGCATAACTACCAGCGGTTTGATAGTTTCCGACTGGTTGATAGATTCCACCCTTCACACCGATCTGTACTCCGTTTGCGACAGATGACGCAGACATGTTAGCGGAGTCGATTACGAGCTGCAACTGGCTTGGGTTGAAGTTCTGGCCAGCGATAGCGCTTCCGGAAATTGCAGTGATGGTGTTGGTGCCAGCACTGTACTCAATAGCCGAATACGGAATCCTGGACGTGCTCAGAGTGCTTATTCGAGCATGGGCCGAGTAGTCGTACACGGCAGAGTTGTCGATTGCAGAGATCGTCGCAGTCGTAGGGCCGTTCTTCAAAGAGCTGTACGGCACATAGCTGGACAGCGAGCTTGAATTTGCCTTGCTGGATGCAGCGCTTTCCGCGTATGCGCTGGCAATAGCCGAGCACGTAGCAGAGTCGATACCGCCGCCTCCGCCACCACCGCCACTGATTGCGGATCCGTTGATTGCGGTGATCTTGGAGTCTTCACCAGAAACGGCGCTGTACGGAATGTAGCCGCTCAGGGCAGAAGCGTCCGCATAATCACCACTGGGAGCGAATTTACCACTCGCAGACTCAGGGATGTAAGAAGATAACGAAGATTCATAGGCGTACTCTCCGCTTGGAGCGAACATCGACGACGCAGACTTCTCAAGGTAGTCCCCGGTAAGCCCAGAAACCGTCGAACTGATGCTCGTAATGTTGTTTGTAACTTCACTTGTAAACGAACTGTAGGAACTTTCGAAGACATATTCGCCCGATGGCGCAAAATTGCTCGATGCTGATGCGTCAAGCTTGCTGGAAAGGGCAGATTCCTTGGCATAATCGGTCAAATCTGCCGTCGTGATGAATCCGGACGGGTTTGTAGCGCTGTAATACTCGCCCGAAGGCATGTAATTGCCGCTCGGTTGGAACAAACTAGACGCCGTAGCGTCCAATTTGGCCGAAACTTCCGCAGACATGGCGGAGCAGCACTCCTCCACGGCGGATTGGTCGGCCTTCGCGCTCACCATCGAAGAAACAATGGACGAAACTACGGAAGATTCGACCCCGCCAGCGATAGCGGAGCCGGAAATGCCAGAAATTGCACCACTGGCATTGTATTCTAGCCCAGAATATGGGATGTAGGCGCTGTTGTTGGCGTTGCCCAAGTCAAGCAGTTCACCAATGCTTAAAATTTCTGGCATTTTAATACCTCTCAGCTATAACTATGCTGTTAAACTGGGACTGGCATCGAGCCGTCAGTCCAAATATCAACGTCAGCAATGTACCACATGGTCGCAGACTGGCCCGGATCGATGTTCGCAGTGTTTCCATGGAACGTGTCCGTCTTGATGTTCGCGGAACATGCGGAGCAGAGGTTCACGAAATCAAGTCTAGCGTTCGCAGTAAGACCAGTCGGATAGAACGAGGTGTCCATGACTTCCATCGTCGCACCAGTCTGGTGGAACAGATGAACAAAGTAATTCTGTTGCGGAACCGCGACGAAAGCACCAGCCTGGTTGACACCGTATATTCCATTGCCGTTCGGTCTTGACTGGAATCCGTACATCGTCTGGTCAGGCAGACCGCTCATCTTGACTGTACGTGCGGCCCAGTTTCCAGCACCGACGTTGTACTGGGATGCTGCAGTCACCTGGTTGCCGCCAAAGCCAGTCGACAGCGGATTACCGGATTCAGACCAGTTTCCAGCAGAGTAGCTGTTCCAACGTGCAATCGACGATGCATCGACAACTTGCGTTGCAGATGCGGAGTCAGCGAACTTCAACGAGGATGCGTTCCAAGTACTGGACTTTCCTTCGTGCGAAGACTCAATAGCTCCGTCGTAGTTGAACTCTGCACGGTTGCGGGACGGAGCCCATGCATCCATAGTAACCAAGCCAGATGCGGACAACTTCATGACGTAGTAGTTGGTGTCCCAGTTGATCTCGATACCGGATGCGTTCGCACCGACGCTTCTGTGGTGCGTTGCATTGCCAGTAGAGTAGATGTTCCAGCCTCCCACGGAGTAATGCGTGGCCGTATAAGGGTCTGAAGACATGTAGAGACCGTTGATGCCGTATTCGGCAGACACCGAGTTGTCCGACATGAACACCGGAACCTTCAAGCCTACCGGAGAACTGGACAAGCCGTTTCCAGTTATGTTGTTGTTAGAAGATACCCCAGTGAACTTTCCGACGGCGCTTCCGTTGATGCTAGTGACGGCAGAATCTGCGTCAGCCTTCACTGCACTGTACGGCACGAAGGCGGACATGCCGGAAGCATCTTGCTTGGTATTCCACCTACGGATGGACGACATGTCCACCAGTTCGGAAGAACCGCTTGCGTTGAATGAAATGTACGGATCTGGACGGTTCTGGTCGCTAACCGCAGCGATGATGCTGGTCTGGTTGTAACCGGAGCCGTAACCGCCGTAGATTCCCATATAAGGCGAATCGACCGTGGTCGCAGTGATTACGTTGCACTTGATGTACGAGCAGTCATGTGCAGAGAGCGACATGCTGCGTCCATCGAGCATGCTGTGGGAATACCAGCCACGATGGTTTTCAGTATCCAGAGCGGACGGCCATTCGTAACCTATCTTGGAATTGGTGAACGAATGCTCTGCAGTCCATGCGGAAGGAACCTCGAAGCGGACGCCAGAGTAAGCCAGCTTCATGGAGCTGACTGGATCCTCTGCGCTGCGCTGCGCAGTGAAAATCATCGGGTCGTGCAGACCTAGCAGCGATGCAGACGTGCCAAGACCAGACAAATTAGAGTCGTGGTCAAGGCCAGTGAATAGGCCAGCCGAATAGCTATTCCATCTTTCAATAGAACTGAAGTCTACAACTTGTGAGGCGGAATCACGCTTGCTGAACACGATGGAGCGATTGCCGATGGTCAGGTCTTCATCGCCGCCGTTGTGCTCGTTGATGAAGATTCCCGTCGGGTGGATGCTTACCGATAGGTCACCAGCATCGTTTATAGTGATGTGGTCACTATGGATGTACATTTCGCCACCAGCACTGTCACGGAAGTAATTGTAGCCCAGTCCCACGTAGGACGTGGCAGAGTCGTCGTGCATGTACATGCTGTACGAATTGATAGTGTTGACGTACGGCAGTCCAGTAGAGGACAGCGTAATCTCACTGGCAAGTCCAAGCGGTGAACCCGAAGTTCCAGAACCAGTAAGGTTGCTGTCGTGAGTCACGTAGGTCAAAGCACCCGACTGCGCAATGGCGGAGCCGTTGAGGGCAGTAATGTTGCTGCCGCTGTAGTTGAAAGTGATCGACTGCTGTGCGTCGATGTTGTCACGCGCTTGCTTCTGCTCTGCGGTAGAGAACGCCTGAGCAGTGGAAGCTAATACCTTGTTAATTTGTTCGGACATAAAGACTCCTTATTATCCTTTTCTTCCTTTCAAGTAGGTGCCGCTTGGGGCAACTGGCATGAGGCCGTTATATATGAGCATTCGCTCAGCTTTGATTTCAGGCTCGTACCGGATTAGATACACAAGAGAAAGGTACGGCATCATGTTGTTATGCGCTTGGCTTGAACCAGCCGATTCCGTATCAAATGCCGGACAGTCGGTGACACCACCAGACATTGTACAGTCGGCAGCATCATGGTCGGCTACGGTCAACGCCGTACTGTTTGTCATGTTGACTGTAGATCTTGTATTGTAACAAGCGGCAAGTCCGAGACCACCAGCAGTGTTCCACGAGGCTAGTGATCCAGCACACTGCGCATAGTTGAACGTCGGCTGGGTAATCGTGTGGGACATTCCAGCAATCGATGCAGCTATGGTGTTGTCATGGGTATGCTCAGGTACCTCATGACTATGTTCCGCCAACTCCGAACTAACCAGAGAATGAGTTTCTTCACCGCCTACAGATCCGATTGGATATCCGATTCCAACACCAAGAGCGACCTTGCCAGACAAGTTTGGCAAGTTGAATGTAGTCGAACCATCGCCATCACCAAAAGTCGTGCCGATTACCTCGAAAAGTTCCGAATAAACGTCACGAGACACGGCACTGCCGTCGCACTCCAGATATCCGTCTGGAATGGTGGATCCGGTATAAGGTAATATAGACCCAATGTTCATTTTATTCTCCGGTACTGATGATGTAATTGAGCGTTACAAATGGCTGCATATTGTTATGGGCCACTCCGCTTCCTACAGATTCTGAGTTAAACGCATCGCAATCCGAAATGGATCCAGACATGGCGCATGCTTGTGATGGGTGAGCTGCAATGGCAACATTAGTGGTTCTTGATGCAGTCGCATTCGATGTTCCTCTACGTGCGATACCACCACCGGCGTTTGCTGTACGGCAGTTCACGGTTCCATTGGGTCTGTTGTACTTGAATACGGCTTGCGTGATGCTGTGAGACAGAACAGGTGTCTTTACAGTGATGCTATTCGCGTGGCCATGCGTAGGAATTTCGTGGTTATGGGTCGGCATTTCACTTTCAGTAAGAACGTGCTCTTCTTCACCAGCGCTTGTTCCTAACAAATGAGTGGATGAACGACCAAGGGCGACACGTCCAGACAAATTCGGCAAGTTGAACGTCGTCGAACCGTCGCCGCTTCCGTAAGTAGTACCGACAGCATCAAACAGATCTGGATAGTCAGACCTTGAAACCGCGCTTCCGTCGCAGATTAAATATCCGCTTGGCGGAGTGCTTCCAGCATACATGAGTATAACTCCAGCGAGCATTTTAGCCTCCAGTGCTTATGATGTACGATACAGATACGTACGGTTGCATGTTGTTGTGGGCAGCATCTTCGCCAGTGTCGCCAGACTGAAATGCTGCACACTCAGTCACGGATCCATTTACAGTACAGCTGGCATCGTCATGATTGCTTATTTTAACGTCGCTGTTTCGTGACGCAGTAGCCGTAGAAGTGCCGCTGTAAGCTACTGACGGAGCACCAGACTGAGTAGTTACACGCTGGGTTCCTGAGTTCAAGTATGTGTACGACGGCTGCGCATTGATATTGTGTGACAGTTCCGGAGTAGTCGCGGTGATGTCATTGTCATGACCATGCTGGGGCACTTCATGGACGTGCGCGGGTAGTTCCGTACTGGTTAGTACATGTGAAGCTTCGCCACCAGTAGAGCCTAGCGCATGGCTTTCAGATACGCCGATAACGACACGACCAGACAAGTCTGGAAGATTGAACGTAGATGCACCGTCGCCATCTCCGTAAGTGGTTCCGATTACCTCGAAAAGATCGGAGTAGTCGCTGCGTGACACGGCGGAGCCGTCGCACAGAAGCCATCCGTCCGGCGCGACTGATCCCGCAAAAGGCATTACGATTCCAGCTGGTTCACTCATAGTTTACCTACCCATTATTCGAGGTTCTGTTCATACCAAAAATCCTATAGGGCATCAGCATCCCTGTAGCATTTGTACCTGTCCATTTTCCGGCTGCCCAAGCTGTGCTACCAGTTGCGTTACCGCAAAACGATGCCGAGCCAACATGTCCGCTGTTTCCAGACAAGAGAATATCTGCCCCCAGCAGGTAATTACACCGATAATCGGTAGCCCAAGGGGAATATCCCCAAGCTCGGCAACCTATCATGCCAGTATCAGATACGTACAAGTTCTTCGCTAGATGAACACCCCTTGATACAGCTTCAGCGCCTGAACTGTATATCATAATTTCTTCGAAATTTGTTATAGGTTCAGACAAAGTAATATTAGTGTTATATGGGTTCCCAGTAGCTGACCAGAGCAACACACGCTTATCTGCATGCTGATATGTCCCAGTATACGCCAGGGGTTCACTAACCGTGCCTACGCCAGATAATCCGCTGTCGACAAAGACTTTGTTTTCGCCAGATGTAATTTCAATCTTTTCCATCAGTACTTGACCCCCACTATCTTGTACGGGTGTACGTCGGCGTTTCTAGGAGTAGAATAGTTATTTGCCTCGTAACCAGTATTACCATTCTGCATACCCCAGTAAAATGAAATGTTTACATATCCGGAGGTACCAGACAACCACATTTGAGTTCCGTTCCACAGCTCATAAGTATTCGAAGTCTGCCAGTTACCACAGAACACTGGCCCACCGAGGTTTATTGCACCGGGATATACCGGATATTCAGTTGCCACCTTTACCGTATTTGTGTCCCTATTAGCACTACCGTAATAAATTACTTCATCATAGTTGTCAATGCTGTCATTCAACGTGATGCTATACTGGTTTCTAAAGGCCGAAGAGGCTGACCAAAGTAACGTGTAAGTGGGTTCAGTGTCAATGTATGCTGTAGGCGCTGCCAAAGGATGCGAGGAAGTACCATCTCCACTTAATGGGGATGACACATTAACGCTATGCGTCTTGGAAGACTCCGGCAGCATTATCTTTCCTAAATACTCCATTTTACACCTACAATCTTATACGGATGAACGTCAACGGCTCTATTAGTACCCTTCCAACCAGCCCACGAAACTGCGCCACGATTTTGTCCCATAAAATAAGACGACTTAACCGCACCTGAATTACCAGATAGCCAAACATTAGTCCCGTTTGACAATATCCACGTATCAGCAGCTGCAATCCAAGCGCCGTGAGTGTAGCAATCAGCAAAGTTGATTTTACCCTTGTCGACTTCATATCGGTTGACTGTCTTTATGGTAAACAGATCTTCTCTGTTAGCGCTTCCGTACACGATTAGTTCGTCATAATTGTCTATCGAGTCGGTTAGGGAAATGTTGTACGCGTTTGCTACAGGGTTGGCTGTTTGCCACAGTAAGGTATACGAAGGGCTTACTGCTCCAGAGAATCCGATAGGCTGAGCGGATGTACCGTTACCAGTGAGCGGAGCCGATACCGTCACTGGCTGCAATGCAGTCACATCTGCAGATACTGTCTTTCCGTCAAATCTCAGCATACATTATTCTCCGGCAGTTCGGTTGATTCCTACGACCTTCGTGAAATAGTGATGGCGGTCATTGCCATCATACAAGTTAAATGCCCTGTCGGTTCCAGTAAGCCAGAAGCCACCTTGGCGGCCAGAAACTATAGAAATGCTTGTTTCGTTCATAGTGCCGTAGTCCATGTACTGCCTCCAAAGGGCACTCGTAATACCGTCTGTCTTAATGCCGAACGCAGTTTGTCCAGATTTGTACACCAATTCTTGGTAGTATTCTTGGCCAGATTCTTGATAAGGGATGTAATAGTACATTCCGTATCGTTCGAAATTGGATAGAGACTCGGACAGAGTTATAGTTCCGCCAGTTGTAGTTCCAGTACCAGTCCACAACACAGTTTGATTTATGTTGCATCCGATATAGGCACTTCCGCCGCTCATCCCAGTGTACAACGGTGCTTGTACGTACAAGTCAGTAGCTTCAGGGTCGCTACCAGCCAATGAACTTCCATCGATTCCGCTTATGTTACCAGAAGCATCGTAATCGTAAGTAACCTTGCCTTGAACAACAGCCGTATCGACAGAGAACGTAGTGCCATTAAGCGTCAATCCGCTGCCAGCCGTGTATAAAGTATTTGTAGAAGCGACGACTAACCCAGTAGAATTTTCGGTAATGGTAATGCCTTGACCAGCCACGAGCGTCTTCGGCACGGGCTTGTTTTCGATGTAACCCGGCTGTCCACTTTCAGCAGACCAGTCGGCCTCGCCGCCTCCAGCGAGAGCTGAGCCGTCGATAGAGCTAATTGCACTTGCCGTGTCATAACCGAACGTCAATGCGTCTTGCTTGCCGCTTGCAGCACTTTCAGCGTATGAAGAAGCGATTGCGGAAACTGCATTGTCGTCCATGCCACCCAATGCAGATCCGTTGATGGAACTGATCTGGTCAGCCGTGTTGTACGCAAAGGACAAAGTATCTTGCTTGCTCGACACGCCGCTCTCAACATACGAAGAGGCGATGGCCGATACGGCTGCGCTGTCAGGCAATGCGCTGATCAGACGGCCAGTACCGTCGTACCATGCCGAAGTCGCCTGTACCGCGTTGGCAGCGTTGCCAGCACGTGCAGCACTGATAGGTGCGTCGTTAATCGAAGTCACGTAGGCCGTGCCAGCGTAGAGCTGCGTGGCAGTTGAAGAAACGACTTGGTAGGACGAAGCAATGGCTGACACTTCCGAACTGTTGGTAGGGGCGTAGCCAGCCGAAGCTGCAGAAATTAAGTTACCCGAAACACTTGATAGAACGTAAGCCATTTAAACCTCCGCCCATCCGAGGGCCGAAACGAATATGTAATCGCCGCTTGGGGCGAACTGTGCGGCATTGACACCCAGAACTGCGGAACTTCCGCTGTTGTAGGCCGTCATCGTGCTGTCTACGCACAAAGTACGGTGATCGACGCTGATAAGGCGCGTGTCATTGTCGACGTTGACCGGAGCCACGCCAGAGTAGTCAGCTCCGCCTCCGCCCATTCCGGCCAGGGAACTTCCACCGATACCGGAAATGGCGGTGCCGCTGTAGTCCAAGGCACTGTAAGGGATCCAAGCCGACATTGCCGACTCGTCCACCTTGCCGGACACATCGGAACTGATACTGGTTAAGTTGTTCTCAATACTCGTTATGTTGTTCTCGATGCTCGTAATGCTGGACGACATGTTGTTTATAGTGTCGCCGACATTGGAACTGTAGGAACTGAACGAGGAATTCAGAACAAAGTCGCCAGATGCAGAAGCGTCAAGCTTAGAACTAACTGAGCTATTGAAAGCGTAATCGCCAGCGCTCTGGTAGTTCCCAGAAGGAGCGAACATGCCAGACGCACTTGTTGGAATGTAATCAGAAAGGCTGCTATTGAAAGCATAGTCCCCGCTTGGGGCAAACTGTCCACTTGCGGATTTGTCAAGCTTATCATCGAGAGCGCTATGCACAGCACTGCAGCAATCGTCGAAAGCGGACTGATCAACCTTTGAAGACAAACTAGAATTGAACGCATAGTCACCAGAAAGCTGGAACTGGCCAGAAGCGCTTGCGGGGATGTAGCTGGAAAGGCTGCTGTTGTAGGCGTAGTCACCAGACTTCTGGAAGACTCCGGAGCTAGACCAGTCAATCTTGGAGCTGATAGAGCTGAAGTCACCAGACCATCCGCTGATCGCGCTGATTGCAGACTCTGCATAGCTGGAAGCGATGGAAGAGACCGTCGCAGAATCGAGGCCGCCATAGATTGAAGAGCCAGAGATCCCACTGATTTCGCCGTTGCTGTTGTACTCAAGCGCCGAGTAAGAAATCTTTTCCGACATGTTGTAGTCGAAATTCCATTTAACCCACTGCTTCGTTGCGCACGTGTCGGGAACGGCGTTAATTCCAGAGTAGATGCGATGGCACTGCACTTCGGCAGAGACCTCGCAACCGCTAGGAATAGTGAGAGCAAAGTAAACGTAGCCGTCTTCTTCCGGTATCACGTCTGTAGAGAACTCACACTGCACGGTGTCATTTACGGACGTGTCGATGTCGAAGTTTCGGTTGTCCACAATTACGCCGTTGCAGTACATATTCACTTGGAACGTACTGTAAGTGATGCCAGTGCCGTTAGGGTCTACATAGAAAGTATTAGTGAAGTGATAGAGATGGCCGCCATGCACCTTGATGCCTTGACCAGCCTCCGTCTCCATCGTGCCATATTGGTAGACTGGCTTCCAGTCGGCGTCGCAGTCTTCTTCAGAGCACTTGATCCATTCAAGGAATTCGTCGCTGTCTGCCGGGGCGATGCCGATGTCGTAGGTGCGCTCAGTGCCAGCGATATTCTCGTCAACGCTGATGGAGCCGTTAGATGAAACGACCTTCGTGACGGAAATTCCTGAGCCAGCGTTGCCCGTACACCAGACTGGTTCGGTAGTCCACTGGAGCATTCCCTCGGAGTCGTAGACTTCGACACGGTATGCCTTCGCCTTGTCCACAATGGCACAGAAACGACCGTTGTCGTCGATAACGATCTTCTGTGGGTTCACGGTGCCGTTGAAGTCGGCGTACGTAGTAGCCGGATCGTCAGTACCGGCAAGGAACACCATCACCCAGCCAGCCGTGAGGTTGCGGCCATCTTTGGCTTGGAGCTGGGTAGTGTCCGGATAAAGTCTTGCGTATTGAATTGCGGCCATAATTTGTCCTCAACTATAACTATGCCGTCTTAGGACATGATTCCGGGAATGACGAACGTGGTATAGGCCCACTTGCCTTCGCCCACGTTCTGCCAGTTAGGCACGTCGTCGTCTTCACGTGTCATCCAGACATTCGTGTAGAAACGGTTGTTGTAGTCTTCATTTTCAAGGTTTTCCGGTGTGCTGACTCCGTTGACTGGCCAGCAGCAAGCGAACGCCCAAGAGTCCTTCCAGTCCTCGCCGTGGATGATGCCCAGCACTTGCTGGTTCGGATTGGACGGGTCAAGGTAGCGCGTAGGAACGTCAGGAAGCCTTGCACCAGAACGGTCGTAGAAGTACGGAACGAACAAGTTAAAGTTGTCCGCAGCTTTGCGGTACTGGGTGTGCTGGAAAGACTCCTCGTACATGGTAGCCCAGTTTCCACGGTTGTTCAACGTGCCCGGAGTCATCTTCGGACAGTTGCCCACGTTTCCCTTGTAGCACCAAGTTCCCATATTGAGGTCGCCCGGCACCGTGCAGCAGAAGTACGAATACTGCTTGACGTGGTAGCAAGTCATCTTGATGCCGTACTGGTCGGTAGTATCGAATCTGTTGTCCGTAATGGTCATCTGGTTGATCTTAACCCTAGAACCGTTGACTTCGTAGTGAGGATTAGCCTCGTTCCACCAGTACGTAATCCACAGACGGAACGCACCAGTGAAGTGGTTGTTGTGGAGTTCGCAGTTGTAGTAGAAGTTGTCACCAGCCGCCGCCGGATAGAGGTCTATAGGGTTGCTGCTCGTACAGCCAGCCATGAAGATGCGGTTCACCTTCCACTTGAAATCGTTGGCAATGAACACGTTGCGGAACGAAACATCCTTGCTCAAGGTGTATGCGTTGCAGTGCTCTTCGCTCATCTTGACGTAGCCGCTCCACGTTCCGCCGTACATGCTGATGGAGCAGACGCACGGGTCGATGCCTTCCGCACCGTTCACGCTGATGTCGCTATTGGTTGCCTGAATGGCAGTGAGTCCGTTAGCCCAGTAGCGCGGAATGGTGATCTTAGAGTCGTGAACGAAAATTGCAGGGTTGTACGTAGAGTTGACCATCAGCGTGGCTTGCACGTTGTAGAAGTTCGTGCTGTAGCCAGCAAGGATGATCTCGCCTATGTTTGCGTTCTTGATGGTGTTGAAGCCAGTCGCATCGATACGAAGGTTGGTACAGCTTCTGCCCTGCAAGTCCAAGGTGTAGTCGCTCCATACGACAGAGTTCAAGCGGTTACGGCGCTCCACCATCGTAGACACCCAGCGCTGCGTATTCTCGAATAGGTCGAGGTCTGGCACGTTGTCGAACTGGATATGGTGTCCCTGGTTGATAAGGCCAGCATCCCACGAGCCAGTGCTGCGGAAGATGCTGTCGCCGATGCCAGTGCCGCTAATACGTACAAAGTCGCTGGACGGAATGAAGAAGTTGTCCGGAATGTCCGACGTGATGGCGATGCTGAAGTATGCACTGTTCACGTACGAAGTAACGGCAGTGCCGCTACCTTGGACAGTCTTGTCGGCAAGAGACACGATGCTGCGAAGCACGGAATCGGAGAAGTGGTTGTCAGTATCCACGATGAGGATGTCAGCGCCGCAGTGCCAGAAGTCCTCAACTCGCTTGTACCAGTGCGAGTGCGCGGTACAGCCCGGACGGATGAACTCGATGTTTCCGTATGCGGTCTCAGGTGCTACGCGGTTAAGCACTTCGATGTCGCAAGGCACCTGGATGGTTCCAGTCCACTGCGTCTGAGGGCCGACAGCCAAGCGCTTCGAGCACACATATACGTTGTTCAAGTTATAGTTGCCCGGTTCCAGCCATATCGTGGTCGGAGTAATCATGTTCATGGAGCCGATCACGCGAGGGAAATTGAACAAGGCGTTGATGTTTGTAATCTCTCCGTTGATGACGCCGTACACGCTGGACTTGATGTAAGGGCAGTCGGAAAGCAACAGCCAACGACCGTGGTCGCTCACGTCAGAAGCGATGACCACGCCACCGTCTTCCATGTCGATTGCGTTCGGATCCCAGAGATAATCACGACGAGGATATTCCTCGACGGTCACGACGTCCGTACAGACAGTCGGATCCAAGTCCTTCAGCTCTTCGATGGTCTTCACGGAGTCACGGCCAATCTGGTCTAGCTTGGCGTCGATACCCATTTCGTAGTTGTCAAAGTCCTCGAAGGTTCCGTCGCCGTTGTACTTCTCAAGCTTCACGTCATATACGCCAAGCTCGGCGAAGATGGACGCGCCAAGACGGCCAGCCTCGTCGAGACGGACTGGGTTGTCCATGGCCACGTAGTCCTGGCCTTCGAGGCTGTAGATGTTGGCCAGTACGTTCGTGTCGTGGTTGTACACGGTAAGGCGACCGCTGACCAGCGGCTTCATTTCGTCGTCCACAAAGACTTGGGACGGATAGCATTCCATCATCGTTGCCATTATTCTTCCTCACTGTTGTTCTGTGCGGCTTCTTGCTGTCTTGCACGATCCGCAGCCGACTGGACGGCGATGCGGTCTAGCGCGGTCTTCTTGGCCAGTTCCATGCGGTTCTTGGCGTTTTCCAGATCCAGCTTCTGGCGCTCTCCGTCAAGCTTCATGGCGAGCGACATCGCATCGGCCTCAAGACGGTTCGCTTCACGTTCAGCCTCGATGGCAGCCTTATCTGCATCCACGCCGGAGTCCAGCTGGGCCTTGAGTATGGCATCCTCGATGTCGTACTGGTGCTGGAGCTGGAGCTTGGTGACTTCGAGTTCGCGCTGTTCCTTCTGGTCACGCAGCATTTGTTCGTACTCCTTGAGCTTCTGGTCGAGCTGCATGATGACTTGCTGGTCTTGGTCGATCTTCTGCTTCATCATTTCCGCAGTCTGCTGCATTTCCAGTTCCATCGGGGTCGGAGTCGGCAAGCTGTGGAGCTGTGCGTACAACTTAGCCATGACCGGGTTGTCCGGATATGTCTGTATGAGCGCGTCGATAAGGGACGGCTTCTGGTTCGGTTCAGCCACTTGCATGAGCTGCACGATCTCTGCACGGGCTTGCTTGAGGCCCATCCACTCGATAGGGCCTTGGGCGATGCTGATTGTGCCCTCGATGCCCATCATCTTGCCCACCATGTCACCGAGCGCCTTGAAGCTGGACTGTAGGTGAACCATGTAGTGGCGGATGTTGGTGGAGTAGGCTTCGGCGGCATAGGACACTTCCGTAGCCGTCTTCATCGTGTTCTGGTCGATGAGGCCGTGCGCGTCAACGCCAGTCACGCTGCCCATTACGGACAACATGTTGCCGATGACTCCGCCGAGGTCTTCGAACTGCACCTTGGCATCGAAGCGCTGTGGAGGTTCGAGCACGTCCTTCTGGTCAGCAGACTTGCGGTTGTAGGGCAATATTGGGTTAAGTCCTGCACCAGCATCCTTATAATACTTATCTAATCCTTTAAATGCCTCTACCGTGCCCATCCACTGCGGCTTTGGAGACAAACTAAGACGTTCGGCCAGCTGCGTGACAGACAAGTTAACGAGCTTTTGTATGGAACGCGCCTTCGACACCATACCGTTCCAGTGCAAGTCGCCTTCGTTGTCGAAGTAGCGCTCACCGTAGACCGGAACAACTGGCACACGGTCTAGCGGCAAGATACCGCCGTCGATGGCGTTGTTGTTCACGAGCGTATAGACGTGGCAGCCCTGCTCTTCCAGAACAAAGTAAGTGACGATGGGAACCATGTCCTTACGAGCCGGGACGATGTTCTGCTCGCGATCACCAGGCACCCATTCCGGGCCGTAGTTCAGTTCAACCCAGCGCTTGCCACGATAGTCGACCAGCGCGGCCTCGACCATATCAGCGCCATCCAACTCGGTGCTATCCGGATCAAGGATGACCCTGTCGAAGTCGTTGATGGCGTAGATGCATGGAAGGCCGTCGTTGTCCGTACCCATCGCCATGACGCCGAGGCCAAGGCCAGCGGAGTTCTTGAGCGCTTCCGAGCCAGCCACGCCGTTGCTGCCACGCTTGAGCATCGTATCGAGCAGCTGGTCTTCTTCCGGGTTTCCGGTGTACCAGACGAACGGGAATACGCTGTACTGGTTCACGACTGCGTTGACGGAATTGGAGATGACGTTGAGGATCATCCTGTTTCGCTTGTCTGAAACGTGGCGACCGTCCGCCTTCGTCCATTGCGTCGTTCCGTTAAGGAAGTCACGGTCGGTACGCATATTCTCGTAGTTCTCGGCGAACTTCCGCTTTGAACGGTCGCGGAAGTCACGGAACTTGTTGACAATCGACTCGGAGTCGAAAGCGTCCGCCGGGTCAATGAGGTAATCTTGAGTATTTTCCATATCTGACATATAAATTACTCCACTTCGTATGTGGGACGGAACAGTTCGGTTCCACGGAGAATATCCTGGCCACGGATGAGCAGCCAGTTCTTGAACTTGCTGGAGCTGCCTTCGCCGTACCCTTCCATAATCTTGGGGTTCTTGATGAGCTTGTTGAGCCATTCGCGGTCTTCCGCTTCCAGCTCCTGTGTCTCAAGGATCTGTCTGGCCTGGGACTTCTTGACTTCCGTGCGCTGCTTCTCGATATCCTTCTTGCGCGAATCCTCCAGCTTCTTGGAGAGGTTGAAGGACGGATCGACTGATCCCAGCATCCTAGACACGCCACCAAGGAGGATATCGGCATCCCTCTTGGAGCCGTACTTGTTGACGCCCCAGTTCGTACCAGCCTCGATAGCGGCATCGACTGCGCCAGCCAGCTTCGGACTACGGTAACGGAGCATGTCCATGGTGTTTGCATCCTTGATGACTTGGTCTGAAAGACGGACGATGTCATCGAAGTTCGGAGATTCGGTCATCCCTTCGAGTATCTGGTCGGCACCGCTGTAGCCCATGTCGTCAGCAGCCTTCTGCACGAAGCCAGCCTCGATGTAGTCCTGTGCGGCGTTGTTCGGAGAATGTTCCTCCGCATACTTGAGGATACTGGATGCACGACTCTTGTCAAGGACGGAGTTTGTCGGTACACCAGTCTCTAGTTCGCTGCGTAGGTTCTCGTGGAACTCAGGCATTACCTTGTCTATCTCTCCGCCATGCGTCTGCATCGAGTTGTACTTCTTCACGGCCTGGATAGTTTCCTTGTCCGGCTTAGTCCAGAGTCCGTCGGCGATGGCCTGGTCTAGCTGTGCCTTGCCCACTTCGCTCATGCCCGGCTTGCCCTTGCTTCCGGGGAGATAGCGGCTAAGCCTTCCGAACTTCATTTCGAGCGCCTTCGGAGCGACTACGTTTGTCAGTGATCCGAGCACTGCGTCGGACTCGCGGTAGGTCGAACGGTCTAGGTTCTCTTCCGGACTGTAGGCCAATGCGTCCAAGCCTTCCATCGCATGAGGAACGCCGACAGTGGCAGCAGCGTATGCGCCGCCGTTCAGAATCTTGCTTGCAATTCCGGGAAGACGTGCGACACGACCGATTGCCTTCGCTCCACCGCTGAACGGCAGAGCCATAAGAACATTCTCAGTACGGTCGAGCCACTTGTCCTTGTCTGTAGGAGCACGGCCTTCCGCACGGGCCTCAGCCTCACGTGGGCTGATCACGGCGTCGATTATTTTGTTGACAGTGCTTCTTTTGTCGTAAGCCTTCTGTGCAGCGTACTCGCGGTTGCGCTTCTCCACGTCCAGACGACGGCGGAGGAATTCGGTTCCGCCCTGGCCGTACACGTCGTTGATGGCAACGTTCCAGTTGCGCTTTATGTTGTCCGGAGTGTTCGGATCGTTGTATGCAAAGTAAAGCTGGTCTCCGGCAGTAATCGTCTTGTTGCCAATCTTCTGGTCAGTGAAACCAGCAGCCGTAGCGAACGACTGGAGGTCGTACACCTTGCCCTTGCGGTTGATAATCTTCACGAGCTTTACGCGCTGGTCTACGTTGTCATAAACCTTGGCGTCATGGAGCTGCTGGGCCAGTGCGGACATCCTTTCGTCTCGCGTACCCTTCACGTCCAAGTCGCCGTTCTCCGCGAGCCAGTTTATCTGGGCTTGCGTAAAGTTCTGGTGCAAAAGGTCGTTGTTCGTCATCGTTAGTCTCCCAAGGCATCGGCAACGGACTTCTTGTTACGCTTGTTGCGGAGAGCGTCACCCTTCTTCTTCTGGCCTTTCTTCTTGAAGTCTTCGATTATCTTGTCCCAAGCCTCCATGCCGCCCATCCTAGAAGTAGCACCAGCGTCGGTGAGTTCTTGCAGCTTCGCCTTGAACAAAGGAATCGACACGGACAACGCCTTGTCTATCTGGTCGCCGTTCATCCCTGCCAAGTACATGAGGTCGGTATTGAGGCTGTTCTCAAGAGCGTCCATCTTGCTCTGGGCATCCTTCTTGATAGCTGCTGCCTTCTCTTCCTTCTGCATGTCTTGCTGGACGGAGCTTACCAACAAACTCTGCAACGCACCGGGCTGTCCGCCCATAGCCAACATAGCAGCCACTTGCATGCGCGGGTCTTCGCGCATACGAGCTTTCTTGGCCTCGATCTTTTCTTGAAGCTCCTGAATGCGCTTCATGTCCGCAGCCTTCTCGGCTTCCTGTGCCGCTTGCTTCGCCATCGCCTCTTGGTATGCGCCGGAAGTTCCGAGCTGTTCGCCCAGAGCCATCCAGTCGTATGCCCTCGTCGCATTGGCGTTGGCCTTCTGCAGCTGTGCCAAGTCCTGTGCGTCTTGCCTTGCGGCTTCCATACGTACAAGTTCTTCTTCATTCGGATGACCGCCCATCCAGCGGAATTCCATACCCTGTGCCATACAAACTCCTTAATACAGTTTGTGCGTAACAGCCCATCCGCCGTTACGGTTAAGTTCCCTTTCGATGTCCGGTGCTGTCACCAGACGCTGCGCCTCGCGTGATGCCTCGTAACGGTTCGGGCCGCCACGGTAGCTGTACCACTTGCCCTTGCCTCCGAACTGGATGCTGATGCTGTTGTCCGGATTGATACGGATTCCGCTCATCATGTTCGACGTCGGTCTCGTGGAACGACGCGGCTTCAGGTCGTCCCAGAACTGCGGCAACCTCTTCTCTTCTTCCGCACCCTTGGCAATCGCCCACTGCATCTGTATCGGATCCATGCCAGGACGCAGATACTTTGTCAGTGCTGCGCGGTGTTCCTCAAGCGACTGCATCCTAGCCGCCTCGGCATCTTCGCCGAAGACGGTGTTGAACGCGGTGGAACCTGGGAAGTAGTTCACCGGATAGACGAAGGTTCCGCTAGACGGATATTCGTCCGGAAGGTCTAGGATCTGTGAAGCCAGTATTGCCATGACGTCTAAATTATCTCAGATTGAGGAACTGCGGATTGAGCCCAGCCATTACGTTGGTAGCATCGTTCTTGCCTTGATACTTGGCGAGAAGCTTTGCAAGTTCTTGCTGGTCAGCGTCGGCGAAGTACTGATCGTACATCTTGTTGAGGTATTCGTCTTGCTTCTTCTTACGCTCAAGTTCAGCCTCTACTTGTTTGATCCTTTCGTCATTGAGTCGCTTCTGTTCCCAGTAGTCGCGGTTCTTGAACAAGTTCTCTTGCTGCATCTGGTCGCGACGGAGCTGCATCTGGTCAGCGAACTGCTGCTTGTCTTGTGCCATCTTGGCATCGAACTGCTGCTGGTTCTGCTCACGTTCCTTCGCACGTTGGATTCCCTGTGCGATGGCGTTAGCTCCTTGCTGCAGACCAGCGAGGTTAGCGTTTGCAGGGCCGTTCGGATCGCCGACAGTAGGCATGCGCCAGTTCCAATTTACGTTGAGTGCCATAAACATTTCTCCTTAGAAAATTGCTCCAAGAACAGTACCCACAGCACCGAGCAGACCGCCAGCACCGCTGTTTTCTTGCATAGCCAAATTCGTCTTTGCTTGAGTGAGGTCAGACTTTGTCTGCAAGTCTGCGTTGTTCTGGCTGGCCATGTTGCTGATGTAGTCGCCGTACGCATTCGCGAGCTGGTTACGGTCGGAGCCGTACATGTTGGTCAAGCTGCCGAGGTTGCCAAGGTAGTTCTGCTTGGACTGCTGACCAGCTTGCCATTCAGCTAGCTGCTGCTGACGGTCTTGCATCATCTTGTCGTAAGCCTTGCTCCATTCTTCGGAAGCCAGCGCTTGCTGCTTGGCAGCCATATTGTTCATGAAGTCGCTCGAAAAGAGGTTTGCACCGCCCATGTTTCGCATCGACTGCATGGCGGCATCGGCCCTCTGGTTGGCGTACTTATCATAAAAGTTGTTAATATCCTGTTGATAAGTGAAGGTCTCTGGGCCTTCGCCAATCGCCTGTTCATACTTGGCCAGAGCGTCGTTGTACTTTCCGGCATTCTGGCCGTACATCTGGCTCATCTTGCCATAGTAATCGTTGTAGAGCGAACGGTTCTGGTTGCCCACTTGGTTCGCTTCAGCAAGAAGGTTGTCCAAGCTGGCCATTCCAGCCTCGACCTGTTTCCTGTTGGAGAGACCTAGCGATTCGGCCAAGTAGTTGACCGCACCAGCACCAGCATCGCCAAGACCGAACGGATTCGCAACAAACGATCCGGCGTCGCTCATGCTGCTAATGTCCCATGGATATTTAGCTGCCATAATTTAACTCCCTTGTCCGAAGACAACAATTCGGACAAAGCTAGTCTGTCCGCTAATAACTATGCTAGTGGCACCAGGCTTGACCATCTGCTTGTCGCTGCCGCCGTCCCACACGATGTCTGCGAATGTCTGCTGCCACACGGTAAGCGGAAGCATGGCAGTACCTTCCTCGCAAATCTTTTCCATTGTCGTGAACAGCGGACACGAAACGATGTGCCAGCCGTTCTTCTCATATTCCACCCAGTCGCCCGACAGCACTTGGCGCACCATCTCAAGCGGCTGGTTAAGGTTGATAGATCCACCACGATACATTAGATCATCGCTCCAGTCTTTGCAGCACGGACATCGCAGTCGGTGAGTACAAAGTCCATAGGTTCACTGAACGTTATTCGTACAACTGCAAGGCGCACCATGCCAAGCGCATGCCAGCGAACACGATGGGAGTAGTCGCCAGTCACGCCAAACGAAGCCGACCTCATGTTTCCGAAAGTATTGCCGCCGTCCTTAGACACTTCGAGCAGAACTTCCGGACGTTGTTTGTAATCCGGACAGTGGCCCACGTTGCATTCAAGCGCAAGCTCTTCCATGATGAAAGGTCTGTTGTCACTCACGAACACCGGGCCTTGACGGTGACGGATGACAGGCATTTCGACCTCGTCCTTCCACTGCTCAGTCCAGCCCTTAAAGTAACAGAACAAGCCGTCGTTGGTGAATGCGAAGAATTTCTCGCGCCAGTAAGCGACGCCACCAACGCGCCACTGCTTCTCAAGACCAGTGTTGCGGTCACGGCTAGTGCGCTGGTGCCATTCTTTCGTGGTCAAGTCGTACGTCCAAGTTTCGCCGATGGTGTTTGCTTGCAACGTAACGAACATGTGGTGCGAAGTGCTGTACGGGAACATGTACGCAGTATCAGTAATTTCCGACTCCAGCTTTTCGTCAAGCCACTGATCGCTGATCACTTGGAAGTCCGTTCCGGTCGCAGCCATAATGCATTTGCCTCTCTGTTGCCCGGACGAAACGAAGAACACGGTCGTACCTACTTGGCACAAACTATTCGGAGATTCCAATCCGAACGAACTAACGGCGGAGAAGTAGAGGTCAGACCACGTGTTGTACTCCGACCCCTGATATGACTTGACCTCGACCGACTTCGGGCCGAACACATAAAGGAACGAACCGACACTGATCAAGCCGTTGACGCAGTCGCTCGAACCAGTCGAAAGGAAAAACATTTGTACGTGATAATTGTCGTAGAAGCACCAGTCGTAAGAATCGACGGTCATCTTCTTGACGGTGATTCCGTCCGCTTCGTACTGGACTTCACCGTTGAGCAAGTCGAACACTTCTCTTGTCGGTGAAGACAAAGGATAACGGATAGAGTAATACACATAACCGCTTTCGGTATCGTTGATAACGATACATCCGTCAATCACGGCAACGTGGCTTGGCTTGACCATGTGACCGTCGTTCTCGACGGCGACCGGTAGCTGTACCTTCCTGTACTCTCCGGTGCTTAGGTTGTACGCATGAAGGTTGTAGCCGTCTGCGCACAACATAATAGGAGTAGGGCCACCAGTCTCAGCGAAGCACACGCGCTGGGAACCCGGAGCAATGTTGAACAACTTCTGCTTCTCGTTTTCCTTCAAGCGGTACACTACGTTGCCCATTGCGGCGAACATGTCTTCGGTACTGCGCTCGGAGTCGAGGCCACGAGTCGAGACGTACGTTCCACGGCACTTTCCGTTTATCTGGAAGATTCGCTGCAGACCCGGAACAGATTCCAGGAAGCTCACGGATCCGTTGTCCGAATGGAACATGTTGACCGAAAGCTCAGTACCTTGCACCGCAGGGTACTTGGCCTTGTTGGTGGAGCCGACGAGTAGGTTGATGACTTTAGATGTAGCCATTATGACTCCTTACGCGATAGTCAGACCTTCACCAGCCAGACCGTCATAGTATGACTTGTCATAACTTGACATCAGTCTGGTTCCGTTCTCCATCATTCTGTTGTTCAAAGTATTGCGGTCGATCATCGCAAGCGCTGCGTTCTTCTCGCGGCTGATTTCCGGCTGATAGTCCGCTAACTTGTACTTGAT
>JBGVBD010000216.1:0-2119 GCA_045225255.1 Prevotella sp. | reverse complement strand
GTTCAAAGTTCGTAACTCTCACCTTTGACAACGAAAGAGAATTCGATATACGGAATGTCCAGGCCTGCAACAAGTACTTCAAGCAGTTCATTCAGCGTCTGAGATACCGATATCCGGAGCTAAAGTATGTAGCTGTGATAGAGTTCCAGGATAAGAATGGACGCGGTGCAGTTCACTACCACATGATATGCAACCTGCCTTTCGTCAAGAAACAAGTGCTCCAGGAAATCTGGCGAGGTGGATTCATCAAGATAAACCGCATCGATAAGGTCGATAACGTAGGTGCTTATGTAATCAAGTACATGTGCAAGGACACGGAAGATAAACGCCTGTGCGGTGAAAATGCCTACAACCATAGTAAAAACCTGGAGGAACCCGAAACCGTCGCTACCTGGAAAGGTGACGCGGATCGATGGCGAGCTCTCCATGAGCAGGTCGAAAAAATCGAGCCCTCGTACTCGGCCAAGTACGAGAGCTCAAAAGCCGGAAGAATTGAGTACATGCAATTCAACCTGTCTAGGTGCAACAATCATAGCAGAAAGTGCGAGAAAGTGCAACCGCAAGATGTGCTAGAGGGCCCGGTAATCCGGTAGCAAAATCTTGGAGGTGAGCACATGAACGAAAGCACAAAAGGCCTGGTATACATCGGAGAAGCAGACGGACGGCCCCGCGCCGGTTGGGTATGCCGCGAAGATGAACCGGACTACACGAAAGACCTTGAAGCCTGGAAAGATGCCATTGACGAAATTGCCAGGGTTCCCGGCGTAGAAATCAAGGCCGTATGGATTGGTACTCGGAGAGACCTTGTCGAGTTCATGGTACATTGAAAAAGCCCCTGGAGGCCCCTAGAAGGCCCCCAGGAGCTTTTTTCTGCAAAGGTGCGCCGTAGCCCTCCCGGCGCACCTTTGCCCCTGGTGAGCTTGTACGGGGTTCAGGGGCCCCGCACAAGCTCACCAGGGACAGTCCGATATCATCGGACGTTGCTTGCAAGGATGAAATCGGAAGCAAATCAGAAGTGCGCATCTACCGTCTGGAAGTCTGCGGGAAGTCTACTTCCGTTCTGCCAGGCTTCCGCGCGGAGATGCGAGAGCGAAAGCGGCTCGCATGAACAACTCCCCCGCGCGCTTCCTCCAACTCTGGTGCAGTTCCAGCGTAACAAAAGCGGACGCCGGCCCTGGAGCCAGAGCATACAGCCACTATTGAACAACAAGGCCCCCGGCCGCAGGTAGCGACTAGAAGCGACTTGACAATAAAGCGCATAAGTAATAGAATAGTTCACACCGAAAAGGAGGTAGAGAGATGGTAGCAGAGACCAACGAGCGCATTTACATGACGATGTCGAAGGAAACCGTGGCAAAGGTCGATTTCTACGCAAGGAAGATGGGCATGACGCGCTCCGCCCTGGGAGCGTATCTCGTGGCGCAAGGTATCCTCGGCCTGGAGAAGGCACAGCAGATAACAGAAGGAATCCAAGCGGGTCTCTCTGAAATCGTGAAGGAGGAAGTTAAGAGGGCGATAGCCGAGAAGGCCGGCTAAAAAAAGCCGGCCCGGGCCACGCGCAGCGGCCCGGGCGAGCTCAGAGCAACCCCGGTATACTAGACTTGATTATACGGTGCGAATAAGACGAAAAAGCGCAGGACTAGCACCCCGCGCAAACCGCGTAGCGGTGCGCTTAAAGTCCCGGTAGAGGCTACCGAAAAAATGAATGCAAAAAAGAACGCAGGAGGTGACGAAAAAAATGTGAAAAATCCAGTTCGCAAACTGGTTTTTCACGTCAAAATCAAGGCCTTTTACGCTTGCGGAAAAAGGCCCTCCATTTTCCCTTGGAAAGGAGGTGAAAACGTGGCAGAATACTATGAAAAAATCACCAAGACAAAAGGCATCATTGAGGTCTGGAGATATGAGAAACTAAACGTAAAAGGCGGCGGAGCTCGTTACGGTGACGGAGCACAGAAGGAAGAAAATTACCGCAAACGTCAGAGAGAACGTAGAAACCGCATTAGGCAACTCGTATGCACTAACTTCGATTCCGGTTCAAAGTTCGTAACTCTCACCTTTGACAACGAAAGAGAATTCGATATACGGAATGTCCAGGCCTGCAACAAGTACTTCAAGCAGT
>JBGVBD010000215.1:0-35641 GCA_045225255.1 Prevotella sp. | reverse complement strand
GTTCAAAGTTGCTGATATCTTCTGGAACTTGTACAGTACCAGCACCAGTTGAGTTCTCATACAGCACGGTTTCATCTAGCCCCATAGCCCGCTTCAGATATTCGACCTGTGCGGCAGTGAAGGTTTCCGGGCCAGCTAGTGGCATCCCTACCAACTGGCCTTCGACGCTCATAATTTCGTTTGATTCTGGCATAATTGCTCCTTAGTTGTTTGCGATGCGGTTGATGCCGACAACCCTAATGATGTGCAGCGGATTAGACATAGTAGACACACCGCCAGAATACCACTGCTTAGACATCGTCTCTGAGAATGTAGTTCCGTTCATAGTCACTTTAGAACTTCTACAAATCAAGTTATTGTCACTTGCAATGAACTGCGTATCCAAGGTAACCGTATAATTGTTCAATGCAGCCAGAGCTTCCATATCAAATACCTTCGTAGTAGGTGTCGGATAAGAATAGGAAGATGTTTCGATAACGAACGTGATCATGAGCTTTGAAAAGTTCTTGACGGTTTCAGATAAGGTTACGCTTCCAGACAAGTTGGATGCAAAAGTGGGTTCATTCCAAAGCACCGTTTCGTTGTATTCACTAGACGCACGGCTAATCCGCACCGTGTTGCCGTCCGGATTATCCACGACAATCCCAGGGCCACCAACCAGGTCGACCGGGGCTTCCAGCGAAATCTCGTCGTTGGTAATGTCAATACCAGTACCAGCCGTGTAGGTGGTTCCGGCGGAGCTGATCGTAAGGTCGCTTCCGCTCTGGGTAAGAGTAACGCCGCTACCAGCTACCAAGTTCACCGCATCACGTGCGACCGTGTTGGTAACCGTCAGCGAAGCTGAACTTTCCGAAATGGCAATGCCCTGACCAGCCACCAAAGTTTTCGGAGTCGGCTTGTTTTCGATATAGCTTGGATCTGTCGTATCCGTTTCGGCCCAGTCAGACTGTACTTGGCTACCGCCACCACCAGTCGCCCATTCCGGGTCACCGTTCGCATCGACTTTGAGCACTTTGCCCTCATCTGCAGAAGTCGAAGACGGAAGCGGATTTTCGACACTGATCGCATTGTTCTGGTCGATGTCGATTCCGGTACCAGCCGTGTAGGTCGTGCCAGTTTCATTCTCCCAAGAGTAAGAACCTACGCCGCCAGTGTAGGACGCCTTCAATACCTTGTTGTCGTCAGAAGAAGTCACCGCCGGGACGTTGTTGATAGTCGGCGTGTTGCTCAAGTCGCTATAGTCACCGGAAGTGGCCACTGCGGCCAAAGTCGGTTTATGGGCGATATAGCTTGGTGAGCTGGTATTACTCTCTGTCCAGTCAGCTTGCTGCTGCGCTGGAATATCACTAGAAGTAATGAATCCAGAATCGTTCTGCAAGTCGGAAGTAGCCGTCGGAACCGTCACTGCAGCGACGCCGTTGCTGAGAACGGAAGTGCCGTTCACCGTCACGTCTTGGACTGGTGCCTCGGAAGCGGTGATGAAGTTGCTGTCGTTGGTCAAGTCAGAAGTGGCAGTAGGAACTACAACTGCAGCCGTTCCGTTCGATACAACAGAAGTACCGTTCACCGTCACGTCCGTCACTGGGATGGACGGCATCGTAATGGAAGCGACTCCGCCAGACACTACGGACACGCCGTCGACTTCGACATCCGTCACCGGAATGTCCGACGCCGTAATGAAGCCAGAATCGTTCTGTAGGTCGCTCGTCGCAGTCGGGATGGACGGAGTATTGGACAAGTCCGAATACGAGCCAGAAGTGGCCACGGTGGCCAAATTTGGCTTATGCTGGATATAGCTCGGATCCGTCGTATCCGCTTGAGTCCAGTCCGCCTGTGCTTGGGTAAAGGTAGGCGTCGTGATCTCGGCGACACCTTGCGCATTGACGACAGAAGTTCCATCAACCGTCACGTCCTGAACCGGAACGTTGGGAATATCGGAAAGCTTAGCGTAGGTGGTGTCGATCTGGTTACCGTCCTTGTCGTTAAGGGCGCGTGTAGCGTAGATCGGCTGGTTGTCTATGGTACTTGCAAATCTTGCCATGTTAAGTCCTTAAAGGTCGATGAACCCGACGCTTGGGATTGAAGGTGTGTTTGACAGATCCGAATAGTCGCCGGATGTGGCCACTGCGGCCAAGGTCGGCTTGTTGAGAATTTCAGCGACACCACTTGATGCATTCCAATCGCTGTTGACCTGAGCTGCAGGGATAGTCGGCTTGTTGGCTATATAGGCAGCAGAGGCGGCATCCGCTTCCAACCAGTCGGACTGTACTTGAGCCGGGACGGAAACTTCGGCGACGCCTTGTGCGTTGACAACCGATGTGCCGTTCACTTCCACGTCCGTTACCGGGATAGTCGGAATGACTGGCATCTGGATCTGTGCGACGCCTTGGCTGTCCACTACGGACACGCCGTCGACGTACACGTCCTGGACTGGTGCTTCCGAAGCGGTGATGAAGCCGCTGTCGTTGGTCAGATCGCTTGTAGCGCTAGGAATGCTGGGTGTGCCAGTAAGGTCGCTATAGTCGCCGCTGGTTGCAACCGCAGCCAGAGAAGGCTTATTTTGTATGTAAGACGGGTCATTGGGGTCGGCCTCTTGCCAGTCGGCTTGTTCTTGTTGCGGTATGTCGGAAGCGGTGATGAATCCACTGTCGTTGGTCAAGTCCGAAGTCTTAGTCGGAATTGTAGGCTTGTCGGTCAAGTCGTTGTACGAACCGCTGGAAGCCACGCTGGACAACGGAGACCATTCAAGGGCACTGCCGTCTTGCTTCACTTTAAGATAGTCGCCAGCATGCCAGTCGCTGGCATAGTGCGGCAACTTTTCTTGATACTCAGCAATCCACACGCTCTGTCCCGGCATGATGTCGTACAAGCGCATGTAGTCTTCATCCTTGTAACGGATGTAGGCAATGAGTCCGCCACGATACGGAGTACTGTACATGCCCATGCGGAAGAACTCAAGTCGGCAAGCCTTGCCCGGAACTGGGGCATATTGGCTCCACCAGTCACTCTGGTCTTGCCACGTCACCATGCGGTAGACTGCAGACCAACCAAGCTGTCCGTCATTTCCGTCTACTTCGTACAGTTCGAAATTCTGGCCAGCTTCGTACCAGTCGAACAGCTGGTCGGCAGTCACCATCGGGTGGCCAGACGGATCGTCCGGATCTTCCGCGTCGAGGTCGTGCAGCCAATCACCTACCGGATGCTGTGCATCAGCCTCACTGGCATTGGTGTAATAACGGAGCAAACGGTGTACATTCTTCTCACCGCCGTTAGCAAATCCGTGTCCGGTGACAGTGTGGATATCAAGGTCTACAAGTTCTGCGGACAGTCCTTGATGCATGCCCATGACGGCAAGAGTAAAGTTACGTCCGAACGATACGTACTGGGTGGAATGCGGCGCGATGTAGATGTCGCCATCGAGCATGATGGTGTCTACGTGGTTATAGGAATAGTCGAAGTCGATTACGTCATAGGTGAGCGCAGTGTAGAGCTTGAGCTGGTCAGTCTGGTTCACGTTGATGCCAGTCCAGTTCAGCTTCACCGTTGCGGAGAAGTGATACCAGCCGTCCTGAAGCGTGATGAATCCGTTCTGCACGGTGATCTGGTCGCCGATGGATTCCTTCTTTCGGAAAGAGTAAAGTCCGTCAGCATATAGAGTGTCTGCGGCTACCTTGACTGCGGATGCCTTGTTGTCGTTTACTGACAAGTCCCAGCCGTCTTGGGTAGGGGTCACGGTGACGGAGCCGTCAGTCGAAGTGATGGTTCCGCCCATGCTTCCGCCGGAGGAAGGATGGATGTTGTAACGGCTCATTATGAGGGAGCCATAACGGTTGTAGACGTAGACGTCGTATGCGTGGGAGTCGTCGGCAAGTACGACATTGCCGCCAAGTGCGTCAAGCGGTACTTGGAACGGATACAAGGTGCCGTCAAAGTCGGACGCACAGTAATAGCGCGTTCGGCTACCATGAATAAAGACCTCTAAGTATCCACCAGTTGCGGGTTTCCCAGCCGTGTTGACGATCTGGAATTCCGGCGACAGTAAGTAGTTCAGCGCCATTATTATCCTCTTCTTGTATAACTGTTTTGTCGGCGGGATAAGCCCTGTTATACCCTAATAAGTAGAAGGGCCCAGAGCGTCACATACGCAGCTGGGCCCTATTTCCAAGGAGGAGGCTATATGATAAATTAGCTTGCTGTGCCGCCCCAGCTAGATGGGATCTGCGCGAGCTCCGCAGCTCCGGTCGTCGTGTCGCGTCCGCAATCCTTGAAGGTGTCAACATGCGATGTTGGTACAGTCGTTTGCGTGGACGCTTGCTGATACAGCGCCAATGCACCGCTGGCGACCTTGTAACAGCCCTTGCACATGTCAGTCATGTTGGTGACTTTGCCAGTATTGAACAGAGGAATGTTGGTAAGATTAACACAGCTGGAGAGCATACCATACATCGTGGTCGCGCTTCCGGTATCCAGATTAGGAATGGTCGACAGACCCGTACATGCATAGAACATGCCGCTGAAGTTGGTTACGCGGCGCGTATCAATGTCTGGGAAACTGGTGAGACTGCCACACCTAGCAAACGCCTGATCCATGTTTGTGACGCCGCTTGTATTCATCAGCGGTATACTACGCATAGCAGTGCATCCATCACAGATGTACGACATGTCGGTAACTTGGGCCGTCGAAATGGACGGGAAAGCTAGCAAGCCGCTGCAGTTCGTAAACGTACCGCACATATTGGATACTACAGGTGTATTTAACGCCGGGAAACTTGTCATGCTGGTGCATCCCTTGAACATGGTCTGCATGTTGGTACAGACGCTCGTAGGGAACACCGGAAGCGATGTCAAGCTTCTACATCCGTTAAACATGGACTGCATGGTTGTTACGTTAAACGTGTAGAGCGCAGAAACAGAACGTAGCGAACTGCATCCGTAGAACATCGAGTTCGTGTTAGTCACTGACACCAAATCGCCAGAGCCCTGGACTTCGAGAAGATCCGTGTGGTTCTTCAGTATAGAACTCCAGTCAGCAGCATTGTACGTCAAGTCCCATACGTTTGGACTGGACGATACTTGTGTGCCAGTACCCTTCGAGAATGTAGGGGTTACGCCGTTGTTGTACAGAAGGCGCAGCGTGTTTGATGGAAGGTTTGTGGTGCTTGGGAACACCTTCACACTGCCTAAATAGGCTTGACCTATCTTGGTACTCCCAAGATAGATCGTGCCGAAATTAGTGCTACCTAACTTGATAGACATAAAAACTCCATTAGGTTTCCGGGATCAAGTAGAGGACGGTCGACACCGGGTTCGTCGGAAGTGCAGCAACTTGCTGGATGTCGGTAATGCCAGCCGTAGTGGATACACTGATAGCATTCTGGTTGCTAATGCCTATCATCGTGCCAGCAGTGTAGGTCGTGTCGCTGTCCGTACCCCACGCATAGCTACCAACACCGCCAGAGTAAGTGGCCTTGAGCACCTTGCCGTTGTCGGAAGATGTCACAGTCGGAACTTCGTCCAACCCTGCGACTGCATTCGACACAGCGCTTGCGACTGCCGTACCGGACTGTGCGTTTGTCGAAGATGCATTGTAGGTCTGGTCGACAGTAGGAATCGTAGACAACAGCTTGATCTTCTTGGTAGTCGAATCGATACCGATAGTAGATCCGTCGACGTCTGCGGAAACAACGTTGTTGCCGTCGATAGCGATACCGTCACCAGCGGAATAAGTCGTACCGCCGGACGGAGTTACCCAAGAAGGTTCGCCCTGTGAATCGACCGTCAACACCTTTCCGGCATCGGCGCTAGAGGAAGAAGGGACAAGGTCGGAACTGGACGGAAGGTCGTTCTTGGTAGCGACTGTCGTAGTGTCGATTGAAATGGCGTTCTGTGCGCTGATGTCAATGCCAGTTCCAGCCGTATAGGTCGTACCAGCGGACGGAGTCACCCATGCCGGGTCACCCAGGGAGTCGACGGTCAATACCTTGCCTTCATCGGCAGACGTTGCGCTTGGGACAAGGTCGTCACCGCTTGGGATAGTCGGCGTGTTAATAAGGTCATTGTAAGAACCGGAAGTCGCGACGGCGGCTAGGTCGCTTGCCTCTACATAGTCGTTCAAGTCAGCTGGCTGGACAGCGGTTGCACCAGCTTCGGCACCGCTACGGATGTCGCTGAGGTCGGAAATCGTGTCCTGTTTGCCAGCAAGTGCCGTAGTCACACTCGAAGTAGTGGCATAGACGGAAAGATCTGGTTTATGGGCGATGTACTGGACGGACGTATCATCCGTTACAGACCAGTCAGCCTGGAGCTGCGTACCGCTTGCACTTACCGGAGACCAGCCGATAGTTCCATCGGAATCGACAACCGTCAATACCTTTCCGGAATCGCCAGCCGCAGGGGTCGGAACCGGATTGATTTCGCCATCCACAAGTATAATGTTGTCCGGGATGACCGCTTGGGAATTTTGTGCCATTTTTGACCCCTTTGTTGGGATTTTGATTGCTTTATATCCTAATAAGTAGAGATAAACTGAGGTATAGAGTAATTTAGGGGTAAAGACCCCAAGGGGATACAATGGACTTAATACGCTGGACTCCAGTTAAGAGAAAGCGATCCAACGACTTCAAGTACACCGATGCCGAATTTGTAAGGGGATACGACATCGACATGCCGGACTTCACCGCGCTCGTGACCAAGTATAACACTTCAGGACTGCTTCCCAAAGAGGAAAACCGTCTGTCGGATTATGTACTCACGCTAATGCAGATAGTGACAGAGAATCCGAAGATCAACCCTCAACCGGACGAGCTCTCAGACCTTGCCGACGCGATGTTCCTTGACATCTGGAACGCACTGCACTACATCAAGCCGAACACGAAGCCCTACAGCTATCTGTACCGTGCCGGATACACTTGCGCATGTAGGTTCTTCAAGAAGAAGATTACCGAACGTCAGAAGGCGGAGGAAATAAATGCACACTTGACCGAAGAGTATGTACTGTACCACGATTCGGTATCTGACCATAAAGTTCGGACAAGCAATGTCAGCATAAGTGGTTGCTGAGTATATTTTGATTAGTTTACTATATTTAGAGCATGATATGCTCTACACTTTCTGGCAAGCTGGCCATTAAACATCCTAGACTGGGAGTACTAGTCCGCGAAGACGGCGCGGTTTTTAACCGTGTTCGGAACGTAAAACGTTATCACTGGACATTTGGATGTCTTTGTACAGATCAATGCAAGTATAAGTATCTTACAGTTGGGATACGCAAGCGCAATATAAAGGTCTCAAGATTGGTGGCCGAATGCTTTATACCGAACCCGTCCAATAAGCCTACCGTAGACCATATCGACCGCAATTCGCTGAATAATTGCTATACGAACCTTAGATGGGCAACATATAAAGAACAGGCCGATAATACACGGAATGTGTTAAACCGAACCGATTATGGCGTTCGTGAATGCGACAACAAGCAAGAATATCATGCTAACCGTTATAAATCAAAAAAGGCGGCTGCGCTGTGAGCGCAACCGCATGAAGGGTCACTTAGATGTAGAAGTCAGTATTACTGACCCAAGAACACCTGGTTGATAGCCTTGTCGGCCACGAGCACGAATGCCACGCCACGAGGCTCAACAATACCACCGATGGAGTTCACAGTCCAACGAGTAACGTTGGTACCCTTGATCACGTCCACAGCGCGGTTTTCGAACACGTTGAGACCTTCGTTGGAAGCCATCTTCGTGTCGGCGTTGGAAGCATCGATCTCGTTGAGAGTTTCGAACTCTTCCGTGCCGTCCAAGCGGACGAAACCACCGAAGTAGTCACCAGCCGGGAGAACCTTGATGTCGGTGAGGGCGTTGAAGGCAGACACAGTGAGCGGATCGCCGTTCACGTCGCAGACTTCGACGTTGCCGTTGTGAGCGTCGTTCGTGCTGGTTCCCTTGAAGGCAACCGGACGAATCTTCATCACGCCAGCGGAAGTACCGTCTTCGTAGGCAACGAATGCCTTGAGGGCGGAAGTCTTGTCACCGACGTAGTCGGTTGCGTACACGCCGTCAACCCACACAACGTAGCCCTTCGGAATCATCGAAGTAACGCCAGTGAGAGTCAAGGTAGCGTGAGTTTCGTCAACCTTGGCGTAGGTGATTGCCGTAGCACCAGCCACGTCAGCGGCGAGAGCGCTAGAGACAGACACCATCGGCATGAACTGGTTGGCGCGGTAGGTCACACCAGCGAGGTCACCCATGAGGCCAGCCTTGCTCATCGGTTCTGCTTCAACAGGCTTGAAGGACTGACCGTTGGAGCTGAGGACAGCGTTGATCTGGGGGTCGATGAAGCCGTAACGCGGAGCGTCGGAGATGGAAGCCAAGAAGTTCTGGGCCTTGAAAAGCGGTGCGAAACCAGCACCCACGAAGGCAGTGTTCTGCCAACCAAGGTCATCGTTGACGGCCTTCTTGACGATGCCGTTCACGAGCTTCTTGCCGTTAGGATAGGCGATTTCACGATCCCAGTCAGTGTCCGTCACCTTGTCCAAGATGTCGGTCTGGATCAAGACGTTACCAGTCGTGATGCCAAGGGTAACCTTGCGTTCGATGATGTCGGACGGGCCAGTACCGGAAAGGTCGATGCCTTCCTGGTATTCACCAGCGTCACGGATCACGAAGTCGAAGGAACGGCCATTGCGCTTGCCAATAAGCTGATCCTTGAGGTACTTCTTGGAGCCAATGGTGAGGTAGCCAGCAGATTCTGCTGCGCGAAGAGCGACCAATTCGGTGCGCTTGTTAGTCTGGAAAGAATTAGCCATAATGCTATGTCCTTATATTGAAGTTTGTTTTACCCCATCGGATGCTTCCGCAGATAGTCATTCCAGTAATTGCGGTCATGCACTGGTTCAGACGGGGCTGCTTGTGCCGTCACTTGCTTGCCGATCACTGGGATGGCTGGCTTCGGTTCCGGCGTTGGTTTTGTTTCAACGACAGGAGCTGCTTCCTTCGGCTTCGGCTGTTCGGCCTTGCCGCTCAGTAGTTCCTTGGTAAACTGGTGCAAGTTGTGTCGCAGTTCGTACGGATCCTTGTCGCGGAACACGTAAGCGAGTGCGTCCATGTCAGTCATCAGTTTCTTGAGTACGACCGGATATTTCTCGACACCGTTCAGATAGTCAAGGACTACGCCTTTCGGGTCTGCCTTGTTGAGGGCTTCAAGGAACTTCGGGCCTTCGGTGGCAATCAGTTCGTTGTAGTCATCCCTTTCTTCTTCGGTGGCGAAGGACATGTTTACCCTTCGCTCTGTCTCACGCTGCATTTCTTCCTGTTCGTCGCGTTCGATGCGTTCACGGGTCATCTTGACCTCGTTCTGCATGTCACGTTCCTTCAGCTTGTAGTCAAGGTAGTTCTCGGTGCCGTTCTCTCCGAAGTCTTCGAGCTTCAAGCCCTTGTACTTCTCAAGTTCGTCTTCGAGTTCCTTGATACGCTTCTGGTACTTTTCGCGCTGTTCCTTCCGCTTCTGTTTTTCTTGAGCGAACTTGTGCGCTACTCTGTCGTCGTGGGAATACTTCTGCTTGGGTGGACGCTCGTCCTTATCCTTTGCGTTCTCGTCCGGTTTATCCGTTTCTTCCGCCTTCGGCTCTTCCTTCTTCGGCTCTGGAGGAACTTCCTCCTTCTTCTCCGGTTCTGGATCCTTCGGCTTCTCTTCTGTGGACTCCGGTGTTTTGGTCTCTACTACTTCGTCGGTCTTAGGTTCAACGGGTTGTGCGGACTCTTGTTCCTTGGCCATCTTTTCGTCGACCATCTTTTCAGCTTCTGCAGTTGGAATCATTGGGCAGAACTCCAATAAATAGGACTTGGTTAAATGCACTGGCTGGTGCCTATTACCAGCTCTGTACTTTAATAAGTAGTACGCACTATCACCATTTAAATGTTTCGACTTTTTAGGGTATTACAAGCGTCCGAATTCATCTTGTCGTAGGCTTCCCTAGACATGACTTTTGAGAAGTATCGTTCGTACATAACGTCCGTATTACAAATTGGCGGACGGTTCTCATAGTCCATGCAGCGGTTATTTTCATCCAAAAAACGGCATACGCCGTCGCCTCGGTCGTAGTCCTTCATGAATTTGAACCTACCTACCTGGCGACAGCAATATGCTTGGCAACCTTTACAGTCTATCATGATTTTGCTATATTTAAAGAAGGTGTCACTGGCTTCGATTATGTGGCCATTCACGTCTTTCGGAAGTTTAAATGCCTTTCTTGGCAAGGAACATCCGTCCGACGTCCGGAGCTGTAACCAGTTCTTCGACACCGCGAGCAGTCTCAGCAACGCCTCCTCCCGGATACCAGTACATCTTTCCAGGATTGGAATGGAACGAAATGAAGGCACCGCCAAGGGCTGGCTGTACCTTCGCAATCATGGACGACGACAGATTCAGCGGAAGACGTGGCTCAATGTCCTCATTCCAGTATTCCGGAGTCTTCTGCGGATCGGACAGTTCCTGAAGGGCAGCCATACGTGCTTCATACTGGTTACGGTACATCGTGCCTACCAAGGCGTTATACTTGGCAAACACGAGGTCACGCTGTTCCTGGGTCTGACGGCGAGCCGCCTTACGGTTGGCGAAGTTGATGGTGTTGACACCCTTTACGTTCGCTAGGTCAAAGGAAATCATCTTTAACCTCCGAAGGCTGCGTCTACTCCGTCATTCACGCCTTTCTGGTATCCGGCCTGTTCGCCTTCGTTGCGAGCGCTCTCGACCTTGTTCTGCATGTCGAACAACATCTTGTCATTCTCACGCATTTCCTTGATCTGGTCGTTCTCGGCCTGATTGATAAGCTTTGCAGCCTCAATCTGGAGTTTCGCATCGTCGACTTCGCCGGACTGCTGGAGCTTGGCGCTCTCAAGTGCCATCTTGTCTTGTTCGGACACGACGAACTTGTTCCAGTCCAAAATGCGCTGTTCACGGTTTTCCATGAGAGAAAGCTGTGCGGCATCCAGTTGCTTCTGTAGTTCCGCATTCTGCTGCATGGTCTGGTCAAGCTGCATCATCGCTTCGTCGAGCGTCATGCGCATCTGTTCCATCTGGTGCAGAGCAGTCGGATCGGCAGTAGACTGGTCGTCGATGAACTGGACGTTAGGCGGCAAGTTCGCTATCATGTTCTTCGTCATGGCCTCGCCGACGTCGTCTTCGAGAGTACGGCTGAAGTACACGGAAAGGATAGGCTTCATTTCTTCCGGAGAGATAGCCGCAAGTGCTGACAGTTCCTGACGTGCCTTCATTTGTCTTGTGATGACGCTGGGGCCGTTCTCAAGGGAGAAGCGCAAGTCCACGCCACCGTTGAGAAGCTCAATGAAGATCTTGCTCATGTGGTTACATGCTGCGAATGCGTTGTTGTAGTACTGTGCAGTGTTGCTTTCCTTCGAAGTCTGCTGACGGAGGATTTCGGTAGCGGTCTTCTCTGGAGCTCCATCCGGAATGCCAGTGAGAGGAATACCGACAACGTCTTCCATCAAGGTGCGCGTAGTCGTCACTACGGCCTGAAGGTCGCCAGTCTGGAACTGTTCTGTCAACGGCAGAGGCTGATGCTCACCTTTCCACAACACGGCTGCGGCATCGTCATCGGAAGCTTGCGCATAGTTGCGTTCAAGTCCATCGATGGCATCCACGTTGATAAGGTAGTTGGCCTTTACGCTACGTCCGCAACGTTCGATCAAGGTCGAATATGCGATGTTGGCACCTAGTTCCAAGGACATAGTCTGTTGTACCAGACCGTTATAGTCGATGTTCTCGTTGTCGTAGATTTCGTTTCCGGCGATACGGATGATAGGGATATACTTTATCGGCAAGAATGCGTCTTGTACGACAAGGTCACCGCAAATCTTGTAGAAGTGTACGCCTTCGCCTTCCTTGACATAGTACGACACGATGGCGATCTGGTCTTCCGGACAGCCCCACTGATCCATTCCGTTGAGGGAAAGACGCGGCTGGGCCCTTGGGTAATCATAGGGAGCCACTTCGTCACCGTAGAGACGACGTGCCTTCTTCAATCCGATGAAGTTGACCACTGCGCCTTCTTCCGCATCGAGGCCCGACACGGTGGCACATGCCGGATCCATCGCAACAGACTGCAGATGCTTCACGGACTCCACGATGACCGTCGGCTGGCCAGTGTACTCGTCGATGTCGGTAGATACGACCATGAATCCGTAGCCAGTGAGGACGGACTTCCTGAAAGCATCAAGAAGTGCGGTCTTAACGTCGTTCTTGGCTTCCAATTCATCGATGGCGTCTTGTATTAACTTGAAGTCGCCAATCTTGTCCTTGAGTTCCGTGTGCCACGGAGAGGCCGACAACGGAGAGGCAATCGCGTTACACATAACGTTCCAGTTGTTCAGCTGGAGGCAGTAGCGCTTCTTGCCCTTGCGGTACTTCTTGCGGAGGTCGTCATCCCAGAAGTTTCCAGAATAACGGCGTAGGTCGTTGGTGGCACGGGTGAGTGCCTTGGAATAACGTCTGCTGGACTTCCCAAGGAACTCGGTGCATTGTTCAATGATGTCTTTCTGTTCTTGCATAAAATCCTCATGCCATAAATTACTCTATCATGGAAGTCTTGCCGAACGCATGCGTGTAGCCGTCAACCGAAGTCGAAGCAGTGAACGTGCGGAAACGGTACCTTGCCAGACCAGCGAAGCCGAAGTAGCTAGGATGTTCTTGGTATGCCCAGAGTGTCTGTGTAAGAGAAGACTGCATTTCATCGATCTGGTCGTTGTCGCAGTAACGGATGCCGCTGTGATGGAACTTCATCGGACGGTATGTGCTGACGTAGGCAACTTCAGCACCCGGCTGGACATTCGCCTGTACGAGCGAACTTCCGGCAATTCTGAACGTATTGGTATAGAACGGCCAGTTCTGATACTGGTCTGGACGGATGAACACCGTGATATCCACGTCAACGGAGACAAATGTCGCACCACGAAGATACGGAAGCTTGAACAAGTGGGACGTGTTGAGCGGAACGTTCTTCAAGTTGATGATCCAGTACACGTCGTATGCGGTGTCGCGAGACGGTGCCGTACGTGCATCGCGAACTACCCAGACACCAGTAGAATCCGTAGTCCCAGGCACGTTCATGCAGTACTGTCCATAGTCCGGATAGTAGTCAGACTGGTCGGTAACTCCGATATAATTGTACGGAATAGTGTATGACACTTCGTCTTCATATACCGGGCATCCACCAGTGTTGCCTTGGTAGCGGAAGTCGCTAAGGGACTGCCAGCCGTGCTTCGTAACGCCATTCCATAGGGAATCGTCCACGAACAAGTGATCAGACATGTTGTTACAGATCTTCGTAGAAAGGCCAAGCGTCTTGTCGCTGTAGTCGACACCTGGGATCGGTGCCAGATAGATACGTGCATCGCCAAGGAACTTGTTGCCGAAGTAGTTTCCAGACCAGTAGTAAGCTGGGCCATACTGCTCGTAGATGGTCACATTTTCCGGATACTGCATGATGTTCGCTTCGATACGGCAGTCAACGATGTCAACAAGGCGGAAGAAGTTCTGCTGAACCTTGATGGCGCAGTTGTACATCTTGGCTTCGGTACCCGGCGTATAGAACGGAGCATTGACCTCGACATTCTCAAGGTAAAGGGTAGTGAGCGGCTGTATAGCGGCGGCGCAGACGATTGCGCCACGACGCCACATGACGTTGGAAAGGACGACGTTGGACGTGTTGGTAAGAGTCAGCCAGCAGTCCACGAAATTGAGCTGGTATGCGGCACCCGAAATAGTGATCGTGCCAGAGACGTTATGCAGCTCCGTGTTGCCAGTCAGCGTCACGTTGGAAAACGATGCGTTCTCCGCTATACAGTTCGCCAACAGTGTCGTATTCGACAGCGTCTGTTCGCCAAGGTCTCCATAGTTCGCTTCATGTAACTTATTTTTAAGAAGAACGTAAGTATTTGCGTCCTTGCAGTTCTGAAGGATGACGTTGCACTGGTACATCTGAAGGTTGGCCCAGTTGTAGTCGTCGGCGAACCAGTCCGTATGGATAGTCATGCCGCTGAGTACGATAGTGTCCGTGATCTTCTCGTTGGAAGACAGTTCGCAGTCGGTAAGCTGGGTGGACGATGCCGGAGAAATCTCGAACTCGACGTCGATATTGCTCAACATCACCGGACTCCAAGTAGAGTCGACGATGTACTTCACAGTCCCGGTAGAGTAGTTCTTGAAGTGCCAGCTGTGACGGACAGTCTTGGAGTTGACAGTCGTGTTGGCGTTGTAGAAGTACGGATTGCCGTTCCATTCACCGAAGAATCTGTTGCCAGTACCCTTGTCAACGAAGACAGTGTCATCCGACACGTCGATGGCGTTGCGGCTCTGGAATGCGATGTTCTGGTAGATGAAGTACGGATAGCCCTGGGAACCGTTGAAGTACGGACGGATCGAATGCGTGTTGCAGTAAGAAATCAGCTGCGTCATGCGCACGGAATGGTCTTCTTCCGAATCTACTGAATCTTGCGGGAATACGCCGAAGTGGCGGCTGTCGCAATGTTCAGTCGGTTGGACAAGTATCCAGCGGCCAGTCAGCGCATTGTCCGACATGATTACTGAACCGTTGTCATCAAGAAGCATGGACTGTGAATCCCAGATGTAGTTGATGGGTTCCTTGTCGCCAGCCTCGAAGTATCCATTCAAGGTGATGATCTTCTTTCCATCAATCTCTGGGACTTCGGACGGATCAAGCGCACGGAGGTCGTCCATTGTATTGACACCCATTGCGGACAGTCCGGACACGGCCCTTTCGTCGATGGACGCGGACTCGACAGTGTACTGCAAAGACCACTTGGACGTATCGGAAGTGTCGATACCGAGCTGGCGTTCGTTGACAAGAGTTCCGGTTCCTACGTACTTGTAGACGTAGGCACGGATATCGTCGTCGATGAACACCTGTTCTTGCGTACGACCGTTGATGTCGGTGATCTGAGGATTCTCGATAGGAACCTTGTCACTATCGTAGATGTTTGCGGACGTAGTTCCATCCTTCAGCATGAACTGGATACAACCAGCAAGAATCTTGCGGTCGTTGTCGATGTACACGTCCCAGTTGTCAAAGTTCCTAAACATTACTTTCCTCTCAGTAAGGACTGCTTGATGGCGTCCTTCTTCTTTCTGTTTTCTTCCCATTCAGCATAGGCTTCCCAGAGCGGGTCACCTTCCACCTTGTTGGGCTTGAACCCGGCTTCCCAGAAACGCTCTTCCTGTGCCTTGATGCGGTTGATGGCCATCTGGTCTTCAACCGTACGGACACGTTCAGCCTTCTTGGGACTTCTTGCACCAGTGGCGGTCTTGGTAAGCTGGATGGCAGCACCGCCGACGTCGCCACGGAGAACTTCGTTCAGCGCAGTGGCTGGCTTCATTAGCTTCTGCTGCAATGGCGAAAGCGGCTTGGCGTTGTATATGTCCATCGTAAGCTGGTCATACTTGTCCGGATAGGACATGCCGATGAGCTTTCCATTCTTTCCGACGAAGACACGGTCGGCCTTGTCAATGCTTACTGCTTGCTGTGGGAACGGAAGATTATTGTCCACGATGGCATGTACGGCGTCGTAACCGTTCGGAGCCATCGCAAGCAGATTTTTGGCCTTGTAGTCGTTCACGATCGCTTGAGCACGTGCCCAGTCGATGTTTGGTTGTGTCACAAGCGGCAACAAGTCTTGTTTGAGGTAGGAATCCGGAAGTTCTTGTACGGTCTCACGGAAATATTGGTTGAGATTCTTCGAGCCGAACTGTTGCTCAAGTTCAACACCACCATTGACTACCTTGTCAAGAAGTTCCACACCCTTCTGGATGTTTTCGCTCTCGCGAGCAAGTTTCATCTGTCTTCCCATCGCTTCTGGAAGTGCATTTTCGACCATACGCTTTTCACGGCGGAAGTTCGGCATCCACGCAGTCGATGCGGTCAATGCCATATCTGCGAGCGCGTCCTTGGCGATGTCCTCTGCGGACTTCTGGTAAGGACTGTTCGTGACACGGTGGCCAATGTCGCGACCGACACGGATAACCGGGCCAGCCATGCTACCCCAGCCAGGAAGGGCATCTGCTGCAGCACCAGCGGCACCAAGGCCAAGGTCTGCCATAGAGCCCCAACGAGTGTTTTCAGCAGAACCGATCGACGGTGCTTCATCACCAAACAGAGCGGCTTCCGGATCGTCGATGTAGCGCTGCTTCTCGTAGTCGGACGTGAGCGCTTGTTTGACAAGTCCCCAGTCCTTCACTTCCTTCTGACGGCGGATACGGCCAGCTTCCTTCTCTTGTTCGGAGACAAACTGGTTGTAATAGTCACGCATCTTTTTAAGACTTTCATTGAACTGCTTATCGGATACGTCGCTGAAATCACGCTCTTTGACTTCTGCAAGATATTCCTTGCCAGGTTTAAAGCCCACGTCACCGAATGCGGCGGCCAAGCGCGTCGGAAGATCCTTCACCTTCACGGCGTCAAGTTCAGACCACCCAGCTGCCTTATCTTGCATCATGGGTGCATAGGTCTTAATCCACTGCTGAGTGTCCATGTTCTGATAGTCGGTCAGAGCTTTGTTGTACTCTTCAGCGGTTAGGTTATATGCGTTCTGGTCAAGAAATTCTTCAATAGTCATTTAGAGCTCCTTGCCCCACTTGTCAAGGGCATCTTGTTCTGTCTTCAGCAAGAGACGGCCACTGTCCTTCTTCTGCTTGGCCTTACGTGCAAGGGCAATACCCTTATCACGCTCTTCAAGGTCGGACTGTACCTTCTTACCAGTGTAAGAAGCAGCGCCACCTTGGGCAGCCTTCTTGACCTTGGTCTTACCGGACTCGATGTTGCGGATGCGTTCGATTTCCTTCGCCTTCTCTTCCGTAGACATATCGGTATTGTTGTTTATTTTTTCATACCAAGGAGTCTTCGCGGCTTCATTCTTGAAGGTCGTAGGTATGGTGGACAAGAAATTGGCTACGTTCAGACGTTTTTGTGATGCTTTCTCACGAGCGTCTTTCCATCCCTGCTTCAATGTTTCGACATTCTTTGAAACGCCAATGCCGTGTTCTGCATTCAGCGCATTGAGCTGTTCTTGGTAGATTGCAGCTTCATCGAACTGTCCAGCATCGACGGCGTCAAGCATTGCCTTCTGGATCTTCATGTATTCCGGACGGGCTTGAGCAAGCTTCAGTGCCTTGAGCTCGTCGGCTTTCTGCTTACGTTCGGCAGCAGCTTCCGCCTTGCCCATTTCAGCAATACGAAGAGCGTTCTGACGGTTCTTCTCGTTTTCGGAAGCGGTCAGTTCACGCTGCATCTTGTTCTGGATAGCTTGTTCGATGGCACGTTGGAAGGCATCGACACCGCTACGGTCTCCACTGTAGACGTGGTCGAACACGGCGGCATTGTGCGCCTCAGAGTTGCCGTACGGCAAACCGCTGGCGATCTGTGCCTTCAAGGCGTTGATTTCTGCTGCAATTTCGGACGAACTTCTCATTAGCGCCCCCTACGGTAGAATTCGGCAAGTCGGGCCAAGTCGTAGTCAGCCGATGCATTCCTTCCCATGTAGTCTGAATAGCCACCAAGGTTGGGATTTGGTCTGTATCCTTCCATGCCGTTCAAGTACGGATTGGACGAATATGTAGGAACGTTCGCACCTACCGCTTCACGTACACTGTTGTTGTACTCTTCGCGTTCGGCTGCGACAGCTTCCTGGTATTCCTTCTCAAGAGCCGCAAGACGTGCCTGAGGATCGTCGGACAGACCATACGTGACGGCTGTACCGACTGCGCGGATACCGTTGTTGATAGCGTCGACGTTGCTCTTTACACGGGCAGCACGTTCTTTCTCGTACGCATCACGGCGAGCCAACGCCCTTTCGAGGTTAGCCGCATAGAGCTGTCCTAAATTGTCTCGTTGATAAATTCCGGCCATGTTTAAACCTCACTGTAATAAGTATTATGCCACGCCCATCATTGCTTGCGCATAGGTGGACATCGTGCCTTGACGGTCTTGCTGTGCCTTCAACAGATCGGACTGCTTTGCATCCATGACAGAGTAGTAGTCGTTGGCAAGGTTGCCCTGCATTGACAACTTCGTGTCAGTTGCGGCGCGGAGTTCCGACAGCTGTCTCTGCTTGTTGGCGATATAGTCCGCATACTTGTTGTATTCGAACTGGCGGTCGTCAGTAAAGCGGTTGTAGGCGTCGTTGTAAAGTTCTTCGTTCTTTTTTACGACTGCGTCTGCAATGGCCTGAGCAGCGCCAGAACCACGGCCAAGTCCGGCACCAGCTGCAGTATGCTGCACGGTCGCCGCAGTGTCGCCAATGATCTGGTCATAGTAGGGATTCATGAAGCTGTCAGCCGTCTTGTTGTATCCGAACTGGTTCTTAGCGTCTTCCATGTTAAGAACGAACTTGTTCGGATCGTACGCACCGATGGCGTCCTTGTAGTTCTTTGCGTCAGTAGCAGTGCCAAGCGAACCACGTTGGTCGTAGTAGTTACCGATGTCGCGGATCATCTGGTCGTAGTACTGGTTGGACTGGCCTTGCATTTCGCCAAGCTTCTGCGCTGCCGCAGCACGGCTGGCTGCTGCCTTGTCAGCTGCGTACTTGTTTCCGTAATAGGTCGCCGCAGCAGAACCAAGGGCTGCAACTCCTGCGATAATTGCTGGAATCATTCTTAGTTATCCTTCGTCAGCTGTAGCATGCCTTGTGCGCTGACATTTTCACCAAGGCTAAGTGTTAAAGTACTGTCGTTCACCGGAACCGTAGTCCCGTCAGAACAAATGAGAAAACCGTCATACACCGTCGGTAGCTTGTATTCGACCACATTGGCTCCCTTGTACGCAATGACACAGACGACGTTCTTCATGACCGTCACCTTGCCCCATTCTTCGCCTACGGTGCCCCACTTGCCCTTCAGTGCTTCGGAGTTCGGGTTTTCCTGGCTGTATCTTACAAGTTGCGGTCTATCCATTAGGCAAACATCCCGCTTGGTGACCAAGCTATCTTGAGGTTAGAGATTGCGAAAGGTATCGACTCAGTGGTGCTGATTTCCAACGTGAAAAATTTACCGAAGCCTAGATGCCACATGCAAGTGCTCCAGTCATACTGACCGACGTTGCCAAGGTAGTAGTCTTCGTAGTCGGAGAAGAGCGCACCGTCCCATGAGTATCTCACGGAGATTCTTGGGTTGATATCGGTCGGCGGAGCATCTAGGACACCAGTGACAAGATTAGCGAACTTCGTCGACTGTTGTCCCTGGTTACAGATAATCTCAGCGCTGTCGATAAAGAAAGGACAGTCGTTCGATGTCATTACACCACCACGGCGCATCTTGAGGATCTTACGTCCGTCATGCTCGTCGTACTTGTTTTCATCCATGTAGCACAGATTGTTCTCTGCAGCTACCATGGTTCTGTTGTAAGCAAATACTGCATTGCTGTAACGCCAGTAGGTCAAGTTGTTGGACGGATCATAGGACGCACGACGATGCCACATTCCTTCAGTCACATCGTAAACATAAGTTAACTTACTGTCTTCAAATGTGAGAGAATAGAACACATGTCTGTGCTCTTGCCAGATAGATGCGTATGCGTTTTCCGGGTTGACCACTTGTGTCAGTTCACGCTCAAGATCTCCGGTAGAGATTCTGGTGATCTTGGTGTCCTGAATCATGAAGACAGCATTCTCACCGACGTCGGAAGATCCAAGCCAGATGGTCGTAGTACCAAGCATTGCCAAGCTGTTCACTGCTTTCAAGCCGATCATACCAGCGGCATTGTCCGGTGATGAGAACGGGTTGTTCTTGTCGTCGTTGTAAGACCATGCTTGCCAGCTACGTGGGCCAAAAGTGTACATCTTACTGCCGTTGCAGCACAGAGCCGTCGTATTGTCCTGGCACCATTCGCTAAAGGTCACAAATCCTATGTTGTTCGTCGAAGCCAAGCGCCAGATGTCGTAGTCGATTTCATTATACTCATTAGTCACTTCAAAGGGGTACTGATAACTTGTATAAAACGCATCGCTTGTTTCATCATTTATGACAAGGTAACCGAACAGATAACCGATGTGGGTCGGCTTGATGTGCTGGGACTCGTCCGTAGGCTTGACTGGGAGTTCAATAGTCCGGAAGTCTGTCTTCTGGGACGCTACTGGCAAAGTAACATCGACTGCGTACATAGACACGCCATCGACCAGACAAAGGTGTGGGTGAGCATCGTTGTAACCGCCTGACTCAACCATTCGGACAGCAGTGCCAGTAGAAGTGATAGTGGCAATCTCGTGGACAGTTCCGTCCTGGTCGAACAGATAGAGCTTGTGTCCAAATACGCCGTAGAGCGCCGGAGTCGACCCGGTTTCTGCACGGCCACGGCTGATACGGTAGAGGCCACGGCACTTGCCATCAAGTCCTTCAGCGAAAACAGCTTCGCCGTCGACAGAACGCATCAGCAACTGACAAGAATGTTCTGTAGGGTCTTGAGTCTCGCAGTACATGTTGAGGGAATCGGCAAGGCCAACCTTGACGATATTGCTGCGGCTCATGCTGCCAGCGATGTTCTGCATTAAAACTACACGATTTCCCATGGCGACTCCTTAGAGCAAGTAGCGACCACCGATTATGCCCCAGTAGGAATAGTCGTTGACGTCATTCAAGTCTTCGCGCTTGACCATCTTGACATCGGCCTTGGGTGTCGCGACATTTTCCAACATGGTCTGCAGTTCTGCAGCAAGTCTGGTCAGTTGCGCATCGTCCATACGCGGATACTTGACAGCAAGCTTGTATGTAAGGCTGACAATGATCAGTTCAAGATAGGCGTCCGGTACACGGAGATCGGAGTCAAGGTCGAACTTGATGCCTTCGTTGTAGCTCAGTCTTAGACGTTGTGTACCGGAGATTGCATAAGCCTTGGTCTCGATAAGCCATTCGCTTTCGGCAAGCGGCACGTAAGTCCACGCCAATTCATTGCGGTAGTACTTGTCGAACTGGTCTCTAGGGGAGAAATGGAGTTCGATGCAGTCCATTCCGGCAGTCGGAACCTTGACCATGAGCGTATTCAACTTTGACACCTTCGGTACATGCAAGTGGTAAGCTTGGCAATATGTCAGCATCTGCTGATATCTTGCATTGAAACCATCAGTCTGTACATGCGGTTGCCATTGATACTGTATAGAACCAGGCACTGCGATGCGGATGATGGAATAGACGATATTGTCATGCTGGCCGTCAGTGATCATCGCCCAAACATTATCGTCATAGTCTTGTTCGGTGATTTCGTATACGGACAGATCGTCAGCTGTGTCGAAGTAGAGGTTAAAGTCGCCTTTAAGCGTATCTTCTTCGTCGTAGATATGGATATAGCGCTTCGCCGGGACGTCGATCTGCCTCTGCGAGAAACTGAGATAATTGTCATTATTTAGTTGGGAAACCAAGCCCTTGAGTAGCTGGTAGGCTGACTGCAAAAGGTCGCCCGGTGCTGGTTGGCGTCTCGGAACAACGTTGCTTCGCGAGAGCGCTTCGGTAATTATGCTTCTTACTTCCATGTGCCGCCTTTACAGTTCGGGTAAAAATTGCTATAATAGAGATATCTCTACCCACTAATAAGTAGATAGAGTTCGGTGTGACCGACTTTCATTACATGGTCGCTAAACACCATAGGTACTTGTCACCGATTGCTTTAGCTTGCTGAGCTGAATAACCCTGTCCGACCGTCGCTCCGCCATGGTTTCTGGCATAGTTAGCCAAGGCTATCGCATCAGCCCGGTCTGGACTGCGGCCCAGTTGCTTCTTGACCAATTCCTTTGGAACCAGAGCAATTCTGCCACGGTTGTCGATAGTCACTTGCTGTGCCAGAAGCTCTGCACGGACGTCTTCCGGGATGTAGAAACCGTTCCGGATGTCGCGAGCCAGTTCAGCGTAGGCTTCAGTACGTAGATTAGGGTATAAATCTTCATTGAAAGGCTTGGCTGAGAAGTTAGCCGGGGATAAGATCATGTTCTTCTCACGGCACAAGTCCATCGCACCAGAGCCGAAACCACCAGTCGCGTCACCATACGCCGATTTAGGGTTATGCTTATCCCACATGAGCTTGACTGCAGCAACTTTTTGTTGGGTGGTTAACCCGTTATCCTCGACAAGGTCAACAACGCCCATATCGTCCACGACGCACACGACATCGAAGTCGCATCCTACGCCGCCAGACCAGTCAGCGCCAAGCCAGTAGGCGATCTTTGTCGGAGGATTCTTAGCCTTGACAAAGTCGGCACGTTTGATAAGCTGCGATGCGATGTCGGTGTCAAGGAATAGGCCCTGCACTTGCTGTTGGTACAAGGTACTGCCTTCGATGTAACGGTCTTTAAGTTCCTGAATAAATTCAGCGGAGACGAACGGATTGTCATACGTCGCCGCATTTACCACACAGTCCGGGTAACGTTGGCACAAGTCACGGAACCAGTTCTCTAGCTGGTCGTTGACTGGTGAGGAAATCAAGCGCACCATTGGTCTGTACTTGCCACCACGCATACGGTCTCTTGAGAAGTCGTATACTTCTCTGGCCAAGTAAGCGGCTTCGTCCATAGCCAGCATGTCGATTTCGGAAAGACCAAGGACTCCAGTCGCATTCTCGCCGCTATAGAAATAAAGTGTCGAACCGTTAGGGAAGGTCATTTCCATTGAAGACTTGTTATAGTCGTACTGGACGCCCATGATAGAGGCGACGACCTGGATTTCGCGAACAAGCACACGTGTCAACGTCTTGTAGATCTGTGCCAACACAATGCCACGGAGTCCGGGCTTCTTGAGGCACTGCAGTACAATCCAGACAGCCAATGCTCTGGACTTACCACTACCGATTCCGGTGACAGCGATTCTCAATGGGTCATCAAAGCCATCAATGACGAAGCGCTTCTGCCATCGTGATAACTTAATTTTGACATCCATCGACGACCTCGATGGCGATATTCATCTGTGCTGGTTCGGAAGGCTTGTCACCAGTTTCACTGGATGTTGAAGCCTTGACAGACAGTCCGGTCTTTACAGCGTCTTCGGACTGGTCATGAAGCAGTCCGACAATCTTGAGAGCCTTCTCAACAAGAGCCAACTGGTCTGGATCCTTCGACTTCAACGCCTTGATGAACAATTCATCGATATGACCATCATTGACAGCGGCATCCAGTAGCTTTGCCCTATACTGTTTGCGGATATTGCGAGCACGTGCTGAAGCTTCTGCAGCTTGCTTTGCCGTGACCGACGTAAACGGTTTAAGGATCGCTCCGCTTCTGGGCGACCTTGGTGGGTTTTTCGCGCTCTGTTTAATGCTTGTATCAGTATTGGCCATCTTATTATCCATCCTACGCAGAGTTGGCTGCGTTCCTTACTACTTAATAAGTAGCAGAAAGCACCACTACATATTGTGGTGGTGCTTATAGGGGTATACTATATGGCTAACTTAGCTAGATCCCATCATACTTGTATGACTTACTATGACGATGTCGGTGTTCCTTTACGGTAAGGAACTCCAGCATCCACGGCGGTTGATTATAGTATAATCCAAGTCGTTTCAGTTCCTTATAGCTACTAACAGACTCACCAGCTACATGATGCAAGTGCCATCCATTAAACCCATCTGCCGCAGCCTTCTCGAAGTTGCGAACATTTTTTAGGTTGTATGGGTTATCTATAAAGCGCAATAACTGAACGCCATTACGCGCCATATCACGGATCATATTGTTATAGTCCGTAAGTGCGTTTTCTGCTTTGAACGTTTTAGTGCTGAAATATATCTGAGGCATATTACTTCTCTTTGTCCCGACGGCGCTTCATGCAAGCGAAGAAGTCGTCCTTGGGAGTCTGCATGGCCGATTCCGGTGCCTTTTCGACTTCGGCTTCCGGCATCTGCATGTCAAGGTTCGTCTCCGGGTCAACGTACTCGATGACTGGTTCAACTGTTTTCTTTGTGGTCTTACGCTTTGTCGCCATGGTGAACTTCTCCCTTCACTGCGTTGGCTATGACATAGTGGCCAAGCTGCTTGTACTTGTCGGCTACGCGACTGTGTACAAGATCGTTGGCTTCCTTGTCACCAGCCCACCAGTATTGGACTTCGGTGCTGCTGGGCTTTTCGGCCACGACAAGGTACGGATATTCCTCGCTGTAGTATTTGATGACTTCCGGAGTAATCTTGTAGGCACAGAGCATGACAACTGCGTTGGCGGCATCCTCTATTGCCTTCTCTTCGTCCTTAGTGAGTTCGGATGACAGTTTCTGCTTTGGATCAGCAATGTCGAAGACGACGCTAGCCAGCACTACGGCGCATGCCAGTCCACCGACGTACTCAGCGGAATAGAGACAGCAGATAGTGGCAAAGATTGCCACGAGGGCAAGGATGACAAGGATAGATATGCGAATTCGTTCTTTCATTATTTTACCTCTACGTTAACGTTACGAATTGTTGTATACTCATACCAAGTGTTGTTGCTCTTGTCCTTGACCCAGCAGCCTTCCCAGAAGCCGAACTGGTATTCAGTCTGCAGTACACTAGCCTTCTTGGAGCACGAATACTCTTGGGCATAGTAAGCTGGGACAGCAACAACGGTGACAACGATGGCCATGGTGAGGATAATCGCTGCGATCAGCGATGCACACGGATGTTCGGTCAGTAGATAGTCTAGCATGATTCAATCCTTAGAAAAGGTAGACCGACGACGACGTACAACAAAAGGAAACGAAAACTCCGCCGACGTCGGTCTGGTTGTTAAATTAGTTTATTACTTGTCGATTCCAGCAAGCTTGGCGATCTTGGCATTGAGCTCGTCAGTCTGCTGCTTGCGTAGTAACTTGGTTTCATGGTACTTGCGACGGCGGTATTCCGCGTCACGTTCGCGCTTCTTGGCAAGCCACTCCTTGTTTTCACGAAGGCGGCGTTCACGTTCACGCGACTTGAGCACCTTCTGCTTTTCTTTCTCGTCCAGCACAGAGATGTCGATTCTCTGCGACGTACGCGCACGGTTGACACGGCGCGAAGTCCATCGTAAGTTCTCTGGGTAGTTGCTTTCGATTGTTTCATGGCCGTGCAGATGGTCTAGTTCGGAGTACGTTACGAAGTCGGCCATGTGGTCTTCCCAGCCTTGTACACGCTCCGGGAATGCGTCGGCGTAGGCGTATTGAAGACCAGTCAAATTGCGATGTAAATAGTCGGGGAACTTGATGTACCCAGCATGGTTGACTGAAAGCTTAATAGGAACCAGTTCATCTTCCGTGATTTCGGTCTTGCGACGGCGGCTGCAGCGCTTGTAGACGATCATCGTCTCGCGGTTGATGTAGAGGTCGTAGGTGGGAGCGTATGCGTATTTCGTTTTATTTATCATTTGGTTATTCCTCATTCTGAAAATGTGTTGACGATAATGTGTATCGTCTCTCAACAGTTTATAAGGTAGTAACAATAAATTTGAATTGCAAATCGGCTATTAAAGGGGTAAAAAAACGATGGGGTAACTACTATATACCCCATCCGACACGAACAAGAAAGGGTCTGCCGAAGTCGGCAAACCCTTCTTACAACGGCGGCACATGGGCCGATAAATAAGAATACTGAAAAGAAATACTGAAAAGGAATGAAAAAAAGAAAAGAGGATAGAGGAATGGGCAAGGAAGGAAGCGCGAGCGGCACTGACGCGCCAAATGCATCGACGCATTGACTGGTGCCGAAGGCATTTTCAGTCTATTATACGCCCACGCAAAATGGATTGCCTATGACGCAAAAATAGTTGGGTATGACTTATTTAGAGTTGCAAAATTCCTATATACAGTAGCAAAATCCCTTAAAGCGATTGCGCATTCCAAGTACCGATAGGTCTGTCCCCGGAGTCCACCGCCTTCTGAATGGCAATGTCAATGTCCACTGAGTCGTCGATAGGTTCTTGCATGTCGTCATCGGTATCGTCGACACGACGATCGTCGACATCGATAAAGTCTTCCTTGCAATCAGCTTTCTTCGGCGACGTCCAGTTGATCTTGCTAGTATCGCAGTACGCATCGAAGTTCGACTTTGCAAGCTGCTTCCGCCATCTCACGAATCTTGTCGCCGACGACATGGATACGTGGAACGTGTCTACGATCTCTCTCTGTGTATTCGGCCACGCAGGGCATTCAAGTGCATCCAGCTCTTGCTGTACGGCTTCGACTCTACGGTCGCGTTCTTCAAGACCTTCGTCACTAAAACAGAAATGGTACTCTTTCTTGATTTCTTCAATCTTCTTGACATATTCCGCACACTGGGCGTTGTAGTCGTCTTCCCAGTGGATGTACTTGTCAACCAGCATGTTGAGGTCATTCCACGGGCATACCCAGTATTCCGTGTTGTTGAAGATGTAGCGGCTGACGTCCTTGTATGCAATGTACTTCTTGATGTCGAACTTGACATCCTTCTTGAGATGGTAGAGACGGCCTTCAAGGGTCGCTCCCATTCCCATAGCATAGAAGTAGAAACTCTTGGTATACTTGTAGACGACACTGTCCTTCGATCCGGACAGCTGCCGCTCGGCCTCACATACACGGTTCCAAGCCTCAATCGACCTCTGGGTCTTACCGTGGCTCATTGCGTAATTTAGAGCCGCTATGGCATCTTCCAGAGTGGCCGGATTGCCGTACATCGAACACAGAATAGCGTTAGGCAAAATGATATTGTGCCACATGCGGGTCATGTTGATACGCACGTTGCGTTCAGTATAGCAGTCGCGGTTTCGGTGAGAGTTGAACTTGTAGTCCATTCCCTTGTAGTAATATCGCTTGCAGCGAACTAGCGTCTTAGTCGTACTCAACAAGTACGGCAGACTCTGTTTTCCTTTATGTTCCATATTTCACCTATTGGCTGCATGCCGGATTGTGGATCTTGAGGTATACGTTTCCACGCACCGACATGCAAGGCTCAATAAGCGCCGTTACCGTACGGTTGGCCATCTGGGCACGGAACATCCTGGCACGGATTGCCGCATAGAATGCTTCAATGGACTGCGACGCCTTGAAGTCACGCTTCTTCTGCTTCTCAATATGGCCCTGGGTAGGATACATCTGCAGATATGTCCGCATCTTCTCGACGGTGTACACTTCCGGTACATTGGGGAGTCCGATCGGGTCGCATGCATACATTTCCACGCCGTCGGCATTAACGACGGAGTAGACGACTTCGATAGCGTTAGTCTTGTGGTTCTTGCGTATGTCGACGATTTCGGCAAGTACAAGACTGCCTATGTAGGATGTCAGAACCTTGTTGTTGATAAAGGCCGGATAGGCCATAGCCTTCGCTTCGTGCAGCTTCTTCGCTTCGATCATCGGATGACGCTTCTGGACTGCCTTCGGAGCCGTCGGAGTACGGTCGATCGGTGTCGAGTAGAATTCGGCTTGCCACTTGTCAGAAAGTTCCTTCGAAAGTACTTCTACTCCTTCCGGAACCGGAATGTCGAACAAGTCTATCTGGTCTGGATTGTCAAACTGCTTAGTCATACGTATACCTCAAGACCAAATATACAAAACCCACTGAACTCCGTCAATGGGTCTTTACTGATTTACTTAATTTTTATTGGAGTCCCTGCAATGAAGATTCTTCTTCAGAGTGATTAAGACTGTTGGAACATAGTCCAATTTTCTTGATTTGTCTCTTGAGTGATTTTGAGTAATTATGACTAGTTATAACTACGTATTCTATTCTTTCTTAGTCCTAACTACTTCAGAAGCGTGGGCTTCCGGGAGGAGGACGTACACTCCGTCCTAGGGCAAGTCATACAAGAAATTACTCTCTCATGACTTACCTTAGGACAGAGCGAAACTGTACTGACTACTTCGTCGGTTGGGACGGTTCTCGTTAGTAGGTGGTGTTCCACCAAGTTGACCTTGCGGATAGCCGTTTAGGTCAAAGTCACTCATGTTCGCCGTCGGAGGATCGGAGTGGTTACCGACCACGACCGTCTTGACCAGCAGTGTCCACTAGGACGGAAAGGATTGGGCTTACTGGCAGCTTATTGGGTATTGGGCTGCTATCCCTTTCGGGATCTTCAAAACTCTAGGACAGTTTCAATCGTCGACGAACCTTACTTAACCTTACTATCGAAGTGCGATTGGTCTCCCATGACCTTATCCAGACCTTCCTGGCACGTTCACTCGGAACTTCGGTCAATCGCATCTACAAACTAGTCGGCGATCCCAGACTGCGTTATAAAAAGTAGTTTATTTCGATCCGAAATGCAGGGGTTCTTCTTGAATAAATATGTAAAAAGACATTTACACAAGAAGAGTATAATTTGGATAGTATGAAAATGAGCGATAAAGTGGCCTCTACGGCCTTGTTTATTTTAGGGGTATGCTTGGTAGTCCGAAATCGAAAAAGGCTCTGGGAGTGGCTTTCCAGTGAACCAGAGCCCACTTACGAACCGGAGACCTATGAGGCTGCTATCTTCATGGATGCTTCGCCGAATTACGACTACGAACTCCCTAATGAGTAAACAATATTTAACAAAAGAAGGCACCATTACTTGGATGCCTTCTTTGCTTTCTGTTTCTTCCTATACCATCGCCAGTATTCCTTGGTGCCGCACTGAGGATGCTTCTCCGGGACTTCTTCGACAGCGACCTTGTTCTCGGCTATATCGAGGATTTCGCGTTCGATATTGTCCTTCACCCACTGATCCTTGTCCATAGGTTCGACACAGTGTTCAAGACACATTTCTTGATAAAGCTCGTACCAGTAGTCGATATGTGCCCTTGCTGCGGCTACCTTGGCCGACTGCCGCTTGTATGACTCCAGAGGACGCTCTGCTGGGCCGCGCTGTTCCATAGGCACGTCGTCGGCGTCAGTCCTCCACTTCACCGACTCAGTCAAGATTTCCGAATACTTGCGCGTAGTTCCAGGCACATCGTCGTCGATATCGGCAAGCTCGTACTTGCGCTGGATGTCCTCACGCCAGAGCTGCAGCGCGTAGCTTATCGCAGACCATGCGCAGCTCCGGCAGTTCAAGTAGAACGATAGGTCTTTACGGTACTTCCCATCAACTACACGCTTTATCAGCTGCTTGTACGTGCGGTACACGCATTCTGATTCAAGGTCTTCTATGTCCTCTATGCGGTCAGACCAGATTCCGTACTTGTTCAGCCAGACTGCGACACATGTGCGACAGAAGCGCATCGCTTCTTCGAGCGGCTGTGCGCTTGGATTTATCTTCATGTGCCCGGCTTCTATCATGTCCGGACGCCATACTTTTCGGCCATTGTATACTGATTCACGTGCCATGTAGTCTAAATTACTTTAGACTGTACACATCCAGCTCGGCAAACAGCTTGCAGTCGTAGCGGTCGTTCTCAGGGCCGTAGTGACTTGCGGCAAAGTTGTTGACAGCCCAGCAGACCGTGCTGGCACGGAAACGAGATAGCCCAGCGTCACGCAGAAGTCCACGGAGCATGTCGTCCGCGATGTCCCTATGCATTAGCCCGGAACCGTACGCGGCGTCATGAAGCGCAAAGGCAAGGTTGATAAGGTCGTTGTCCGTAGACCACTTAGGAACAAACCACTGGAAGGCAAGCGGAACACTTCCGCCATCCGTCTGGAAACCCGGATAGAGATGCCACGTGTAGTGCATTCCCTTTTCGTCGTGAAGACGGACGTAGATATCGTCGGTGGCTTGATAGATGTCACCGATCTTTATCCACGCCTTCGGGTTTCTGCATCCGTCGTATGTAAAGTGCTTGCTCATCGTCTACCATTCCAGTCGTTGTTGTTGAACCACAGACTGCCGCATATCAGCACGACCAATATGAAGATTAGGGTTCCTATCATCTTTACGATTTCCAAATGATTTGCTATATTGAGGTAAGGTGTCTAAGCCTTTAATTCGAAGGGCCTAAACACCTTCCTATCATAACTATGCACTAGTTGGTCGCACCGACCTTACCGACTTCAATCGCTGTGAAGCCGACCTTGATCGTTCCGTTATCGTTCCAGATTGCAATCTGGGTGTTGCAACACGTTCCGATGTTGCCAATGCCGCTGTAGTAGATGGCCTTGTGCGTGGTCGGGTTGAACACCGTCGATACGTTGTACCCAAATCGCGTACTGGGCGTATAGTACGTCGGATCATTGATGTAGCAAGCTGGGTTAACCGTAATCGAATCGTTAATTCCGACAACAGTTTCGGTACCGATGAAGGTGATGGTCGAAGACAGTCCGGATGCCGTGTAGATTAGAGCAATCTCATAGGTATCGCCCGGATTGTGACGGACGCCTAGCTTGTACGCGGCGGCGAACTTGGCATCGTTGATAGCAGTAAAGCTGTTAGAAGCCGCAGTCGGAGCATTCCAGATGCCACCCGGAATGTTCGTCTGGATCGCACGGTTCTGGTTCAAGTGCAAATTTCTGCCGACTGAGTACTCCCAAGCGATCTGGTTGTTCGCGTTGATAGTGATTCCAGTGCCAGCAGTGTACTTGTTGTCCCAAATGACCTTTCCGTATGAATCAGTGAATAGGATCTTGTCGCCAGTCGGATTTGCCGGAGGAAGCACACCGACGTCGGTAACAGACCAACTGCCACCGCCTATGCCGACAAGTCCGACAGTCTCGTTGTGGTTGGCATAGTCGTTGGAAATCTGGATCTGTCTGCAGATGTCAAGGTCGGTATCGCCGCCGCTAGATTCGACAGCACGGCATATCGGCTTGATAGTCCATTCGACTGTGCCGGATCCGTTGGTCGTGAGGTACTGGTCGGTAGCTGCCGTGGTCGGCAGACCGTTCGGCACTTCGGCGTAGTCCAGCAAGTCGTTGTTTACGACTACCATCTTGCCGTGGTCGGAAGTGCTAGGAACGGGTGCAAGCAATCCGATGTCGTGCGCATCGGCTGAAAGGGACTTGAAGTCGTCGTCGATGGAAAGCTTCGCCACCGGAGTCTCCGTGGTTCCGCCTTGTCCGTGCGTGACGGTGACGATCTCCGGACTTTCGGACGGTGCCGGAGTATCGGTCAGATCGTTGTAAGAGCCAGTGGTAGCGACCGTCGCCAAGTTCGGACGGTGCTGGATATAGGCAAGCGACGTAGGGTCATTGTTAGTCCAGTCGGATTGGACTGGAGCTGGTGGGATTGACGGCGTACCGGAAAGGTCGCTGTAGTTGCCCGTAGCGGCCACCGTTGCGAGACCAAGGTTGTGACGACCCATGGCCTTCTCGTCGTTAGTAGTGCCTTGGTCGATATTGAGTAAGAGTTTGTTCTGTCTTTCGGCCATATTACTTGTCCTTTACTTCTTCTTTAAGTTCCTTGATGGCGTCGCATAGGGCATCCATCTTTGCCAGCACTTGTGCCAGCTGGGTATTGAGTAGACCGATCTGCTTCAACTGGTCGGTCATCTGATCGAAGAGAAGACCGATGTTGCCCTTGTTCTGGTCGACCTGGAAACTCAGCTTGAGCACGGTATCGTGCAATTCTTGAGAATCGGCGTCGCGGGTCTGCTTCGTGAGGAGCCTATCGGCCTTCTGCTTGGCGACGTCTGTAGCCGTCTTTATCCAGGCGGCCAAGTTTCCAAGGCAAAGCAGTACGGCTCCCACGATGGCGGCAATCTGTTCAGTAGTCATAAGTAGTACTCCTTTAAGCCATGGTTCCGCCCCAAGAAGTTGGGATCTGTGCAAGTTCAGCTTGGCCACTTGCCGTGTTCGAACCACAGTTCGTGAAGCAGTAACTGTGCGATCCTGGCGGAGTGGTCTGTGTGCTCATCTGCTGGTACAAGGCAAGTGCGCCCGACTGTACATTGGTACATCCGTCGCACATGTACATTACGGACACAGCCGAAGATGTATTGAAAAGCGGAATAGCCGTAAGTGCTGTACATCCTTGCATCATGTATTCGAAGTTAGTAGCGGACGACGTGTCGATTGTCGGAATCGACGTAAGTCTGGTACATCCAGCATACATGTAGTTGACGTGCGTAGCGCTGCCAGTGTTGTTCAGCGGAACCGAAGTAAGGCCAGTGCAGCCGTTATACATTGCGCGCAAATTGGTCGCTGACGACGTATCAAGAAGCGGAACGGAAGTCAACCGGGTACAGCCACTGAAGAAGAACGACATATCAGTTGCCGAATGCGTATCAAACGTCGGAACGCTTGTAAGGCTAGTGCATCCAGATAAGAAACTGTAAAGGCTCAACGCATTAGACAAGTCGAACTGCGGTATCGTAGTCAAGCTGGAACAACCCATGAACATATCGCCAAGGTAATGCGCTGACGACAAGTCGAACAGCGGCACTTCAACAAGGCTACGGCAATTCACAAACATGTCGGTCAGCTGTGTAGCCGACGAGAAGTCGAATAGCGGAACTGTCGTAAGCGCATAGTTCAAGTAGAATGCACGTCGAGCATCACGTACGGACGAGAAGTCGAACAAAGGGTATGTCTGGACATTGCTGCAGCTGCTGAACATGTTATAGATGTTCGTAGCGCTAGACGTATCGAACAGCGCAACCTTGTTCAGACTAGTGCATCCAGCGCACATGGCTGAGAAACTGGTTACACCAGTCGTATTGGCACCCATGATTTCCAACAAGTTGGTATGGTTCTGAAGTATGTTGCTCCAGTTGCTGTCGTTGTACGTCAGATCCCAGACGTTCGGGTTTGTGCTCAACTGGACTCCGGTTCCCTTCGTGAACGTAGGCGTAAAGTTGTTACGGTACAGAAGTCGGATGGTATACGCTGGTAGACCCAACGGATTGGTGTCCGACGGGTCGGCATAGTATAGATAATTCTGCCCGAAACGTATTGCGTGGTTAGTGTAGTCGACACGTAATCTCATATCAGCCCTTTCCTACGATGTAGCATCCGCTTGGCCCGACCGGGAGGCATCCGTTGTAGTACGTCATGCCCGGTTCAAAGACCGTCTCTGGCCCATATATCAAATAAGTAAGCGTGATGTATGGCATCATGTTGTCGTGGGCCGCACCGGAACCAGCCGATTCGGTATCGAATGCGGCACAGTCCGCGATTCCACCAGACATCGTACAGTCGGCAGCACCATGCGCAGCTACGGACAAGTTTGTTGAACGTGTCATCGCCGCAGACGTGCGTCCATTGTAAGCATTGAACTGTCTGGACATATAGGAAGCGTTAAGGCCGCCGTTCAGCGTGTTGTAGTTGTAGGCTGGCTGGGTTATCGTATGAGTAAACTCAGGGGTTTTCGCTACGATGCTGCTGGTGTGTGTATGGGACGGTACATCGTGCGTATGCGCGACGATTTCGCTAGACTGCAGCACATGTGTCGCTTCGCCGCCAGTAGAACCAAGAACCAGTCCGCTTGCAGAGCCGACAGCTACCTTTCCGGACAAGTTGGGAAGATTGAAAGTAGTGCTTCCGTCACCTGGGCCGTACGTCGTGCCGATGACTTCGAACAATTCCGAAAACTGGTCACGCGAAATAGCGGAACCGTCACACACATGGTACCCTGTAGGGATCACCGAACTGGTTGAAATAATGATAGATCCGACTTCCATACTATACTCCGGCATAGATGATGTACAGCATCGTCAAGAACGGCTGCATGTTATTGTGGGCTACGCTGGAGCCGACACTGCTTGTGCTGAACGGATCGCAGTCGTCGATCGCTCCAGACATCGTGCAAGCGGTGGCTGGGTGCGCGGTGACAGCGCAGTTAGTTGCAATGGATGCGTTGACTGAACTTGTTCCGCTTTGTGAACCGTTACCGTCGCCAGCGTTTTGAATGGACACCGTGCTGTTCGGTCTATTGTAGTTGAATGCTGGCTGAGTGGTCACGCTATGGGACAACTGAGGCATCTGCGCTACAATCGTGTTGGCGTGGCCGTGCTGGGCAACTTCGTGCGCATGCTGGGGAAGTTCACTTGACGTAAGCGTAACGGTCTCAGAACCGCCTGTAGAGCCCAATGACATGCCAGTGGACGTACCGACTGCGACACGACCGACAAGGTTGGGTATGTTGAATGTCGTCGAACCATCACCGGATCCGTAGGTAACACCGATGGAGTCGAACAAGTCAGCATACGTAGTCCTTGAGATAGCAGAACCGTCACAGACAAGGAATCCGCTAGGAGCCGTAGAACCAGCATACATGCAAATATTTCCGATTTCCATACTAGACTCCAGTGCTTATGATATAGTTGATTACAGCATACGGCTGCATGTTGTTGTGGGAATTTCCGGCACCTACCGAAGTAGTGACGGATGCATCGGCTGCAGTGACAGCTCCGCCCATCGTGCAATCGGCGGCATCGTGTTTCGCTATGGCGACATTCGCCGAACGCGATGCTGCTGTAGCGCCAGAACCACTGTAGACCCAATCATAAAGCGTACGGTTGTACTTAGCCTGGTGCCAGTTCGGTTTATTGTACTTGAACACTGCCTGGGTGACAGTGTGTGACAGTTCCGGAGTAGTCGCGGTGATGTCATTTCCGTGCCCATGCTGGGGCACTTCATGGACGTGTGCTGGCATCTCTTGTTCCGTAAGAACATGGGTTGCCTCACCGCCCGTGGTTCCCAGCGCGTGGGACTGGCTCACACCTAAAACAACCCTTCCAGAAAGGTCTGGCAAGTTGAAAGTAGTGCTTTCATCACCAGCTCCGTAGGTGGTTCCGATGGCCGTAAACAAGTCGGCGTAGTCGGTTCTGGATACGGCGGAGCCGTCGCAGAGCAAGTAGCCCTGCGGTGCCGTGCTTCCGGCGAATGGCATCACGATTCCAGCTGGTTCCATTTCTGCTCCTTAGTTCGAGGCGATGCGGTTGATTCCGACGATCTTCTGAATGTAGGGTAAATTGTCTGCTTCCACTAACTTATTAAAGTTTCCACTTGAGTTAAAGTAGAATGCATATCCGCCAGCGTATGAAAATACTTTGAAAGCACTATCCCATGAGCCAGCACCAGAATTCACAGTAAAGAAATTACCAGCGGTACCAGCGTTTGCCTGGAAACAGTCCAGTGTAACCCAGTTGTTTGCGGTTCCAGTATTGGTAGTATCGACATACTTTTCGATTACCGTCTGCTGCTGTCGTTCCTTGTTACACAGATATATTTTATACCGTTCAAAATTGGTAACTGGTTCGGACGTGGTTAGAGAACCGCCGAGGTTACATCCGTTGGTTCCGGATGTCTTTTCCCACAGCACAGTCTCATCGACTTCAGCGACATAACGGTTGTTGACGGTGTCGGCAGTGATTTTCACGCCCTTTCCGGCCACGAGCGGAACCGCCGTGACAGGCCCACGCACTACGCGATTAGAGTTGATTACGGTCATTAGTTACCTCCGGAGATGCGGTGGATGCCGACAAGCTTCAAGAACTTGAACGTCGATGTACCGTCAGATACCGTCGACGGCGAACCAGAATTGACATAGCAGTGACGCGCACAAGTAAGCGTCAATGATGCGTAAGTCAACCTTGTGTAGAAGTGTGCTACTGAACCAGATGCTGGTACAAACTCTGATCCTAGCGTGAACAAAGTCTGGTTAGCCGGAACTTCAACATATTGTAAGCCAGCGTTGTCATTCCATAGTTTGTATGTGATGCCAAGTCGTTCAAAGTTGCTGATATCTTCTGGAACTTGTACAGTACCAGCACCAGTTGAGTTCTCATACAGCACGGTTTCATCTAGCCCCATAG
>JBGVBD010000214.1:0-6813 GCA_045225255.1 Prevotella sp. | reverse complement strand
CTTCAAATAGGGTAATACTTTGGAGTCTTCGGGCAATGTACATTCGACCCATGTAGTCACTTCCTTCGTCTCACCACCCGCAACGATACGTTTGTCAGTGTGAGCAACTCGGAAAGAAGCGAATTTTGACCCATTAACATCCTTGATTTCAACGTCGGCACCTAAATGTCCAATAACATGTAACTTTAACATAACACAGAAAATAATTAATTAAACAATGCGCTCACTAAAACCATAGACAACACAAAGAGCGTGAGCATGACCCCGTATGCTGCAATTAATATCTTTTCAATACTCTGTTTCATTTTAAATTCACTTAGGTTTATTACGTACCACCGCCTAAGCAGATGGTTTTTAATTCAAATCCGCCCTACTTCATAGCCTCTTTAAATCCTTTTCGGAGCCTGTTTGTAGGTTTTGCCGTATTTGGTGGGGGAACCACCCCGTAAATTTTTCGGCAATTTTTCGCCCATTTTTTGGCACACCCTATAATCTATAGACATACTACACAGAGCGCGTGAAGCGTTAGCAACTGCCCGTGATGTATCAGGCAACCCCTTGCGCCCCTCGAGTATTTCAACCATATCAAACGCTGAAACATCATAAAGGCAGGCAGCGACTAAAACCATATCACAATACCCATAAACAGATTTCAAGCACTTAGCGACGAAATCCCATGAAGTATTATCTATCTGCTTAAAGTAATACCCACGTTTCTCACACATACCACGAATGCTATGTAAATAATTCCGCTCGTAAATCGAAGTACCCACAGAGACGCGGAAATACCTCGTTTCCGAGGTAATTTCCCGCCCTGTCTGAATCAAAATATAATAACTCTTTGCCATACCGGGGATGATTTAAATTTCGATATATCTGTCACGTAAAAAATGGATGGCGATGGAATCGTCCTTGCTCCATACAAAATAATCGCACTCAACATACTCACACAACGCATCAATAAGCCTAAGAGCAGTACGAGAGAGCAATCCTACAGCCACGAGCGATTTAAACCAATAGCCACCCCCGTGAGAAGCCTCTAATACTTCCCAGCCTTCAAAATTGGTGGGGCAATACTCAACAAGCAAAGAGGGCAACGCGTCGAATGACACATTACACTCTGGAATCTGATAACCTGCAAAATCCATAAAATTATTATTTAACATAAAACCCGAGGAATGTTTCGTAAACCGCGAAACAATAGGCAGTATGATAAGTAACTTAGAGAACCATTTCAGAGCCCACAGGGGGCTACATACTACCTAAAAAAAACATCGGGCGCACCGAGGAATCAACCCGTGCGCCCGTCTGCTTTAGCGGTGTCTTTTACGTTCATTGGTCGTTCCTCAACGTTGCCAACTATCCTAAAGACACTACAAAGATAGTCATTTTCTACTGGTTATACAAATAAAATAGACAAATAGGCAGATTATACCGACGAATGCCAACCACCTAAAAATAGCGGGCAAATAGTCCTGTTTGACCTCTTTCTTATCGGTAACTTTCACCTCTTTTTCCCTATAGAATGCGCCAATCGTATCACTTGATACTGAAATACCATGCGACTTGATACGACGCACCAATGCAGGGCGCAAGCCCTTAGAGGACGCGCCCCGACGGGGCACGGAATCGACCCTATGAAAAACACTAGCAGGGGGCGCGGGGGACGGCAATGAGACCCTCGCAAAACCCACGAGCGAACTATCCACCCAAACAACTTCCTCGAAGAAATAGTTATCTTCTGCCGTTTTGTCAGAGTGGATTTGCTCACTTACTTCTGCCCTTGTCTCTATACTTTCGTGTATTTTCTTACTGCATCCCGTAAGGATTATGCAGAAGAAAATACTAATCACCATATACCATTTCATACGCTTCGTATATTGGGCGCGGGTCAATCTCGCAACCATTCTCAACTCGTGCCATACCTTGCACCATCTTGCACATGAAATCCTTATCTTCGAAGGAAATCGGGGCGTTTTCGTCTCTTCCCGTCCATGCTGCCACCCTTCGCCTGTAGTTCAATTGCTTTAGGAATCCATCAGGAGCCCACGAGTCCACTATCAAACGGATAGTATTACGATGGTATTTCTTTATATACTTCCGCAGGATAATGAATGCGGCACGATATCCCCATACATCTGCGGTAAATTGTTCAAACACTGCATCAGTCTTGATGTCACTCTCACCTAACCAGTCATTCCCGACTTTGATATTTAACGGGTTATGGTTTCTAAGACCTCTTGGAATCATATTTTCGAATAGTTTTAACATAAATATCTAGCCCAAAAATTGATGCTACCAACAGAAATGCCTGGGCTATATACAAGAGCACTCCGTTGGCTATATCTCCGTGTGTACGCTCATTCAAAAAAGCGAGTGCAATGGATGTCAGAATCAACACCACTGCACACGCATATTGAATGGGGCACTTCCAATCCACTTTCATACCCCATTAGAGACTTTAGGCGATATCGCCACAGATAACTTGGCTTCCGCTCGCGTTAACGGGTCGGTTGTCAACCATCACGATGAAGTAGGCAGCATAGTCACCTACAAAAGCATCGTGTGTGCCTGTAACCTGATTCAGTGCAAGTGTGCCTGTCAGAGTTACACTACCGAGGGCAGGAATAAGACCATCGACAACGGCAAAGTTAGATGCCTGCATGTAGTCGATGACCAATACCTTAACCTTGCGGCTCTTGTTAACCAAGTTGGAAATGGTAATCTTCTGCTCTGCAGCAGCAACCTTGATAACGTTGAATGTGGCGTTTCCGACACCCTTCGTTAACTGGGCGGAGTTGTTGCCACCCTTTGACGAACCCACGAGGAACTCGGCAAGCAGATAACCTGCAGCCTGATAATCTCCGTAACTCTCGGCTGTCTTGATACCTGCGAAGAAGGTATTCCAGTTACCGATAGTGGGTTGCTCACCATACATTGCACTGCGTGCTTCGAGGATGAGACACTTGTACGGGTCTGCATCGATGAGGACGCGCACAAACTCGTTGTACTTGGTGCCCTTCTTTGATGCCATTGTAGCATTAGCAGGGAGTACACCCAACTTGGCAGCAAGGTCACAAGCCACCATGAAATTGAATTGTGCACGGCTCAAAATAGTGTCGTTGCCATACTTACCGCCCCATTTTGCAGGGTCGATTCGGTCGTAAACTACCACACCCGCCTTTGTGTTGCGGAATGTTGAGTTTTTGGTGCTACCCTTAACATAAGAGGTTAACGCACCCATAGAAAATTTTGCCATAAGACGAAATAATTAAAAGTGAAACATTAGGGTTTTATGAAAATATTAGAACTTGCACTACCTTGACAGGGTTTGCTATCATCGAGGAGCACGACGAGGGCGCAATCGATGACGCCTAACGACTGGGTTAGCCCAGTATCGGGCACCTCGTACATATGATAATCGGCAAACCTTCCATCATCAGAAGACCACACAACCGCCTGTAATTCCTGCGACGTGTTTACCTGTAGAGTTACCTCACCACCTGCACCCTCTGTCAAAGTGACAGAAGCCCCGACGGGGTCGCCATTGGAAACACTGGAGCCTGCACCCACTAACGCCTGACACATTGCTTTGAAGGATGGGGTAATGTCATACACCCCGACACTCTTCAATGCGTTAACGAGGTACGACACGCACATGTTATATGGGGATTTGTGTCCTACCCTGATAAATGCGGTTTGTGCGTACGCGGGCACGTACTTGATACACTTCGTTGCGATTTGGAAGAAAGAGTTCTGTACACGTTGCAGGCGTGAGGACTGCGAACGCTTGCGGGGCATGGCACTGATAGTTTCCGTATCGAAGTACCGACGGACGTACACGCCATCTATTTTGCCGTGCGCTCCATATAACAGGGGTGATTTAGTAATTGCCATATTCTTTTCAGTCGTTTTTTATCATCGGCAAAGGTACAAACATTTTTTGAACGAACAATGGACGAACATAGACCGAACCCGAACCGAAAAAGTGTTAAATTGTCAAGAAATATTCATAAAAAAGGGGCACAAAAGTTTAACTAAGTTTAACAGGGCGAAGCCCGTAAAACCTATGAAAAACACCCGCAGGGGGCACGGGGGGCGACGGCAGAGCCCCCCGAAAAGAAATGAAACACCCCGAGGCGCTGACCATTGCCGAATGGTTTGCGCCCGTACATATTCCATCTCCCCGACGGGGGAGCGCACCGAGGGCACCGCCCCGACTGCGGGCTACGAGCGCCCGCAGAGCGACCGAAGGGAAGCGGCAAAGGGGCGGGAAACGGAAGCGACACCGACGGGGCAACGCGGTAGCCGAAAGATAACGCGCCCCCTTGCGAGGGATAACGAGCAGGGGGGCAACCAACCCCCCCGAAGAGCCCCGAAGCCCCGCCCGAGGTACGAGGGGAGGGGCTGGGGGGCGTGGGGAATGAGGGCGGGGGACGGGGGGTACCCCCGCCCGAAGGAGGGAGCGGGCGGGGACCCGCGACCGACGGGCGCGACAGACGCCCCGAGCGCTCTGCGCGAGAGGAAAGGGAGCCACCAAACATATAAGCCAAGCGGAAGCGCGGAGTAGACCCAACCAAACGGACGTACATCGAGCGCGGGCACGCGCGACACCGACCGACGGAGCGAAGGAAAGAGGGGAGCACTGGGGAAGGGGAGCACTGGTGGGAGAAAAAGAGATAATAGCGGGGCGGAAAAAGCGGAGCGCGCCCCGCCAAAGCGCAACGCGAAAACCTCAGACCCACGACGACCCCGACCCCGCCCGAGAGCGAAGACCGACGAAGGAGGGCGAAGCGACGCGGGGGAGGGCAAGGAGAGGGGGGCGGGCGTAGCCCGCCAAAATCAAGGGGGAACGGAGGGCAAAGATGGAGGGGGAACGGAGCCCCGAGGGGCGCGCCTCGGAGCGAGCGAACGCGAGCGACGGGGGAGGGGAGCGGATGCGACCCTACACGCGTGCGTAGGCGCGGGCGCGCCTGTCCGTACGCGCTGGGTCGTGCATCCGATTCATTTATAGATACTTACGTGCCTTTGATTTGGAAATCTGACTGCGGTACTACTGTACCGCATACTTAGGGCAGGGAACTTTCTAAAATAGTTCCCCACCATATCCGTTTATTGTTTCGGCTAGTTCCTTGACTTCCTGTGTAACGTCTTGGGCTATTTTCCCGCCCACTCGCTCACTTATTAGTAACTGCATGGCTAATATATCGGAAGCACTAAACGAAGCCCCACAAAAGCCTTTAAATTGCTTCGTTTTCAAATGTTCTATCAAAGTGTTATATGCCTGTTTGATACTGGGGGCAGGCTCACGATAGGCAAACTCTTGCAATAACTTGATAAGGCGCTCTTCCTTGCTCGTCGTCTTCTTCACTGCGACATTCCCCGATAGCCTGTAAATCTCATCTATCGGAGCAAAACGAAATAATACCTTATCCTTGCACCTGTCTTTTCTTACTCCCTCTTCGTACACCTTGAAATGGAAGTAATGATGAGCCAACGAAGCAAAAGCAAGCAGTAAACGTTCCTTTGTATCGTAACAATCAAGCGTATGACGTACAAAGATGGTGTGACTTTTCTTTGTCGTTGCATCATCTATCAGATACCATTTTTTTGCACTTGCCTTGATGGAGAACTCTACCCGCCAAACATCGGGCTTAGTTATTTCTCCACTGGGTGTTTTCTTTATGCAGTTGATAGGGTCATCCACCAAGCCCGCAAGAAACCACGCATACTTGATATATGGCTTATCATGGACTTCCGACAATTCAAGTGACTTGCAGTAAAACTTCGTCGAAATCATCGACTTCTTAGCACCCCATGAGACAGAATTCCAGATACGACGCTCCCATGTGTCTTTGCCGTGTGCTGAAACGTTTGATTGATTGAGTTTGCTATACTTCCCTGCTATATACCGACGCATAAAGCGGGCAGGGTCATCGCCCAAGTCAAAGGTGGTAAAGTCTAGACAAATGTCGATACGGAATATTTTAACGAGCGTGTAACCCCATTGAACCAAGAACTTGCGAAGGTCGCCCACTGGGTCAGGTCGATAGCAAGCGTAATTTGATAACCGAATGTGACATGATTCAGGAGCAAACAAGCCCCTATCCTTTGAAGTATCGGAAAGAGGCTTGCGCCTGACTTCAAGAAACGGGTAACCCTGATTATCCATGATGGTGAACATTTCCCCATATACCCGCGTACCATAGTCACGCCTTTCTACATTAACCCCGTGCTCTGTGTAAAACATAGCATCAAGTGGGAACCTATCAGACGGCTCTAAACAATACACCTCTAGCCAATCGATATTAACACACCTCATCCGTCTTTTGTTTGATTATTATGCTTGATTTTACTTTCTTCCCGTTCTTGTATATCTCCAGTAAATTGTCTGAAGGTTTGGCTTTCACCTCGATGATGTTACCATTCGAACGATGTACCAACTTGTAGTAACACATCATAAGCCCTACAAACTTAACTTTAAGAATGTACCCTTCTGATAGGAAAGAGGTTGCGGTATTACCCACAACCTCTAATTTGCGAAACTTAAAACCCGTTGTATTCATTGTTCACGTTGTTTTGTTGTTCAACTGCTTCTTCTTTCTTGGCACTCAATAACTGCACATCAGAGACACGCAGAGAAACACCGACCATATAACACCTGTATTTCTCACTGGAGAATGCCCTGAATGATGGCTGACCCTCGCAAAAGACCAGTGTGCCACGCTTCAAATAGGGTAATACTTTGGAGTCTTCGGGCAATGTACATTCGACCCATGTAGTCACTTCCTTCGTCTCACCACCCGCAACGAT
>JBGVBD010000213.1:0-3880 GCA_045225255.1 Prevotella sp. | reverse complement strand
CTATGCCTTATTGAACTTAGACTTCGGTCGCTTGCAGCGGGGGCAGCGCCATGTGTCGGGCAGCTCCTCAAAGGGAGTGCCGGGAGGGATGTTCTGCTTGGGGTCGCCCTTTTCAGGGTCGTAGGTGTACTTACACGGGCATTTGAACTTTGTCATAATCGTAGAATTAAGCGGGCTCCCACTTGCAACGGACGGGCGAAACAATCGCGCCTTCCTTCTTCAACTCGGCAAAAGCCTTGTCTACTTCCTTGCGGTCGATGCCTGTGATTTCCGCAATCTTGCCAGCGTTGACGGGTGCACCGAACTCACGCATAGCCTGTAATACTTTCTCTTTCATTGTTGCCTTAACTTTTAACTTTTAATTTTTAACTCTTTACAGTTGCAACAACAGCCAGTTCTGTGTGCCAATCTTCTCAATGAGTTCCATTGCGCCCTGACTCCAGTAGAGGTCTTCCTCCTCGTCCTTCAGGTAGTCCTTCAGCAGATCGTAGGTGGTGGGATCGTCTTTCAGGTCAGCCATGCACTTCATCAGCAGTTCAACACCAGGTACCTGAATGGCGAGGTCGGCCTTGACATACTCAATGGGGTCGCAGATAAGGTCGCGGCTCTTCATGCCTTCGAACTTAATCTCTCCGCCAAGGTCGAGGATGCGCTCTGTGAACTTCTCTACCCAGCCCATCTCCTCATTGAAGTGGTTGATGTACTTCTCTCCAAGTTTGGTAATGCCCTGTGCCTTGAAGATCATACCCTGCTGTTTGTGAACGATGGCACCTTCTGCCAAATGAGTTACAAAAAACTGTAATGCCTCAATAGATTTCTTTGTTTCCATAATTTTGTTAATTTAAAGGGTTATTGATATTTTGTAAATTGATACTTTTCACGTAGTGCTTGCTGTTGATCAGCAGGAAGAGAGGTGAAATAGGCTTTCCAGCCTGGACAGAAATTGATATGCCAACGCCAGAAACGTCCCATCAGCGAGTTCGGCTTTTTGTCGAAATTTGCTCGCAATTTGCAATTCTCACATTGATGTGCCATAATTTATTTGTTTTTAAGTGTATCGATAATAGCGTCCAGGTCCTGTTCCAGACGCGGATAGTCTTCCTTCTTCAGCGGACAGGCTGAAAGTTGCTGGTCCCAGCCCGAGGGAATCGTAGCAAATGCCTCTTCCTCCAATGCCTTGCCTTTCTTCGTCAGGCTGACGATCTGTTGACGTTTGTCCTGCTTGCCCTTTTTGCGACTGATGATACCGAGTTTCTCCATACGCTGAAGTAAGGGAGTCACGGTGTTCGTCTCCAACATCAGACGATGCGCGATATCGTTAACAGGCTGGTTATCTTTTTCCCAAAGCACCATCAGCACGAGATACTGCGGATAGGTGATGCCCAGCGCCGTCAGCATCGGTGTGTATGCCTGTGTCACCAGTCGTGCTGCCGTATAGAGGCGGAAGCAAATCTGATTGTCGAGTTGTAATTCTGCGTGCATAACTCTCAACTTTCAATTTTCAACTTTCAACTCTCAACTAAGCAAGCATTGCTTCAACGTCCTTCTCAAAGTCCTTCGGCTCAGTGGTAGGCGCATAGCGCTTGATGGTCTCACCATCCTTCGAAATCAGGAACTTGGTGAAGTTCCAAAGGATGTCGCTGTCCTTCTCCACACTCTTGCTGAGTTTCTTCAAAAGAGCGTGTGTGGCTTTGGCCTTCAGACCATTATATTCCTCGGTGGGAGCCTGTGCCTTCAGATATTCGAAGATGGGTTCTGCAGCAGGGCCGTTCACGTCGGTCTTCTTCATGATCTGGAAAGTCACGCCGTAGTTCAGCTGGCAGAACTCCTCAATCTGACCGTCTGAGCCAGGATCCTGCTCCTTGAACTGGTTGCAGGGGAAGCCGATAATGACCAAACCCTTGTCCTTGTACTTCTGATTCAGCGCCTCCAGTCCTTCGAACTGAGGAGTAAAACCACACTTGCTGGCTGTGTTCACAATCAGCAACACCTTACCTTCGAACTGAGAGAAATCTATCTCCTTACCTCTGCTCGTGAGAGCCTTGAAATCATAAATCTTTGCCATATCCTTAATAAATTATATCGTTTGCGATGTTTCTGGGTGCAAAGATAAGAACTTCAATTTATATCGCAAGCGATTTATCCAAAACTTTAAGCTTGTTTAACAATAAGTCGCGCACGATATTTCTATTCTCTTGTCAAGAATAGTTTATCAAGTTTAATGATCTTTTTTACTTGATGTACTTCACCTTCGAGGCATCACGGGGCTTCGCATCGGGCTGTTCGTCAGGATAACCGATGGCTATAATGTAGTTCAACTTATAGTCGGCTGGGATGTCGAGACGGTCGAGGAAGAACTTGCACTTCTCATTTGACAGCAGGAAGCGTACGGGACCGCCCAAACAGCAAGTGCCGAGACCCATCGACTGTGCTGCCAGCATGATGTTCTCACCCATCAGACCGGCATCCAACTCGCCACCGCCATTGGCAGGTGTGCAGACGCAAATCAGATTCGGTGCATTGCGGAACATGTTCTTGAAGTCCTTATCGCGTTTCACTTGTTCGGCGTTCTCCTGCTTATAAACCTCCGTCACATCGGCAATCAGTTTCTGGTCTTCCACTACGCGGACAATCCACGGCTGACGGTTCATGCCGCTGGGTGCATTGATGCCACACTTCACAATGATTTCTAATTTCTCATGCTCCACTGGCTTGTCAAGATACTTGCGAATGGAGCGGCGAGCCATAATCGTGTTAATCACTTCGTTATCATACACACTCTGTGCCGAAAGTGTCAGCACACAAACCATTGCCATGAGGCTTAAAATCATTCTTTTGAACTTCGTTCGAGAATTTTCACTCTCGGCAAAGCATATACATTCGCTTTGCTCTCGCTTAATCAAATTTTTCATATTAGTCTAATTAATTTCTGTTATATGCATAATACCTAAACTCACTTAAATTGTATTCATCACTTCACCCCATGCACAAGCATTTTCAGGGTGTAAACGGATTTTGAGGCGGTAATAAACAGGATGCTCCGCTCTTTCCCGCCAAAACAGACGTTGGCCGTCCAGTCCTCAGGAATGGGGAAATGGGCTGTCTTGTGGCCATCCTTGTCGAAGACGGTCACACCGTCGCCGGTGAGATAGATGTTTCCACGGTCGTCAATCGTCATCCCGTCCGACCCCATGTCGGCAAACACCTGCCGGTTTGTCAGGGAGCCGTCTGACTGAATGTCGTATTTCAGGATTCTGTTTGCCTTTGCCTCAGCGACATACAGATGTTTCCCGTCGGGCGTTCCCACCAGGCCGTTAGGCTGGTTGAGCGTTGAGTCAAGCATGACGAGCTGCTTGCCTCCCGGAGCCAGATAGTACAACCCTTCTACAGGCTGCTGGCGCTCCGGGCTGCGCGTCCAGTAGTCTCTCTTAAAATAGGGGTCCGTCAGATAATAGCCTCCATCCTTCGAGATCCACACATCGTTAGGGCCGTTCAGCAACCTGCCGCCAAAGTCGGTTATCAGAATCGTGGGATGTCCATCCTTATCGAAAGACCACAGTTGGTTGTCCATATCTGCGCAGGCTATCAAGTTGCCCTGGGCATCAAAGTACATCCCGTTGGAGCGACCGCTCTGATCGGTGAACAGTGATATCTCTCCTGATTCGCAGTCCCAACGGTAAATCCTGTTGTTAGGCTGGTCTGTAAAGTACACATCGCCCTTCGCGTCTGCCGCAGGCCCTTCTGTAAAGCAATACGAATCAGCAACACTTACAGGGCTTTCCCCTTCTGCAACGATATCATTTGACTGACTTTGAGCACATGCCGTCATTACACAAAGAATAGCGCATGCCCCCATTAATCGTGAGTATGATAACCTTTC
>JBGVBD010000212.1:0-2828 GCA_045225255.1 Prevotella sp. | reverse complement strand
AAGTCAATTCGTTTTTTCAACGATCGCGAAGTGCGTGCCGTGTGGGACGACGAGAACAATAAATGGTGGTTCTCGGCTACAGATATTGTGCGTGCCATCAACAATGAAGAAGACTACGTTAAGGCAGGTAACTATTGGCGTTGGCTCAAAAAGAAACTCAGTACTGCGGGCGTTCAACTCGTGAGCATCACTCACGACTTCAAATTCCAAGCCCCTGATGGTAAACAACGTGCTGCTGATGCACTTGATGCAGAATGTGTTCAGACGCTTGCCAAACACTATCCCAACAACCGTGCTCATGCATTCCTCGAATGGTTCACCTATAGCGATACGACTATTGATGGTCAAAGTCAGAAGAAGGCCTACACACTCTTTGAGAGTGGGCTGATGGAAACGCTGAAGCCTGGTACAGTAAAGGCATTGCAACAGATTCATGCATATTTGTTTGGAGGACTCTACGACTTTGCTGGTAAGATTCGTACAAAGACCATTTCAAAGGGAAATACCTTGTTCTGTCTGGCTGAACATCTGCATAACTATCTGCAAACTGTTGAGAACATGCCTGAAAATACATTCGATGAGATTATCGACAAATATGTGGAAATGAATGCAGCCCATCCATTTATGGAGGGTAACGGACGTAGTACACGTATTTGGCTTGACCTGATTCTGAAGAAACGCTTGGGTCTGTGCGTGGATTGGAGTAAGGTAGGGAAGAAAGAGTATCTGAACGCTATGATTGAAAGTCATACGGATAGCCATAGAATCCACGAGTTGCTGAAACAAGCTTTGACAGATAAAATTAATGATCGAGAGACCTTCATGAAGGGTATTGATTATTCATATTATTACGAGCAGGAAGACTAATAATTAAGACCTATGGACGACTATAAAATCATTATAGAGCAGGAGCATCAGACGGTGATGGCTCACTACGAAGTGGAAGCGAAGCCTGCTGAGGGATATCAGAGTGAGGCTAAGTTAGAGAATGCCCTGATAAAACAACTACAGGGGCAGGGCTACGAGTATGTGAACGTCAAGAATGAGGAAGGGTTGCTGAAGAATCTACGCCAGCAACTGGAAATACTCAATGACCTGAAACTGTCTGACTCAGAATGGTCGCGCCTCTTGCCAAAGATATCCAACGACCAGATGACTATTCAGGACAAGACGGAGATGCTACAAGGCAAGGGCTATATCCTGAACATCACACTGGATAACGGACAGACGAAGAATATCAAACTGATAGACAAGACGAATATCTATAACAATCGCCTGCAAGTGACCAATCAATATGAGGTAGAGGATGGCGCCTATAAGAATCGCTATGATGTGACGATACTCGTCAATGGTCTGCCAATGGTGCAGATAGAACTGAAGCGCAGAGGCGTAGACATCAAAGAAGCCTTTAATCAGATAAACCGCTACTTGCGTGACTCTTTCTGGGCGGGTAGGGCAATGTTTGACTTTGTGCAGATATTCGTCATATCCAATGGAACAGAAACGAAATACTATTCGAACACAACCCGTTATGCCAAAGAACAGGAGGCGATTGGTACGCCTCGGAAAAACAAGACAGACGGCAATACGTTTGAATTTACTTCCTACTGGACAGACCAAGAGAACACCCTGCTGACTGACCTAAGAGACTTTACCACGACATTCTTTGCGAAGCATACCATCCTGAATATCCTGACGAAGTACTGCGTGTTTAACGTAGACAAGCAACTGCTGGTCATGCGTCCTTATCAGATAGCAGCCACAGAGAAGATACTGCAAAGGATTCAGACGGCTATCTATAACAGATGGCAAGGCTCTATCAGGGCAGGCGGCTATATCTGGCACACCACAGGTTCAGGAAAGACACTGACCTCGTTTAAGACAGCACAACTGGCTTCCAGGATGGACAACGTGAAGAAGGTGCTATTTGTCGTAGACCGTAAAGACTTGGACTATCAGACCATGAAAGAGTATGATAACTTCGAGCCTAATTGTGCAAACTCTAACAGTTCGTCGAGGATTCTGCGTGAGCAACTGAAAGACGATAACGTGAGCATCATCATCACCACGATACAGAAACTATCTAACCTGATGAAACCCAATATTTGGGATCAGGACGAGAAACTACGTGAGGTGCTGACAAAAGAGAATATTGTACTGATATTCGATGAGTGTCACAGAAGTCAGTTTGGCGATATGCACAAATTGATTGTGAAGCGAGTAAAGAAGTACATGATTTTTGGATTCACAGGTACGCCTATCTTTGCCATCAATGCCAGTGGAAGCAGTAAATACGCTACGACGGCACAGTTGTTTGGAGGTGAGCCTGACAAGGATGGAAAGCCCACGAAACCCCTACATACCTATACCATCATCAATGCCATCAGAGACAAGAATGTGTTGCGCTTCCATGTAGATTATAGTTCTACAATGCGCATGAAGAGTGATGTGGATAGGAAACAGGTTTGGGGCATTGATACAGACGAGGCACTGCATGACCCACGACGCATCAAAATCATTGTGAAATACATCATCGAACACTTTGCAGAGAAGACCAAGCAGAGTGCGGATGCCTATTCGATGAATAAACTGACGAATATTCAAGACGTCATCAAGAAAGGCAAGAAGACACAAGAAGAGAAGATCAAGGTCAAGACACGCGGCTTCAACTCTATACTGGCAGTAGATAGCGTGAAGAGTGCTATCATGTATTATGATGAGTTTAAGAAACAACTGTCACAGCCAGAGAGTCCTAACTTGAAGATAGCCACCATCTATACCTTCAATGCCAACGAAGAGGAAGTTGACGAATGGGGCTTTGAAGGCGA
>JBGVBD010000211.1:0-3267 GCA_045225255.1 Prevotella sp. | reverse complement strand
CCCTCAACACCCTCGGGGAACTCTTCAGTGAAATTGACGCGCTCTTCGTTCATGGTAATTTCCTCCTTTAATTTAATGGTTAACTTGAGCGTACATACGATATAAATTGAATCTTTATCGTATATTATTATAATATCGGAAATCAAAAGATTTCTGACGGGGTTAAAGGAGAAAATAAAAATTTTTTGCAGCCCTATCAGAGCCACGGAAGCGAAGAGCTTCCTTAAGGTGTCTGGGCGCCCAGCAAGACAGCTCCCGCCTCTCTCCCCATATCCGCAAAGAAACCTTAGGCGTAGCGTGCTCCTTAGGTAGTCACCGAAAAAATAAAATACATATCCGGCAACAAAACCCGTAAGAAATCAAGATTTTTAGAATATTATAATAATATAGGATTATGAAAGTAATCCCGTTAGGAAAGGAGGGCAATCCATGGCTGCAAATCCAGAACAAGCCACGCGTTCTGTTGGTGCACAAATTCCCGAGGATCTCTATTGGAAGTTTGTGCAAGCTCGAGCCGATAGGCATGAGACCGCGGCAAAGGCTTTGGAAGTAGCAATTATGCTGTATCTTGATTTAGTACCAGACAAAAACGAGGAGGATTCTTAACATGGACCAGTTCCAAACATTCACGAAACGCATCCAAGTTATGAAACCTGCCCACATCGATGAGGACAACGGTAATCATCTGAGACGTATGGATCAGATTCTTCTTGCCAGTGACTACGCGGCAGAAGAGAAGATTGACGGTTGTCATTATTTGTGCTATGGCGGTCGTTTCATGAGTACGGATAACGTTGAGAAAACTGATAACTATCCCCACCTGTGGGAATTCTTCGCCAAGTTGTATCTTCCCAATTTGATCCTTGACGGAGAAATCAACTATCCTGGCAAAACAAGCCAGTTCTGCACCCGGGTCACAGGATCCAGTCCTGATGTGGCCAAAGCATTCCAGAATGAGTATGGACCTATTCATTATACGATGTGGGATATCCTGCGTACCCCCAGAGGTACATGGTTGATTAACACTCCGTATTCTGAACGTCGTGCAATTCTGGAGCAGTTCTACAACAAGTTTATCAAGGGCTCGTCCATGGAGCAATACATCCACCTCACCGATATGCGGATCAAGGACAAGAAAGCGTTCTTTGAGGACATCATTGCCTCTGGACGTGAAGGCATTGTCCTGAAGAAGTTAGACAGTTTGTACGTAATGGGCAAAAAGCCCATGTGGCAGTGGATGAAGCTGAAACAGAAAGACACTGCCGACCTGATCATTACGGGATTCAAAGATCCTACCGTTGAATATAATGGTAAGAATATTGAGTCCTGGGCCTATTGGAAAGAGGTCAGAGGAGAACTTCGTCCTGTCACCAAGGACTACTACAACGATTGGATCGGCGCTTTGGAGTTAGGAGCATATGTCAACGGCCAGCTGACATTTGTTTGCACCTGCTCTGGTCTTGATGAAGGACTGAAGGCTACCATCAGCAAAAACCGCAACCTGTTCATAGGCAAGGTCGTTAAGATCTCATACATGGAGAAGACAGAGGCAGGTTATCCCAGACATCCCCGCTTCGAAATGTTCCATGAGAGCAAGACCGCCACTGAGTGTACATGGGAGCTTGAAACTGTGTAAGGAGGTAAGACAATGATTGAAGAGGCAAAAGCCCTAATCGAATTGGGTATGCCTATAATTCCTGTCTGCCCCGCCGATCATTCTCACATGTCGCCTCAGCATATTCAACGTTGTCGTTGTCCTGGTAAGACTCCTCTGATTGCAGGGTGGACTTCACGCAATAAGACCACCGTATCAGATTTGAACAGCTGGGTGTCGCAATTCAGAGGAGGATTCAACATCGGAATGCCCTTAGGGGATGCTTCCGGTTATTGCGGAATCGACGTCGATGGAGAAGCTGGCGTAAAACTGTTGATGCAGATGTCCCAAGGAGATCTTCCGAATACTTGGGAATTCTCAACATCAGCCGGCAGCAGGTTGCTATACAAAATCCCCGACGGAATCAAAACAAAGAAGTTCAAACAGACCGGCGATGGTCCTCATGAAGAATGTGCACTTCTTTGTACTGGTCAGCAAACCGTCATGCCCCCTAGCAAACATAAGTCAGGATCTGTGTACCAGTGGGTCGATGGACATTCTCCATTTGACATTCCTTGTGCAATAGCTCCTAAATGGCTCGTTGATAAGATTCGACTTGATGAACCTGCTAGGCCGTCCATGACGATGAACCTTAACAATACTCCAAGGACGAACTTTGTAGTTCCCGAACGGACCGAGTTTAACTTTGCAGAAGAATTCGGTGAACCATTTGAGGATGAAGGAACTCCTTGGGCGGAATCATTGGATCCGGCGGCGTCAATGTCATTTGATATTCCGGCAGAAGCACCTCCGGCCAAAGAGAAGAAAACTAAATCCGGTCATAAGATCGTTGTTGATGAGGCGATGCTCTCAGAACGCATCCCTGAAGGTCAACGCGATAACACTATGACTGCGATCGTGGGTCATTACTGCGCTAATAGAGACTTACGTCGTCTTGGCAAAGATATGATCCTGAACATCTGTTTACAACACAACCAACAATACTGCGATCCACCTCTGGAAGACCAAGCTATCATCGACAAGGTCAATTACTTCTACGATATGGAGGCGGCAAAAGACGAGCAGTATGCAGCGAAGGGCAAGAGCAGTCGGCCTCCATTCGAAGCATCGGTAATGGCCAAGAACGTTCTTAAGCACCTTACCAACCAGGGTATCATCCTTCAATACGATCAGTTCACGCATATGTACTACTACACGATGAACGATGAAGGTCCTTGGCACTGCACTCACAATATAACGTTGATTAACCGCTGGATTCGTGAAGTGGTCATTTCAGCTCACTACGGAGATCCTGGATGGGATAAAAGATCCTGCATTGAGGAAACTCGTGCGGCGCTGGAAGAGATGTTCACCTCTCCATTCAAGAAGTTCAGTGACTTTGATCTTGGTTCGCATACCGAAGAACTTAGTAAGTACATCATCTGCAACGACGGGATGCTGGATTGGCGTACAGGACAAGTGCTGGATTGGGATCCGAACTATCATTCCACAATTTCATTCCCTGTGGATTACATTCCTGATGCAACTTGTCCAAACTTTGAACAGTATATGAGTGAATGGCTGCCTGATCCTAGTGTTCGTAAGGTAATCCAAGAGTTCTTAGGATACTGTCTCATTCCTAACACCAACTTCCGCAAGGCTCTGTTCTTGTA
>JBGVBD010000210.1:0-2490 GCA_045225255.1 Prevotella sp. | reverse complement strand
GACCCGAACAAGTTCATCTGCCGCTGCGAGCAGGTCACGGCGGGCGAAGTGAAAGACGCTCTGACCCGGGAGTTCCCGGTCATGACCGTCGATGGCGTGAAGCGCCGGGCTCGCGCCGGCATGGGCTTCTGCCAGGGCGCCTTCTGCCGCAACCGTGTGCGGAAGATGATCGACCTCACTTATGGCACCGCCATCGACCCGCTGAGCGATCAGCAGGAGAGCGGATACGACCGCGTCACCCGCCAGGAGTTCATCGACTACCTCAAGGAACAGGAAGGCGAAGACTTCGACTACGCAGCATTCTGCAAAGAAGCCGCCGTCGCCATGAAGGAAGACGCCGAACGCGCCCAGGCCGCCCTCGCAGCCCGCACGAACAAAGCGTAAGCACAGGCCATTTGCCTAAGCGAAGAGATCGAAAAGAACGAATTCGCTTTTCACGCATGTGCTTGTCACCTATCCAAAACAACAAAAGACCGTTGAAGCGCTCGCTTCGACGGTCTTTTTTCATTTGAGCGATTCCTCTTCTCTATTCTCTTCATGTTCCCTTAAATACGAGTTGATCAGAGCCTGGTATGGGACGCCTTTTTCTTCTGCCAGAGCTTTGACGTGTTCTATTGTATCTTCATCAAGTTCTTTGACCTGTTTCTTCAGACGCTCAGCATATGGGTTTTTTCTCGCATTTAAGCGTTCAATATCATATTCATCTCTCATTTGTTCTTACCTCCTTTATTAGGGTGGAAACGACCAACAGTTTTCCTCATGATTGAAGCACTCCACCCTGTTGCTCTGATTGAAAGCGAGAAAGGCGGAAAGGGTTAGGGTTTGGGGAAGGGGAAGGTGCCTTTCTCCCACGCGCACCTTCCAAAGTCATACCAGCAGAGTTTTCGCATCGTTTTGGTCTGACTTTTCCTTCCTTCGCTCTCTCCAAAGTCAGACCTACCAAGAGCCTCTCCTCCATCAGGTCTGACTTTTCTCTCCTATACTCCCTCCAAAGTCAGACCTAACAAGAGCCTCTCCTCTATCAGGTCTGACTTTTTTCTCTTTCGCACCCTTCAAAGTCAGACCTGCCAAGAGCCTCTGCACTAGTCAACATATTTCGTACAGTGTTCATATTTTCTAGACAGTGAATTTAGTTCTTAGACATTGTTGCAAAGAAGTGCAGATCCTTGTATTGCTTTGGCGTTAGATAGTTTAAAGAATACGCAGGTCTTTCTTCGTTAAAGAAACAGATATAAGCATCTACTTGTTCTTCAACATTGCCTGTTTGCGTCACATGGAAATCTGTGAATAACTCCTCTTTAATCCACCCGTTAATAGATTCCATTGCGGCATTGTCTGTGGGTGTTCCGGCTCTGGACATAGAGCGTGTAATCCCGTACATGGGAAGCAGCTCGTTGAAGCTTTTGGAAGCATACACGCTGCCCTGGTCAGAATGAAGGATCATCTTATGGTCTGGAAACATTTCTTTGTAGTCCAGTAGATCACGAAGCCCATTTATGTAGGTCATTCTGTCTCCTCTTTTGGTAGACAAAGCATGGGCAACTATCTCATTGTTCCATAGATCCATATACAACGTTAATTCATAATATGAATCCACGAACCAGAAGGATGTCATGTCGCTAACAACACATTCTAGAGGCCCATCCAATTGCATTTCGGAGGAGAGAAGGTTGGGAAACACTCTGTCCGGTTTCCCTGGGTTTCTATAGGGGCGGCGTCTGGCCGTGCTCTTTATCCCTGCCAGTTTGCAACACTTGTGGGCATATGGATCAGAGACCACCAGGCCAGTATCCAAGCGGATTTTTGCGTTCAGCCAGCGATATCCATGAGATGGATATTTGGCATGGTATTCTTCAAACAAAGCAACATTCGTCCACAGGCTTTTCACCCTATCCGAAGGATTGGACATTCGTTGTTTCCAGGAGTTAAAGCTGCTTCTGGGGACATCCATTGCCTCGCAAAGCCATGCAACCGGATATTCTCCTGCCAGTTCAAAAATCACTTGGTATTCTTGTTGTCTAAGTTTGGAAATTCCTTGTCCACACCAACTCCCTTCACTTCGTATCCTTTTTTTGCCCGGGCCTCGCGAATTCGGGAATTCATTACTTCCTGAATGAGTTCTTCTTTGCTCATCTGTTCTAACTCTTCCAGAGTTTTTGGTTTTGAATTTGCAGAACCCTTCTTAGGCTTTTGTTTAAGTTTTTGTGGTGGTGGAAGAGTTTCGGAATCTTTGTTCTCCAGATAGAAACGTTTGTATCTTCTGCCGGTTTCAGCGGCTATTCCATACTTCATCACTATTTCTGTAGAACTCATTTTTTGCTCGAAAATCTCTTTTCCGATTTCGAATCTTTCTTCTCTAGTGTACTTCATAACGTCCCCCATAAATGTGAAATGATTAAGGGTGTACCAATGTTGTTTTATCCTGTCTCCAGTATACAACACACTTACCAAAACCACATTTTTGGTGTACGAAATTAGTTTACCAGTTCA
>JBGVBD010000209.1:0-48131 GCA_045225255.1 Prevotella sp. | reverse complement strand
CATCATCACGGATAGCGGTATTGCCTTCGACCCGACCAAGAAGGAAGAGGCAGATACGACACTGAGTGCGGAAGAACGTCCGATTGGTGGACTGGGTATCCATCTTGTCAGACAGATTATGGACTCTGTCAACTACGAGAGAATTAACGGTAAGAACATCCTAACCCTTATTAAGAAATTATAATCTACCAAGGAATAAAAGAATGGATCAGATCTTTTTCATAGGAATCAGCCTACAGGGATGGATAACCCTCATTACGGTGATGAGCATCTTCATCGTGATGGCGCGTACCCGTATTCCTGCAGTAGTGGCATTCCTTGGTGCCTTGACGGTCCTGTTGGTTACAGGTATCGTCACTGAGGCAGAAGGTCTGGCAGGATTCGGCAGTGAGCCTGTTGTCGTACATGCAGCCTTCTTCGTCGTCATGGCAGGACTGATGCAGACTGGTGTGCTCTACTGGTTGACCAAGCATCTGTTAGGCACCCCCAAGAACTACCAACAGGCCATTGTCAAACTGATGGTACCTATCGCATCGTTGGCGGCGTTCCTGAACTCCGTCAACGTCGTAGCGTTGTTCATCGATGTGGTGAAGATATGGGCCCGTAAACTCAATACACAGCCTTCGCGCCTGCTGATACCTTTGAGTTATGCCGCTACTTTGGGTGGTACATGTACGCTGTTGGGCAATTCTTCCAATCTGGTGATTTCAGGATTGTATGCTGACCAGACAGGTAAGGCTTTGAATTTCTTTGACCCGTTGATACCAGGTATATTCTGTACGATTGTTGGAACCATTCTCGTCATTCTGTTCCGTAACATGATACCACGCAGAGAGTCTCCAGAAACCTCTTTCGAGTCGACCAGCGACTATACTGTCGAACTGTTGGTACCCACTGAAAACGAAGCTGTAGGATTGACGACAGATGAAGCAGGATTACGTAATGTACGAGGCGGATCGCTCATTGAGATTGTCCGTTTCGACAAGGAAATTATTGCACCCGTTCCCAAGGACGAGTTCATTCTTGGCGGCGACCGCCTCATCTATTCCGGACAAATCAACGAAATCTTGGAACTGAAGCGCACCCATGGATTGGTGGCTGCCGACCATCATGTCTATAGTATCAGCGAGATAGACAACAACCGTAAGATGCGTACTGCCTATGTAGGCTTTGGCAGTGACCTGATTGGTTCACGCATGAGTAGCAATGAGTTCGAGCGTCGCACGAATATCACGCTGGTAGCCGTTGCCCGTCAGGGAAAGCGTGTTGACGAACAGCCTCGTGAAGTAGAGTTAGAAGCCGGTGATACATTGCTGTTGGAATGTCCAGCCAAGGACGATACAGAAATTGATCAAATGACGAAAGGCAGTCTGACCTTCTTCGATTCCCACTTTATTCCACAGTTGGGTAAGAAGACCATCTACTCTTCCATCATCCTCATCGTGATGTTCCTTCTCTCGATGTTCCATATCCTGCCATTGATGGCTACCACGATGTTGGCTGCAGGTGCCATGCTCATCCTCAAATGCTGTCGTGCACAGAACGTGACGAAATATATTGAATGGGATCTCCTGCTGATTCTGGGTGCAACGGTGGTATTCAGTACCGCCATCACCAAGACGGGTATTGCTGCTGTCATCGCAACGGGTGTCTTGAATATCTGTGGCCATCATCCACTGCTTGTCATGGTGGTGATGTGTATCCTCGCCTCACTGGTCAGTGAACTGGTCAGTGATGTCGGAGCCAGTGGTGTGTTCTTCCCGATTGTCTTCCAGGAAGCATTAGATCTGGGATGCAACCCGATGCCGTTTGTCATCTCATTGATGCTTGCCGTAACGACGAGTTTCGCCTCGCCCATCGGTTCCAGCACCCACATGCTTATCTATGGTCCTGGTGGTTTCAAGTTCACCGACTTCATGAAGATTGGTCTTTGGATGCACCTCTTCCTGTTGGCAGCCAACATATTGATAGTAAACATTGTATATCCATTGTAATCATATATAACAAAAAATAATAGGCTTATGAAAACTACATTCCGTGAAGAAGATGGCAAATACATTGCCACACTGGAAGGGCGACTGGACACAGTTGCCTCCGAGCAGACAGCAAAAGAGTTGTCAGTACTCGATGACTGTATGGGTCACGACATCGTGATCGATTGTACCAAGTTGGAGTATATCAGCAGTTCCGGATTGCGTATTCTTCTGAATATACGTAAAGCTGCCGCTGCCGTACGCAGCAAGGTTACTCTTCTAAACATCAACAGCGAGATTAGAAAAGTGTTCCAGTTGACTGGATTCATTTCTTTATTCGATATTAAGAACCAATAATATTTTAGCATTATGACAATTGAAATTAAAGAACAGAATGGCGGTCTCACCGCTTTGATGGATGGTCGTCTTGACACCCCCGCTTCCGTACAGGCAGCAAAAGACATGCAACCCTTGATGGATAATGCAGACAAGGAAATCACCCTCGACTGCACTAAGTTGGAATATATCAGCAGTTCTGGTCTGCGTCTATTCCTGAGTCTCCGCAAAGAGACCTCTGCTAAGGGTGGTAAAGTGATTATTGAGAATATCAATGATGAGATCAAGAAGGTCTTCATGATGACCGGTTTCTACAATCTCTTTGAGATTAAGTAAACAATGGAAGACTACGGACTGGATATGCACTGCACACTGCTGATAGAAGACTATCGGGAGAAACTTCCCGTATATCGTCTTCTTCAGCAGGTTGTGATGGAAAAACTTGACGAACTGGTCAAGCAGGCTGGCATTGAACTGAACTCCATGGAGTCGCGCATTAAGGGCGAGGCTTCGTTGGCTGGTAAGTTAGAACGGAAGGGTTCCAAATATCAGTCCATTACTGATATTACGGATATCTTCGGTTCCCGCATTATCACCTTCTATAATGAAGATGTTGATCGCATTGCTTCGATGGCGGAAAATCTGTTCGACATTGACTGGCCCAACTCCATTGACAAGCGCAAGATGCATCAGTTCGATAGTTTTGGCTATAACTCGCTGCACTATATCTGCCGACTGCCCAAGTCGTTATATTACGATGAGCAGCATCCCGAACTGAATGAGATTCCTTTTGAGTTGCAGATGCGCACGGCATTACAGCATGTATGGTCAGCCATTCAACACGACATCGGCTACAAGAGCGAGATAGAGACTCCAATAGAATATCATCGCAACCTCAGTCGTCTGGCAGGTTTGCTCGAACTCGCTGATAATGAGTTCAGCCGCATCCGTGCCGACATTACCGACTATCGGCGACGTATACAGAGTCTGGTACAGGACGGAAAGTTAGAGGAAGTATCGCTTGACGGTGATACGTTCCGCTCCTATCTCGACATGCAGCCCTTCGATAAGTTGAACCGACAGATAGCCGCCATCACACAAGCAGAGATCCATCAAGCCTCAGCGATGTCCTATCTCCCACTACTGCGTTCACTCGGTATGAATACGCTGGGCGACGTGGAACGTATGATGAAAGACAACTACGACGATGCCTATCAGTTGGCACTCTTCCAGTTGGGTTCCACCGATATCGATATCCTCTCCTCCAACATCGGACTGCAGAACCTCTGTATCGTCCGCATCCTGAAAGCCGGAGAAGGAAAGCAAGGGCTTCGTAAGATGTTTGATATCGTTAATGGTAAGTCCGACCATAACAACGATATGGCAGAGATTGTGATGCAACAGGCAGCAAAACTCTCCTTCATGAACCAATAGTCATTGATGAAGCCGAAAACACAGAATCGCCCCAAGGTTGCTATTGTCGATGCCAACACATTAGCGGTGTTAGGACTCAAGCAGTTGTTACTGAACGTCATGCCCATCATGACGATAGATACTTATGGTTCGTTCGCCGAGTTATCGGCGAATCAGCCCGACAGTTATTTCCACTACTTTGTATCTATGAACATCGTAGTGCAAAATAGACCGTTCTTCCAAGAGCGACAGCGCAAGACCATTGTTTTGACACTGCAATTAGAAGACACTGCACAACTACCCGACTTCCATAGCCTCTGCATCAACCAACCAGAATCACAACTTATTCGTCAACTATTAGGACTTGTCCAATATGCTCATGGGGAAGGCAAGCACCTGCCACCAATGCCTCAGGCATTACAACAGAAGATACTTAGCAACCGTGAGATAGAAGTCATGTCGCTCATCGTACAGGGATTTATCAACAAAGAAATTGCCGACCAGTTGAACATCGGACTTGCCACCGTCATCACCCATCGCAAGAATATCATGGACAAACTGGGTCTCAAGAGCGTCTCCGCCCTCACCATCTATGCCGTCATGCATGGATATGTAGATATCAACAAGATATAAGAACTGTCAAGAAAAAGTGCTGGATTTTATGTATGGATTTTTAGTGCTTCTAGAAAATTGAGAGGCATAAAAACGTTATTTTACAGCAGAAAAAACGTTAGTATATCACTTTCATAGAGAAAGAAGGCACTTTTCTACCCGTTTGCTACGTGCAAACGATCCGTTAGGTGGCACCTTTCCATGCGAAAGATAGGGGCAAAATCGGGGCTTTCTACCACATTTCACCCTTGTTTTCATTGTCAAAAGCACCTCTAAAACAGATAAGTCATTGTTATCCAAATGATTATCATAACCCTTCTGTTTTCGCGTATTTACAGCCAACTACAAACAAAAATGAAAAGTGCCCCTTCTACAGAGGCACTTTGTCAAAATATCTGAAAGTATTACTGCTCTATATGCTGTAACTGGGTGTCGCCTGGTTTGAAGAGCAAGCCCGTACATTTCTTCGCATCCGCCTTATATGGTTTCAGTTCTACTTTGTCCCATTGTATCTCATCCGTGCGCTGAGCAAGGGGAACATGGGGAATCAGACTGCCGTCACGCACAAGGATGATAGCGGGAATCCTACCTGCCTTGATGGTCTGATAGCCACCTTCATACACCTTGCCACTTTGATAGTCAATCCATTTACCACGAGGAAGATAGACAATACGCTCGTCACCGCTCTCCAACAATGGGGCGACGAGAATTTGTGAACCGAACATATAGGCATCTTCCACCAGCCATGCCCCTGGGTCATCTGGGAACTCCACGAGCAATGCACGTACCATCGGTAAGCCACGCTCCGAACAGTCTTTCGCCTGTGCATAGACATACGGCATCAATTTGTATTTCATCTCAGCAGCCTCGCGGAAGGCTTTCGTAAACGACTCGCTGATAAGCCATGGCTCCGTAGGCGGTGCACCATGGGCACGCGTATGGGAACTCAGAAAACCGAAGGGCAGCCAACGGCGATAGATATCCTCTGGTGAAGCCGTCACGAAGCCGCCCATATCATGACTCCAGAATGAGAAACCGCTGAGTCCGAATGAGAGACCACCACGTAAGTCACCCAACATTCCCGTATTTGTCGTAGCAGCATCACCGCCCCAATGAAGCGCATAACGCTGACTGCCTGCCCACGCCGAGCGTGCCCAGATGACACCCTCGTGAGGATACTGACGTTCTACCGCTTCCCACAACGCTTTGTTATAACGCAAAGGATAGAGGTTATGCTCGTAGAGACCACCTTTACCACTATGATAGAAGCCGTTGTAAGGCGCCGCCTCACCGAAGTCACACTTGATGGTAGATACACCTTGCTTCAAAAGCCCCGTAATCTTCGACTGATACCATGCGACAGTCTGCGGATTCGAGAAGTCGAGCACAGCATCCTCGTAGGGCATACCACCGTCGGCATTCTTTACGTGCAGATTGTTTTCGATAATCTCATGGAAGAAACGGTTCTTAGGTGTGAAGTAAGGCAACTGCCACAGACAGGTATGGAAACCCTGTTGCTTGAGTTGTTTGAGCATGCCCACAGGGTCTTTGAAACGGTCTTTGGCAAACTCATAGTCACACTGCCAGTCGACACCAAACCATCCCGTATCGAAATGAATCACGTCGGATGGTATCTTGTGCTGACGCAGTTGACGGGCAATCTCCAAACCTTCTTCTTGAGAGAAATAGGTAATACGACTCATCCACGTACCGAAAGTCCACAACGGCAGCATCGGTGACTTACCTGTGATATTGGTATATTCGTTAAGGATATCCTTCGGTTCACCGAAGAACACAAACAGGTCGACCTGTTCATCAGCCATAAACAGCCGAGAGGCACCGATATACGACGCACCGAAGTCGGCTGTGACGGGTGCCGAGGTATGCATGAAGATACCGTAACCACGATTCGAGAAGAAGAAAGGAACGGGCTTATACTGTCCGTCGGTCTCGGGTCCTTGCGGGTCTGTCACCATCAGTTGCATCTTCTGCCCTACCTTATTCAAGGCGCCAAACGACTCTCCACCGCCATAGATACGCTCCCCCGGGGCTATCGTCCACACGGGATTGACACTGCGTGAATTATCGGAACCACGCTTGATAAACGAGAACGGCAGCAGTTTCACCTGACTGGAATCGTTATCAATGAGATGGCGCGTCTGCGTCATCACCTTGCCATTCTTGTCTTTCAGCACGATGCGCCAAGGATACTTCTGTATCTCAATGCTGCCATAAGCCGTCTTGTAGGCGATGACTCTGTCATCGCCCACCGCTTTCCATTCATTGGATACAGGCACAGCCCCTGCCAACATCAGGCTCTCGCTGTCCTTGCGAGGTGCCTCAATCGGTGATGTTGCCATACGGATACGCACACAACGGGGACTCACGAAGTCGATCTTCAACGAGAGGTTCGGGTCATTGTCATACTGTGTATCGGGGAAGTCAAGCATCTGCATGCGTACAGGCCAGTAGCCGTTGAGGTTGAACGCCTGACGTGGCGACAACCGATAACGCTTCCAGTTCACCAGTCCCTCACCTTTCGCCATATCGAACGAAGCCAATGAATCAGCGAGGAAATACGTATTACTGAGGTCGGAAAAGTCACCCGACTGGTCTTTGGGCATACACTGCAAGTACTGAACACCTGCAGATGTCTGTAACTGGGCTTGGACAGTAGCCATACTGCCAAGCAATAGCATCGTACATAATATCTTTTTCATATTACTTATTTTCTAACTGTAAATTGTATCACATCAGGTTGTAACATCGGTGACCTGGCGGTAATAGAACCATTACCACTCACAACCACCATACACTTACCGAAGAACGCCTTACGCTGAGGATCCTTAAAACGCTCCATGGAAGTCTGACAACCATTGTCTGTACCCAGAATACGACCATCACCCTCATAGTCGAAATAGATCTGATCTTCCGCCCATGGGCAGAGATTGCCGTCTTTATCCACTACCTCAGCAGTGACAAAAGTCGTATTCTTACCCTGATAGTCCTTTGAAAGACGAATCTTTACAGGTGCACTTGCCGTCTTGATTGTCTGCTCTCCAACAACCTTACCATCCTTACGTGCCACTACCTTCACTTCACCTGGATCGAAAGTCACGCGCCATCCTACATGATACTCGCTGTTGAGTTTTGCCTTTGTCTGGTGCATCTCATAACGTCCTTCTGGCTGTTCGGAAGTCTTTCTGCGCACGCCCTGACTCTCGCCGTTGATATACAGTTCCACCTCATCAGCATTGTTATAGTAGCACCACATATCAATGGTCTGACCTGGCACCCAATTCCAATGCGGGAAGAGGTGCAGCACAGGTTTCGTCGTCCATTCACTCTGGTACATATAATAGGTGTCTTTCGGGAAACCTGCAAGGTCGATAATACCGAAATACGAGGAACGGGCAGGGAATCCATACGGTGTAGGCTCACCGATATAGTCGAAACCCGTCCAGATATACTGTCCACCAACATAAGGCGTATGCTTTACCACATCCCATGTTTCCTCATGAGTAGAACTCCAAGAGGCGTGCATATTATCGTATGACGAACACATGAAACTGGGATCGGTATAAGGAAGATACCATTCCTGCGGTGCCCAGGTGACGGAATCGGAAGGCATCTTATAGAAACCTCGTGTCTGTAATGCCGAAACACTCTCAGAGAAGATGAAAGGCTTGTCGGGGAAGTTCTGGGGAACATCCTTCACCCACTGATGATGGTAGTTGAAACCGATGATATCAATAGCCCCACTCTTGAAGAGATGGTTATTGGGACTCGGTTCATTACAACCAGCAAGGATCGGTCGTGTGGTATCATAGCGCTTCACGATATCTGCCAAATGACGTGTCAACAAAGAGTTTGGACTCATTTCCTCACCATGTGCAAGCGTGGAAGCATCGTGTGCTGCATTCAGAAGCAGGTTTGCCTGCTCTAATGTCAACTCATCTGCATCAGCCGAAGACCACTGTTCCAACACCTCATTACCAATAGACCACATCAGCACACATGGATGATTACGGTCACGAAGCACGAGATCAGTGAGGTCGCGCTCATGCCACTCATCAAAGAAACGGGCATAGTCACCTGCCGTCTTCTTGCGACGCCACATGTCAAACGACTCGTCCATCACGATGATACCCATTGTGTCGCATATATTCAGCAACTCGGGGGCTGGCGGATTGTGCGAACTTCTGATGGAATTGACCCCCATCGCCTTCAATTTCGTCAGTTTGCGGTGCAGGGCATCCTCATTCAACGCGGAACCTAAACAACCGAAGTCGTGATGCTCACACACGCCATTCAGTTTCATGTTCTTACCATTCAACCAAAAGCCTGTCTTTGCATCGAAGCGGAAATCACGGAAAGCAGTAGTGGTCCATACCTCATCAACCACCTTGCCATTAACCAATACTTGCGTGCGTACCTTATATATATAGGGGTCATCTACCGACCAGAGATGCGGTTTCTTCACCTTCATACCGACTTCTTTACCAGCGGCATCGAAGACAGTATTACGTACCTTATAGCCAGTACCTTCGACATCCACGTCAACTTTCACCTGTCCCATCTTGGCATCCGTCTCTACATGAACACCCCAATGCTTGACATGTACGGGATTAGTCTGGGTGAACCACACATGACGATAGATACCGCAACCCGAATACCAACGAGAGTTTGGCTGGTCACTGTTATCCACACGTACGGCAATCACATTCTCACCTTGTCGCAAATATTTCGTGATTTCGTATTCAAAAGAACTATAGCCATAGGGGCGAAAACCTACCTGCTGTCCGTTGACATAGACGGTAGAGTTCATATATACACCGTCAAACTCAATGAAGTAACGGTCGGAAGGCAGTGCATCACAGCCCAATACGAAACGCTTGCGATACCATCCGATACCACCAGGCAAAGCACCACCGCCTGCCCCGCTGGGATTACCGTCGCGGAAGTCGCCCTCTATCGCCCAGTCATGTGGCAGATCCAATATCCGCCAATGGCCATCATGATACGTAGGACTTGCCATCTGTGCAGAGTCTGCCAGAATGAAACGCCACCCTTGGTCAAAATTCTCACGATTCCGTGCCTGTGCTATCAGTCCAGAAACAACAGCCAGACATAGTAATAACGTTCTTTTCATGTTGATTTATGCTTTTATGATTTTATTCATTCTAATGGGATTGTAACCTCAAAACGAGCACCTGGTCCTGCATAGGTGGTGTCAAGTCTGACATTTCCGCCAAGACGCTGAGCCATCATACGACTGAACGTAAGACCTAATCCAATACCCTCTTTGAAGGGATCGAGTTTGACAAACCGCTCAAAGATATGCTCTGCCTCTGCCACAGGAACACCGCTGCCATTATCCTCTACCATGATCATGAGGTGACTGGCATCTGATGAGCAACGCAACGTAACGATTCCGTTCTTCGCATTCTTCTCTGCATTATCAAGCAACGGATGAATGATCTTACGCAGACAACTCTCATTGGTGAGAACCGTATAGGCATCATCAAGTGCCGTCTCATAACGGAATTCCGTTTCCGTCTTCCCTACTTCCTTCTTATAGTCATCTAATATACGAAGCAACAGTTTATTGCAAGGAATGGCGGTTAAGTTATGTTCAACAGTAGAAGCCTCATTTACCGACATCTCAAGCACCTCATTCATCATTGAAGTGATACGGTGAGTATTACTCATCATCGTATCTGCAATTCTGCGGCGCTCATTGGAACTGATGATACTTCCAGGGTCTGCCATCACTTGTGCAAATCCACTGATGATATTGAGAGGCGTACGAACCTCGTGACTCACATTCTTGATAAAAGCAGTCTTCAGTCTGTCGGATTCAAGGGCATGCTCATAGGCAATCTTCATCTCACGCAGATGACGACGACGTGAACGGACGATATAGGACATAGCTACAACCAGCAACAACAATAAGACGGCAATAGCTATCAAGCCATATAGCCACAGACGGGAAGTCCGCCGTTCGGCATCATAGAGTTTCAGTTCGTTCTGAATACCTTGCATCGAACTGCTAAGGATCATGCTATTCAACGAATCGGTCTCTGCAGCGCCTTTCGTCAGTGCTTCGTAAGCCTCTTTCCAGCGTCCTGCCTTGGAATAGATATTCGCTTGCGTCCCATAGGGATTCTCTATCTCCTCTGTTAGACTGATGGCTTGGTCTACCTTTCCCTGATGAACCAGATAGTAGATTTCCAATTCGCGTCCATGTACAGAAGATAATCCTTTGGCAATACCATCACGATAAGCCTCATAACCTTCAAGAAAACGTGGTGTATCGTCCATCAGATAATAAGCCAAAGTACGGCGTGTCTCTATGTCGAACACACGGTCCGGGGATGCTTCCTTGGCTATCGAGGCTGCCTGGTCTATCAATCGCAATGCTTCCTTAGGATCCTCATCCATCACGATGTTCACCAAATTCATATAGATAGGGGGCAGGCTCTCCGTATATCCCTCCTGCTCCATCCTGCGAATGACTTCCCAGAAACACCGTTTGGCACTCTCTTTGTTGCCACTGTAATGATAGATATGTCCCATCATGTTGATAGCCATATACATCTCCTTGTCCAGTTTCTTCTCTGCCAGTTCCTTCGACAGTTGGGTGGCAAGTTTATACGCCTCAAACACTCGTTGGCGATTCAGTTGGAAAACAATCTCATTACAGCGTTGTGTATAATACTCATGAAGGTCTTCCTGTTTTAGCAAGTAGTTCTCCAGATTCTTCACGGCAACGAAGAAACGTGCGCTATCACTGGCATTGAAAGAATGATGAACGGAGTCACGCAAAGCAATATATTCAGACGATTTTTTGTAATCATCCTTATTGCCTGCCTGCATCGTCATCGTCATGACAAATGCTGCTAACGTCAACACAACACCTTTGATGTACATATTTCTTTCAGTTCAATGATAGCTTGATACAGATATTACAGTTTTACACTGACTTCCTTACCGCTATACTGTACCATCGTTCCTTCTGGATTCTCCAGATTCAATGGCTTTGCATTATCTTTTGTAACGAGGACAATATTGAAACGACGATTCTTCAACATACCATTGAATTGTCCCTTGCGAGCACCAATCGTTACTGTCTTGGAAGCATCGTCATAGGTAATATCAATCGTAGCATACTTGCCTTTCTCGTAGTTGTAATTCACACCCTCATCCTCATACAATTGGAAGGAACCATTCTGTCCTGCATAGACATAAAGGTTAATGAGTTCTGCAGGTTTCTCATCACTCCACTCCATCTCAGGACCGAAGGGAATAATGGCACCCTCACGGACAAAGACAGGAATCTGTTCGTATGGTGCATCAACGATAAGCGACTGACCACCCTCAATATAATCATTAGTATATAGGTTATACCAGCCACACTGCTTGGGGAAGTAGACACTACGATTACGTGCCTTATAATATCCCACAGGACATGCCATCAATGCCGGACCGAACATCCACTGGTTGCCGATATTCTCCACATCCTTATCACCATTGAAGTCCATCACAAGGGCACGCATCAGCGTATAGTCCTTGAAGTGAGCCCAGCCTGCCATCGAATAGAGATAAGGCATCAGACGATAACGCAACTTGTCATAATAAACGAACGATTGATAGGCAGGGTGATTATCCGGGGCGATGTTCCATATCTCGCGCAGCGGCCATTGACCATGACTGCGGAAAAGAGGAATAAACGTACCAAACTGATTCCAACGACACTGCAACTCACGCCATTCCTTCAAATCCTCATTCTCTACCTTTGTACGGTCATATAGTTGCTGGGCTGCCATATAACGGTTTTCCACACAGAAACCACCTTGATCCATACCCCAGAAAGGAATACCTGACATAGAATAGTTCAATCCTGCAGTCATCTGGGCACGCATATCCTCCCAACGGGTACCAATATCACCACTCCATGTAGCAGTAGAGAAACGCTGTTCACCAGCAAAACCGCTACGTGTCAGTAAGAATACGCGAGGCTCGTTATCCTTACCCTTCCAGACACTACGCTGACCATTATAGATGGCATCGGCATTGACAGTAGAATAAGCATTAAAATATTCGGTAGAAGTACCCAAAGCGGTAGGTCCACTGAGTGCCTTGCGATACCACATAGGCGTACAGTCACGTACGTTAGGCTCTGAAGCATCCATCCACCAAGCATCTACTCCTGCAATACCATCGTGGTTATACTTGGTATAGAGGTTCTCATCCATCTGGCGCCAGAACATCTTGCGGGCTCCAGCATCATAGGCATCATAGAAACCACCCACATAACCAGGACCTACCCAGTCGTGAATGTCGTCCTCCACTGCCTGCGTATACATCCAACCTTTCCTATCAAGTTCCTTATAGTTCTCGGTGTTCACATAAAACTTAGGCCATACGGAAATCATGAAACGCCCATGCATCTTATGGACATTGTCAAGCATCGCTTGTGGATCAGGATAGCGTGAAGCCTCAAACTGATGACTTCCCCACTGGTTCTCTGGCCAGTAATTCCAATCCTGGACGATATTATCAATAGGAATATGGCGCTTGCGGAACTCTGCGAGATTCTCTTCAACCTCCTCTGCAGTCTTGTAACGCTCACGACTCTGCCAGAAACCTAACACCCATTTCGGATAGAGTGATGCCTTACCCGTCAAGGTACGATAACCACTAATCACCTCATCGAAGTTCTGTCCTGCAATGAAATAGTAGTCCATATCACGAGCCATCTCACTCCAGATAGAGAGTTGTCCACGCTCCTCTTCGCTACGAGGCTCGGATACACGTAATCCACAATACGCTTCTCCACCATCGGGTTGCCACTCAATACGCAGTTGATTTTTCACACCCTTGCGCACTTGGGCTGTAAATTTATAAGCATTGGGGTTCCATGCCGTACGCCAACGCTCTGGAACGACTTCCTTACCATCAATATACACCTTTACATAACCAGAGTAATAGAGAATAAACTGATAGTCGGCAGGCTTACCTGTACATTTGCCACAGCACTCGGGTTCAATAAATCCCTCATAGGTAACATTTGCTCCTTGCAGACTAAAACCTTTCGGAAGATTCTTCAGTCCACCATTGTCCGTCTTGTTGGCAATCTCAGAGGTGGCAGGATAGGCATACTCATAATAAATCGAATCTTCGTCACGTACCAGTTTTTTGCCATCCTTATCAATATAGGTACCTGTCAAATGCCCTTCTTTACCCTTCTTATCATAGAGTTTGAAAGCACGATTCAACTGCAGATAATCATTAGGATTACCAAAACGACAGTAACTATATGAATCCCAAAGGATGCCGTAGTTCTTATTAGAAAGAACGAAGGGAATACTTACCTTCGTATTATATTGGAAAAGGTCTTCATTCTTACCCTTCATATTAAACTCTTCCGACTGATGCTGTCCTAATCCGTAAAACGACTCGTCGGCAGGAGAGTCAAATTTCATCTGCCACGTCAACCCGTGTTTGGCTTCCTCAGGAACGGTAAAGCCTGTCTTCATACCCAGTTCACGCTCAGGAACAGTAAATGCCTTAAATTTCTTTCCGTCCTCTGCTTCCTTCAGCAACAGTTTGCCAGTTGCATCGAAAAACGTGATTGCACCCGTTGACTTATCAACACGTGCCTCTACATTTTTTGCTTTTATACTGACTATGTCGCCATCAGTTACATTGAACTTTGGCTGTGCCTTCTGTTCAACAATCATAAGGCTCTGCTTCTTCTGCGGTAATGCCTCCTCCGAAGTAGCCTGCACACGGATAATATTGTCGTTTACCACTTGCAAACGTACTATCCTTGCGCCACCTGCTTTCGCATTCTTGACAGGGATTGTCACAAACTGTCCATTCACGGTGTAATCAGCAGCCATCAGCATTACTGTCATCAAAGACAACACACTCGTCGTCAATGTCCTTAAAATCTTCATAAGTTATTATTCTGTTATAGTTTTAATAATTATTCTTCATCATCCATCATCTCCGCTTCTTCAATGACGTCACCTGCAGGTAATGTAACCACGATAATTGTACCACCACCGGGATTATCCTCTATACGAACATCACCATCATGGGCATCTACAATCGCTTTCACCTTATCGAGGTCAGAACCATCACCATTGACAATCGGATCGAAGGCGTGTTCCTTAAACTCGTCACGAATACCAATTCCATTATCAGCAATTTGTATCTGTGCCTTATTATCTCGAGTACGGGCTACTCCTACACTAATAGTACACTCGTTAGGAGAGAAAATGGCAGAATTACGGAATGTTATCTGGAAAATCTTCGCTAATTTATCCTGGTCAAAGTCCACCTCCATTTCGTCGACAGATGTCAGGAACTTCACATCTACGCGTTTATCTGGAATTGGTGAGACGTATGAACTACAATAATCACGAGTAAATGCTACCAAGTCGGATACCTTTTTATTCAGTACAACTTCTTCCTGCTGTACTATATATGGTTCTTTCTTGTCTGCATACTCATTTGTCAATTTCATACGCATCTCGTTCATCCACTGCTGTTTTTCCAGTTCACGACGAATAGTCTCTGCCTTCATGCGTTGCTCCTGTCTCTTGATATACCATTTGCGCCAGAACCAAGCGGCTAAGGCAACCAATAACATATAGATCAGCATCATCCATCGATTACGCCACAATGGTGGACGGATGGTAACGGCGATCTGTCGCTCAGCATCTCCAAACGTTCCATCATCATTTAGTACACGGACACAAAGGTAATAGAATCCAGCACGAAGACTCATATAGGTAATATTTGGATTCACCTCTTCTGTGCGTATCCATTCGTCATCAAAACCTGCCATCTTGTAGACAAAGCGAGAACGATTGTGCGGCTCACCGCTATTAGTTCCCAACTGGACAGTGAACTGGTCATCAAAACGAAGATTAATCTTACAACTGACATCCAGAGCCTCATCAAGGGCTACACGTCCATCTATCTCTTCGCCTACAGCAACTTCATGACCAAAGACTTTCAAACCACTAAACACTGGATGTTCCTTAAACCGACCCTTACCCATCTTCTTGGGATTGATAATGTCTAATCCGCCCTGACCTCCAATAAGAAGAAGTCCATCGGGTGAATAACAAATGGGACGCTGATTATAAGGACCAGTCTGCAAACCATCACGATTGTTATAACTGCGAATCACAAATGACCATTTGCCATCCCACTGCTTCTGAGGAACAACATTACTAACACCGTGATCAGTAACAAGCCAGATTGTCTTACGGTTATCCTCTACAATACCGTTGACTGTCGATCCTAATAATCCGCTACGCATATCGAGAAGATACACATCATTGGTCTTAGGATCCCAAATCGTAGCACCTGAAGAAGAGCCTTGCCATGATAATCCACGACTATCCTGAATAGTGGCAATAGATGTCTCTGTAATACCTATATCATTGTGATTATCCGTGATATCACGGTTAATAATCTTTCGCGTCTTTGGATTAATAATAGAATAATATTTTGAATGAGACACCATCAGCCATCCCTTGTTAGTCTCTGTAATAGTTGATATATAGTCACTTGGCAAGATAGAGTTATGGGTATTGATGGGTGGGTCCATTTTCCCTGTTTTGGGATCTATGCGTTGCACACCAGAACCCAGTGTACCAATCCATATAGAACCCCTTTTATCCTCATAAATAGTCCAAACATTATCATTAGAAAGATCTGTAGGTTGACCCGTTGCACGATAGTTCGTTACTTGTCCGTTCTTAATATGGATAAGACCTCCCTCGTATGTACCAAACCATACAGAGCCATCACGAGATGCATAACTGCATACCATGGTATTTGAACCAATATTACAGTTCGACCTGTCATAGACAACTTTCTCTTCTGTACGAGGATCTAAGCGAATAATACCTTCCGTATTAGTTCCTAACCAATAATAACCTGCTGTATCTACACATACCGTATTAATATTACCTAATTCCAGATTTCGGAAATTGGAACCACTTTCAGTATACACACTTATGCCATTCGTATAGGATCCCATCCACATTCTGCCCAATTGGTCACAATAAATCAATCGTAAAGTGTTGTCACAAATGGTTGTCTCGTCGTTTTTGTCTTTTAAGAACTGGCGGACTTCTTTTGCTTTACGGTCGATAACAAAAAGACCATAATGGTCTGTTGCCAACCAGATACGTCCTTTTTTGTCAAGTCGAACATCCCATACACTCTTGATTTCTGGAACATCCACAAATCCCCAAGCCTTCAACAAGTCAGGAATAGAGTGGTACCATTTGTTCGCCCCATTGATTTTAATGAAGGTGGATTGCATCGTAACGGCATAGATATTGCCACGACGATCTAATCGCAATCTGCAATCCTGATCATTGACAAATCCATTACGACGTAAATAGTCATTCTTCCAACTGATCCAGTCTTTTTCGCGGTTGAAACAGAATATCTCGCCCTTATAGGATGCAACCATTACACTTTTTCCATACTCCGCAAAAGAGGATACACCGAAATCATTATGGAACTCCTGACGACCATAACCCAAACGATAATGTTTCGCTTTATTCGTATAGGGGTTCACATGCCAAAAACCATTGTCATTGGTCTTAAACCAAAAATGCTTATGAGAATCAATAAACAAACGTTCTATACCACCTTCTATACCCCATTCTCGAAGCACCACTTCTGGATGGCGGTCAAACTTCTCCGTCTTTGGATCATATATGGTGTAGTTCATTCCTTGGCGAATCCATATCTTACCATCGTATGCCTCATATATTTCCTCGACATAGTTGTTACGCATGGTGGTCGTGTCCTTCGCATATGAATAGAAAGTCTTAAAACGATAACCATCATAACGGTTTAGTCCATAAGGTGTCCCTATCCACACAAAACCTTTCGAATCACGGGTGATACAAAGAATTTGTGAATTACTAAGTCCATCACCAGTATTCAGACGACTGAACTTCATATCGTCAATGGCGGCGGAAGCAGATATTACTATGCCGAATAAAAAACAAAAAAGTATAATCCGTCTGTTCATATATCTTTTCTCCTAATTCATCTCATTGTCATCGTCCATCAAGATTGCCTCTTCGATTTCCTCTTCTTCTTGAGATGGAATATCTTGTTGAGGTTCCTCTATACTTTCTTTTTCTTCCTGTAGTTGCTGTCTCTTCACATGAATCGTCCAAGCATACCAAACGGCAAGAGCAATCAAAAGTAGATATAAAAGGATTGCCCACCATGAAGTATACCATGCACCTTTAATGGTAATATCCAGTTGGCTCTCTTTATCACCCATTGTTCCATCATCATTCAACATACGGACACAGAGTGTGTAATGTCCTGCAGGAAGTCCCATGTATGTAATATCGGAATTGGAAGATGAGGTTTTTATCCACTTATCATTGAAGCCCTTTAACCGATAGACAAAACGGGTATTGTTCTTGACACCACCATTGTCAGAACCCATCTGGATGGTAAACTGATTCTCATCAACCTTCAAAGTAATGGAACGTTCCACGTCCAATGCTTTATCAAGGATCACTCGTCCATTATATTCAGCACCAACTTCGACTTCTTCATTAAAAAGTACCAGACCGCTGAATACAGGTTTCTCAATATTCTCATTCTCATTCAGTCGACGGGTATTAATAATGTCCAAACCATCTTGTCCACCTACTAACAAATATCCTGTACGAGTGAAGCAGATGGCTCGCTGGTTAAACGGTCCAGGCTGTAAACCATCACGGTCGTTATAACTGCGTACAGCAAATGTCCAACGACCATCATCCTCGTCTTTCTGAGCAGTAACATTGGAAATACCATGATCTGTTACTACCCACATTGAATGATTGCTGTCCTCTGCCAACGCTACAACATTAGAACCATAGAAGCCTGCCTTCATATCCAGCAACTTCATCTGTCCTAACTTACGGTCATAGACACTCACTCCTGACGGGGATGCCTGCCATAGTAAGCCATGACTGTCCATCAAAGCCTGTGTTGTCGCAGAAGAGATAGTAAAAGTATTATCATCATGGGGTTTGGCAAGGTTCATAACCTTCATCGTCTTGGGATTGATGATAGAACAGTATTCTGAATTACCAGCCAGAATCCAACCATTAGAAGCACGGGAAATACTATTTGTCCATACCGTCTTAATTTTAGAATTCTCTTCTGTAAAGGCACGCTGACGACCTGTTTGCTTATCCATGCGAACCACGCCACCACCAAGGACGCCAATCCAGATATTTCCCCAATAGTCTTCTGTGATGCCCCATATATTATTGGTCATAAAAGCACTTCCCGGGGTTGTCACAGTATAAATCTTCCACTGTCCATCCTTATATCTCAGCAAACCACCTTCCCACGTACCGAACCACAGACTGCCATCACTTGCTGCATAGTTTCCAACAACGATGTCACTAGCAGAACCTATCTCATGTTTGGTGTATCGTTCAACAATTTCCAACGTAATAGGGTCAACCTTCAAGATACCACCAGTATTCAACCCTAACCAATAATAGCCTTCCTTATCTTCACAAATGCCATTGATATCACCAAAGGCAAGACTGTTGAAATTAGTCATGGCATCAGCACTCATAGCGACACCATTCTTATAGGTAGCCACCCACATGCGACCCAGTTGGTCTTGATAAAGATGTTTTGCCGTGATATCGGGAAGGGATGTCTCGTCACCCTTGACATTGTTAAATTGCCGCCACTCTTTGTTCTTGAAGTCTAATAACAGAATTCCCATATGGTCTGTTGCTACCCATAGCAACCCTTTCTGGTCATAACGTACCTCCCATACAACGATATCATCAGGAACATTTGTAAAACCGCGTGCCTGCATCAAATCTGTCAGGTTGGTATACCATCGTTTTTCCTGTGGCACATAGATATAAGTTCCTACTGAGTGGGTAATGACCCAAGTAATACCGTCTTTATCTACATACACCCAATAGTCATTATAGGCATTCAGGCTCTTTTTAACATAATCATTTTTCCAAAGCACCTTTCCGTGTTCACCATCAACGCACATCAGTTCACCCATTGATGACACCATTACCATACCTTCTTTTGTTTCTGTATAGGCGGAAATTGCAAAATCCTTGGAGAACTCCATAGGTCCATAGCCGAAAGGAATCTTTTTGATATACTTCCGATGAGGATCGTAGAAAAAGAAGCCATTGTCGTAAGTCTTAATCCAATAGTTCTTCTTCGAGTCTATGTACATACTTTCGATACCACCGCGGATACCCTGTTTTGCCAACCAACGAGAAGGGGTACGATCAACTTTCTCCGTGATAGGGTCATACATAGAAAAATTCATACCGTGATCCAGCCATAGTCTTCCTTCATAGTCTTCCTGTATCTTATCTATGCGGTTATTACGCAACGTCATTGTATCACGCTCAAAAGAAGAAAAGATCTTAAAGCGATAACCGTCGTAACGGCACAATCCGAATTGCGTAGCCAACCAGACATTACCATGCGAATCCCGAAGGATACTATTTACTTGTGAATTTGACAAACCGTCACGGGTATCCAAACGACGGAATTTCACATCAGGTATCACTGCCATCGCGACAAATGGTAGTGCAAGGAAAAACAATATTAAGAAAGACTTTTTCGTCATCGGTAAGTATTATATTATAGTTAGTTGCAAAAATACACTTTTTTTACAACATAACAAAAAAAAATGCTTGTTTTTTCCGAAACAAGCAATAATTAGGAGAAAATTATGGTTTTACTACTTGATGATTCGAAGTCCACCGGTTTCTATATCACCAGAACCTCTTGTGGAGCGATTGAGTTTTTTGACTGTTCCAGAGAGGGTGATATCTCCGCTTCCTACAAGGCGACAATTGACAACATCACAGTTGTCACATGCTATTCTAATATCACCAGAACCTTTCAGTTCCAATTCTGTCTGTTTTACCTTGTTTTGTTTAACCTTTACATTGCCAGAGCCTACTAACTCTACAGACGACTGCTGGGCTGTAACATTCTTGATTTCAATATCACCGGATCCCACCAATGAGGTTTTGATGCGGTCACAAATAATATCTGTGAAATTAACATCACCTGAACCACGCAGGCTTATCTCCATATTGTCAGTATCTAAGAGACTCTTACATTCAAAGTCACCAGAACCCTGTACTTCTACACCAATCAAGTCTGGAGATGTCACATACACTGTAACTTCACCGCCTTTAATTGAACCAAAGGAGAAGAACCTGTTATTTTTCATGCTGACAATAAGACAGTTGCCTTCCACTCGCGTTTCTATGTCTTTGATCATGTTTTTGGGCGCTTTCACGCGAACAGAGCAGGTCTTCCCCTGAGTATATTTGATATCAGGTGATCCTTGCAGACGAATACGTTCAAAACTCTTTGTGGGTCGTTGTTCTTCTGCTAGGTTATTCAACTCAGCAGCATAAACTTGTACCCCAAATACGATAGCAAAAATTGCCACAAGACAAATAATCAACTTTTTCATATTCATTTCCTATTTTAATTAGTTTTTATCTTATAGACGAAATGGAATATGAAAAAGTTGCAAGAAAGAGAAAAAAATCAGAAAGTGAAGTGAAGTGTCATTCGAATTCCACGCTTATGAGCAGTGGAATAATCGTTATAGTTCAGACGCCGTACATATTCCACATGAAGGAATTTGAAGATATTATGGATTCCTACGGAGAGTTCCCAATAGGGTCGTTTGGGATCCATTACATGAGAACCTTCTGGAAACGCCATCAACAAAGGACTGTCTGCATTTTCTGCTAAGAAGGGATTATTTTTGTCAGACAATCCACCCCATAGCATCTTAAAACCGATATACTCACGCCATTTTAATTTCTTCAACAGGGGAACTCGATTGAATAACTTTCCATTCAAGTCCCATGTAAAGATTGCTGAAACGAATCGGTCGTTCAAGAATTCCATATTATTCACCAAACAGAAAGTATATTTCTGAAGGATATAGGAAAGGTTTGTCTCTGGCATACAGAGCAAGGGGAATGGAACCTTATCCCACTGGATGCCTCCTTTCACATAGAGGTCTATCTTTCCCCAACTATTCAACCAAATACGCTGGGTCACACTTAACTCGCTATAGTTGTAATTATAATCACCGCCCAAGAATCCTTTAATTCCAAGCGTATGGCTTAGGTTAAAAATCGGGGCATCACGATTCACCTTTCTTCTGCGTTGTTTTGTATTAATATAGGTGGTTCCTGGACTATATTCAAATTCTGCCCGTAGTTCTGTCGTTCTAATTTTGGTTGAGGGGCGAGGTATGTCTACCTCAGGAATGGTACTGTTTACAAAGCCACCTTCTGGAATTGTCGTAAGAGCCTTCCATTGAGAATAGTCCACCATCGGAGTGAAATAGAGATTGCCACATGCCTCATTCTCTTCCGTTTTCAAACTGACAATCGTCTTTAAACCATAAATTTCTTCACGCTCAAAAGCCAGTTTCTGACGATTGTAGAACATCATGGCATTCACTTTACTCCACTTAAAAGCGGTAAAGACATTATCCTTATCCGTCTGCATAAACTTATCAGAAGGGGAGCAGACATCATAGGTGGAAGTGAAGGTCAACGTTCGCTTAGGGAACTCACGAGGCAGATATTCTTTCTCATTAAAAGAATAGGTTAGTTCACCTTTATAATAGTTCTTCTTGGATTTCCAGCCTCGAGCCACATAACCAGACAAGAACCAATGCTTGTTCAAATTTGCCGTTGTCTGTGCACTGAAACGGGTACGTATTCCATCAACATGGTTTGAAGAGATCATCGTATTGATAGGTCCAATGTCCACTTTAGAGGGATTACCCGTCTCGACATAATTCTCTATCAAAGCCTTCAAACCAAACATGATGTATTTGAAGCCTTTCATGGTCTTAAAGCCTTCCACGAAATCCTTCATGCCACTTTCGCCCTTGGTCAGTTCCACTTGACGATATTGCGCCCAGAAGAGGTCACTATGATTCATCGCATCGGCTTCCCTGACATCCCTTTTCCCTTTGAAAAGATGATCCTCTAACTCATCAAAGGCATAGTCTGTCAATCGGGTATTCCTCACAACGATGGCTTTCTGTATAAAACTGAGTACTTCAATCTCTACCACCATATCATCTGCTGTCAAGACCCATTCACCTGTCGGGAGTTGAGTGAACTCCTGAGAGACACGCATACTCTCCACGAAGTTGACATCACTCTGTCGAGGAATAGTCAAATCACATCGCTTTACCTGATAACTGGAATCTTTCAGAATATAGATATCACCACGGAAACCGAAGTCCTGCATATTGTTAGGCAGGAAATGCAAGTGAATACAACTGTCCCTGTCGACCTGTAGTGTATCTTCAATATAAAAACGATAGAAACCGATAGCACCTCTTCCAATCGGTGATGTGAAAGGACGTTGCAGCAGTCTTACCTGATCGTCATAGATGTTCACATCAGTGAAGATGTCCTTCATCATCGTATTCATGATGTCGCCTGTCTGAAACAAATCTCCCACACCAGTGGAATTTTGTCCCGTGATAATATTCTTTTCATCATGCGGATGACGACGATAGAGTTTCTTGGTAACCGTCTCATCTACAGATATAGGAAGTATTAACTTATTGTTATACGGACATATTTCCAATTGATCCAATATCCATTTCTTTTTACGGAAAATAGAGTTCTGCAGTTTCTCTGGTGTAATATCATTACCTGCCAGCGTCAGTTTCTGGTACTTGTTGTACTGATAGTAATCTTTATTAGAGAGATTCGTTAGCCGTTTGTGTTCTATCACTTTTCGCATGAGTTCCACGGCGGGATTGTTCTTGCGGCTATATCGTTGGCGTTTAGACTTCACAACAACGTTTTGAAGCATTTTCGTATCCTGCACTAACTGAATGTCAATCCTTGCAGGAGTCCTATCATCTATGGTAATCGTCTGAGACACATAGCCAACAGCACTGAAAGTCAAATTCCACCCAACCATTTTCTGGATAGTATAACGACCATCAAGACCTGAGGCAACAGCAATACGATGTCCCTTATATGATACCGTAACAGCCTGAATAGCATCCTTGGTTTCTGCATCTGTGATATATCCAGACAACAATACTTGTGCTTGCGATGGCAAACACCAGAATAATAAAACCAACAAAAAATATGTTTTCATCAAACTTTTCATGTACTTCATTATTTATGTCGGTAATTCAACCCAGAAAGTGGAACCTTTTCCTAAAACGGATTCCACTCCAACCTTACCATTGATACTTAGGGCAAGACTGCGACAGATGCTCAATCCTAAGCCTGTGCCCGGGATAAACTCATCCACCTTGACAAAGCGTTCAAACAGATGGTCGTTACACATATCCTCTGGAATACCTTTTCCTGTGTCACTTACCCATAAGCGTATACTGTTAGGAAGTTTGTCGTATCCAATACTGATACTTCCTTCTGTAGTAAACTTCACTGCATTGTTCAGATATTGATTCAATATCTCTTTCAATCGATCATGGTCTGTATGTACGACATCATTCTTGGCAGACTCTTCTAAGAATAAGTCAAGACCTTTTTCCATGCATATCGTCATATACTTATCGACTAATTCCCGTAATAAAGGAAGTATCTCAAAGTCGGTATTCTCCACATGATTATTGCCTCCTGCCTCCAGTTTAGAGATTGTCATCATGTCGTCAAATAAACGTAAGAGGTGGGCATTATTCTGTTTGATGAGTTTAACCAGTTCGTTTCTTTCCTCTTCACTCTGAGCCATTGGTAGAACATCGCTAAAACCAACGATGGCATTTAGTGGGGTGCGAACCTCGTGCGTGATGTTTGCGAGGAAAGCAGACTTCAGGCGGTCGCTTTCCTCAGCATGATTACGGGCTTCTATCAGCTCTTCTTCCAGATGCTTTTGTTCGTCAATACGACGGGTCGTCCCAATGATCGTTAACGGTTTTCCATCCAAGTTACGTTTGTCCACAGTGGCAAAGATTTCGGACCAATAGACCTTCTCACTACTCGGAGACACCATCTCGTATTGAATATGTACCTCGTCTTTACGTCCCTCCATTATATCTGCCAAAAGACCTTTAAATTCCTGCAAGTACTGGGGTTTCATGTTCTTGTATAAAACTTCCATTGAGGTGCTTTTATCAAAAGGAAGACTGTCCGTTTCTTTTCGGTAGTCGTTTTCCATCGTAAAAGTAGCCGTAGACACATCATACCTCCAAGTCGACAGACACATGGCTTTCAGCACCAGTTCGTGTTCTATATCATGTTTCTTGATCTTTGCCAATTGAACCAGTTCTGATTTCAATTGACGGTGTTCTCTTACCTGGAAAATGAGATAAACTATAAACGCAAAGACAATAGGAATACCTATCAGCCACACCAGAATATCAAGTCGCATCAGCGAACTCATATTCAACAAGAGCAGATATGCTATATTCACCATAGTGTTTGGTTTAAATTTACAGTTGGTGCAAAATTACATAAAAGTTTTAGAATAATGAAAAAAAATGGGATTTATTTTGAAATTCCCTCACTTCTTCGTATCTTTGCAGCATATTTATTGAAATACATCATGACACAAGAATTTGAACTCATCGCCAAGACCTTTATGGGACTTGAGCCTGTTTTGGCGAAAGAATTGACGCAACTGGGCGCAAAGAATGTACAGATAGGACGCCGCATGGTTTCCTTCACAGGTGATAAGGAAATGATGTATCGTGCCAACTTCCAGTTGCATACTGCCATCCGTATTTTGAAACCCATCAAGCATTTCAAGGCATTGTCGGCAGATGATGTCTATGAGGGTGTAAAGGCTGTTGACTGGACGGAGTATTTAGACAATGATACGACCTTTGCTGTCGACTCAGTCGTCTTCTCTGAGGAATTCCGTCACTCTAAGTTTGTGGCTTATAAGGTGAAGGATGCCATTGTCGATCAGTTCCGTGAGAAGACAGGCAATCGTCCGAACATCTCTGTGGCTAATCCCGATATCCGCTTGAATATCCATATTGCTGAAGATCAGTGTACGCTCTCGTTGGATTCCAGCGGTGAGTCATTGCATCGTCGAGGCTATCGTCAGGAATCCGTAGAAGCACCTCTGAATGAAGTTTTGGCAGCAGGTATGATTCTTATGACGGATTGGAAGGGTGATACAGATTTTATCGACCCGATGTGCGGAAGTGGTACTTTACTGATAGAAGCGGCTTTGATTGCCCGTAATATGGCGCCAGGACTTTTCCGTAAGGAGTTTGCCTTTGAGAAATGGAAGGATTTCGATCGCGACTTGTTTGATGAAATCTATAATGACGACTCTCAGGAACGAGAGTTCAAGCATCATATCTACGGCTATGATATCGATATCAAGGCAGTGAACACTGCTCGCCTTAATGTCAAAGCGGCAGGACTGACCAGCGACATTACGATAGCAGAAGCCGACTTCAAAGACTTCACACAGCCAAAGGAGAAGAGCATCATCGTGACGAATCCGCCTTATGGTGAGCGCATTTCTACCCCTGACCTGTTGGGTACCTATAAGATGATTGGTGAACGACTGAAGCATCAGTTTACCAATAACGACGCATGGATTCTCAGTTATCGCGAGGAATGCTTCGACCAGATTGGTTTGAAGCCCTCTATCAAGACACCTCTCTTCAACGGCTCGTTGGAGTGTGAGTTCCGTAAATACCAGATCTTTGACGGAAAGATGAAGGAATTCCGCGCTGAGGGTGGTGTCGTGAAGACAGAGGAAGAGAAACAGAAGATGGCAGAGAAGCATCGTTTCAAACAGAACCGTGAGTTCAAGAAACGCTTGGAGCAACAGGAAGAAAACGAAGAGGCAGACATCCGCAACTTTAAGTTCCGTTCCTTAGAGCCCAAGGCACCTCAGAAGCCAAGACCGCCAAGAGACAACGAAGATTCCAGGCCCCCTAGAAATGGTAAGCGTTTTGATAAGCCCCGAGACTTCAAGGGAAGAGGTGGACGTGACCGTTTCGAGCGTAGAGGAGACAAGAAACCCTTTAAGGGCAATCGCAAATTTGACAATAATAACAGAAGGTTTGACGATGATGAAGATTAAGTCCCTGATTATTTCGGCTCTTTTCCTATTCTCTCTTCCTATGATAGCCCAAGACAAACTCTTCTCTTTAGAGGATTTGAATTACGGCGGTACTAACTACCGTAATATGCAACCCCAAAACCTTTGGACAACATGGTGGGGTGACCAACTGATGTATCTGGATGCAGAAGAGGGTGGAACGATGGATGGCAAGGGAGAAAGGAAAACGGTATTTCGACTGAAAGACGCAGGAAAGGATTTCCATTCTGCTTATTATGCCAAATATCCCTATCCGGAAGAGACGCTCGTCTTGCTGGAAAACAGTAAACAGCGCGTTCTTTACGACTGGACGAAGAAGCAGATTGTTTGGACACAGACACGTGAGGGGGGGACAAACGAAGAATGGAACAAGGTTTCCAAGGCTGTCGCCTATGTCAAAGACCACCAACTTTTCGTTCGTGATGCCGAGGATAAGGAATACCAACTGACCACCGATGGTAGCCGTGACATTGTCTACGGACAATCCGTCCATCGCGAAGAGTTCGGTATTGAGAAAGGTACATTCTGGAGTCCTGATGGACAGCGCCTTGCTTTCTATCGGATGGATCAAAGCATGGTCACCGATTATCCCCAAGTAGATATCGATCCACGCATCACTGCTTATGAGCCAGATAAATACCCGATGGCTGGAGAGACCAGTCACAAGGTAACTGTTGGTATCTATGACCTTCAGACGAAGAAGATGATCTATCTACAGGCAGGTAATCCCACCGACCGCTATTTCACGAATATCGCTTGGGGACCTGACAATCAGACTGTCTATATGTTTGAACTCAATCGCGACCAGAATGACTGTCGCTTGGTGAGTTATGACGCTACTACGGGTGCGAAGATAGCAGAACTCTATCGCGAAACCAGTGATAAATACGTAGAACCAATGCATCCCATTCAGTTCTTGCCTTGGGACAGCAACCAATTCATCCTTCAGAGTCAGCGCGACGGGTTCAACCATCTTTATATATATAATAAGGAGGGAAAACTCATTCGTCAACTCACCAGTGGGCAGTTTGTCGTTCAGGACGTATTAGGCTTTAATGCTAAGCAGAAGAGCATCCTCATCACTTCCAACGAGGCGCATCCTTTGCAACATAACACCTATTCCGTCAGTGTTGCCAACGGCAAACGAACACTGTTGGATAATGGGCGTGGCTCGCATCATGTTGTTCCCTCGGAGAGTGGACAATGGTTCATGGATACTTATTCCGAGCCTGACGTACCCCGTAATATCGACCTTGTTCAGGTGAAGACAGGAAAGGCACAGCGTCTCTTGACGGCTGAAGACCCTTGGAAAGACTATCAACAGCCTATCTTCGAGTGTGGTAGTATCAAGGCTGCCGATGGCGTGACTGACCTGTATTATCGCATGGTGAAGCCTCATGACTTCGATGCCACAAAGAAATATCCAACTGTGATTTATGTATATGGTGGTCCGCATGCCCACAATGTGGAAGCCTCATGGCATTGGTATAGTCGGACATGGGAAACATATATGGCACAGAAAGGCTACGTCCTTTTCATCCTCGACAACCGAGGCAGCGAGAATCGTGGACGTGACTTCGAACAGGCTACCTTCCGTCAACTCGGACAGATAGAGATGCAAGACCAGATGAAGGGTGTGGACTTCTTGAAGAGCCTGCCTTATATTGATATGGATCGCTTGGGTGTTCATGGCTGGTCATTTGGTGGATTCATGACCATCTCGCTGATGACCAACTATCCCGATGTTTTCAAAGTTGGTGTGGCTGGTGGTCCTGTCATCGATTGGAAATGGTATGAGGTGATGTATGGTGAGCGTTATATGGATACACCGCAAACCAATCCAGAGGGATATGAGAAGACCTCACTCATCCCAATGGCGAAACATCTGAAAGGAAAACTACAGATTATCACAGGTTATAACGACGTTACCGTCGTTCCTCAACATTGTCTGTCGTTCCTGAAAGCCTGTATCGAGGCAGGCACTCAGCCTGACTTCTTCGTCTATCCTGGTGAGCCCCACAATATGCGGGGACATGCCAGCGTACATCTGCATGAGCGTATCACCCAGTATTTTGAAGATTACCTGAAATAATTCATCATTATGAAAGAAGAGCAAATCCTCGTCCGCATCACTGGACAAGACCGACCTGGTCTTACCGCCTCTATTATGGGCATCTTAGCCAAGTACGACGCACAGATATTGGATATCGGTCAGGCTGATATCCACTCTACGCTGTCTTTGGGTATTCTCATCCGCATGGACGAGATGAACTCTGGTTTGGCGATGAAGGAACTGCTGTTCAAGACTACTGAGTTGGGTGTGAACATCGGATTCTCACCTATTAGCGATGATGAGTATGAGGACTGGGTAGGTCATCAAGGCAAGAACCGTTATATCCTCATGGTGATGGGACGCCAGCTGGAGGCACGCCAGATAGAGGCTGCCACGCGTATCATTGCTGATCAGGGACTGAATATCGACTCTATCCTACGTCTCACAGGTCGTAAGAGCATCAAACAACTCGACAAGCACACCCGTGCCTGTATCCAGTTCTCGTTGCGTGGTGAACCTGTTGACCGTCAGGAAATGCAATCGAAACTCATGAAACTCTCTGCCGAGATGGGTATCGACTTCTCGTTCCAGAAGGATGATATGTTCCGCCGCATGCGTCGCCTGATCTGTTTCGATATGGACTCTACCCTTATCCAGACGGAGTGTATCGACGAGTTGGCAGAACGCAATGGCGTTGGTGCAGAGGTGCGTGCCATCACAGAGAGTGCTATGCGTGGTGAGATAGACTTCAAGGAAAGTTTCACGCGTCGCGTCAAACTGCTGAAAGGGCTTGATGTCAGTGTCATGCAGGATATTGCCGAGCATCTGCCCATCACTGAGGGTGTCGACCGTCTCATGAATATCCTCAAGACCTGTGGCTATAAGATTGCTATTCTTAGCGGAGGTTTCACGTATTTCGGAGAACACCTGCAGCGCAAATACGGCATCGACTACGTCTATGCCAACGAACTGGAAATTGGTGACGATGGCAAACTCACTGGTAACTATGTTGGCGAGATAGTCGACGGGCATCGTAAGGCAGAACTCTTGAAACTCATCGCACAGGTAGAGAAAGTGAATCTTGCCCAGACGATTGCCGTAGGCGATGGTGCCAACGACCTTCCGATGATCTCTGAGGCTGGTCTCGGTATTGCCTTCCATGCTAAACCCCGTGTCGTTGCCAATGCCAAGCAGAGCATCAACACCATCGGACTTGATGGTGTCCTCTACTTCCTCGGCTTCAAAGACTCTTATTTAGGGGAACAAGGAAAGTTCTAAATACCTTCAAATAGGGTATTTTGATAAAAATTTATTGTTTTTCGATAAAAAAGTTGCATTTTTCTTTGGAGATTAAGAAATAATGTTTATCTTTGCACCGAAAATAATTATCGTTTAACAATAAATTTATATCAATTATGAACAAAAAATTAAAGATTTACAGTACGCTGTTTATCGTAACATTCATCATCCTGGCAGTAACTAACACTTTCCATTACAACAATTACACTTGGACGGGAACGCCTGAGGACAAGTTAGAATTTGCGGATTGTCCACCTGAATTCATGAGTCGCGACACATTGCCCAGTGGTGCCGTCGTCACCAACAGGCACCTCACGATGTCGTATGAAGTGAACGTGATGCCCAAGGACACGCCCGACCGAAAGGTGCTGCTTTCCAAGACCAAGGACCAGACTTATCAGGTTAATATGAAAAAGGTGGACCTCGGTATTCCCATGAACAGAGTGCAGTCGCACATCCCCTCTGTTCTCATTCTCTCGACGGCTGTCGTTGCCATCATCGTAGCCATTTGGATACTCGTCTTGGTCTTTAAGCTCATCTTCAAAATCAGAAAGGGAGAAATCTTTGTGACGAAGGTGTCAAAATATCTGGAAACGGCAGGCATCCTGCTCTCAGGTCTGTATCTGTTCACCCTTGCCACATCATACATCACGACACAATATTTCATCCGTCACATCCAGATGGCAGATTATTATATCGTATTCAAGAATGAATGCAACGGTATGTATATCCTTACGGGTCTTGCACTGATGATGATCTCGCAGATTATCCTTATGGGCAAGGATTTGAAGGAAGAACAGGAATTAACCATCTAAACACCGAGCCCTATGAGTATCATCGTAAATGTAGACGTGATGATGGCGAAACGCAAGATATCATCACAAGAACTGGCGGAGAAGATTGGCATCACCCAAGCCAATCTCTCTATCCTGAAAACGGGCAAGGCAAAAGCCATCCGCTTCTCTACTTTAGAGGCCATTTGTCAGGCACTCGACTGTCAGCCAGGCGACATTCTCGAGTATAGAGATGAATAAAAACAATTATCCTATAAAAACAATTCAAAATATGAAGAAAACTATCATTACCACATTGCTCGCCCTCGTCGCATTGGCAGGGCAGGCACAAGAGATTAAAATGAACGAATCGTCAATCAGCGACTACCTGCCACTACTCAAAGCCCAGGGCTATAAGGCCTATAGTTTTGATACGAAAGATTTTAAGGACGCACAAGTCGAGCCCATCGTCATGGAATACAAGAAAGGTCAAGAACCGAGGGAAGTCGGTGGTTTCAGCATTACGATGAGTTTAGATGAGAAACTCATCATTGGAATCATCCCCACCGACAACGACTCCACAGGTTGCTATGTTGTCAACTTCTCCGAGAGCATAGGCCTTAACAGCCGCCTTCCTTTGATGCCGATATTTGATCCCGCCAATCCCTCCGAAAAGTGGTACATGTATGAGTCACGCCCCTTCGAACTCGTTGCGCCATTTGAGAAGGATAAGTTCATCCCTCTCGTCCTCTATGGTTCATATTGGTATGAGCCCGAACATGGCGCCTGTCGTTTCTGCGGTGATAATTTCATCAAGCCTGACCTCACGTCAGACATCCTGAAGTCTATCCCCCATTTCTACGTTATCGGCATCAAGATAAAATAAATCTGATACGTACTTATCAAAAACTTCCAATCAAATTGGAAGTTTTTTTATTTCATCAATGGCATCGCCATTGATGAAATTGATTTTTCTTTCTCAAGCGTTTCAGATTTTTGGCACCTTATATTATATATGCTGATACCATTTTGCGGCTAATGCACCGCTGATGTTATGCCAGACACTGAAGATGGCACCTGGTATCGTGGCAAGGGGATAGGCGGCAAAATGCAACACTGCCAACGAAGAAGCAAGACCAGAGTTCTGCATACCCACCTCGATGCTGACGGCGACGCATTTCGGTTTTGGCAATCGTAAGAGGCGACCAAGCAGGAAACCGATGGAAAGTCCCAACAGATTGTGAGCCATGACGACCAGTATAACAATCATTCCGCCTACCAACAGTCTGTCTGCATTATGGGAAACGATGATGCCAACGACCAAGGCGATGACGATGGAAGAGAACGCTGGCAGATAAGGCACAACGCTCTTCGTCGCCTGGGGCAGATAACGCTGACACAGCAAACCGATGATGATAGGGGCTATCACGACATAGACGATACTCTGAAGCATGCCGAGGGTATCGACATCGACCATCGTTCCAGCCATCAGCCATACCAACAAGGGCGTCAAGATGGGGGCAAGCAGTGTTGAGGTCGCCGTCATGCCGACAGAAAGGGCTAAGTCACCCTTTGCCAGATAGGTGATGACATTAGATGCCGTTCCACCAGGGCAACAGCCTACGAGGATGACGCCAAGGGCGAGTTCTTTGGGAAGAGAGAATATCCACGTCAAACCCCATGCCAACAGCGGCATCACCGTAAACTGAGCCAGACAACCGATCAGGATATCCTTGGGGCGACTGAGTACGATGCGGAAGTCATGCGGTGAAAGCGTCAAGCCCATGCCGAACATGATTACGCCCAGCATCGGATTGATAGCCCATGTGTCGACCCACTTGAATGAGGCTGGCAGACATAGGGATACGACAGCCACCAAGAGGACCATCAATCCCATCCATCGGGCAAAGAAATCACAGATTTTCTTGAACATCTTACAACTGAATACTCTCAATACGTAAGCGAAGGGTGCCTGCAGGCACGCGAACTTCAACGGTATCGCCCGCCTTCTTGTTTAATAAGGCTTGCGCGATGGGCGACTTGATAGATATCTTACCCTCGCGAAGATTCGCCTCGTGGGGACTGACGATGGTATAACTCATGCGACTGTTGTTGGCGAGATTGGTCATCTCGACACGACTGAGCAAGCCGACGCTATCGCTACCCAGCAATGAGGTATCGATGACACGGGCATTCTCCAGTATGCGCTGCTTAAAGCGGATGCGACCCAACAGGCGCGACTGCTCACGCTTGGCGGCATGATACTCGAAATTCTCGCTGAGATCACCCTTATCACGCGCCTCGGCAATAGCCTCGCGAACCTGAGGCAGTTCTACACTTTCCATGTGACGAAGTTCGGCAACGAGTTTGTCGTAGCCTTCCTGAGACATATATTCCATAGTCCTTAATTCATAAAGTATCTCAAAACTGCGCACAAAATTACGGAATATTTCTCAGATTTCAATTAAAATGCCTAACTTTGCAACATTATTTTTAAAAATCGTTGGAAGAATGAAGATATTATTGTTAGGCAGTGGCGGTCGTGAGCATGCACTGGCTTGGAAAATCGCTCAGAGTGAGAAATGTGAGAAACTGTATATTGCACCAGGCAATGCCGGTACGAGTAACTGCGGTGAGAATGTCAGCATGAAGGCTGATGACTTCGAGGCTGTGAAGGCTTTCTGCGTGGAAAAGCAGATAGATATGGTGGTGGTAGGTCCTGAAGACCCGCTGGTAAAGGGTATCTACGACAACCTGAAAGCCGATGCCCACACGAAGGATATCCCCGTGATTGGTCCTTCAAAGGCAGGTGCCGTGCTCGAAGGCTCTAAGGACTTCGCCAAGGCTTTCATGCAGCGCCACAACATCCCGACAGCCAAATACGAGACATTTGACGGCGAACACGTGCAAGAAGGTTTAGCCTTCCTGGAAACACTCGAAGCCCCCTATGTCTTGAAGGCCGATGGACTCTGTGCAGGTAAGGGTGTGCTGATTCTTCCTACCCTCGACGAGGCAAAGAAGGAACTGAAAGAGATGCTGGGCGGTATGTTTGGCAATGCCTCTTCCAGAGTGGTTATCGAAGAGTTCCTGAGTGGTATCGAGTGCAGTGTCTTCGTATTGACAGACGGTCAGCACTACAAGATTCTGCCTGAGGCAAAGGACTACAAGCGCATTGGCGAGCACGATACAGGTCTGAATACGGGTGGTATGGGTAGTGTAACGCCTGTTCCCTTCGCTACGAAAGAGTGGATGCAGAAGGTGGAAGAACGTATTATCCGTCCTACCGTTGAGGGCTTGGCTGCCGAGAATATCGACTACAAGGGCTTTATCTTCTTCGGACTCATCAATGTGAAAGATGAACCGATGGTGATTGAATACAACTGTCGTATGGGCGACCCAGAGACAGAGAGTGTGATGCTGCGCCTGAAGAGCGACATCGTAGACCTCTTTGAGGGTGTAGCAGCAGGTAATCTCGACCAGCATGCGATTGAGTTCGACCCCCGTGCTGCCGTTTGCGTGATGCTCGTCAGTGGCGGTTATCCTCAGGAATACAAGAAGGGCTATCCCATCAGCGGTATCGAGGACGTGAAAGGTTCTATCGTCTTCCATAGCGGTACGGCACTGAAAGACGGACAGGTAGTCACCAACGGTGGTCGCGTCATTGCCGTCTCTTCATACGGAAAAGACAAGGCTGAAGCCTTGCAGAAGTCGTTCGAAGAGGCTCAGAAGATTCAGTTTACTGACAAGTATTTCCGTCGTGATATCGGGGCAGATCTGTAAATAATTCATAATTAGTAATTAATAATTAGTAATTAAGAGTTAGGCGTTGATTAAACGGTTACAGAATAAGGTATCGGAAAGTAGAATGGCACTGCCTATCACCCTATGCTATGTGGTAGGCATGTGGCTTATGGGTGGACTCATCAAGGAACAGTTGTGGCTTCAGTTCGCGTGTTTCCTGTTGACGACCTATCTCATGGTGGAACTGAACAACAGCAACGCCCTTATCCGCATCTACTCACGCATGGTGTCGGTAGCCTTTCTGATGCTTTCCTGTATGGCGTGTTTCCTGTTTCCTTCGCTGCCAGGCAACTTCACCCAACTGTGCGTCGTCGCTGCCTGTCTGGTGTTGTTTCGTTCTTATCAGGACAAAGCCTCGGCAGGACTCACCTACTACGGCTTCGTGTTTGTAGGACTGGCGAGTCTCACCTTTATACATATCCTTATTTATGTACCTATCCTGTGGGCATTGATGCTGACCAGACTACAGACGCTCTCGTGGCGGACATTCCTCGCATCCCTTTTAGGTATCATCACACCGTATTGGTTGGGCTCTTGTTGGATGATCTATCAGGAAGATTTTACATGGCTCATTGACCATTTCGCCTTGTTGACGGACTTCGGACTTCCGTTCGACTTCAGCATCCTCAACACGGGACAGATAGCCACCTTCGCCTTTCTGATTGTTCTTGCCGTTATCGGTACGGTACATTTCTGGCGTACCAGTACTTATGACAAGATTCGTATCCGTCAACTCTTCAGCATCTTCATCTGGATAGATTTCCTGACTACGATATTTATCTGTTTGCAACCACAACACTTTGATGCCCTGATACGTATCCTGATTATCAATACGGCACCCCTGATCGGGCATTATATCGCACTGACACATACGAAGGTGACGAATATCACGTTCTGTGTCATCAGCATCATCACACTTGTACTCACAGGTTATAACCTATGGATGTCATCATCGCTCTTCTAATCAGTTACGGCTACTGGGGTATGCTCATCACGGCATTCGTGGCGGGCTCTTTTTTCCCGTTTTCCAGTGAGGCGGTGATGATGGGACTATTGGCTGCAGGGCTTGACCCTTGGGGACTGATTATCTACGGTACTATCGGCAATGTGGCAGGCGGTATGTTCAATTTCACCGTCGGTCGCATGGGTAAACTCGAATGGATAGAAAAATACCTGCACGTCAGCAAAGAACAACTCGACAAGGCGACACGCTTCATGGGGGGACGTGGTGCCTGGATGGGATTTTTCGCCTTCGTGCCTATCCTCGGCAGTGCCATCACCATCGTCTTAGGACTGATGCGCGCTAATATTCCCATCTCTATTACCAGCATCACTATCGGCAAATTCCTGCGTTATGTGGTGCTGATTTATGGTGCCCAATTGTTTTTTTAGTATAAATTATCAATTGCCAATCGCCAATTGTCAATTAAATATGTTACCTTTGCAACTTAGAATCAAACATTGACAATATAAATCATGAAACAATTCAGACTGGTAGACAATATCCTCGGTTGGGTCAGCTTCCTGATTGCAGCCTTCGTGTATTGCTCTACAATCGAACCGACAGCCTCTTTCTGGGACTGTCCGGAATTTATCTCTACAGGCTATAAACTGGAAATAGGTCACCCGCCCGGTGCCCCGTTCTTCATGCTGACAGCCAATCTGTTCTCACAGTTTACCAGCGATCCTACCCAAGTGGCTCGGATGGTGAATATCATGAGTGCATTGTTGTCTGCTGCCACTATCCTGTTCTTGTTTTGGACGATTTCGCACTTGGTGCGCCGTCTGCTGATCAAAGACTGGGGCGAGTTGACACTTGCCAAGACCATCGCTATCGAAGGTTCGGCAATGGTGGGCGCATTGATCTATACATTCAGTGATACATTCTGGTTTTCAGCCGTTGAGGGTGAAGTATATGCCTACTCTTCTGCCTTTACCGCAGTCGTATTTTGGCTCATTCTGAAATGGGAAGACCATGCCGACGAGCCTCATAGTGACCGTTGGCTGATATTGATTATGTATATGACGGGCTTAAGTATCGGTGTTCACCTGCTTAACCTGTTGTGTCTGCCAGCCATCGTATTGGTATATTACTATCGTAAATTCCCACAGAGCCTGCCCAAGAAAGACCTCTACGGCTCACTGATCGCATTAGGTATTTCTTTCGTTATCCTCGCTGCCGTACTCTATGGCGTTGTGCCTGGCATCGTACAGGTAGGTGGATGGTTCGAACTGTTGTTTGTCAATGTCTTCGGCTGTCCGTTCAATACCGGTGAGATTGTTTATATCTTCCTGTTGATTGGCATCATGATATGGGCAATCTATGAGACGCACCGTGATGTCAGTCAGAGTCGTCAGAACATTGCTTTCCTGTTGGCTGTCGCCATGTTGGGTATTCCTTTCTATGGACATGGTTGGAGTGCTGTCTTGATTGGTATTATCGTACTCATCGTCTTATGGCTCGTCCTGCAATATAAGCAGAAAGGCAAGTGGTTGGTGACTGCGCGCATCAAGAACACATCACTGCTCTGTATGCTAATGCTGATGATAGGTTATTCATCTTATGCCCTTATCGTGATTCGTTCATCAGCTAACCCCCCGATGGACCAGAATTCCCCAGAGGATATCTTCACACTGGGCGAATACCTTGGTCGTGAACAATATGGACAGCGTCCGCTGTTCTATGGACAGGCATATACCTCACAGGTTGCCTTGGAGAAAGACGGTGAATACTGTAAGCCCGTCATGAAGAAGGGTGCACCTGTATGGCAACGTAAGGAGAAGGCTTCTGCCGACGAGAAGGACGAATACTTCGTAGTACGCAATAAGGATGAGTACCAGTATGCCCAGAATATGTTCTTCCCTCGTATGTACAGTTCGGCACACCGTGCTGCCTACGAGAGTTGGATGGGAGGATCTATCGACGGTCATGAGGAGATGTACGACCGTTGTGGCGAGATGCTAAGCGTGAAAGTTCCCAATCAGTTGGAGAACATGCGTTTCTTCCTCTCTTACCAGTGTAACTTCATGTACTGGCGTTACTTCATGTGGAACTTCGCAGGTCGTCAGAACGACCTACAGGGCAATGGAGAACTGGAGCATGGAAACTGGATTACCGGTTTCGACTGGTTTGACTCTTGGCGTTTGGGCGACCAAAATACTTTGCCTGATGAGTTGAAAGAGAACAAGGGACATAACGTATTCTACTGTCTGCCTCTGTTGTTAGGTCTTATCGGACTTTTCTGGCAGTCATGGTACACCCGCAAGAACCGCATCGTCGTGGATGGCAAGGAAAAGACAGAGATAGAGCCTGCTGGTATTCGCCAGTTCTGGATCGTCTTCTTCCTGTTCTTCATGACAGGTCTTGCTATCGTTATCTACCTTAACCAGACACCGATGCAGCCTCGTGAGCGTGACTATGCATACGCAGGTTCGTTCTATGCTTTCGCCATCTGGTGTGGTATTGGTGTTGCCGCTATCATTGACCTGATAAATCGTAAACTGAAGAACGGTCAACTCATCGTTGCTTCCGTAATATCGTTAGCCTGTCTGCTCGTTCCTATTCAGATGGCAAGTCAGACTTGGGACGACCACGATCGCTCAGGTCGCTATTGCTGCCGTGACTTCGGACAGAACTATCTGATGTCCTTGCAGGATGAAGGCAACCCGATTATCTTTACCAATGGTGATAACGATACCTTCCCCTTGTGGTATAATCAGGACGTAGAAGGCTTCCGTACCGACGCCCGTGTCTGCAACCTCTCTTACCTGCAGACCGACTGGTATATCGACCAGATGTGCCGTCCTGCCTATGATTCCCCCTCTGTTCCTATCACATGGAGTCGTCTGGAATATTGTGCAGGTACGAATGAGTATGTCGCCATCGAACCAAGTATGAAACAGGCTATCGTCGATTTCTACAAACAGAATCCTGAAGAGGCGAAGACACAGTTTGGCGAGGATCCTTTCGAATTGAAGAATATCCTCAAGCACTGGGTACGTTCTAAGTCTTCTGAATTCCATGTCATTCCTACCGATACCCTCTATATGACGATTGACAAAGAGGCTGTACGGAAGAGTGGTATGATGATGGCTTCCGACTCTATCCCTGATAAGATGATTATCTCTCTCAAGGGTAAGACGGCACTCTATAAGGGTGACCTGATGATTCTGGAGATGTTGGCAGAGTGTAATTGGACACGTCCTATCTATGTGGCTGTGTCTGTAGGTGATGAGAACTACATCAACCTGGGCGACAACACCATTACCGAGGGCCTTGCCTACCGCATCACACCGTTTACCACCAGCATCAATGGTAAGAACATCGAGGGAGTGAAGAACTTCGATACGAAGCGTACCTACGATAATGTGATGCATCGCTTTAAGTTCGGTGGTGCCAGCACGAAGGGCGTCTATCTGGATGAGACGGTCATGCGTATGTGCTATACGCACCGTCGTATCATTTCAAGACTCGCCGTTCAACTCGTCAACGAGGGTCAGAATAAGCAGGCAGAGGAAGTGCTCAATCTCTGTGAGAAAGAACTTCCTGGCTATAATATTCCTCATAACTACAGTTCCGGCTCTTTGGATATGGCTCGTGCATGGGCGGCAATGGGTAACAAGCAGAAAGCCATGCAACTCATCAACCAACTCTGGAAGAACTCTGTGCAGTATGCCACTTGGTATCTGAATCTCGACGCTCAGCAGTTCAGTCTGTCGGAAGACAGTTGCTATATGCACATCTATATCCTCAACCAACTCTTGCAGTTGGGCGAGGGCGTTGACGAGCAGTGGGGACAGAAGCAAGAGCCCGTACTGAACAGTATCTTACGTTCTTTCCAAGAGCGTGGTGGAGACTTAGGAATGCAATAAAGAAGAAGGTAATATGTTTATTGAGCAACCGGCAATGTGGTTGCGCTGGCTGTATCCCAGGGCAACGTGGCGTATGGATCGTCAAGAGAAGGCAGTCTATCTGACTTTCGACGATGGTCCTATCCCCGAAGCCACGCCGTTTATCCTCGATACCCTTAAGCATTACGGTATCAAGGCTACCTTCTTCATGGTAGGTGACAATGCCCGTAAATATCCCGAACTGCATCAACGTGTGGTTGACGAAGGGCATCGTATCGGTAATCATACCCACAACCACATCAGCGGTTTCCGTCATAGCGTCCACGAATACAGTTATAATGTCGAAAAGGCGAATGCCTATCTGCATACCAATCTGGTGCGCCCGCCTCACGGCTGGATGCGTCTGGCACAATATGCTTGGTTGGGCAGGAAATACCGTATTGTGATGTGGGACTTGGTGACGCGCGACTATTCCAAATGGATGACGGCAGAGGATATCTACAATAATGTGAAGCGTTATGCACGCAACGGCAGCATCATCACCTTCCATGATTCCCTTAAGTCGATAGACAAGTTAAAGACTGCCTTGCCTAAAGCCATCGAGTGGTTAAAGGAGCAAGGCTATGCATTCAAGATATTCGATTAAAAAAGACATACAATGGCAACATTAACATTATTCATTGTCATCGCTTTCGTGATTGGCTATCTCTGTATCGCCTTGGAGAGCGTGACGAAAATCAACAAGGCAGCCATCGCCCTGCTGATGTGTGTGGTCTGCTGGACCTTGCTGATGGTAAATCCCGGTATGTATTATCCGGAGGTTGCAGGCGATGGTGTGGTACACCATATCGCGGAAGTCATTGAACACCATCTGGGCGATGCCGCAGGCACGTTGTTCTTCCTGATGGGTGCGATGACGATTGTAGAGATTGTCGATAGCAACGGTGGTTTCAACTTCGTCCGTGATACGTTGAAGACGCGCTCAAAGCGTAAACTGATGTGGCGTGTTGCCTTTATGACGTTCTTCCTCTCTGCTATCCTCGACAACCTCACCACGTCTATCGTGATGATTATGGTATTGCGTAAACTCGTACAGTCACGCGAAGAGCGTTTGATCTATGCTGCCCTCATCATTATCTCGGCGAACTCTGGTGGTGCCTTCTCACCGATTGGTGACGTTACCACCATCATGCTGTGGATCAAAGGTGTCATCACGACACAGGGCGTACTCACTGAGATATTCATCCCTTCGCTGGTATCCATGATTATCCCTGCCTTTATCCTCAGTCTCTCGTTGAAGGGAAAGTTCGACAAAGAACAGAACCTGCCTAAAGCCGATGTCAGCCAGTTTACGAAAGTACAGCGTGACATCATCTTCTGGTTAGGTGTTGGCGGTCTGGTCTTCGTACCTATCTTCAAGACCATTACCCACCTGCCACCGTTTATGGGTATCCTGCTCGTACTTGGTATTCTGTGGACAACGACAGAGATTTTCCATTACAATACCGATGAGGATGATACAATGGCTAAGCGTGTCAGCGACATCATGTCGAAGATCGACCTCTCTACCATCATGTTCTTCCTCGGTATCCTCATGGCGGTTGGCGTCCTTCAGGAGATTGGCGTCCTTACAGCAATGGGTGAGGGACTTAACGAAGCCTTCTCAGGTAACTATTACCTTATCAACGGTATCATCGGTGTACTCTCGTCAATTGTCGACAATGTACCTTTGGTAGCAGGTTGTATGGGTATGTATCCTGTGGCTGCTGATGGTGCGATGGCTGTTGATGGTATCTTCTGGCAGTTACTCGCCTACTGTGCCGGTGTCGGTGGTTCGATGCTTATCATCGGTTCTGCTGCTGGTGTGGTTGTCATGGGCTTGGAGAAGATTACCTTCGGCTGGTATATGAAGCGCATCACATGGATAGCCTTCGTTGGCTACCTCAGTGGTATCCTCGTCTATTGGGTACAGCGTCTGCTGTTCTTCTAACACAAAACAACTAACTAACATAAAAACGATTAGACTGACATGAGGAAAAAGACCCTTTTCGCCGCATTGATGCTGGTAGCATTGACGGCATGTAAGAACAATTCGCAAACGGCAGAAGTCATTGACCTGCCACGTGCAGAAACCCCTGATAGCGTAGCATCTGCTATGGAAACTTTCTTCCAAGAGGCGGCTAACGACTCGATGGACATCCATAGCGTGATGATTGTCAAGGACGGTAATGTCATCTATAGCAAATGGCAGAGCGAGGGTGTTGACACTGTACCCCATGTGCTTCATTCTGTTAGCAAGACCTTCACGGCTACTGCCGTAGGACTCGCCATCGCTGATGGGAAGATGCAGTTGACAGACAAAGTCATCGACTACTTCCCCGACAAACTGCCTGCCGAGGTAAGTGATAATCTAAAGGCAATGACTGTTCGAGACCTGTTGACCATGTCGTGCGGACATGACGAAGAACCTTCCTTCCGTGGTGCACCTGATCAAGACTGGGCAACCGTTTTCCTTGCTCAACCCGTCAAGCATGAGCCTGGCACTTTCTATCTATATAACAGCCTTGGCACCTATATGCTCTCTGCCATCGTACAGAAGGTAACGGGTGAAAAGGTAGTTGACTATCTGAATACCCGCCTCTTTGAACCTCTGCATATTGACAAGCCTCAATGGGATGAGAGTCCGCAAGGCATCAACTGTGGTGGTTGGGGACTTTATCTCAAGACAGAAGACTTGGCGAAGATGGGTCAACTGCTTCTGCAGAAAGGTGAGTGGAATGGTAAACAACTGATTCCTGCCGATTGGGTTGCCGAGATGTCGAAGAAACAAGTTGAGAGTATCAACCCGGGTACTCGTATGGAAGATGCTGCGGCAAAGGGTATGACCAAAGAGACCAGCGACTGGATGCAAGGCTACGGCTATCAGATGTGGCGCTGCCGTCCAGGTTGTTTCCGTGCTGATGGTGCCAGAGGACAATACATCATCGTCGTTCCCGACAAGAATGCCGTCATCGCCATCACCTCTAATGTCGAGGACCTGCAAGGCGAACTCAACCTCGTCTGGAAAAACATCCTTCCCACGTTGTAACGATTCTTTATTTGATATTCCGCGTCTCACAACGTGAGCCACTTATCAATTTTGTTCATTTTATCATATTTTATTTGTTTATTCAAAAAAATGTCTTACCTTTGCAACAAGAATCAAATGGATTACCATTATGGGTGTTAAAAAGATTACACGTGAAGAGGCTTTACGTCGATGGAAACATTCGTTGGAAATCAAACACGAATGGGAACGTAAGGTTGCAGAACGCTGGGCTAATGAAGACCAGCAGAAAATTGCTTTGGCATGATAAAGATTACTCTTGAAGATATCAATCGGAAGTCGCCATACGAGATTACTCTCAACAATGGCGACTTTGATTTTACTACTGATTCTGGTACCAGATATAGTGTTAGTTTCCTTGAAGATGTTCCGCTGGGTGGTTGTGACACCTACCAGTTTGGATTCCGCAAGCGCGAGGATACTCATGGCGGATTTGACTCCAACGTGAAAGACACTTTGATAGCCATCATAGAACAGTTCTTTATCGAAAACGAAAATGTACTTCTGTACATCTGTGATACCAGCGATGGTCGTGAAGAAAAGCGCAACCGTCTGTTCGTTAGATGGTTTGAAGAATTTGCTACTCCAGATCGCTATACGATGGAGACGGCTAATGCTATCGTCGAGGGGGAAGGATTCTATGCTGCAATTATTGTTGAGAATAGTAATCCATTGCTCGAAGCTATTGTTAGTGATTTCAAACAAACGGCAGAATCGCTTACAGGTGAAAAGCCATAGACTATTCTTTATTATCTGTCAGGGAAGTACCTCACAAGGGGACTGTCCCCCTGTGAGCCCACCTCTATTTAACCGCTAACCATAAATATCCCTGAATCTCACGACTCAGGGAACTAAAAACTATAAACTAAAAAACATAAATACCTACTTGTGTATTTTTACTTTTTTATTATCTGACAGGAACATGGTACTTGTCAGATCTATTTCACATCAGCCATCAGACCTCATACATTCGACATCTTCCAGCCATATTTTGTTTGCAAAGGTAGTGTAAAATTTCGATTAAGCGAAGAGAATAGAAAGCAAAATGCAAAAGAATCAAGTACTTATCCCTTAATCTCAATCTAAAAAAGATAATTCTTCTATTGGCAAAGGTTCATTACAAGCAAAACAATCAGTTTGAGTGTCTTCCGCTTTCATGATGTCTGGAATCTTTTCTCGAAATTTTACATAAACGTCCAGATTTTCTATTTCTTCACGTCTTGCCTTGCTGATGGCGGCAAATTCTTCTTCACGCTCTATGCCAAGAAATCTTCTTCCAAGCAGATTCGCTGCTATGCCAGTAGTACTACTACCTGCGAAAGGATCAAGAATCCAAGCACCAGGTTTTGTTGATGCCATAATGATACGACTCAACAAACCTAATGGTTTTTGAGTGGGATGCTTGCCACACTTCTTTTCCCAAGGAGCAATAGCAGGTAATCGCCATACATCTGTCATCTGTTTATTGTCATTTATCATTTTCATCAACTCATAGTTGTAGTAATGGGCTACTTTCTCTTTCTTTCTCGCCCAGATGATAAATTCCGTCGAATAAGTGAAGTAGCGGCAGGAAATATTAGGCGGCGGATTCGTTTTTGACCATGTGATAACATTCAGTATCTTATAACCAAGTTGTGTCAAGCAATTAGCCACGGAGAATATATTATGGTATGTACCACTAATCCAAATCGTTCCATTATCCTTTAATTTATCCCTGCATAACGAAAGCCAATTCAAGTTAAAGGCATTGATATCATCCTGAGACATACTTTTGTCCCATTCACCTTTATCTACACACACAATTTTTCCACTCTGTACGCTAATACCACCACTCGACAGAAAATATGGCGGATCTGCAAATATCATATCAAACTTGAAGTCAAACTGTGGCAATAGTTCAAACGTATCACCATGAAGCAGGTTAAAGGTATGATCAGGAAATTTGTAATAAGCCTTTAGCATTTCTTTAAGCGATCAATAAATATATCAATACTGGTAAGATTATACACGCTGGGAATGGTATTGTAGGCTTCTTCTAACTTGTTTCGTGCAGACTGCCAGCCAATGCCATCTGTAATCCACACAAATTCAAAGCCCTTCACAGAATTTATCTTCGGAGCCAATTCTGTATAGGCTCGTGCCACCTCATTTAACTTCGAGCCGCCACCGCTATAGAAGTTTACCTCAATTAAATATTTCTTTTCAGAAGTTTTGATATAGAAATCAAAGCGTTTCTCATCTGTGCCAAGTACTGATAACTCTGGGAACTCAGAAGAATAGACTTCCTGACGGAACTTTATTCCATTCGTCTTGAATATCTTTGCCACGTTATTTTCCATGATATGTCCACTACGATTCTTTCGTGCATTGGTATCAAGACCTGTTTCGATGCCGAAAACATAATCTACAAGATTCTTGATACGACGTGACTCAAAGATATCAGCTAAACCTGTACCTTGTAAGAATTCAACCACTTTTTTCTCTGACTCAAAGAAACTTTTCAATAGTACTACATTTCCCTTATCATCTACTACAGGCTTCTTACCCTCGTCTCTAACAGCAATTAGAATACCCAACACTTCAAATACTTTGGGGTCGCGTTGCCATATCTCGGTAACACCTTTTGCTAAGTCTTCTTTACCAATCAGGTAATTTAGTGTATTGAGACTCATTTCCACCTCTGCCACATTCGCAGAAATCTTATTGAAGTCGCAGAAAAAATCCAAAGTCTGGTTTGTCTCTTGTAATTGAGACATAAAAAGATTGAAGTCCTTATTCATAGTTCTTAATGAGTAGTTCTGTTAATTTACCACGTTTACTGGGGTTAGCATTGATGAAACGAGAGGCATAAACACGCTCTATCCTATAGTCTTTATATAGTTCCTCAAAGAATGTGTCCTCTGGATTCTTTGCAGAACAATCTGCGTTACTTTCCATCCAAAGGCATCCTTTTTCAGATAATTGATAACAGAAAGTTGCCAATGTTCGTTGGTCATCGTCATTGAAATCACCTTTGGCGTATGCTGTAAAACTCGATGTAGCATCCAATGGACGATAAGGAGGGTCGAGATATACGAATGTCAGACCATCAATATACTGCAAAATTTGTGTATAATCACCTTGAAGGATTTCTACTTGTATAGATTGAAGAAGTTGACTGTCTACCCTTAATACCTCAGCGTTGCAAATAGTTGGATTAGCATATTTACCAAAAGGCACATTAAACTTACCTTGTCTATTTACTCTATAAAGGCCATTAAAGCATGTCTTGTTCAAGAATATCAGTTGAGATGCCCGTTCTATGCTGTCCCCGATATGCTGGTTATAACGCTCACGAACCTCATAGAATATCTGGTTTCGTCCATCTTGGTCAGGTATATTCAAATAGTCTTTCCCTAAATTGTCAAGTTTATCGATAAGAGCCTCAACATCATTCTTAATCGTTTGATAAGTAAGAATCAAATCTTCATTGACATCGTTGATGACTGTCTTTTTGATGTTGCCAAAACGCTGCAACATAAAAAACAGCATCGCCCCACCGCCAACAAACGGTTCGATGTAAGTGAATGGCTCTTGAATGATTCTCTTTGGCAGATGCTCAGATAACTGACTCAATAGTTGACCTTTGCCTCCAGCCCACTTCAAAAATGGTTTTGCTTCTGTGCTCATTGCTCTTTTGTCGTTTGGCTGCGGACAAAAGAAAGCGTACCCTCCTCCAATTCACCACTTAACGAAGGCCGTCCACCACAGAAGCCCGTACAGAGAGGTGAAAGGAAGGGGTACGCCTATACATAATAGGCGTATCCTCATCCCCAGAGACTCTCTGTAACTACTATTAGTTTGGTGGACTGTTTTCGTTAAAAGTCTCTTAGAACTTAGATACTGCTATCTAATTCCACAATGTTTGCCAGCGCTCAATTGTGAGCAATAAGCGGTGCAAAGTTAAGCAATTCTCTTGACAAAAACAAGCATTCCGCTTCTGCTTTTTTCACCTTTTCACGCTGATTTTTGTATCTATGTAGTCGGAAGCATCAAGAATAATATCGCAATTTCGATACTTTTGTCTCACGATTTTGACGGCAACTTCCTCATTTTCAGCATCCGTCTCAACTATGCGACTTAGCGTCTCCATTATCTCAATTCTGTACTTCGTCATACATCATACAAAATAACTAATAAATCCTTAAAGTGCAGAAAAATAGATCATAGTTTAATTATAAAGATCATTTATTAACAAATCATTTGGACATTAGAGAAAAATAAACTATATTTGCCACCAAATAACATAATTATGACTCAAACTGCTGCTGTAATAGAGACTATTAAACAATTGGGGGGTGTCGCCACTCTTGGACAAATATATCAAACGATATTTGCCATAGAAGATTGCAAATGGGGGACAAAAACTCCACAGGCATCTATTAGGCGTATAGTAAGACACACTCCTGGAATATATGTTATTAGAAAAGGGTTATATGGTCTTGAAGATTACAGACACCAATTAGAGTCTAATGGTATTATTGTTCAAACTGTTCAAAACAGTTCATCAAATGCTATTCAACAATTTAACCACACTTATTATCAGGGGTTGTTGGTTGAAATGGGAAATATGAAAGAGTTAGGTACTTTTGTACCAGAACAAGACAAAAACAAACTCTTCCTTCAAAAACCTTTAGGAGAAATCAGGACCATTAAATCAATGCCTATTTATACTGTTCCGAAATTAGTAAAGCGCAGTTCAACTATTGATGTTATTTGGTTCAACCAAGATCAAATACCTCATTCTTTCTTTGAAGTAGAGCATTCAACAGATATTCAGAATTCCTTGTTGAAATTCTCAGACCTTACAGGTTTTAGTTCGCGCATGATGATAGTTGCTGATGGTAATAGACAAAATGAATTTAATAGGAAAATATCTGAATCTGCATTTTGCAACATAAAAGGCCGCGTGCAATTCCTTACATATAAAACCTTAGAAAGACAATACGAACAGGCTATCGAAAGAAAGAGTTTTGAAGTTATTTTGTAAACCATATTTTTCTTACAAGCCATCTGAGGCAAAGAAAGTATATTGAATTCACATCGAAAGTTAGGTTCATTGAAAAACCTATATATTTAGCACCTCTTCCATACGTGTATTGAGATTACGGCTATCTTCCAACACATTCCAGATAGCATCTTCGCTAAGAACGCCACGCTTCAAGTCCTTTGGTAACAGCCCTGCCTCGTCATCAGCAAAGTCCTGTTTCCATTCATCGCTACTATAATAAGACTCCAGACTCCAATTCACGAAGTGCCTCCTGCGCCTCAGTATACTCATCGAGTGCTGACGACAGTTTCATCACTGCCTGCGAAACTCGATCCAGATGTTGCTCCATCGTCTTGATTCTTTCTATCTGTTTCATGGAAATTTAGTTCTTTTTCCTTCCTAATCTCATTCATTATTTCGATGCAAAAATACTAAAAATGTTGGAGAAGGACGAGGGTTTGCTTGTCTTTATTAGAAAAACTTAAATGTCCTGCGTTATCGATTTTACCATAAACAATAATTTCGCGTAAAAAGTATATTAAAATCACACCGTTTGTGACTTACATTCGGGTCGTATGAAGGCTTCATTCATGTCGAAAAGAGGCTATATTCTCCTCTGTTTTCTTACATGAATTTTTAAAAACTAATGTTACTTTTGTTACTTTGCAAAACTACTTGATAATCAGATGATTGTCGGTAACAAAATGGTAACAAAAGTAAC
>JBGVBD010000208.1:0-60343 GCA_045225255.1 Prevotella sp. | reverse complement strand
TCGGTGCTCGAAGCCTCCAAACAGTGGAAGATCATCACGATGAAGGCTGCCACGCCTCGAAGTCCGTCGAGGATTTCGTAACGTGGTTTGGATGCCAGATATATGTTGTTGTTAGCCATGACTTAAATATTCGGTTCATCCCATACTTTCGTCTTTGTGCAGAGAATGTTCTGCACGAGCTGGCCAATCTTCAGTTGGAAGTCGCCCTCTTCGAGAATCCATTTGCCGTCGGCTGCCACGTAGGCGAGGTCCTTTGCCGGCAACTGGAACGTGACGGTCTTCACCTCACCGGGTTGCAATGCTATCTTGGTGAACTGACGCAGACGCTTGTTGTCGGGCACCATCGTAGCCACGAGGTCGCTCGAGTAGAGGAGGATAATCTCCTTGCCTGCTTGCGAACCGGTATTCTTTACATCTACAGAGACGGTGAGCATGTCGTCGCTGGTGAATCGGGTCTTGTCAACTTTCAAGTTGGAGTACTCGTAGGTGGTGTAGCTCAGACCGTAGCCAAAGGGCCATTGGAGCGATACCTTGGCATCATAGTTGTAGGCTCCGGCCATCGTGGCGACTTCCTCAGAGACCTTGTAGTCGTAGGTGTTGAGCGAGTTGATTTCCTTCGGATAGGTGTAGGGCAGTTTGGCGGAGAAGTTCACATCGCCAGCCAAAAGGTTTGCAAGAGCATCTGCTCCGTAGTTGCCGGGCAGCAGGATGTCGACAACAGCATTCGCCAACGGCTCGATGTCGGCAATCAGGCGAGGGCGGCCTTCGTTCAGGATGAGGATGATGGGCTTGCCCGTTTTAGCGAGTGCCTTGACGAGATTGCGCTGGTTCTCTGAGAGCCAGAGGTCAGTGAGGTTGCCGGGGGTCTCACAGTAGGAGTTCTCACCGATGCAGGCGATAATCACGTCAGCCTGTGCAGCGGCACTGACAGCACGGTCTATCTGCGGCTCGTTTTCCTCGTAGTAGGCACCATTCTCATTGTAGGTCACGCCCTGTTCGAGGATGATGCTTTCCTTGCCATACTTATTGCAGAGGGCCTCGTAAATGGAGTTGTACTGCGTAGCCAAATCCTCGGCCTTTGAGCCTTGCCAAGTGTAGCTCCATCCTCCGTTCAGACAGCGCATCTGGTTGGCATTGGGGCCAGTGAGCAGTATCTTCTTGCCAGCGGCGAGCGGCAGGATGCCGTCGTTCTTCAGCAGCACCTCAGTTTCCTCGGCAGCATGGAGGGCCTTTTGGGCAAACTCCTCGGAACCGAACTTCTCATAGCCCTTGCCGCCCGTATTCGGCTCGTCGAACAGTCCAAGACGATACTTTACACGCAGGATACGGCGCACGGCATCGTCGATGCGCTCTATCGACACTTTTCCTTCCTGCACCAGTTCCTTCAGCAGCGGACAGAACTCCACGCTATATGGGTCCATCGACATGTCGATACCAGCATTGATGGCAAGGCGGATGGCATCTTTCTTGTCTTTCGCCACCTTCTCTCGCGTGTACAGATTATTGATGTCGGCCCAGTCGGTGACAATCATACCGTCCCAGTTCAAGTCCTCCTTGAGCCACTTCGTTAGATACTCATAACTGGCATGGACGGGTACGCCGTTGATGGAGGCGGAGTTGGCCATTATGGTCAGTGCCCCTGCCTGAATGGCAGCCTTGAACGGCTCGAAGTATTTTTCACGCAGCATGGCGGGTGAGAGGTAGGCGGGTGTGCGGTCCTTGCCCGACCACGGGGCACCATAGGCCAGATAGTGCTTCACACTCGTGGCCACGTTGTAACGGCCCAGGTGGTTGGGGTCGTCACCCTGATAGCCCTTGATTTCTGCCTCTGCCATACGGGCATTGACGATGGCATCCTCGCCGAAGCTCTCCCAGATGCGGCTCCAGCGCGGGTCACGGCCCAGGTCGAGCACGGGGTTATACACCCACGGACAGTTTGCGGCGCGGCTCTCGTAGGCACAAATCTCAGCACCGATACGGGTCAACTCGGGATTGAACGAGGCACCGAGGTTGATGGGCTGCGGGAAGAACGTGCCACCCTGCACATAGGTCACGCCATGGTTGTTGTCGAGACCGTAGATGTCGGGGATGCCGATGTACTTCATCGACTTCTCCTGAATCAGGCGAATCCAGTACTGCCACTGGTCAACGGTGGCAGCACGGGTGCCGGGGGCATTGAGAATCGAGCCGACCTTCCACTTTGAGATGCAGGTGTCGAGCATCACCTCGTTGAGTTGCCAACCCATCTTGGTGTCACCCGTATAGATATCAAGTCCTGTGCTGCCCAGTTTTTCGATAATCTCCTGGTCGTTCATTTTCATTATGGCATCAATCTCTGCGTTTGACACGCCGTACTCTTGCAGGGCCTGTCTTATCTTCGAACGGTCAACTTTCGGATTCTCTGCCGTCATCTTCCCCATTACGTCGAGGTTCAGCTCCAGCATTTGGCCGATCTTCTCGTCGAGGGTCATCTTCCGCAGCGTCTTCTCAATCTTCGTTTCGATCTTAGCATCCCGTGGGATAGCGGGTTTCACACTTTGTGCTTGAGCACCAATTCCCAGCAGCACGAACGCTGCCATCAATAGTTTCTTTTCCATATTAACGTTTATTTAGGTTCATTGATTACTTCATCTAAACTGTTATCTCTATCTGTATGCCCTCCGGACCGAGTATACAGCTCTCTTCATATCTATGATTGTTTGTTGGTTCTAAAGTTTCAGGCGAAGGGCAAATTCCAGAGTAAACGGACGGAGGTATGTGCCTGCGGTAAGATAGTTGTTGAAAGGAGTAGGATCGGTGGCGAGCGAGGCCTCCTGGATACCGGCGCTGGCTCCCGTCTGGTTCAGGAAATTGACCACGTTGGCAGAGAGACGGACTTTCGGGCTCAGTGAATAATCGACTCCTGCGAATGTCTCCCAATGGGGATTGAAATACAGGGAATTGGTGAGGTTGACATACTTCCTGCCGTAATATCGGGCACTGGCCCACAGGCGCCACGGCCCAGTCTCGTAGGAAGGCTCCAACTCCAGTTCGACGGTAGGGGAGTTGGTGATGTTGTTGCCTGAGAAATCGTACGTCTCGCTCACGCCGTCACTGAACGTGGGACGGAAGGTATAGTCGATGTACTTGGGACTTCTCAGGGTCAGGAGCGCGTGAATGGAAAGCCCCTTGAATGGGGTGAGTATGGCATCGGTAGTCCAGGCCAGCACCCGCATGCTGTAGAGCGAGCCGATGTAGAGACTCTCTTTGTAGCCCGCAGGATAGCCGCCGGCCTCCTTCGTGAGTTCATGGGTCCAAAGGGCGGTGTAATAGTTGTTGTCCTGCCTGTAATACATCAGGAGCGACTGGAAGTCGAGCCAGGCATTCTTGAAATTGATACCTCCACGTACCAGATAGTTACGCTTGGGCTTGTCGGTAGGGAGTTCAGCCTCGCCGAATTGCCACAGTTCAGCATGTTGCTGGGTGGCGATAGCATTACATTCCAGTCCCCAGTAGTCATTCAGACGGTAGAGTGCCACGAGGGTTGCCGTTCCGTTCAGGTGATCCCTATGGAATGGGGTGCGGCGCACACCAGCCAGCGTCAGGTTCCATCCCTCGCATCGGGTGTTGTTTACGGCACCATCCAGGTTATGCGCTCCCTCGCCCCTGATGCCGCTGTATTCCATGCGGAGTCCGGCCCGCAGGGTGAGGTGGGGTGACAGCTTCCACTGGCCCTGTCCGTAAATGGCCAACTTGCTTTGGCTTCCTTCTACGAACTGGGCACCAGTGTTGGGGACATAGTAGAGCGAACCGTCGTATAGCAGGTGACGAGGATCCTTTGTTGCCTCGTATGCGAAGTTGGTAGTGGCGATATGGTCATCAGTCCAGTTAAACCAGGCATTGGCCCCTAGACTCCAGCGGAACTTGCCGCGATGGCCCTTCAGTTCTGCCGTGGTAAGCCAGTCGTTGCATGTGTCCTCGTGGTAGAGCATATAGCGGGTCTGTACAATGCCGCTATAGAGCTTCCCGTCGGCAAACGTATAGTTGCCGCTGGCCACCTCGATTCCGCCAAGCATGGCCTCCGTGAGATTGCAGCTCGCAAGCCTGAGACGGGAGGTAAGAGCCAGTTCCGTTCCGCTCTTCAACCGATAGGAAATCCCTGCCGTGAGCACATGGATGGGGATGCCGGCATCTTTTACGAATCGACGGGTTTTCTTCTCGCCAGTCACTACGTCCACATAGTCGAAAGTCGCTGTTGAGGGAAGGTATTGGTCATGTCCAAGTACGAAATCACCATATTGTTGCACACTGCCATCGCCCACGAAGATAAACGGCCCGTACGGATCGCTCACAGTGAATTTCTTCGTGTATAGCCAGGTGGCGAAAAAATGGCCTTTCTGTTCTGGAAGGCGTTTAGAAACCCCTGCCTTGTAGTATTGGATATGCTCCTGCAGATAGGCTAGGTCCAGATGGTTTGAACCGCGGTTCATATCCTGATAGACGTTGAAGTCGAGACTCCAGCCCCTGCCCAGCGGCGTTGCCATGTTCACATTGGCCTGCAGGCGTCCGTAATGGTTTATAGATAGATCCACAATGCCTTCCAGTCTGTCGGCATCAATTTTCGATGTGCTCATGGGATAGAATCCTGTGTTGCCTAATTGCAGGGCCGACTCGTCCAGCCGTGTCAGGGTCAGGGCTTCTGTTCCAAGACCGCTGTGCCACGACCAGAAGCCGGGGAAGAAGTCGGTGTACATGGATGTGGGCAACCCGTCCTCCATAATGGCCGTGCCCCATTGTGGAATACCGAGTGAGATGACGCGGGGCTGTGAGTCGGCCGAAGCATTGAGCAGCACGTTCTGCTGGCTCCTGCGTTCCGTATCTGTCGAGTCGGCCTCTGTTCCAGGCATAGCCAGGGCTGTCAGACCTTGAATCAGCGAGAAAACAAGGAGAAACCATCGATACATCTTTCTGCCTGTAATGGTACTCATTTCGCTGCAGAAAATGTGAATAGTTTCTTTTTCAGCCACTCGCGAACAGGCAGGTCGTAAAGTTTGAAGGCAGCGTAGGCAACAACGATGGAAAGTACAAAGATGCAGACGGATACGAAGATATGCGTAGCAAGAGGAGCATCTTGGTGCTTGTCAGCCCATGACATCTGCATATAGATGAGCGGATAGTGGGTGATATAGATGGGATAGCTGATGTCGCCAAGGAACTTGTTGATGGCTTCCGACTTGCCGCCCTTCACCGAGCTGCCGGCACCCATCGCTACAATGATGGGGAACAGTACGAGGATGCACACGGCCTCATAGAGTCCGTTGGTCCAGCGGCCCTCTCCCATCACGTCCATCCCCATCCAGGGCATACACATGAGAACAACGATGCAAAGCGAGCACCACCAGAAGCCACCCTTTACCTTAATCAGTTTGCCTACACGTGAGATGAGTAGTCCGCAGAAGAAGGGGTAGAGCAGACGGGTGAAACCAACTTGCAGTTGGTCGGGTGTGAGGCTCCAGCCACCTACAACCGTATAGGCGGCATACTGTCGCATCCCCAGCCAGCTCGTCACGTCGATATTGAAGCAGAGAATGATGGTCATGGCGGCGAACACGGCAACGCAGATGGCAAGCACTGTTTTCGAGAAACGACGGATGAATAGAGCATAGAGAATATTGGCAAGATACTCCCACTGCAACGACCAAGCAGGACCGTTCAGTGGATTAGTCTCCGTCCAGCCTCGGATGTCCATGCCAGCCGAAACGGGAATCATGGTGAATGCCCAGAACATTACCAACAACACCATATACCAAGCTGTTTCGTTGATGAGATGGAAAGAACGGCAGTCACCGAAATAGAATAGGACTGCTCCAAACAGTGTGCCGAAGATGACCATCGGGTGCAGGCGAACCAATCGGCGTTTGAAGAAATTCCACGTACTCATCCTATCCCAGCGGTCATCGTAGGCATAGCCGATGACGAAGCCTGAGAGCACGAAGAAGAAGTCAACGGCGAGATAGCCGTGATTGATCGGCTGGTTCGGTGCACCGTGGTAATAGGTTTCAAACAAGTGGTAGGCCACCACCAGTACAGCAGCCACGCCGCGCAGTCCGTCGAGGATCTCATAACGCGGTTTCGATGCAAGATATACGTCTTTTCTTTCCATATAAATATTAATTATGTTCTCGGCTGCAAAGGTACGATAAATTTTTGTTCTATTATTGTGCGATTGTTTGAAATAATTGTTGTAAATTTGCACCCATGAATGAATCTATCCATTTTGACCATGTGCGTTTGCGCCCTTCGCAACAGATTGACAGTCATCAACAGCCTACGTGGGAACTGTCGATGATTGTCGAGGGAAGTGGCTTGCGGACTATCGGTAAAACGACAGAACCGTTTGAAAAGGGCGAGGTGGTGCTGGTGCCGCCAGAGACCCTGCATCAGTGGCAGTTTGATGCTGATGATGAATGGATAGATAATATCACCGTTACCTTCTCACAGGAACTGATAGAGACGGTTGCCGCCACATTCCCTGAACTTCGCACACCATTTCTGCAACTGGCCGAAACAAGTGAAGCTATCAAGTTCTCAGGAAGCACACAGGCCGCTCTGAAGGACGGATTGAAACAGATGTGCCACCAGACAAAGGCAGAACGTTTTGTAACGATGCTGCGACTAATGGTACTCATAGTCGAAAGCAAGGAAAGATACGCTATTGGACGAAGAACATACGAGACGGAAGCCGAGCAAAGGCTTAAACAGATAGAGATATTTATCAGCTGCAACTACAAACGCGAGGTCAACATTGCCGACATTGCACAACATGTGGGCATGAACCGCTCTTCGCTCTGCACTTTCTATCACCGTCAGACAGGTAAGACCCTCGTTGCTGCACTTACTGAGCATCGTCTATCCGTGGCCCAGCATCTGCTCCGCCATTCTACGCTCACCATCCAGCAGGTCTGTTACGAATGCGGATTCAACGATGTACCTCATTTCTGCCGCATGTTCAAGCGCATGTTTCAAGTGACCCCAAAAGAATTCAGAAAACAAGAATGATATGACAGAGAAAGAAAAGATGCTTTCAGGCGAGATTTATTCCGCCGTTGACCCACGGCTGATTGAAGAGCTGACGGAAGTGAAGGAGATAATCCACGACTATAACCTGTTGCGCCCGTCGGAGAAGCAGAAGGCAAGGGAGATCCTGAAAAGTCTCTTGGGACACATTGCCGACGATGAGATATTGATCATCCAGCCCTTCTATTGCGACTACGGCAAGCAGATCAGTGTGGGCAAACGGTTCTTTGCCAACTTCAACTTTACCGTGCTCGACGAAGCCCCAGTCACCATAGGCGATGATTGCTTTATAGGCCCGAATGTCAGCATCTACACGGCCAGTCATAGTACAGACCCCGTAGAGCGCAACAGCCGTAGGGAGTGGGCTGAACCAGTTACCATCGGCAATAATGTGTGGATTGGCGGCAGCGTCACCATCCTGCCTGGCGTGACCATTGGTGACAATGTAACCATCGGTGCTGGCAGCGTTGTAACGAAAGATATTCCCTCGAACTCTATTGCAGTAGGCAACCCATGCAAAGTAATAAAGACTCTATGAGAAGGATTGCATTGAACCTGCGCGACCTTGGAGGCATACCTTTGCAAGGCGGTAAGTGCAAGACGCCTCATGGCCTCTATCTGCGTAGCGGCAAACTCGGTGCGCTAACTCTTGATGAGTGCAAAAAGTTGTGTCAGGAGTATCATATTGCCTGCGTCATTGACCTTCGTACAACTATTGAGGCTCAGGAATTCCCAGATCCTCTGCCTGATGGAGTTGAATACGAACTGATTTCTCTGCTGAAGGATTCTTCCATCGGAATTACTCATGAGACTGGCTCTGACCCTATGACCATCATCCGGAGTCTGCGTAAGTAACCCGAGAAACTGAAACAGATGACACCCGGCTTTGCATCTCTGTATGAGCAGATAGTTACCGACGAATATAGCCGTGGACAGCTTGACTTAGTGGTAAACCATCTTAGGAAGAATGCCGCAGAAGGAAAGTGTACGCTCTTTCACTGCACAGCGGGCAAGGATAGGACGGGTATCGTCAGTATGGCTCTGCTGAAGTCATACGGCGTTGCCGACAAGGAAATCATCCGTGACTACATGCGAACCAACCGCAATGCTTTCTGGCCAACCATCAAGAAATGCCTGGGTGTGCTGCTATTGACCCACAATTGGGAATTGGTCAAGACATGTTACACCTCATTCATGGCACAACGGGAACTGATTGAAACAGCAATTAGAAAATATTGACGGATGACCATGGAATTGGAGTTGACTGTTACCCTCGATGATGATGCCAAAGGCGAGCATTGCAGCCAATTCTCCTTCTCAGTTGATTATGACGGCGATGGCGTAGAAAACGCATTTTTGTGTTCCGCGTCTCCCAAACAAAAGTTAAATACGTTAAAATTGCTCCCATTTTTGCACATTCCAAAGCCATCAATCCACTTTTCTACCGTTTAACGTATAAGTAACTGATTTTCAATGCTTAATATATTTTCTGGTTGCTGGTGTTTGACCTCTGTTACTATCCCAGATGGTGTGACGACCATTGGAGATTGGGCGTTCTATGATTGCTCTAGTTTGACCTCGCTGACTATCCCTAACAGTGTGGAGTCCATTGGAGAAAGTACGTTTAAAGACTGCTCTAGTTTGACTTCGGTAACCATAGGCAATAGCGTAACAAGTATTGGGGATAAAGCGTTTAATGGCTGTCTCGGTCTGAATTCGGTAATCATCCCTAACAGCGTGACAAGCATAGGAATGGACGCTTTCTGTGGTTGCTCAAGTTTGACCTCTGTGACCATAGGCAATAGCGTGGAGTCCATTGGATATCGTGCGTTCCAAGGCTGTTCTGCTTTGACCTTGATGACCATCCCCAATAGCGTGACGAGTATCGGTGATTATTCGTTCTGTGGTTGCTCTGGTTTGACCTCTGTAACTATAGGCAATAGTGTGGAGTCCATTGGAGATTGTGCGTTCGAAAATTGCTTTTGTTTGACCTCTTTGACCATCCCTAACAGTGTTACAAGCATAGGAGGGTTCGCTTTCTGTGATTGCTCTAGTTTGACCTCTGTTACTATAGGCAATAGCGTGACGCGCATTGGAGATATGGCGTTCTTGGGTTGTTATAGTTTGACCTCTGTAACCATCCCCAATAGCGTGGAGTCCATTGGAGAAAGTGCATTCAATTATTGTTCTGGTTTGACCTCTGTGACCATAGGCAATAGTGTGACATCAATAGGAGATCGGGCGTTCTGGTCATATGGCTTAAGTTTACTAGAAGTCATTTCAAATATCGAGAATCCGTTTGCTATAAGTACAGACACTTTCTATGATAGTACATATGAAAATGCCACGTTATACGTTCCTGTAGGTTCTATTGACAAGTATAGAGAGATACCAAGTTGGAACATGTTTAAAAATATCGTAGAAGAAGGTTCTTCGGGTATCGTAGATTTGAAGAATTCAACTATTGAAAAATTGAAGTACTACGACCTGAATGGTCGTCAGGTAAAGACTCCAGGTAAGGGTGTGTATATCATCAATGGTCGTAAGGTATTGGTGAAATGAGAATAGAAACATATTTTTAATAAGTAGGAAGGCATCCAAATCGGATGCCTTCCTTCTTATTATCTGATAAACAGCAGTTCTCAGTATTTCGGGAGGTGTTTTAGTCACACTTCCATCAGCCACTTCCACACCGGCACCACGGGTATTCCCTCTTCCATGCCCTCCTCATCATAAGTAATCAGCAGGCAGTTCCAGTCTTCGTGCGCCTTGGCATACTTCATCAGTGGCGGCACCTCTCTATTGTAAGTAGTCTCATCCTTGATGCTGTAGGATACCTGAATGGCCAGCTTCTCATCAGGCACTATGAAGTCTATTTCTTTATCCGCGTTCAGGAAAAACACATTCTTTTTACCAAACCGCCTGCATAGCTCTACCGCCACCATGTTCTCCAGTAATGAGGTCTCTGAATTCATCAAGAATAGGTTCAACAGACCGTTGTCAACGAAGTAGTATTTCTTTTGAGTCTCCTTCTCCGTCAGTTTTCCCACCTCATTCTCAATAGGCAGTATCAGCCAACTGTCAGAGGCGTAATCCACATAATCTATCGTAGTAGGAACACTGATGAGCGACCCCGTTGCCACAATCACATTCCTCAACCTGTTATACGACAACGGTTGCTTTACGCTCTCCGCCATCTTTTTGATTAGGATGTTCAACACCCTGTCGTTCTTAATATTGTTTCGTGCACAGATATCTCCCAGATAAATCTTTTGATACAGACTCGATAGCATCGCCCGCTTATTCTTAAACGACAATATCTCTGGCAGACCGCCATAATAGAAGTACTCATTCAAATGCCGCTTCACCTCGCTCCTCTGGATGGTGTCATACTCCCAATGTTCTTTCAGTTCCACCTGCTGTGCTGCCAGATATTCCTTAAATGAATATGGGTACGCATCATAAATAAAGAACCGTCCGCCCAGCGTCGTTGCCACCTCCTTGCTCAGCATTTTCGCATTACTACCAGTCACATAAACCCTATATTTCGCATCAGCCAACCTCCGCACAAACTTATCCCAATGCGGAATGTTTTGCACCTCGTCCAGAAACACTACTGGCTTCTTGCCATACAGTTCCAGATGAGCCTCCAGCAGACTATCAAAGTCTTTCGTCTGGAATTCTGCCAGACGCTCATCCTCAAAGTCAACAAACAGAATTTCGTCCCATCCTTTTCCAGCAGCCAGCAATTGGCGCACACGCTGGTACAATAGGTACGATTTTCCAGCATGTCTTACACCAACTATCACATAGTTACCATTCTCCTCAAAGTCAATGGGGCGGGGTACTATTACCGCCTCATCCACTTCACGCTGCTTACTGATTAGACACTGCTTTATGACATCTTTACTAATACTCATATAAATTATATTTAATAAAAATCATGCGATTTTATTAAGTTTGATTTGCAAATATAGGCATTTTCTATAAAACAAAATTAATAATCTTTGAATTTTCGCTATATTTTCACACTTTTTATCACAAATCATTATTTTTATCCCCAAATGAAATCTCTCAAGACACAAAGGGCAGTTATAAAGCAACAAACGGGTGGAAGGACTTTGTGAAGATAAAGAAGGAAGGCATCCAAATCGGATGCCTTCCTACTTATTATCTGATAAACAGCAGTTCTCGGTATTTCGGGAGTGTCCAGAGACCGTCTTCGACGATGAGTTCGAGTTTGTCTGCCTCGTAGCGGATGGATTCCATGTGAGGACAGACGGTGTCGTGGTAGGCGATGGCGCGCTCGTGGATGTCGGCGATGCGGTTCGCCACGCGACGGGCCTCGGTGAGGTCTTCCACCAGTTGCTCAATCTTTTCCGTGCGCTCGGCTATCTCTTCGATGAGTTTGATGTTACGGGCAGAGAGTTTGTTTGCCTTCTCGGTATTGAAAATAGCCGACGAGAAGATGTCCTTGATGCCCTGCACGTTCTTGATGAGTTGCGACTGATAGTGGGTGGCAACGGGGATGATATGGTTCATAGCGAGGTCGCCAAGGACACGTGCTTCAATCTGCACGGTCTTGACATACATCTCCCATTTCACCTCATTGCGGGCCTCGAGTTCCTTGCGGTTCATGACCTTGGTGGACTCGAACATCTCAACAGACGACTCGTCGAGGTAGTGCTCGTAGATGACGGGACACGATTTCTCGACATCCAATCCACGGCGGGCGGCTTCTTTCACCCATTCCTCTGAGTAGCCATTGCCGTCGAAACGGATGGGTTTGCAGGTCTTGATATCGTCTTTCAACACTTCGAGGATGGCGCTGACCTTGTTTTCGCCGTCAGCAATCTTCTTATCCACACGCTCCTTGAACGAATTGAGGGCTTCTGCCATCGCAGCATTCAGTGCAATCATCGCCGAGGCACAGTTGGCAGTAGAGCCTGGTGCACGGAACTCGAAACGATTACCTGTAAAGGCAAAGGGCGACGTACGGTTGCGATCGGTATTGTCTACGATAAGGTCAGGAATCTGCGGAATATCGATTTCCATACCTTGTTTACCCTTCAGGTTGAAGAGTTCGTTCTTATCCGACTGTTCGATATGGTCGAGCAGTTCAGTGAGTTGTGTTCCCAAGAACGAAGAGATGATGGCTGGCGGTGCCTCATTGCCACCCAGACGGTGGGCATTGGTGGCACTCATAATCGATGCCTTCAGCAAACCGTTATGCTTATAGACTGCCATCAACGTCTCGACAATGAATGTCACGAAACGCAGGTTCTCCTCAGGGGTCTTGCCAGGGGCATGAAGAAGCACGCCATTGTCGGCAGAGAGGCTCCAGTTGTTGTGCTTACCCGAGCCGTTGATGCCGTCGAAGGGTTTCTCATGCAGCAGCACACGGAAACCGTGTTTGCGTGCTACCTTCTTCATCAACGACATCAAGAGCATGTTATGGTCGACGGCAAGGTTACACTCCTCGTAAATAGGTGCCAACTCAAACTGGTTGGGGGCAACCTCGTTATGGCGCGTCTTCACGGGGATGGCGAGTTCAAGTGCCTGAATCTCCAAGTCCTTCATAAACGCCTGTACGCGATCGGGGATAGTTCCGAAATAGTGGTCGTCCATCTGCTGGTTCTTTGCACTTTCGTGTCCCATCAACGTACGTCCTGTCATTACCAAGTCGGGACGGGCAGAATAGAGACCCTCGTCGACGAGGAAATACTCTTGTTCCCAACCGAGGTTCACCTGTACCTTCGTCACATCATTATAGAAGTACTGGCAGACATCCTTAGCGGCATTGCCTACAGCATGCAGCGCACGCAGCAAAGGAGCCTTGTAGTCGAGTGCCTCACCCGTATAGGCGATGAAGATGGTGGGGATACACAACGTATCGTCGATGATGAATACAGGACTGGTGGGGTCCCAAGCGGAGTAACCACGTGCCTCGAAGGTGTTGCGGATACCACCGTTGGGGAACGAGGAGGCGTCGGGTTCCTGTTGTACGAGCAGTTTACCAGAGAATTTCTCTATCATACCGCCCTTGCCATCGTGCTCTACGAAGGCATCATGTTTCTCTGCCGTGCCCTCAGTCAACGGTTGGAACCAGTGGGTATAGTGGGTACAGCCCATCTCCTGAGCCCATTGCTTCATGCCGTCGGCAACGGCATCGGCGATGGAACGGTCAAGGCTGGCGCCATTATCCATCACGTCAACCATCTTAGCATAAACGTCAGCAGGCAGGTATTTATGCATCTTCTGTTTGTTGAAGACATACTTGCCGAAATACTCCGATGGTCGCTCTTCAGGCACCTTTACGTCGAGGGCTCTTTTCTTAAACGCCTCTTCGACGACCTGAAATCTTAAGTTGTTTGCCATATCTCTTTTGGTTGTTTGAAGTTTGCTAATTTATTCTTTTCAGTTTTTCAATTCTTCAATTCTTCAATTTTCCTCGATAAATCGTTTCGTCAGTCCGTCGTAATCGTCTATCCTTCGGTCGCGAAGGAACGGCCACCAACGCCGCACGTGTTCCGAACGCTGTATATCAACATCGACGACTACCTCTACCTCTTGGTCGGTGGGAGCCTCGTAGAGCAGTTCGCCCTGAGGACCAGCGATGAAGGAAGTGCCCCAGAAGGGGATGCCAGAGTGTAGAGTGTAGAGTTTAGAGTTTGCTTCCGCTGGAATATCTGCTATTCCCTCAAGGGCGGTAGCAAACTCTCCGTTCTCCGTTCTCCGTTCTACACTCTCTATACCCACACGATTCACAGTAATAACTGGCAGTCCATTGGCTACGGCATGACCACGTTGGATGGTCTGCCATGCCATGCGCTGTCGCTGTTGCTCCTCGGGTGTGTCGTTGAGGTCGTAGCCGATGGCGGTAGGATAGATGAGCAGGTCGGCACCTTGCAGTGCCATCAAACGGGCAGCCTCGGGATACCATTGATCCCAGCATACCAAGACACCAAGTTTACCTACCGATGTCTTGATGGGATGGAAGCCCAGATCGCCAGGTGTGAAGTAGAACTTCTCATAGTAGGCGGGATCGTCGGGGATATGCATCTTACGATAGGTTCCTGCGATGGTACCGTCTTTCTCCAGCACGACGGCAGTGTTATGATACAGTCCTGGGGCACGGCGCTCGAAGAGAGAGGTGACGATGACCACTTGCAACTGTTTCGCCAAGTTGCCAAAGAACTCCGTGGAAGGACCAGGGATGGCTTCCGCTAAGTCGAAGTTGTTGACATCCTCCACCTGACAGAAGTAGAGAGAGTTGTGCAGTTCCTGTAGCACGATCAACTCGGCTCCCTGCTTCGCAAGTACCGTTATCTTCTCTGCCAGACGTGCCTTGTTGTCGGCGATGTCGGCTCCATTGTGCTGTTGTATGATTCCTATCTTCATAATTCTTTTGTTCAGACCCCCAACCCCCTAACTTAGGGGGCTAATGTAATATTGCATAGTACAACAATGCAGACTTCCGTGCTGCCAGATGACAGGCAGACAGTTGATGCCGACGATCTCACGATCTGGGAATGCTTCGCCAATGATACGCATCGCTTCCGCATCGAGGTCAGACTGTCCGTAGGTGGGTACCAATACTGCCCCGTTGATGACGAGGTAGTTGGCGTAGGTGGCAGGCAGACGGTAGTCTTCGTCGTATATAGGACGAGGCAGCGGCAACTTCAGCAGACGGTAGGGCTTGCCCTCTATAGTCCGCAAAGCCTGTAATTCTTTTTCCATCTTGAGGAGGTCGGGATGTTGCTCGTCGCCCCCTGTATATATAATGGTGTCGTCGGGACAGATACGCATCAGCGTGTCGATATGTCCGTCGGTATCATCACCGATAAGTGAGCCGTGCTGGAGCCATACGATACGCTCAGCACCTAAGTACTCTTTCAGTCGTGCCTCTATCTCCGCCTGCGTCAACGGTTGGTTGCGATGGGGTGCCATCAGACAGCAACGTGTGGTGAAGATAGTACCTTTGCCGTCGCTCTCAATACTACCGCCCTCCAACACGAAGTCGAGATGGTCTTCATAGACGCCTTTGACAACACCTTGCTCGTAGAGGTGGCGGTTGATCTGGTTGTCGAAGTCGGCAGGGAATTTCTCGCCCCAGCCGTTGAACTTGAAATCAAGAAGAATGAGGCAGCCATCTTCCTCGACTGTGATGAAACCGTGATCGCGTGCCCATGTGTCGTCGTAATTGACAATTGACAATTGATAGTTGACAATTGGTAATGACAATTCGTGGGGCACCACTACAAGAAGGCGTTCACGCTTTGAGATTTCACGCGCCATCTCTTCGTAAACAGATAGGATCTCGGGCAGGATAGGTGCCCAGTCGGTATGCTCGTTAGGCATGGTCAACTGTACCGCACTCTGTCGTTCCCACTCGGCGGGCATCCGTCTCTTCCTTGTTTTCATGCTGCAAAATTACTAATAAGTGAGAAGAAAACCAAAATAATTATCAATTATCAATTATCAATTGTCAATTATTTATTATCTTTGCAACATGTTAGAACTGCATAATGTAACAATAGAGCCTTTGATCCACTCGCTATCACTGACGGTGGGCGATGGACAACTGGTGTGCCTGACGGGTTCGCAAGGGGTAGGGAAGACTACCATTCTGCGTGCCGTACTCGGACTGATACCCATCGATAGTGGACATATCAGTATTGACGGAGAACTGCTGACACCCCTGTCGGCACCGTATTTCCGCAGACAGATAGCCTACGTGCCTCAACAATTGACGACAGTAGAGGGTTACGACAGTATGTCTGACCTCTCGGAAATGCTCTTCGGACTGAAGGTAAACAAAGGTGAGTCTTCATATAGAGTACCTACCGACGGGAGACGTTGGAACGAACTCTCTGCCGACGAGCGATATCTATTGCTACTGAACAATGCGATACAGTTGGACAAGCGCCTCTTGATTGTCGACGAACCGGGACTACCCATCAGTGCAGAAACGATGGAAACGGTAGACAACACGCTGATAGAGGCTGCCCGTAGAGGGGCTACGGTGCTGGCTGTGAATTCACGAATCCTACAAAATCAGATACAATTATGAATATTACCATTCTTCGATTGGTCATTGGGCTTCTTTTGCTCATCATTCCAGCCTTGATACTGTTTCGCTTAGACCGTCGCTTCCTGCGTCAGTCAGCAACTGTCATTGGTCGTCTTTCCCTCACGCTGTTAGTGCTGACGGGCTGTCTTTACTACGTGTTCCTATGGGACAAGACCTGGATAAACATCCTGTGGGTGTTGTTGACCAGTGGCATCGCTACGGCAGTCTATTGTCGCAAGCGCTGGCAGTCGATACCCATCTATGCCAGTATGACGGTGGTAACGTTCATTGTCGGCATCGTGGTATTGCTGTTGATAGACGCTAGTCGATTGTTTGAGGCATCGATGTTCATCCCCGTGATGACGATGCTGCAAGCCGAAGCATTGTTTATCTGTCGTAGAGGTATTACAACCTACGTGTTTGAACGTCGTACCCATAAGGAACTCTACGAGTATCTGCGTGGCAACGGTGCCAGTCAGTTGGAGGCATTGCGTCCTTTCTTGACGAAAGCCATCACACGCGCCTTTGTACCGGCTCTCTCACTTCTGCTACTGGTAGGACTGGTGTTTATTCCCTCTCTGTTGTGTGGTATGCTGATAGGAGGTATCTCACCCTTGCAGTCGGTGGCTTTCCTCGCCGTGATGACGGCTGCCGCCCTCTGTAGTACGATGATCACTTTGGTCTTCTCTATTTATATTTATACCCGTATCAGTAAAGCAACGCTATGAAGAGATTTTCTTTGATTCTTGCAGCCGCCATGCTGCTCTGTCTTCAGTCTTGTGGACAGCGCGTAGAGAAAAACGAATCGTCAGACCAGCAGAACAGTCTGACGGACGTACGTCTTCAGCAGGAGGTAACGCCTTTACAGCGTTATGCCTATAAAGCGTATTATTCGGAGACGTTACGCATCCCTTTGGCTGTGTCGTGGTATCTGACGGGCAATCATGTCTCAGGCTCTTATAAACGAAAGGGCGTGGCGTTCCATCCTGACAATGACGTGAAGGGCGATCCCGTTACTACGTTTGATTATATGCAGTCGGGTTACAGTCGTGGACACATGTGTCCTTCGGGAGATAATAAATGGAATCAGCGGGCACAGGAGGAATCGTTCCTGATGACAAATATCTGCCCGCAGACACACACGCTTAACGGAGGTGACTGGAACGACTTGGAGATGCTTTGCCGTACGTGGGCGAAACGCTACGATCGTGTATATATCGTTTGTGGACCTATCTTACGAGGTGACAAACACAAGACCATTGGAAGAATCCGTGCACGTCGTGTCACGGTGCCTGAGGCTTTCTATAAGGTAGTACTCCGTACAGGGAAGAATCCCGCTGCTATCGGTTTTATCTACGAGAACGATAACAGCAGTCAGCCCATGCGTCAAGCCGTCCGTTCTATCGATGAGATTGAACGACTCACGGGCATAGATTTCTTCTCTGCCCTTGACGACAATACCGAAAACCGGATTGAGGCAAAGGCAAACCTATCGGATTGGTAAATCCTTATAATCTTACGGAAACCGCTAAATAGCACCCTTGACGTCTACAAGGGTGATCTCTACGAGTTCATCCTCTGAGACTTTTCCTGCCTTGGCGACACGGTTCGCCTGATTCTGGATTGTCTTCTCGAAGACGTTACGTACGAAACGGGCATTACCGAAGTTACGATCCTTATGCTCAACGGCATAATCGAGACGCTGTTTGAGATAGGTGGCAGCCTCTTTCGTAATGGTGTACTGGTTCTTCTTCAGATATTTTCGGAAAATCTTATAGAGGTCATCAGAAGAATAGTCTGGGAAGTGGATGTAGCGATTGAAACGCGACTGCAGACCAGGGTTGGTATCGATGAAATGCTTCATCTCATTGGTATAACCAGCCACAATGACTACCAGACGGTCGCGATCGTCCTCCATACGCTTCAAGAGCGTAGCCACAGCCTCTGCACCGTAGTCGTTGCTTGACTCACTTTGGGTGATGGCATACGCCTCGTCGATGAAGAGTACACCGTTCAAGGCTGAGTCACACATGGCATTGACGCGTGGAGCCGTCTGTCCTACATACTGTCCGATGAGTCCTGAACGGTCGGTCTCTACCAAATGACCTTTCTTCAGGATACCTAAATCCTTATAGATACGTGCTACGATACGTGCCACGGTGGTCTTACCAGTACCAGGACTACCTGTGAAGACGAGGTGATAACTGAGGTTAGGAGTCTTCAGTCCCTTTGCCTCACGCTGTTTCTGTACCTTTACGAAGTTGGCAAGAGAATGAACCTCAGCCTTGACGGCATCCAGTCCTATCAGATCGTTCAACTCCTCATAGGGGTCTCCCTCGATAGGCTTATTGACAACGACACTGTCGCTACCACCTTCCGAGCGATCTTCCTTGTCGGAGAACTTGTATTTACGTCCACCCTCGTCAGAGCCGTCACCATCCACCACGAGGTGGCGGTTACTCGAACCTGAGTCTTCGCTACTTCCTACGACCATAGTAAATACAGCCAACGTAATGAAGAAGGCTGTGATACACACGATAACGATTGTTAATTGCTTACTGTTGAAGCGATCCATCCATGACATATTGTTCTATTTTTAATGATTTCGTAAATATATAATAGCACTAAAGGTGTTGCATAGCATAACAGGTCGGCCCAATCGAAGACGCCCGGAAGCATTCCTACCCCTTGTAGCAACTCGGAGGCGACGCCTACCAAAGGAATACTGCTGGCAATGGTGAGCCGAAGTATTGCCGACTGTCGCCATAAGAGTCCATAGACCAGCAGGATGTAGGCGGCTGCCCATAGACCTCCAGGCAGGGAATACACCCAGAACTCCGCAGGCTGCCATGCTGCAGCCCAACTTCTCCATACCGTCACCAAGGGCATCAGTCCCATACCGTCAGCGACATGAAACATCAGTATAGTAGTAGGTCGGAAGGCGAGATAAATCAGTCCTCCAAGCCCTACCAGCGTGCATCCTAAGATGTGTTGAAGTCGTAGCGACATATCCGTTTACATCAATTAACGGCACAAAATTACAAAAAAAATAAAAGAGTTGGCAGATAATCTCTGATTTTTTTGTAATTTTGCACCCTCTGAAACAGGATTATTAATTTAGTAAGGTAAAAAATATGGGTGGCTTTTTCGGCACTATCTCCACAAAAGATTGCGTAAACGACTTGTTTTACGGGACAGATTATAACTCACACTTAGGTACAAAACGCGCCGGATTGGTGACGTTCGATGAAGAGAGCGGCTTTCACCGTTCTATCCACTCGTTGGAGCGTCAGTATTTCCGTTCTCGTTTTGAAGATGAGTTGGACGGCTTTAAGGGACATCAGGGTATTGGTGTGATCAGTGATACCGACCCGCAACCGATTATCGTCAATTCCCATTTGGGACGTTATGCGGTGGTGACAGTGGCGAAGATTAATAACCTGCGTGAGATTGCCGAAGAACTATTAGCAAAACGTATGCATCTGAGCGAGATGTCTGCCAACAATATCAACCAGACGGAACTCGTCGCCCTGTTGATTAATATGGGTGACACCTTCGTGGAGGGTATTAATAATGTATATAAGAAGATTGAGGGTTCCTGTTCGATGCTGATACTGACGGAAGACGGTATCATTGCTGCCCGTGACTTCCTGGGCCGTACACCTATTGCCATTGGTCATAAGGAAGGTGCCTATGCCGTATCGAGTGAGACAACGAGTTTCCCCAATCTTGATTTTCAGATACTCCGTCATATCGGCCCTGGTGAGATTGTCCGTTTGCGTAAGGATGGGGTAGAGGTGATGCAGAAACCTTTCAGTCGTTGCCAGATTTGTTCGTTCCTCTGGGTTTACTACGGATTCCCTGCCAGTGACTACGAGAATGTCAATACAGAATATGTACGTGAGAAGAACGGTCGTATCATGGGAGAGAAAGACGAGGAATTAAATGCTGATCTTGTCTGCGGTATTCCTGACTCTGGTGTCGGAATGGCACTGGGCTATTCTCATGGCAAGAAGATCCCCTACAAGCGTGCCGTGCTGAAATATACGCCTACATGGCCACGCTCGTTTACCCCTGGCAACCAGATTCGTCGTGACTTGGTGGCTCGTATGAAACTGATTCCCAATCCAGCCATTTTGAAAGACCAGCGTATTGTGTTCTGCGACGACTCTATCGTTCGTGGTACTCAGTTGCGTGATAATGTCCGTACGTTCTTCGAGAACGGTGCCAAGGAGGTGCATGTGCGTATCTCTTGTCCGCCATTGGTCTATGGATGTCCGTTTATCGGTTTTACGACCTCGAAGACAGATATGGAACTGATTACACGTCGTATCATCAAGGACTTTGAGGGTGACGATAAGAAGAATCTGGAGCAGTATGCCAAGACAGGTACACCAGAATATGAGCGTATGGTACAGGAGATTGGTCGACGCCTCGGACTGACGAGTGTAAAGTTCGCCCGTTTGGAGGACTTGATAGAGTCTATAGGACTGCCGAAGGAACGCTTATGTACACATTGCTTCGACGGTACCAGTTACTGTCATGAGAAGGACGGTGAAGATATTAAATAACGCTAAAAAATAAGCGTAATATTGATAATACGCTGTAAAAACAGTATCTTTGCAGCGTAAAACGATTTAGAAGCGTGAAAATAAAGCAAGTGCTGAGCGCCCTTGAACAGTTCGCGCCTCTGCCCTTACAGGAAAGTTGGGATAATGCTGGCCTGCAAGTAGGACTGACAGAGGCGGAGGTTTCAGGGGCATTATTGTGTCTGGACGTCAACGAACGTATTATTGACGAGGCTATCACGAAGGGATGTAATCTCATCGTGAGCCATCATCCGTTGCTGTTCCGTGGATTGAAACAGATCAGTGATGTGAATGATGTGCAGCGAACCGTTATTAAGGCCATCAAGCACGATATCGTCGTCATTTCGATGCATACCAATATGGATAATGCTCGTGGCGGCGTAAACTGGAAGATTGCGGAGAAGTTAGGACTGAAGAATATTCGGTTCCTTTCACCACTCGCCAATAACCCCTCACCATCCCTTGAGGCTGGTAGTGGGGTCGTAGGTGAACTCAGTGCTCCGATGGCTGCCGATGACTTCGTTCTGATGGTAAAGAAGCAGTTTGGGGTAGAGTGTGCGATGTGCAATGAGTTGCTGCGCCGTCCTATTCAGCGTGTAGCCATCTGTGGCGGAGCTGGCGATTTTCTGCTCGACGATGCCGTTCAACAGGGTGCTGATGCCTTTATCACGGGCGAGATGCACTATCATCAGTACTTCGGTTACGAGCAGCGCATCCAGATATGTGTCATTGGCCACTATCAGAGTGAGCAATATACCAGTGAGCTCTTCCGTGATATCATCGCTAAGGAGTGTCCTGAGGTGAAGACCTATATCGCTGAAACAAATACAAATCCAATTTATTATATTTAGAATTATGGCAAAGAAAGATCCAACAGACTTGACAGTGGAAGAGCGCTTGAAAACGCTTTATCAACTACAGACCACGCTCTCAAGTATTGACGAGAAGCGTGCCTTGAGAGGTGAACTGCCTCTGGAAGTACAAGACCTGGAAGACGAGATTGAGGGCTTGACCATCCGTGTGGAGAAGATTCAAACGGATATCAAGGAATATGAGCAGGCCATCAACGTAAAAAAAGGTGAGATCGAGACGGCAAAGGCAAGTGTAGAGCGTTATAAGACGCAGTTGAACGATGTGAAGAACAATCGTGAGTACGACACTTTGTCGAAGGAAATCGAGTTCCAGTCACTGGAGATTGAATTGTGCAACAAGAAGATCAAGGAAGCTCAGATCCGTATTGAAGAGAAGAAAGAAGAACTGGACAAGAACCAGGAGATTATTAAAGACCGTCAGCAGGCTCTCGAACTGAAGAAGAGTGAACTTGATGAGATTATGGACGAGACTCGTGCTGAGGAAGAGAAACTGAAGGCTAAAGTGAAAGAGTTGGAGGCAAAGATTGAGCCACGTCTGCTCACTTCTTTCAAGCGTATCCGTAAGAATGCCCGTAATGGTCTGGGTATTGTTTACGTACAGCGTGATGCCTGTGGTGGTTGCTTTAATAAGATTCCGCCCCAGCGTCAGTTGGATATCAAGATGCACAAGAAGATTATCGTTTGTGAATACTGCGGTCGTATCATGATTGATCCAGAACTTGCTGGTGTGAAGATTGCTCCTACAGGAGGAGAGGAGAAGAAGACACGCAAGCGTTCCATTCGCAAGTCGATCAAGAAAGCCGCCGAGGAACCAGAAGTTCCAGAGGCAGAGGCATAATAATAAATATAGGCGTGGTAAAATCCACGCCTATATTGTTTTATAATCAGGTATTTCTTTTAGAAAATCATAACTGTTGCGTTCATCATTCATGTGGCAACAGTAGTGTTGCAGTCCATTACTGATAATCAAGTAGTCGACGTTTAGCAAAAGGTTATAGGTGACAATCTGGTCAAACACCTTTTGTGAGAGTACTACAGTAGGAGCCTTGTATTCGATTATCATAACGGGTTTCATTTCCTGATTGTATAACACGGAGTCACAGCGCATCCGTTTGTCTCCTACTCGCAGTTCAATCTCGTTGCCCAATAGTCCTTTGGGATAGCCTTTATGCTCTACGAGCCAATGTACGAAATGTTGTCTGACCCATTCCTCTGGTGTCAGTTTTACGAAACGCCGTCGCAGGAAGTCGAAGATTTCCGGTTTCTCTTGTGTTCCCCCCAACCGTATCTCGTATTTTGGTAAGTTCAGTTCGTACATATTACAAACATTTCCTTATACCTCACCACTGAAGTATTCTTCCAGTTCTGCAGCGGCACTGGCGGCTTGGTTTGGTAAGTCGCGAATGATGACACCATGCTCGAGAAGGGCAATACGCGTAGAGATGTCAACGGTATGCTGTAAGTTATGACTGGAGATGAGCAAGGTAGCACCTGTCTCATGTGCATAATCGGTCAGTACGTGTTTCAGTACCAACTGGCTCGACGGGTCGAGGAAGTTGAAGGGTTCGTCGAGGATGACTGTCTGTGGACGGCGGAAGAGGGCGGAAATGATACCGACCTTCTGTTTGTTACCAGCAGAGAGGTTGCGGATGAGTTTCTTCTGTCCGAACACCTCACCGGCAGCAAACTGCTCAAAGTCTTTCAGTCGCTCGTCAACCTCAGTCTGCGTCATGCCTGATATCTTGCCAAGGAAGGCGAAATACTCTTCTGGCGTGAGGAAATCAATAAGGAAACCCTCATCGATATAGGCACCGACATGCTGTTTCCAGGCTTCACTCTCCATAGGGTTGATGGAATCAATCCACACGGAGCCGTCGTCGGGTTTCAGCAGGTCGAGAAGGAGACGGAAGAGGGTCGTCTTGCCGGCTCCATTGTTGCCAACAAGACCAAGAATGTCACCGTCATTGATGGTAAACTGGTCGATATTGCAGGCGACAGTCTCACCATACTGTTTCTTGAGATTTTCGATTTTTATCATAATCGGAGTAATCTGAGTATTCTGAATAATCTGAGTTATTACACCAGTCCTTTTCCGTGGCAGTGCTTGAACTTCTTACCAGAGCCACAGGGGCAGGGGTCATTGCGTCCTGGCAACTTCTCCTTGATAATCGGTGTACGAGGCTGTTGAGCACGGGTATCGTTGGCAGCAGCGGCAGCCTGATTGGGGTCAGTCATCTGCTCTTGTGTCAGGCTTTGTTTACTCTCAGTATACTGGTTGCGCTGTGTGCGCTGCTCAGGAGCCGCCTCGCGGACATCGCCCTGCTGCATCTCGGGGATGGCACCGCGCATGAGGATGCTGACGATGCGGTTGTTCATCTCGTTGATCATGGTGTCCCAAACCTTTGCACTCTCGAGTTTGAAGATGAGCAATGGGTCTTTCTGCTCATAACTGGCATTCTGTACAGAATGACGTAACTCGTCGAGTTCACGGAGGTTTTCTTTCCACGACTCGTCGATGATGTGCAGCAGTATCTGTTTTTCAAACTCTTTGACAACAGTCTTGCTCTCGCTCTCATAGGCTTCCTTCAGGTTGCAGGCGATGTTATACATTTTGCGACCATCAGTGATAGGTACTAAGATACGCTCGTACATGTGTCCCTGATTCTCGTAGACTTGTTTGATAACAGGCTGAGCCACCTCGCGTACACGCTCAGTCTTGCGGTTGAAGGTTTCCATCACCTGCTGGAAGGCTTCCTCTTCCAACTGTTCACGCTGTTCGTTGAGGAACTGCTCACTGGTGAACGGAATTTCCATGGCGAAGATATGCAGGAACTCTTCCTTACAACCCTCATAGTCGTTATTCTCGATGATGTTTACTACACGATCCCACATCATGTTGGAGATATCCATACCGATGCGCTCACCCATGAGGGCATGGCGGCGTTTTTCGTAAATGACGGTACGCTGTTTGTTCATCACGTCATCGTACTCAAGCAAACGTTTACGGATACCGAAGTTGTTTTCCTCGACCTTCTTTTGGGCGCGCTCTATCTGATGACTAATCATCGGACTCTCAATCATCTCACCCTCCTTGAATCCGAGACGGTCCATGACAGAGGCGATACGCTCGGAACCGAACAGACGCATCAACTTGTCTTCGAGTGATACGAAGAACAGTGAAGATCCTGGATCTCCCTGACGACCAGAACGACCACGCAACTGACGGTCGACACGACGTGACTCGTGGCGTTCTGTACCGATGATGGCGAGACCACCAGCAGCTTTCACTTCGGGCGACAGTTTGATATCAGTACCACGACCAGCCATGTTGGTAGCGATGGTAACGGCACCGAGTCCGTTGGTCGACTGACCGGCGAGTGCCACAATGTCAGCCTCTTTCTGATGGAGTTTAGCATTCAGAACCTGATGAGGGATACCCTCGCGTTTGCCAGTTTCAGGATTGACATACATATCGAGCATACGGCTCAGCAACTCAGAGATCTCCACCGATGTCGTACCAATTAGGGTTGGGCGACCTGCCTTGCGCAAACGTACTACCTCGTCAATGACGGCACGGTATTTCTCGCGGGCAGTCTTATAGACACGGTCATCTTGGTCATCACGAATCACAGGACGGTTGGTAGGAATCTCCACGACATCAAGTTTGTAGATGTCCCAAAGTTCTCCTGCCTCAGTGATGGCGGTACCTGTCATACCTGCGAGTTTATGATACATACGGAAATAATTCTGTAAGGTGATGGTGGCAAAGGTTTGTGTGGCAGCCTCCACCTTTACATGCTCCTTCGCCTCGACTGCCTGATGGAGACCGTCGCTCCAACGGCGTCCTTCCATGATACGACCAGTCTGCTCGTCCACGATTTTTACTTCGCCGTTGATGACTACATATTCGTCGTCTTTGTTGAACATTGTGTAAGCCTTCAGCAATTGCTGAAGAGTATGTACGCGCTCACTTTGTACGGCATAGTGGTTAAGCAACTCGTCTTTTTTGTTTAGACGCTCCTCATCGGTAAGACCAGTTTCAGTCTCTAAGGCGGAAAGTTGGCCGGCGATATCGGGCAATACGAAGAGTTCTGCGTCGTTTACTTGTTTAGCGAGCCAGGCAGTACCCTTATCGGTGAGGTCGCAGGAGTTCAGTTTCTCATCAACCACGAAATATAAGGGTTCTACAGCCTCTGGCATACGACGGTTGTTGTTCTCCATATAGGTATTTTCCGTGTTCTGCATTCCTGACTTGATACCTTCTTCAGACAGGAATTTGATGAGGGGCTTGTTTTTCGGCAATGACTTATGAGAACGGAACAAGGCAAGGAATCCTTCTTCCTCCAGTTTCTTGTCGTTCTTCGCACGACCTTCAGCAATCTTCTGTTTGGCTTCAGCGAGGAACTGAGTGGCCAATTGGCGCTGCACACCGACGAGTTTCTCTACCAGCGGCTGGTATTCCTCAAACATCTGGTCGTCGCCCTTGGGTACAGGACCAGAGATAATCAACGGAGTACGGGCATCGTCAATCAACACAGAGTCAACCTCGTCGACGATAGCGTAGTTGTGAGCACGCTGCACGAGGTCTGCAGGTGAGATGGCCATATTGTCACGCAGGTAGTCGAAACCAAACTCATTGTTTGTTCCGAAAGTAATATCACACTGGTAAGCCTTACGGCGTGCCTCGGAGTTGGGCTGATGCTTATCGATACAATCAACGCTGAGTCCATGGAACATATACAATGGTCCCATCCATTCGGAGTCACGCTTGGCAAGGTAGTCGTTGACTGTCACGACGTGAACGCCATTACCAGTCAATGCATTCAGGAATACAGGCAGAGTAGCCACAAGAGTCTTACCTTCACCTGTTGCCATCTCGGCAATCTTACCTTGATGCAGTACGACACCACCGAAGAGTTGCACGTCATAGTGTACCATCTCCCATTTCAGGTCATTACCACCTGCTGTCCAGTGGTTGTGATAAATAGCCTTATCACCGTCAATGGTGATGAAGTCTTTCTTCGGGTCACCAGCAAGTTCACGGTCGAAGTCAGTAGCAGTAACGATGGTCTCTTCATTCTCGGCAAAGCGACGTGCAGTCTCTTTGACGATACTGAAAACCTCGGGCATTACCTCATTAAGGGCACCTTCATAGATTTCCAATGCTTCCTTCTCTAACTTATCTATCTGTGCGAAGATATCGGCACGCTCATCAATGGGCGTATCCTCAATAGTTGCTTTCAGACGCTCTATTTCTTCTTTCTGGGTCTTTGCCGACTGCTGTACCTGTTGCTGGATTTCCTTGGAACGCTGGCGCAACTGGTCGTTGTCGAGTTTCTGTACCTCGGGATATACGGCTTTCACTTTCTCTACCAGTGGCTGAATCAGTTTCATGTCACGGGTAGACTTGTTGCCGAACAACGATGTCAAAATCTTGGTTAAATTCATATTGCTATTTTACTATTTACTATTTTACGATTAATTTTACCTTATTCATATAAAGCGGATGCAAAGGTACGAAATAAATTCCGTACTTTTTACTTGCCTTTTACTTTTTTACCTTTAAACGTTTAAAAAAGTGGCTCAGCCGAACATGCATTCGGAGCACGAATACGGATAGCACGTGCAACGGCAGGTGCTATACGGTCGACGGTAACAGGTGTCTGAATACGTTCTGCTTTCGTTCCTGCTCCAAAAATAATAATCGGGAAAGGAACATGTGCCGAACGAGAAGTTGTCTTCTCTGATGTATCTTCGTTGACGAGTTTCCAACCTGGTGCGATGTCAATGATCAAGTCACCGCATTTCTCGATGTTGAAACCGTTACGAATAGTTTCCAACAGATAACTGTCACTTGTTAGTAACTGATTGGCGGTATAGACATTACGAACACCAGATATCTGTAGTAAGAACTCCTGTGAGCGGCTGGATATCTCGCCCAGATGAATATTCTTCTGTCGAAGCAGTTGATGGTTGAAATAGATTTGGTTCTTATAACAGAACTCCACATATTTCGCAGAACCGAAGACGGCTCCCAGATACATGTTCAGAAGGTTGGCAGTACGGTTGATATAGAAAGTACCTGTAGGAATGCGATAGCGCTCCTGGTTACCTTCCTCTTCTTCCTCACGGCTCGTTGTACCCGTAATGACAAAGAGTACGCGGTCATGGGCTATATGGTTCTCTATACCATTCAGCAGTTTGGCAATGGTCTGGTCAAGTGCTATGTATGACTCCATTTGCTGTCCTGCCTCGTAGGTCAGACTCAGTAGGTCTGTCTTATCGTCGGTGCCGATGGCAGCCTGTTCGATACAATTCAAGGCAGCATCCGTCACACTATTGTTAACATCCGTATCGGGTTGGTATAGACGGGTATAACCGCTGAGCCATAAGTTCAACGGACGATAGTAAGTGGTAGTGTACCATTTGCCGTTATCTATCCAAGCAGCACCGTCGGCAGCATGACCAGCCGACAATATGGCAGCATCAGCAGTAGGAGCGAAGGCAAAGACTTTTGCCACTCCATTGGTAGCCATTTTCAGTTCGTCGCTAAGGGTCGATGTGCCTAAGAACTGTGGTGAATAGCCTATCTTCTGGTCTCTTACGCAGTTTTGTGGTCGCAGTGTCTCTTTGTCAAGCCATTCACAGGCGGTAATCCCATGATAATAGGGAACAGTGCCTGTATATAGTGACGCAATGGCAGAAGCACGATCCACTGGCGTAAAATTATAGGCTCCATTGGTGAATACCTTTCCTTCTGTCAGCAGTCGCTGCAGTCCTTCTTTCGTGTAGAGTGGGGCATAGGTTTCCAGATAGTCTGTACGTAGTTGGTCAATGGTGATGCTTACTACTAGACGGGGGGCTTGTGCAATAGCCTGTGCATAGGCTTCGGAACTGAAACCTAAGATAGACAGAAGGGTGATATACAGGTATCTATTTCTCATTGACGTACTCTATTCGTGTGGAGTATACATTGTAACAGCAAACATAATGCCAAACTCCAGATTCCTTCGGCATAGTGTTGGAAAAGACTGCCTATCAGGAACAGAACACACAGAGCGAAGGTAATGTGCCAATAGCGTGTATTCTTGCTCTTGATGACTGCCCATAGGAAAAACCATGGCAATGGGTTCAGAAGGATGAATTGTAGATTCAGACTCACTGTCGGATGCTGGGAGAATAGCATCAGAAACAGTCCGATGCCTATGATGCCTGTGATGAGCATCAGTAGCACGTCCCATATCACAAAGGCAATTCGTTTCTTCCACTCAACGAGGAAGATAACCAGTCCGATGGCTAAGAAGATAATCATACACTGCATGGGTGTAAGAGGGAATCCCTGTTTCATCATCTGTACACCTGCAGGTACTGCAATACGGCGTTCCTTCACTAATGGGCGATATTCTCCGTTGAGGTATATCTGGGCATGGTCGAAGTCGTACATCAGATTGTAGGGCAGGAACTCCTGCTGTCGCATATCTGTCTTATTGTCGGCCTTGATACCTAACAACAAATCATTGCCGAAGCGTGACCAAGGATTATTCTTTGTCATCTCATGTACCATTTCCCTGTAACTGGGTGTATAGTCCTCTTTCGGCTCGTATTGCAACTTACCATGGATGCTCTGTTCAATGATATCACGTGCCTTAGTCGTGCAATTGTTATAGAAATAGTTGTAGCGGTAGATACGGTTTTCGGGTTGCAGATTATTGGCAAGTGCTTGCTGCAGCACTTCTTTTTCTGCGTCCGTCAGGTTCAGCACCTGTTCAGTTACCATACTGCCGAAACGACGATATTCTTCCTGGAAATATCGATAAGGATAGGCACCTAATTCATAGTCAGTGAGTCCGAAAACGAAACGGAGTCCGAAGAATGGTTTCTTAAAGTCGAAGACACCGTAGTTGAAGGCGACATCGATACCTCCTTTACGTAAGTCGTGGAAACGAATGGCTGTATGCCCGTATAGACTGTATATCTCATCGTGTGGCTGACACGTCAACAGGCTGATCTCCACAGAGTCCATCCGAAGGGAGTCCTGCTGTGCCGCCATAGGAGTTACGGTGGCGAGAAATAACCCGATGAAACCACCTTTCAGAGCATTAAAAATATTTTTTAAATGTTTCACGATGCAAAATTAACCTATATTTTCCACTTAGCCTTCGATTATTTCGTTTTTTTTCAATAATTTTGCAGTCGAATTTTGAAAGAAAAGAAGAAAAAGAATGAAGAAACTCCTTTTTAGTGGCCTTCTGCTGGGCTTTGGCACTTTGTCAATGATGGCTCAGAGTGGTACGAAATCACCATATAGTCAGTATGGATTGGGAATTTTGGCTGATCAGTCGCAGACAGCGAATCGTGGTATGGGTGGTGTGTCACAAGGTCTCCGTAGTGGTAGTCAGGTGAACATGCAAAATCCTGCCTCTTATTCTGCTGTCGATTCGTTGAGTATGATTGTTGATGCCGCAGTATCAGGACAGTTTACCAATTTCAAGGAAGGCGGATCAAAAGTCAATGCCAAGACTGCCAACATAGAATATGCTACTGCATTGTTTCGTGTGTTCCCTAAATTCGGTGTCAGTTTGGGTATTGTTCCTTATTCCAATATAGGCTATTCCTATTCGAGATCCCAGATAGTAGGTACTTCTACTACTATGATGGCGGAGAATCATGACGGCTCAGGTGGTCTTCATCAAGCCTACTTAGGTTTGGGTTATGAGTTATTCAAGGGCTTCTCAATAGGTGCTAACGCTTCTTATCTATGGGGCGATTATTCACGTACTATTTCCATGGTAAGCAGTGAATCCGATTCGTATTGGTTGATCAAGACTTATGAAGCGGAAATCAGCAGTTATAAGTTGGACTTTGGTATGCAGTATCAGCATCGGTTATCGAAGAAAGGAGTGCTGACGGTTGGTGCCACCTTGGGATTAGGACATAAGTTAGGTGCCGATCCTGAGATGTCGATTTACAATCTGGCATCAGGAGGTGACACGACGAAGATTTCCAACGGTCTCTCAATCCCGATGACTATCGGTGGCGGTTTGACGTATATTCATAATCAATCACTGACTGTTGGTGCTGACTATCTCTTGCAGCGTTGGGGGTCTGTCGACTATCCGATGGTAAGTGAGGCTACAGGCAAGTATGAGTTGGTGAAAGGAATCTATAAAGATCGTCATAAGGTGATGGCGGGTATTGACTGGCTTCCTAGTCCTGACCCGTTGGCTCGTGGATTCCTGAAGCATGTGCATTATCGTTTAGGTGCTTCGTATGCTACACCTTATTATAAAATAAATGGGCAGGAAGGTCCGAGGGAGATTAGCGTGAGTGCCGGTTTGGGTATTCCGTTGGTCAATGCCTGGAACAACCGTTCTGTGCTCAACGTCAGTTTCCAGTGGGTCAACCAGTCGGCAAAGAATCTGATTACGGAGAACTCTTTCCGCGTTACAATTGGCTTGACCTTCAACGAGCGCTGGTTTGCTAAATGGAAAGTCGACTGATTCGCTTTTGGCTTTTGGCTTTTGGCTTCTGCCTTTTGGTGGCTGCGTGTGAACAACCTAAGGAACACACGGCGCCTGCCATTCACGAGCGTGACTCTGTGTCGATGATGACGACCTATGGAGTCAATACGTTGATTTCCGATTCTGGCGTCATTAAATACCGTATTGTTACGGAGCGATGGGATGTCAACACCATCAAGAATCCTTCCCGATGGACCTTCGAACGGGGTGTGTTCTTGGAGCAGTTTGACGATAAGTTTCATATTGAGGGATATATCTTTGCGGATACTGCCTGGTATTACGACAAGATGAAACTATGGGAACTACGAGGCAGAGTACGTATCCGTAACCTCAATGGACTCGTCTTCCGTAGTGAAGAACTTTTTTGGGACGGGATGAATCACGAGTTCTATTCTCACAAGTATTCCCGTGTGGTGACACCAGAACGTGAGTTGGAAGGCACCTATTTCCGCAGCGATGAACACATGCGCCATTATGTGGTGACCAATAGTACGGGCTCTTTCCAGTCGTCAGACATAGAACCTGAGGAAGAAGAGCCGACAAAAGAGAATGATAAAAACAAGAATGCCGCCGATACTGCGAAACAGAAACTGCCTGTGCGTCAGGCTGCTGTAAGACATAAGGCAACAACAAAAACCACACAGCCATGACGACTCTTATCGTAGGATTAATCATTTCCATGATATTCTCTGCCTTCTTCTCAGGGATGGAGATTGCTTTCGTATCGAGCAACCGCCTACGTGCTGAGATGGAACGTGAGAAAAATGGATGGTCACAACGTGCTATTGCCTATTTCTATCAGCATCCTAACACGTTCGTGAGTACGATGTTGGTGGGCAATAATATCGCACTGGTCGTCTACGGTATCCTCTTTGCCCGTATTTTCGATACCTACCTCTTCTACGGCTTAAGTGACGGTATTCGCGTGACTGCCGATACGTTGTTGTCGACTATCGTGGTATTGTTTACAGGAGAGTTCCTGCCGAAGACGATCTTCAAGTCCAATCCCAATACGATGCTGACATTCTTTGCTTTGCCGGCAGGAATCTGTTATGTGATACTTTACCCTATATCTCGTTGTGGCACTTTGCTCTCACGTGGTATGCTGCGCCTGTTTGGTGTGAAGATGCCGAAGGTGGAGCAGGACAAGGAGTTCTCGAAGGTTGATTTGGATTACCTCGTACAGTCGAGTATCGACAATGCCAAGAGCGAGGACGAGATAGAAGACGAAGTGAAAATCTTCCATAACGCCTTGGATTTCTCCGAGACAAAGGTGCGCGACTGCATGGTGCCCCGTACGGAGATAGAGGCAGTGGATATCGAGGACTGCCCGATGGAACAGTTGTTGAACCGTTTTGTAGAGAGTGGTCATTCGAAGATTGTAGTCTATCGTGACGATATCGACCATATCATCGGCTATGTTCATTCTTCCGATCTTTTCAAGCAGGCCAACTCTCAACTCTCAACACTTAACGCTCAACTCATCCGAGAGATGCCCTTTGTCCCAGAGACGATGGCAGCCAGCAAACTGATGCAAACGTTTCTGCAGGAGAAGAAATCGCTGGCAGTGGTGATTGACGAGTTCGGTGGCACGAGTGGACTGGTGTCATTAGAGGATATCGTAGAAGAGATTTTCGGAGATATCGAGGATGAGCACGACAATACGAAATACGTTGCCAAAGAGATAGGGGAGCACGAGTATATGCTTTCTGCCCGTCTGGAGATTGAGAAGGTCAACGAACTGTTTGACATCGATTTACCAGAGAGCGACGACTATATGACCGTTGGTGGATTGATTCTGCATGAGTATCAGAGTTTTCCGAAACTCAATGAAGTAGTCAAGATTGGGCGTTTTGAGTTCAAGATTATTAAAAATACGATGACAAAAATCGAACTAGTAAGGCTAAAAGTGACGGAATAAACCATTTTTTTCGTTTTATCTTTCGCCGTTTGACATAAATTTTGTAATTTTGTCGGCTGATTTACGAAACTAAGAAGAAAACTAAAATAAAAAACAAATAATAAATGGCAGCAATTGGTAAAATTAGAAGCTGGGGTCCCGTTCTCGCTACAGTGATCGGTCTCGCCCTGTTTGCGTTTATTGCCGAGGAAATGTTCCGCTCTTGTGAGGCTACAAGCAACGAGAAGCGTCAACAGGTCGGCGAAGTGTTAGGTAAGAAAATCTCCGTACAGGACTTTCAGGCTCTTGTCGATGAGTATCAGTCCGTCATCAAGATGACTCAGGGACGTGATAACTTGTCTGAAGAGGAAATGAATCAGGTGAAGGATCAGGTATGGCAGCAGTTTGTCAACAACACCATCATAGAGCAGGAAGCCGCTAAACTCGGTCTGACTGTTACTGACGAGGAACTGCAGAACATCCTGAAGACGGGTACGAACCCTATGCTGATGCAGACACCGTTTGTCAATCAGCAGACAGGTCGTTTCGACGTCAATCAGCTCACGAAGTTCTTGGACGACTATAAGAAGATTCAGGCTCAGCCGCAGCAGGCTCAGGTATTGGAGCAGTATCAGCAGATTTACAACTACTGGAAGTTCATTGAGAAGCAACTGCGCATGAACACGCTCGGTACGAAGTATCAGGCTCTGTTAGGTCAGTGCTTGCTCTCTAACCCCGTGTCTGCCAAGATGGCTTTTGCCGGACAGACAGAAGAGAGCGACATCCAGTTGGCTACACTGCCTTACTCCGCTATCAAGGATACCGATGTCAAGGTGAGTGATGCTGATCTGAAGGCTAAGTACGACGAACTGAAAGAGATGTTCAAGCAGACCACAGAGAGCCGTGACATCAAATATGTAGACTTCCAGGTAGTGGCTTCTGCTGCCGACCGTGCTGCATTGATGAAGACCATCAACGAGGCTCGCCAGAAGTTAGAGAGTGGTGCTGCTCCTGCAGAGGTTGTCCGCAAGGCACAGTCACAGATTGCCTATTTAGGTATTCCCGTGACCAAGAATGCTTTTGCTCGCGACATCGCTGCTAAGCTCGATTCTATGCAGGTAGGTCAGGTAAGTGCTCCGTTTGAGACTGCCTTCGACAATACTGTCAATGTCATCAAACTCATCTCTAAGTCAGAGATGCCCGACTCTATCGAGTATCGTCAGATTCAGGTAGGTGCTGAGACTGTTGAGGCAGCCCGCAAGACAGCCGATAGCATTGCTACTGCTCTGAAGGGTGGGGCTGATTTCGAGGCACTTGCTAAGAAGTATAAGCAAGAAGGTACCAAGCAGTGGCTCACCTCATCCATGTATGAGAACGCTCAGTCTCTCGATGCCGACTCTAAGGCTTATCTCACAGCCATTACGACTGCGGCTCCCAACGAGGTGAAGAACATTGAGTTTACCAATGGTAACATCGTCGTACAGGTACTCAGCCGTAAGGCGATGACTACGAAGTATGACGCTGCTGTCATCAAGCACTCTATCGATTTCTCAAAGGATACCTATTCTGCAGCATATAACAAGTTCAGCCAGTATGTCAGCGAGAACAAGACGCTTGAGGGTATCGAGAAGAACGCTGCAAAGTTCGGTTTCAAGGTTCAGGAGCGCAAGGACCTCTTCAACTCTGAGCACACTGTTGCTGGTCTGCGTTCTACGCGTGATGCTATGAAGTGGATCTTCGATGCTAAGGCAGGTGAGGTTTCTCCGCTTTATGAGTGTGGCAACAACGACCATCTGCTCGTTATCGCCCTCACCAATATCCACAAGAAGGGTTATCGTGACGTGAAGGATATCGAAGAAGAGTTGAAGCAACAAGTCATCCGTGACAAGAAGTTCGAGAAAGCCGCTGAGATGCTGAAGGGTGTGAAGACCCTCGATGCAGCCAAGCAGAAGGGTGCCCGCATCGACAGTGTTCGCCAGATTACGTTCTCCGCTCCAGTCTTCGTACAGGCTACAGGTACCAGCGAGCCCGCTCTGAGTGGTGCCGTTGCAGCCGCCAAGAAGGGTCAGTTCAGTGCTGCTCCCGTCAAGGGTAACGGTGGTGCTTTCCTCTTCCAGGTCATTGATAAGAAGCAGCGCGAGGGTGCGAAGTACGATCCGAAGGCTCAGCAGGCTCAGTTGCAGCAGCGTGCCCTTCAGGCAGCCAGCCGTTTCATGAACGAACTCTACATGAAGGCTAACGTGGTCGACAACCGTTACCTGTTCTTCTAAGATAGTTCTTATCATATATATGTATAAAAGGAGCCCATGTGGCTCCTTTTTTTGTGTTTTCTTCATTTTTTTTGTTTTTCTCATTGTCATATCAAAATTAGTTCGTATCTTTGCGAAAACGAAAGCCAAAAACTATGAGGAAAACGTTAGCATTTATACTCATGCTATTCTCTCTTTCCGTCTTTGCACAGAAGACGAAAACGGTGGAAGGAGAATATACCTACTATGTCCCAGAGAACGTAACGCCAGAACAGGCACGACGCATAGCATTGGAACGTGCACAGATTCAGGCTATCGCCGATGAGTTTGGTACTATCGTTCAGCAGTCGAACTCGACGCGCATACAGACTAGCGGCAGCGAGTCGAAGACAGACTTCTTCAGCATTGGTGGCAGTGAGGTAAAGGGCGAATGGATAGAGACGATAGGTAAACCAGAGTATGACATCCGCTACGATCAGGACATGCTGATTGTTACCTGTCGGGTAAAAGGTAAGGCACGTGAGATCATTATGTCGCAAATCGACTTCCAGGCACGTGTGCTACGCAATGGCACTGACGATAAGTTTGAGGACGATGACTTCAAAAGTGGCGACGATCTCTTCTTGTCGTTCACTTCCCCCGTCAACGGCTATCTTGCCGTCTATCTCATTGATTCAGGTGAACGTGCGTTCTGTTTGTTGCCGTATCGCAATCAGACGGATGGCATCTATCCTATTGAGGCGAACCGTCGTTACCTGTTCTTTAGTATCAAGGAAGCATCCCAGCAGGAGCGTCCTTTTGTGGATGAGTACAATATGACGTGTGAACGCTCATCAGAGCACAATGTGATCTACGTTGTTTTCTCGCCCAATCAGTTTGCCAAGGCTTCCGACAGTTCAATGAGTGAACTCCTGCCTCGCGAACTCTCTTACGACGACTTCCAGAAGTGGCTTGCCAAATGTCGTAAGCACGATCACGACATGATTCCACGCCGCATCCCCATCACGATTAAGAAATAGAAAATGATAATAATTCACTAAAACCCTATGATTATGAAAAAAGTATTATTCCTGTTTGCCGCCCTCAGTCTGATAGCATTGGATGTATCAGCAGGTGGTATTAAGACCGACTATCGTAACGCATTGATTTTTGCCTATTCACAGGCAAACAGTGTCTATGAGGATGACAATATCAAGTTGGAAATCTATGATGAGCAGCTTTGGGCTACCAACAAGACGAAGAAGACAATCTTTATTGACTTGGCTCAGTGCTTCTCTTTCCATAATGGTAAGGCAAAGCCTTTGTTTGACCCCGAGAGGAATAAACAAGGTGACGACAAGAAAGCATCTAAGAAGGGTGTTAGCTCTCAGGATGACGAGTATATCACGATTGCTCCAAATATAGGAACTAAACAGAATGAGACATTTATCATTCAGATGTCAACCCGTATCTATGGACCATATACTACAACAGAGTCGCCTTCGAACGATTTCACTGACTATGACAAGCGACTGCTGAGTATTGTGGAGGAATTGGTATCGGAGTCAATAGAGGCCGACCCCAAGGAGAAAGAGTACAAGGGAACATCCTTCCGTCATCTGACAGAGGATGAGAGTATCAACAACATCGGTGCTTCGATTGCTTATTCTTTTAATAAGAATTCAGAAGAGTGGACCAATATCTCGCTGTCTACATGGGTGAGTGATGTCATCTTCGCCCCATATTATGTGGAGATGCCGACCGACTTGAAGAAGAAAGACAAGCGTGGATTTGGTGTCAAGGAGACTTCTCCTGCTGTTTTGCATATCAGGGCTAACACCCCATTCGAGTTTGACGAGGATAAATCACCTATCATTGTCTGCGACTGGGAAGGTAATTATAAAAAAGGAACCTTTGATTTAAAAACAACGCGTATTGCCAAAAAGAAGGGTAATTTCTTGGGAAGATTCCTGGGCGGCTTCTTTACCTTTGGTGCGACCTGGTTTGTTCCTATCAGTGAGACGGCCTATAAGCAGATTATCCACTTCGACGGTGGTACTGCAGACTGGGGTAAGCTCACATACGCCTCTGATATCATGAAGACGGGTCAAGACGAATAAACCTATATGATACGACTGCTATTTACGATTATCCTTTCACTGGTCGGTTTCCGTGCTTTCGCTTTGGATATTGACAAGAAGACGTCGACTGCCTTAGAGTATATCCGACTGGGATACGTACAATATGGCTTTGAGGAGTTGAAGAAGGCCGCTGCTACCAATGCATTGTGTGCCCAGTTCTATGTGGCAGTCTGCTATGAGTACGGTATCGGTGTAGAGAAGAGCGAGACAGATGCCTTCAAGATGTATCGCAAGGCTGCTGAGCGAGGATTGCCTGATGCCATGTATAATATTTCCATCTTCTATAAGAATGGTGTGGCAGTAACACAGGATACTGCTCGCGAGAAGGAATGGTTGCAGCGCTTTAATCAGAAAGGAGGGGCGTTTTTGTTGCCAGATATCATCCCCATATATAATGAGGGATTGCAGCATCAGGAGAACTATGCCTTGAATCCGAATAATCCCAACGGACAACAAAATAACCTGACGGCTCAGAATAATAGCAACACTCCTGCTCCTGTCGTGGTTCAGGCAAAGCCCATCACAATTGCCACTCCAAAACCTCAGCCTACGAGTCAACCAGTAGCGACAGTGAAGAAAGCGGATGTCGACCAAAATATTCCTACTGGCAAGCAGATACGTACACATACTTTTGCTCTAATCATTGCCAATGAGAACTATATGGAAGTGGCTAACGTTCCGAATGCACTGAATGACGGTAAGGTGTTTGCAGAGTATTGTAAAAAGACATTAGGTCTTCCAGAAAACAATGTGCGTTTTGTATCTGATGCCACACTCAACAAGATGAGACACCAGTTGAACTGGATTACGCAGGTGATGCAGGCATATAAGGGTGAGGCAAACATCATTTTCTACTATGCTGGTCACGGAATACCCGATGAGAGCAACAAGTCAGCTTATCTCCTTCCCGTTGACGGCTATGGCTCTGATGTGTCTACAGGTTATAGTCTGGATAAGATATACGAGGAACTTACCAGTAAAAAGGCAAAGTCTGTCGTTGTATTGCTCGATGCTTGCTTTAGCGGATCCAATCGCGATGGTGAGATGCTTGCCTCTGCACGTGGAGTCGCCATCAAGGCTAAGCAGAATGCCCCTCAAGGAAACATGGTGGTGCTTTCTGCTGCACAAGGCGATGAGACAGCATATCCTTATAAGGAGAAAGGGCACGGTATGTTCACCTATTATCTGTTGAAGAAACTGAAGGACACGAAAGGTGATGTCGCCTTTGGAGAACTTGCCGACTATGTGACATCGGAGGTGATGAAGCAGAGTGTTGTCGTCAATGGTAAGATGCAGACACCCTTGGTCTCTCCATCCAATGAAGTGAAAGACTGGAAGAACTGGAAATTCAAGTAAATACGAGACAATAAACTATGGGCCCTGTGGAGATAATCCGCAGGGCTTTTTATGTGATAATTTACATTCGATCCGATTGAGGGCTTTATTCATGTCGAAAAGAGGCTTTATTCTCTCCAGTTCTTCTACATAAAGTTTTAAAATTAACGTCACCGTCGTCACAACGTAACACTTGTTGATAATCAGGGATTTACGCGTGACGACGGTGTGACGTTAGTGACGACGAATAGCGTTTTTGGCTTATTTTTGCGAAAAACTCGCCACTTTTCTTTGAGAAAGGCGGCACCTATCGCATGGATAGCCCGTACGTATCGACCCGTTTGCTTGGGGGTATCGACCCGATAGGCGGCATCTTTCTCTGAATGAATATATCCGCCATATTCTTTCTGACATATAGATAGTTAGAGAGTTTAGCGGAGAAATAGATTAAAAAGAGTCTGTAAACAAAAAAAGGAGCCAAAAGTGGCTCCTTTTTATTTTTTTTCTTTATCTTTGTCCCAAAATCTGATAACGTATGAAGACAAGGCTATTATTAATGACGGTACTGTTGACTGTTTCATTGGTGGCAATGGCACAGGATGTCAACTGGGACAGTGTGTACAGGTCGAATCTCACGGATAAGGAACTGGCGCTGCTTGAGAAGCAGGAGCAGTTGCAGCAGCAACTGGCTGAGCAGGAAGAGCAACGGCAACAGAAATGGACGATAGCCTTTGCCGTGTGTGCCTTTGTCTCGCTCACTACCACCGTGTTTATTTTTAAAGAGGTGTTCAAGAACCGTACCCCTGAGATACCACTGAGTCGCACTATTCAGGCGACCATCGTCTGTATCTGTGGTGGTCTTGTCATCTTCCTGCTGAACCTCGGCTGGTTCTATTTCTCTTTCGAGGCAGACAACAAGATGCGCTACCTCATCCTCTATGCCATCATCATCCTTCTGGGCATCGCCCTCTGGATATATACTAAGAGACTTAAAAAAGAAAATACTGACAAAAATACTGAAGAACTATGAAAGCAAAACTATTATTACTGATGACCCTTTTGACTGTCGCAACGGCAGTGATGGGACAAAATGATCCTAATGCCAAACGGCAGGCGGCAAGAAGACGCATGGCGGGCACTACTACGCAACAACCAGTGCAGACGCAACAACCAGTGCAGACACAACAACCAGTGCAGACACAACAACCAGTGCAGACACAACAACCAGTGCAGACACAGCAACCAGTGCAGACACAGCAACCAGTGCAGACACAGCAACCAGTGCAGACACAGCAACCAGTGCAGACACAAAAGCCTGTATCTAAACCTTCTTCTTTGCCACCCAACATCAAAAGTCAGCAAGAGTTCGACCAGTTTGTAGAGGCAGCCAAGAATGGCGATGCCGCAGCCCAGTTCTCACTGGCATATTGGTACGATAATGGGTTGGGAGTAGAGCCTGACTCCCAGAAAGCATTTTATTGGTTTCTTAAATCTGCAGAGCAGGGTCGTGCACAATCCCAAGGCATTGTGGCTACCAAGTATTTGAATGGCAAAGGAACAGAAAAGAACGAAGAAAAGGCTTATTATTGGTTTCAGAAAGGAGCGGAACAGAATGATGTGCATAGTCTGGTGATGATGGGCTTTGCCTATGAAGGAAAAGGTGTTGTACCTGCAGACCCCGCCAAGTCGTTTGAGTGTTTCAAGAAGGCAGCGGAGTTAGGCAGTGATATGGCAATGCCTCAGGTGGCTTTCCGTTATTTCTATGGTGACGGGGTGGCACAAGACTATAAACAGGCTATCTATTGGTTTGAAAAGAGTCTTGCCAGTGCTGATGATCCTGAAGACGTGGAGTATTGGAAGGAAATGCTCGACAAGGCAAAGATGAGGCAACAGATTAAAGAAAAGCAGAAGAAATGAGACACAGAGTCATCATACTCGCTGCGCTACTCACTGTCGCAGGTATCGTCTTTGGACAAACGACAGACGACGAGTGGAAACTGCTGTACGATAGAGTATTGCCATGTAGGGCTTCTAATCACTACATGGTGGTCAATGGTCCATTCGTAGGACTTGTAACCTCTGACGGTGAGGAGATTATTACTCCTGGTACTTATGACTTGGTCTATGATATCAACTTGCCAGACTATGTCTGGATGTCGAAAGGTGGTCGCTATGGTGCGTATAATGTCCAGACGCGCAAGGAAGCGATTCCCTGTCTGTATGATGAGGATGGTGTCTTCGTGTACGAACTTTACGATTATGATGAGGATACAAAAACATTCAGCAAGGAACCTGTAAGAGATTATTGTCAGGTCGTAAAGAATGGTATGAGAGGTCTGTATAATGTCAAATTAGGTAAGGAAGTGATTCCTTGTGACTATTATGGTATTATGAAAGACCAAATCGTCGATGACCTGTGTATTGTCTTTAATTTGCCGACGGTAAAAGATGTCACAGAGGATTTCACGGCATTGGCTGCTGAGGGAATATATGACATGAAGCAACACAAGCAGTTGACGCCATTGAAATATGGATATATCCCGTTGCAAGAGTTTGAGAAGAAAGACTATTGTAGGGTAGAGATGCGAAAGGATCCCACCTTGTCGATGTCGGAAGACGGCATCGGTCTTATCGACCGCCAAGGCAATGAGTTGATATCTCCGCAAAGCACCTATCTCATGAGGTTGGACAGTTTTAATGACAATAGTGATATCTTCATTGTGGGTAAAGGTGGTAAGTATGGTGCGACAAGCATCGGTACCGTTGATTTGGCTCCCACCAGCGATTGTTATGCCCTCTATGATGCTGCCAAGAAGACCTATCTGACAGGTTATGACTTCAAACTGATCACGCCGTTGGAGGAAGGCCCGAGAGCGGCAGAGTTTGGAATAGACGAAGGACTCACCTCTTTCTGTACCAATGATGATATGTGGGGTTTCATGGATGCGAAGGGTAAGATTGTCATTCCTGCAGAATATGAGAAAGTGACGAAGTTTGAGCAGGGGGTGGCACAAGTAACCAAAGGCGGTGTGACCTCTGTGTTGACCAATCCGTTGAAAGGCACCACCTTGAAAGTGGCAAGCGGCTCGAAACAGGGTAAGGATGTAGATAGTAAGGTTCCACAGACAGGCAAGAAGGATGATAACCTGTTTGCATACGTTTTTGCCAATGAGCGTTATGCTCATTTGAAGGGTGCCGATTATGCCATCAATGACGGAAAGGTGTTTGCAGAGTATTGTAAGAAGACGATTGGTGTTCCAGAGAAACAAGTTCACTATTATGAAGATGCCACTTATGGTAATCTCTCCACTGCGATTAACCAGATGAAGGATGTCGCCGAGGTCTATGAAGGTGAGGCGAAGATCATCTTCTATTTCGCTGGTTTGGGTGCTACAGACTATCAGACGAAGGAACGCTATCTGTTACCCTCGGATGCCACATTGGAAACAGTTAGTTCTACAGGATATAGTATCACGGAACTGCAGAAGGCGCTGAACGATATGAATACGGTCTATACGCTTGCCATCCTCGATGCACCATTCTCGAATGTGGATCGTAATGGCAATATGCTGGGCTCAGGACGTGGCGTGAAGATTGCCCCGAAGAAGATTCCTTTGCAGGGTAATGCCATTATCTGTACGAGCAGTACGGGTGATGAGGCAGCATACGCCAGCAAGGACTATGGACATGGATTGTTTACCTTTGGAATCCTACAGCAGTTGCAATCAACGAAGGGTAGTGATTCGTTGAAGGAATTGATAGACGGTGCTTCTCAGTGGACAAGTAAGGAAGCATTGAAACTCTATGACCAGAAGCAGACGCCTTTGCAGACGGTATCTGCGGAGATGGAAGAGAAATGGCAAAATATTAAATTCTAATGACGATGAGAAGAGGTCTGTTACTATTCCTATTGATGGGTTCCCTCCAAAACGGTCTTGCGCAGATCAACTGGACAGAGGAGGAGAATGGCAAGGTCGGCTTTGTTGATGCCAATGGCAGATGGATTGTGAATCCCACCTATGAAGGTGCCAGTTGGCACTCATGGGCTCATATCGGCACCTTTGTCATGAAGAAGACAGATACTACCGTAGGAGCAATCAATGGCAAAGGTGAAGTGATTATCCCTCAAGGGAAATATGATGTCATTGAAGCAGTCAACTATCATTTCCAGAGGAATGTAGGTCCTTTCTATCTACGACTTCGTGAACAGAACGGGAAGTATGGGTTGGCAGATATTGAAGGAAAGGTTATCGTACCCTGTCATTATGATAAGATAGAGATTAAAGAAAACGGTATTCTGGCGGACATCGATAATGGTGCCAAGACGGTATGGTCCTATCAGGGAAAGGAGTTGGTGACAAGCAATAGTCTGACTTTCCAGTTGGAGAAGGAATATATCTTGACACATAATGATAAGAAGGAATATGGTGCCTATTCCTACGATGGTCAACAGACCGTTCCTACAGAGTATCAGGAAGTGAAATGGGCTGCCGATGATATCTTTCTTGTCAAGAAGGATAACAGATGGGGCTATTATGCGCAGGGTAGGGAAGTCATTCCCTGTATTTATGATGATGCCAAGCCTTTTACGAATGATGTGGCGACAGTGAAGAAGGACGGTGAGGTGAGGATGCTGAAGAATCCCTTGAAGGATGCCTCACTGATATTGACGGACGATAACCTGTTGGCGAATAGGAAAAAGGGCGGTCCTGTTCTCAGTCGTTATCCACCACCAGACTCAGATGTCGATAAGGACATTCCCGAGTCAAAAGGAAAACAGGAGAAACAGTTTGCCTTTATCATTGCTAACGAGAACTATCCCAAGGCACCTGTTCCCTATGCTTTGAATGATGGACGTATGTTCCGTGAATACTGTCAGAAGACACTGGGACTGCCAGAGGCGAATATCAATCTCTATGAGGATGCCACCTTTGGTAATATCATTCAGGCAGTGGATAAGATGAAGTCTGTTGCGGATGCTTACGAGGGTGAGGCGAGTATCATCTTCTATTATGCTGGTCATGGTTTCCCTGACGAGAAACGGTCTATTGCCTATCTGTTGCCCATCGACGGTAATTCTTCTGATATTACGACAACAGGCTATAGTCTTGCGAAACTATACAAAGAGTTATCAGAGTTGAAGGTGAAGTCATCGATAGTGTTCCTCGATGCCTGTTTCAGTGGTGCCAAGCGTGAGGATCAGATGTTGGCAACGGGTCGTGGTGTCGCTATTAAGGTGAGGGAAGAGGCTCCGCAGGGTAATATGATTGTGTTCTCTGCCGCCCAAGGCGACGAGACGGCACATCAATTGGAAGAGAAGCATCATGGTCTCTTCACTTATTATCTATTAAAGGAACTGCAAGCCACTGGTGGTGATGTGGATATGGGTACCTTGACAGATTATGTCATCAAACAGGTTAAGCGCCAGTCGGTTGTCACCAATAACAAGAAACAGACACCAACGGTGATTCCTTCACAGTCAATGGTAAACGGTTGGCAGCAGATGAAACTCAGATGAATCTAAAAGATACAATAAAAATCGGGTAAATGCTTTGCGTTTTGCCCGATTTTTTGTACCTTTGTGCCCGATTTCAGAAATAACACATCATTGCAATGAATATATCTTATAAATGGTTGAAGGAGTACGTGGATTTCGACCTCACCCCACAAGAGGTGTGTGATGCCTTGACATCAACGGGTTTGGAAGTTGACGCACTCGAAGAAGTACAGAGTATCAAAGGAGGACTGAAAGGCCTGTACGTCGGCAAGGTGCTGACCTGTGAGATGCACCCGAACTCAGACCATCTGCACGTAACGACTATTGACTTGGGCAAAGGAGAGCCTTCACAGATTGTATGTGGTGCCCCCAATGTGGCTGCAGGTCAGAAGGTGATTGTAGCAGACTTGGGCTGTGTACTGTATGACGGCGACCAGGAGTTTCAGATTAAGAAGTCGAAACTGCGTGGTGTAGAGTCGAACGGTATGATTTGTGCCGAAGACGAGATTGGTATCGGCACCAGTCACGACGGTATCATCGTATTACCTGAGGATGCTGTAGTAGGTACGCCTGCCGCAGAATATTATCACTTGGAGAGTGACTGGCTCATTGAGGTGGATATCACTGCCAACCGTGCTGACGCATTGAGTCACTGGGGTGTTGCTCGCGACCTGTATGCATGGTTGAAGCAGAATGGCTACAAGACAGCCACGCACAAGCCCAGTGTATCGACATTCAGTGTCGATAACCATGATCTGCCCATCGAGGTGAAGATTGAGAATACAGAGGCCTGCAAGCGTTATGCCTGTGTCAGTGTGACGGATTGCGAAGTGAAGGAGAGTCCTGAGTGGTTGAAGAACAAGTTGACGACTATCGGACTGCGTCCTATCAATAATATCGTGGATATTACGAACTACGTGATGATGGCACTCGGACAACCACTGCACTGTTTTGATGCAGACATGGTGACAGGTCATAAGATCGTGGTGAAGACACTGCCTGAGGGTACACCTTTCCAGACACTCGACGATGTAGAGCATAAACTCTCTGACCATGATCTGGCTATCTGTAATGCCGAGGAGCCGATGTGTATTGCGGGTGTCTTTGGTGGAAAGGGTAGTGGAACGTATGAAACAACAAAGAACGTGGTACTGGAGAGTGCTTATTTCCATCCCACATGGATCCGTAAGTCGGCACGCCGTCATGGCTTAAGTACTGACGCCTCGTTCCGTTTCGAGCGTGGTGTTGATCCCAATGGTACTATCGAGGCACTGAAATATGCTGCCATTCTCTGTAAGGAGTTGGCAGGCGGTAAGGTGTCGATGGAGATTGTAGATGAGTATCCTGAAAAGATAGAAAGCCCCATCGTCGATTTGAAATACGACTATGTGAATACACTCATCGGTAAAGAGATTGACGCAGAGACCATCAAGTCTATCTGTCAGTCGTTAGAGATGGAGGTGCAGCAGGAGAACGCTGAGGGTCTTATCCTGAAGGTGCCTGCCTATCGTGTAGACGTGCAACGTCCCTGCGATGTCGTAGAGGATATCTTGCGTATCTACGGATATAATAATGTAGAGATTCCCACTCAGTTGAAGGGCTCACTCGTCATCAAGGGTGACGAAGACCAGAAGCATAAACTTGCCAACCTCGTCAGTGAGCAGTTGGTAGGTGCTGGCTTTAATGAGATTCTGAATAATTCGTTAAGTAAGTCGTCGTATTACGACGACAAACAGGACACGTTGGTGCATATCATGAACCCCCTCAGCAGTGATTTGAACGTGATGCGTCAGACATTGCTCTATGGTGGTTTGGAGAGCATCGAGCACAATGCGAAGCGCAAGAACGGCAACTGTCGTTTCTTCGAGTTCGGTAATGTGTATTTCTTCTCACCAGAGAAAGAGAACGACGAGAATCCCATGCAGGCATACAAAGAGGAATATCATCTCGGCTTGTGGCTGACGGGTAAGCGCGTAGAAGGCTCATGGGCTCATGCTAACGAAGATAGTTCGTATGCAGAGTTGAGTGCTTATGTAGAGAATATCCTTGCACGTATCGGTGTGCAGCAAGGTATGCTGGTACGTAAGAAGTCGCAGAACGATATCTTCTCGGCTGGCATCACCATCGAGAATCGTGGCGGTAAGCAACTCATTGAGATGGGTGTTCTCTCGAAGAAGGTGCAGAAGGCTGCCGATATCGATACGACCGTTTATTACTGTGAGATGAACTGGACGGCACTGATGAAACTGATTCGCAACCAGAAGGTTCTTTATACAGAGATTGCCAAGTATCCTGCTGTCAGTCGTGACCTCGCACTGCTCATCGACCAGAACGTGGAGTTCGCACAGATTGAGGAGATTGCCCGTCAGACGGAGAAGAAGTTGCTGAAGAAGGTAGAGCTCTTCGATGTCTATGAGGGTAAGAACCTGCCTGCTGGTAAGAAGAGTTATGCCGTCAACTTCATCCTGCAGGATGCGGAGAAGACGATGGGTGACAAGCAGATTGAGGCGATTATGAATAAACTCATCGCCAACCTGAAGCAGAAACTCGGTGCCGAGTTGCGCTAAAGCCGTAATACTGTGATAACGTGATAACGATATAACGTAATAACGAAAAATAAATACAATGGGAAGAGCATTTGAATATCGCAAAGCAGCGAAACTGAAAAGATGGGGCCACATGGCAAAGACGTTTACCAAGATTGGTAAGCAGATTGCTATCGCCGTGAAGGCTGGTGGTCCAGAGCCCGACATGAACCCCGCATTGCGCGCTATCATTGCCAACGCAAAGCGTGAGAACATGCCGAAGGACAATATCGAGCGTGCCATCAAGAACGCGATGGGTAAGGATCAGAGCGACTATAAGGAAGTAACCTACGAGGGATATGGTCCTCACGGTGTTGCTATCTTCGTAGATACGCTGACTGACAATACTACCCGTACCGTAGGTGATGTCCGTTCGGTGTTCAATAAGTTTAATGGTAACCTGGGTACACAGGGCAGTCTGTCGTTCCTGTTCGACCACAAGGCCGTGTTCACCTTCAAGAAGAAGGACGATCTGGATATGGACGAACTGATTCTCGACCTGATTGACTACGGTGTAGAGGATGAGTTCGACGAGGACGAGGAAGAGAACAGCATCACCATCTATGGTGACCCACAGTCTTTCGGTGCCATCCAGAAACATCTGGAGGAGAACGGCTTTGAGGTGACAGGTGCTGAGTTCACGCGTATCCCCAACGATCTGAAGGATGTAACGCCTGAGGAGCGTGAGACCATCGACAAGATGGTGGAGAAGTTGGAAGACTTCGATGATGTACAGACCGTGTACACCAATATGAAACCAGAGATTTAAATCTTACTGATAATCAGATTGACGGAACGTGGCTTCATACAGTCGCGTTCCTTTTTGTTTGGTGGAGTAGTAGATATACTGGAAGTTATAGCCGGCATCCCGATAGGGCTTCATGCTGGTGGCGTTCTTCAGATTGCGAAGCAGTTGTTCTTTGGGATTGTTCTTATTGATGACGGCAGTATCGTCAATCACACCGCTGACGGTATAAGAGTAGGTCAGCGTATGCGTGGCGATATCGAAACTCATACTGTCAATCGTGACGTCCTTGGTAAGAGGGGCAGGACAGTTTTTCTTGGAATACTCTTTTGCCTCACGGGCACAGCGTTCTTCCAACGTCTCTTGGCAGGCAGTCATCAGGAGCATGCCAATGAATATCCATACTAACTTTTTCATATTCTCATGTCTTGTGGGGCTATCCATCGGTAAAGGTTACAGCCGACGAAGTTGCCTAATACTTCAGCGATATAGACGACACCAACCATCGGTTGGGCTAATTGTTCCCAAGGTGCCGTGAGGAAATAGAATGCATCGGCAATGCTATGGGCAAAGCCACAGAGGATGAAGACGGGGACGCCCAATACCAATGGTAGCATCTTCCCTTTACGGGCAAACTCTACGGCAGTCGTCATGATGAATCCGCAACCGATAGCCAGTAGGAAACACGCCCATGCGCCTTTGTCGAGCCTGCCTGCAAGGATGGCACCCGCCTTCTCTATGCAGTCGGGTTGGGCATAACGTATCATCAGGGCAGATAACAGACAGCCCACGATATTACCAATTAGTACGATGAGGAGCATCCCCCAGTCACCATGACGGCGGATAAAGCCTGCAGTTCCTGTGTAGAGTTTCAGTCCGTAATAGACGACAGTGGTCAGTCCGAAGGCGAAAAGTACGGCACCAGCCACACCGCCAACACGTAGGTTGACCGTGCCACCAATGGCGATACAGATGCCCGCGAGGATGGCTAAAGGAAAATGGGTTCTAAATGTTTCTTTCATATTCTGTTTTATAATTTCTGCAAAATTACTAAAATAAAATCGGATAGAAAGACAAGTATCTCATTTTTTTTTCGTATTTTTGCACAAAATTGTACATATACGAACGAATGGATCATATCAGAAACTTCTGTATCATTGCGCATATCGACCACGGAAAGTCGACGCTTGCTGACCGTATGCTTGAATTCACGAAGACGATTCAGGTAACGGAAGGACAGATGTTGGACGATATGGATTTGGAGAAGGAGCGTGGCATTACGATTAAGAGTCATGCCATCCAGATGGAGTATATGTATAAGGGTGAGAAATACATCCTGAACTTGATCGACACACCAGGACACGTTGACTTCTCATACGAGGTCAGTCGTTCGATTGCCGCTTGTGAAGGTGCCCTGTTGGTGGTGGATGCCACGCAGGGAGTACAGGCACAGACGATATCAAACCTCTATCTTGCCATCGACCATAATCTGGAGATTATCCCCGTCATCAACAAGATTGACATGCCGAGTGCCATGCCTGATGAGGTGGAAGATGAGATTGTCGACCTGATAGGTTGTGACCCAGAAGACATCATCCGTGCCAGTGGTAAGACGGGCGAGGGCGTGGAACAGATTCTCGATGCCGTAGTAGAGCGTATTCCTCATCCAGTAGGCGATGAGAAAGCACCCTTGCAGGCGCTGATTTTCGACTCGGTATTCAACTCGTTCCGCGGCATCATTGCTTACTTTAAGATTGTAAACGGCAGCATCCGTAAGGGGGAGAAGGTGAAGTTCTTCAATACCGGTATGGAGTATGATGCCGACGAGGTAGGCGTGTTGAAGATGGATATGATTCCCCGTCAGGAACTGAAGACGGGTGATGTGGGTTATATCATCAGTGGTATCAAGGACTCGAAAGAGGTGAAGGTGGGCGATACCATCACCAGTGTGGCTAAGCCTTGTGACAAAGCCATCGAGGGTTTTCAGGAAGTGAAGCCGATGGTGTTCGCGGGTGTCTATCCTATTGATCCTACCGACTACGAGAACCTGCGTGCTTCTTTAGAGAAGTTGCAGTTAAATGATGCCTCTCTGACGTTTGTTCCAGAGACGTCTGTGGCTTTGGGCTTCGGCTTCCGTTGCGGTTTCCTTGGGCTGCTTCACATGGAGATTGTGCAGGAGCGCCTCGACCGTGAGTTTGATATGGACGTGATTACCACCGTGCCCAACGTTACCTATATGTGTTATACCAAGCAAGGTGAGGTGAAGGAAGTACACAATCCTTCGGGATTGCCTGACCCGACACTCATCGACCATATCGAAGAACCGTATATTAAGGCAAGCATCATTACGGCAGCCGACTATATCGGACCTATCATGACACTGTGTTTGGACAAACGTGGCGAGTTGATAGATCAGCAGTATGTCAGTGGCAACCGTGTGGAACTGCGCTTCATGCTACCGCTTGGTGAGATCGTGATAGACTTCTACGACAAGTTAAAGTCTATTTCCAAGGGCTATGCCTCATTCGACTATCACGTCGATTGCTTCCGCCCCTCTAAGTTGGCGAAGTTGGATATCCTGCTCAACGGTGAATCGGTAGATGCCCTTTCTACACTGACGCATCAGGACAATGCCGTGACATTCGGTCGTCGGATGTGTGAGAAACTGAAGGAACTGATACCGAGACAGCAGTTTGACATCGCTATTCAGGCTGCCATCGGTGCTAAGATTATCGCCCGTGAGACGGTGAAACAGGTGCGCAAGGACGTGACTGCCAAGTGTTATGGCGGTGACGTAAGCCGTAAGCGCAAACTTCTCGAGAAGCAGAAACGCGGTAAGAAACGCATGAAGCAGATCGGTAATGTGGAAGTGCCGCAGAAAGCCTTCCTCGCTGTATTGAAATTAGACTAAGACAACATAAACAAAACAAACTGAAAATCCATCAAGACAATGACAACAATCGGACTGACACCAAGAGATGTTGCACGTGAACTGGCAAGACGTTACAGCACGATGACACACGACGAACTCGACGTGCTGGAGAGTATTCTCGTACCCATGAAGTTCCAGAAGGGTGAGTTTATCATCAAGGAAGGGGAGGTATGTAAGAATATCTACTGGGTAGTGAAGGGACTGGTGCGCCAGTTCTACTACAAGAACGGCAAGGACCTCACAGAGTATATGGCAACGGAGAACACCATCTGCATGTGTATTGAGAGCCTCTTCAGAGAGAAACCTACCAACTTGCAGATTGTGGCTTTGGAGCCTACGATTATCTATGCCCTTCCCAAAGTGGCATTGGAGCAGGAGGCTATCAAGAATGTCAACATCCAGATGCTTTACCGTAAGATATTGGAAGAGTCGTTGATCTTCTCGCAGATTCATGCCGATATGCTTCGTTTTGAGTCAGCACAGGACCGTTATGCCAAGTTAGTCAAGCGTAATCCTCAGTTGGTATTGCGTGCCCCGCTGGTGTATATCGCCAGTTATCTACAGATGACACCCGAAACGCTCAGCCGCGTTCGCACCTCTGCCTTGTTGGAGGATAAGGAGTAGGGCATAGGTCGGCGTGTCAAGAAAAAGTCCCTGATTTTATGTATGGATTTTTGGTGCTTCTAGAAAATCAGGAGGCTTTAAAACGACAAAAATAGCCTAAAAAAGCGCAAGTATATACTTAACGGGTAGAAAGGTGCCGCCTTTCTACCCGTTTGCTACGTGCAAACGACCCGTTTGAAGCCACCTTTCCACCCGAAAAGTAGGGGCAAAATAGGGGCTTTCTACCCCTTTTCGTCCCCTTTTTGACGGGTTATTTGACCCTCAAAACTGATAAGTCTTTATGATTCAGCCCATTACCGTAACCCCTCATATTTCCCGTATTTGCAACCAACTCGTGTGTTGCTCGCAAAAACGCGATTCTACAGAAGCACTTTGTCAAGAAGTTTCGGAATCGAAAGAGTGTGCATGTCTCAAAATATTTATATATTATTCTTTCAAAAAACATTATCAGTTCAGTAAAAAAATGGTAATTTTTTACGTTCGGCATAAGAAAATACATTCCTTTCGTTCTCATTTAATCAAAATTTTTGTATCTTTGCCCTTGAAATATTCAATAATGTCAAACCTTTTAAATACTGAAGTGCCTATGGGCTAAGATAAAAAGTAACTAGGAAGGACATAAAGATAAAAGCGTTAGCTTTTGATTCTTGCTTCTCCAAATTCGCCAAAATTCAAGAAGCACCAAGAGTGAAAGTTAATGCTCACGTTAAATCGACGTGGGCTTTTACTCGGATATGGTGCATAGGTGTTTGGCGATACCTGGAGAAGCGTAGACGAAGTTAAGTAGTCCACGTTTTTATTTTGTTCATAATCGAGAGAGATGAGGACTACAATAGTATAACTTATTTTAATTGTAGATATTATGAAAAGATTTTTTGTTAGTGTACTGATTCTTATGGTAGCAATATGTATTAATGCACAGATTTTACGAGCTGATGAACTGGAAAAATATGCAAAAGAAAAGTATGGAGATAAATGGGTGGAGGCTGCAGAGAATATAGCATCCCAAGTATCTCTTGATAAAAACAATGCACTGACTTATACACAAGTCGTTGAGGCACCAGGAAAGACTAAAGAACAATTGTATGTATTAATTAATTATTGGTATACAAATACTTTCACAAGTGGAAAAGAGGTTATCCAATTAAATGATAAAGAAGCAGGAGTAATAATAGGAAAAGGATTTGTTGAAGGGATAGCTACTCATTCTGGTGGAACAAACTCCTATAAAGTAAATCTTTGTCCTATCATAAAGACAGATATCAAAGATGGTAAAATACGAATTACTTACACAGTACCATATTATGATGTGGATAAATTATCTGGAGGTGGAATCATGGGTGCTTTGGGTGGCAATAAAAATGTGAAGCATGTAGACGAGAATTGGGTTCTTGATAAATGTTTCCCATTTGCAAAAAAAGATAGTCACAAGAAGACATCTTCCAAGGCTTTAGTTATGGCACATGCTTATTCAAATGTTATAATGGATAAGATAGAAGAGGCCGTAAAGAGTGGAATGGTTGGTAACGAATCAGAAGACTGGTAATGAAACGTCTGATACTTGCTTTATTAATTTCTATGCCTGTGTTTGTGTGTGGTCAGGAGCATCTTCGCTTTCTTGGTCATCCAATCACAGGCGACCTTAAAGAATTCGTTAAAGCATTAAATGCAGAAGGATATGAATCTGTGTCGAACAAATTCAGATTTCAGGGAATGCAAACGAAAACAGTCAGAGGAGTATTTTGGAAGTTCTCGGATAGCTATGTTGTTGTAAGGAAATTCAAGAAAAGTTCCGAAGTGTCTTCTGTTTATATTCATCCTAAGAATGGATTTGTTCTCTTGAACGAATTGATTGATATAATGGATTCAAAATATGGTTCTCATGAGGAATATACTTCATACACAAATGTTAATGAGATTACTTATACATGGAGTTTGCCTATGGGATGTATTAGTATTTTTGCAAGCACTATATATGGACAGGCTTTTGACATTTTATATCAAGATTATGTAGAGGTAAATATTATAAATAAAGTAAGTCAGGTAATTGATTGTGATCTGTAACATTCAAGGCATTCTATATAATGTAAATGAGCGAGACAAATACAAAATTGAGTATTTTTCCTTCAATTAGGCTGTCGATGGTATTTTCGTTCTCTTTCATTTATTATACTTTTAGTACACCTCGAAAAAAGAACAATCCCCTGCAAATGTTATTTGCAGGGGATTGTTGGTAGTCGATAGGGGAATCGAACCCCTATGCCAAGATTGAGAATCTTGTATCCTAACCATTAGATGAATCGACCGAGCAGCGAGAGTCATCAAATATATTAGAATGACCGAGTCGCGAGGGAGATAGACATAAATGTCAATCGACCAACATGTTTTGTTTGTTTTGACATCCCAGCGGAAGCTGGGGGATTCGAACCCCCGGTACGGTAACCCGCACGGCAGTTTAGCAAACTGCTGGTTTCAGCCACTCACCCAAACTTCCTAACCGGTGGTTCTTGTCAAAACCTTGGCGTTTTCTCTCAAACGCGGTGCAAAGGTAATGCTTTTATTTCACTTCTGCAAATTTTTCCGAGACTTTTTTCTTTTCTCTTGTTATTTATCAGAAGGAGCGGTAGACGGGACTCGAACCCGCGACCCTCGGCTTGGGAAGCCAATGCTCTACCAACTGAGCCACTACCGCAAAAGAAAAGAGTCAGACGGTTCTGACTCTCTTTTACCTTTAAGAGCCGATAGCCGGACTCGAACCGGCGACCTACGCATTACGAATGCGTTGCTCTACCAACTGAGCCATATCGGCAACTATAAAAGAACTCATTGCTCGAAAGCGACTGCAAAGGTAATATAAAAAATCGGTTCGGCAAAATTTTTATCTAACAAAGTTTTTCACGCAGGAATTTTCCTGTGATACTCTCTTCGCAGGCGGCAATCTCTTCTGGTGTTCCGCAAGCAACGAGGTTACCACCACGGTCTCCACCGTCGGGACCTAAGTCGATAACATGGTCGGCACACTTGATGACTTCCATGTTATGTTCAATCACTAAGATGGTATGTCCGCGCTCAATCAGTGCATCGAACGACTTGAGCAGTCGTTGGATATCGTGGAAGTGCAATCCTGTCGTCGGCTCGTCAAATATAAATAAGGTGGCGTCCTGTCGTTCTTGTCCGATGAAGTAGGCGAGTTTCACGCGTTGGTTCTCACCACCGGAAAGGGTAGAGGAATTCTGTCCGAGTTTGATATAACCGAGTCCTACGTCTTCCAATGTCTGCAAGCGGGAAACGATGGCCTTCTGTCCTTCAAAGAACTGGATGGCTTCAGAGATTGTCATGTTCAGTACGTCATCAATATTCTTTCCATTGTAACGTACATCGAGGATATCGTGTTTGAAACGATGTCCATGACATGCCTCGCATTCAAGGACAAGGTCTGCCATAAACTGCATTTCTACCGTGATAACACCAGCGCCCTTACATTCGTCACAACGACCACCGTCTGCATTGAAAGAGAAATATTGGGAAGTGAAGCCCAATTGCTTTGCCAACGGCTGATCGGCAAACAGGTCACGGATAGCATCGTATGCCTTGACATAGGTGGCGGGATTAGAGCGCGTGGACTTACCGATAGGGTTCTGGTCGACAAACTCGATATGTTTGATGGCTTCATAGTCGCCCCCCATTCCCATATATTCGCCTGGGGCATCGTAGACTTCACCAAGTAATCGTTTAAGGGCAGGGTAGAGGATGCCTTTGATGAGGCTTGACTTACCGCTGCCACTGACACCAGTAACTACTGTCATGACATTCAAGGGAATAGATACGTCGACGCCTCGCAGGTTGTTCATGCGGGCGCCTTTGATGTCTATCTTCCTGTTCCATGGGCGACGGCTCTTGGGAACAGGAATCTCTTCTTGGTGCAAGAGGTATTTAACGGTGTAACTCTTGGGATATTTCTTTAATGCTTTCTCGGTGATGTCGGCGGCTTTGCCTTCGAATACAATCTCACCACCCAGTCGTCCTGCATCAGGACCTACATCTATCAGATAGTCTGCAGCACGCATCATCTCTTCATCATGTTCCACTACAACAACGGTATTCCCTAATGCCTGTAGTTCCTTCAGCACTTTGATGAGACGATCGGTATCACGACTATGTAGTCCGATGCTGGGCTCATCTAATATATATAAGGAACCCACGAGTGAGGAACCTAATGACGTGGTGAGATTGATGCGCTGACTCTCACCACCGCTAAGGGAATTAGACATGCGGTTGAGTGTCAGGTAACCGAGTCCTACATCTAATAGGAATTGCAGTCGTGAGTTGATTTCTGTAAGCAGGCGTTTGCCGATTTCCTGTTCTTGCTCTGTTAGTTCCAGTTGGTCAAACCATTGTTTTAGTCGGACAACGGGCATCTGTACCAGATCACTGATGCTTCGTCCGCCAATCTTTACATAATCGGCTTCGGGCTTCAGTCGCGTACCGTGACATTTCGGACAGGTCGTCTTACCACGATAGCGTGCCAGCATCACGCGGTATTGTATCTTATATTGATTTTCCCTCAGCATCTGGAAGAAGGAATCAATAGATACTTGGTCGTACTTGTCACGGTTCTTGTCTGAAGGCAATCCGTGCCACAGCATGTCTTTCTGCTTCTGTGTCAGGTTATAGTATGGTTCGAAGATGGGGAAGTCATCCTTAGCAGCACGTCGACAGAACTCTTCTTTCCACATCTTCATCTTCTCCCCATGCCAGCAAACGACACAGCCGTCATAGACCGATAGTGTCGTATTGGGAATTACCAGATGTTCATCAATGCCGATAATCTTTCCGAAACCCTGACATTCAGGGCAAGCGCCAACAGGGGAATTGAAAGAGAAGAGATTGTCTGACGGCTCTTCAAACTTCATGCCGTCAGCTTCAAACCTCATCGAGAAGTCGTAACTGATCATCGACGGCAGGAACATCAGGCGGCATTCACCATTACCCTCATAGAAAGCAGTCTCGGCAGAATCTACCAAACGAGAGATAGCATCCTTTGCATCGTCAACAGTCAGGCGGTCGATGACGAGGTAGATTCGTGAGTCCCCTAAGTTAGGGGGTTGGGGGTCTGAAGAAGTAAGTTGCTCAATGTATTCATCTATGCGGACAAAGTTCCCTTCGTTCAGACCCCTGTCGTCCCCTAACTTAGGGGACATCGTGTTCGCATAAATACGGGCGTAACCATTGAGCACATACATCTTTAATTGCTGTTCGAGTGTACGCCCTTCAGGGATGACGACAGGTGCCATCACCACAAACTTCGTTCCTGGGGTATATTGCTTGGTGCAGTCGATGATGTCTTCCGTAGAGTGTTTCTTCACTTCCTGTCCACTGATAGGCGAGTAGGTGCGACCAATACGGGCATAGAGCAAACGAAGATACTCATAGATTTCTGTAGTCGTGCCAACCGTAGAGCGAGGATTGCGTGAGATAACTTTTTGCTCGATAGCGATAGCAGGTGGAATACCTTTAATGAAATCACATTCGGGCTTATTCATGCGCCCTAAGAACTGACGGGCATACGAAGACAGACTCTCTACATAACGGCGCTGTCCTTCTGCATAGAGTGTATCAAAGGCAAGCGACGACTTGCCGCTTCCACTCACACCAGCCACCACCACCAGTTTGTCACGTGGAATCTTCACACTGACATTCTTCAGGTTGTTGACCCGTGCACCTTTGATCTCTATGTAGTCGCTCATGCTGCTAGTTTGATATAATATGCCTTAGAGGATGGTCTGTACGGCCTCTATCATTCCTTTTTCTTGGATGAGATCGAGGAACAGTTTTACCATGGCATTCAACCCGGGAATCTTGTTCAGGTTCTCTCCCCAGATGAACTCAGCACCCAGAACACCATCAGCCACTTGCTGTGTATCGCCCGTTGCCCAGAGTTCCTTTAAGAGTTCCATAATCTTCGGATCGTCATTCGGGGTGATCTCTACACCGTCAGCACGTTTACCACCTTTATAATAAGTAATGATAGCAGCGAGACCGAATACCAATCCCATAGGTAGTTCGCCCTTACGCTCCAAGTATGTTTTCAGTCCTGGAAGGTCGCGTGTCTGGAATTTCGGGAATGAGTTGAGCATGATACTCGTCACCTGATGGTCTACATACGGATTGTCAAAGCGTTCCAGTACATCGTAGGCGAATTTCTCTAATTCCTCAATAGGCAGGTCGAGTGTCTGCATCAGTTCGTCGAACTGTACCTTATGGATGTATTTGCCGATAATCTCATCGTTGCAAGCATCACGGACGATATCGATACCACTGAGGAATGCTACTGGTGAGAGCACGGTGTGTGGACCGTTGAGCAGCGTTACCTTGCGCTTGTGGTAAGGCTCTTCAGAAGGAACGAACAGTACGTGTAGTCCTGCTTTGTTGGCAGGAAACTCCTTGGCTACTTCTATTGGGGCTTCAATCACCCAGAGATGGAAGTTCTCTGCCTGAACGACAAGGTTGTCACGATAGCATATCCTTTCTTGAATCTCTTTGATCTCGTTGCGTGGGAAACCGGGAACGATACGGTCGACAAGGGTTGCATAGACACCGCATGCCTCATCAAACCATTGCTTGAAGTTATCGCCTAACTGCCACAACTCAATATATTTATAGATACAGTCTTTCAGTACGTGTCCATTCAGGAAGATCAGTTCACAGGGGAAGATAATCAGTCCTTTGGTAAGGTCACCGTTGAACACCTGCCAGCGACGATAAAGAAGTTGTACCAGTTTACCGGGATAGGAACTGGCAGGCTTGTCATCGAGTTTACAGGTAGGGTCGAAGGCAATACCAGCCTCTGTCGTATTGGAAATGACGAAACGCACATCCGGAAGTTCCGCCAGAGCCATATAGGCATCGTTCTGGGTATATGGGTTCAGAGCGCGACTAATGACGTCGATACGCTCTATGGTGTTGACGGCTTTCCCGTTTTCCCGACCTTGCAGGTTCACGTGATATAGTCCGTCTTGGGCGTTGAGCCAGTCAATCATTCCGTGTTCGATAGGCTGTACAACGACAACACTACCGTTGAAGTCTGTCTTTTGATTCATGTTCCAGATAATCCAGTCAACGAAAGCGCGAAGGAAATTCCCTTCACCAAACTGAATCACTTTTTCTGGCATGTTACTTTTGGGTGCGAACTGTTTATTTAATGGTTTCATCTTTCAATTTTATATAAAATGTTCGTTTTATGCCGTGCAAAGGTAATTGTTTTTTTTCTTTCAACCAAAATATGGTTAAAAATTTGCATGACTCAATTTTTTGTATTATCTTTGCCGAACTATTGAAATTCAATTTAATATTTAATAATAATACATTTCTAACGTATGAGCCAAAAAAGAGTTTATCTCTTCGGTAATGGTAAGGCCGAAGGTAATGCAAAAATGCGTGAGGAACTGGGTGGTAAGGGTGCTAACCTTGCCGAGATGAACCTGATTGGGGTTCCCGTTCCTCCAGGTTTCACAATCACAACAGACTGTTGTAACGAGTACTATCAGGTTGGTCAGCAGAAGATTATGGAGTTGCTGAACGACGACGTGATGGCAGCCGTAAAGCACATTGAGGTGCTGATGAACTCGAAGTTCGGCGACAAGGAAAATCCACTGCTCGTTTCCGTTCGTTCTGGTGCCCGTGCTTCTATGCCAGGTATGATGGATACCATCCTGAACCTCGGTCTGAATGATGAAGTGGCTGAGGGTATGGTGAAGAAGACCAATAATCCTCACTTCGTTTACGATTCATATCGTCGTTTCGTTCAGATGTACGGTGACGTGGTACTCGAGATGAAGCCTGTCAACAAGACCGATATCGATCCGTTCGAGGAGATTATCGAGGGTGTAAAGAAGGAGAGTGGCGTTGTTCTTGACAAGGATCTCTCTGTTGACGACCTGAAGAAGTTGGTAAAACTGTTCAAGGCAGCCATCAAGGAGCGCACAGGTAAAGAGTTCCCCGATGATCCTATCGAGCAGCTCTGGGGTGCTATCTGCGCTGTGTTCCGTTCATGGATGAACGAGCGCGCTATCCTGTATCGTAAGATGGAAGGAATCCCCGACGAGTGGGGTACAGCCGTATCTGTTATGGCAATGGTATTCGGTAACATGGGCGACACATCAGCTACTGGTGTATGCTTCAGCCGCGATGCCGCTAACGGTGAAAACCTGTTCAACGGTGAGTATCTGGTTAACGCACAGGGTGAGGACGTGGTTGCCGGTATCCGCACACCACAGCAGATCACCAAGATCGGTTCTCAGCGTTGGGCTGAGCGCGCTGGTATCTCTGAGGAGGAGCGCGTTGCCAAGTATCCTTCAATGGAGGAGGCAATGCCTGAGATCTATGCCGAGCTGAATGGTATCCAGGATAAGCTGGAGCACCACTATCACGATATGCAGGATATGGAGTTCACCGTACAGGAGGGCAAGCTCTGGTTCCTCCAGACACGTAACGGTAAGCGTACAGGTGCTGCTATGGTTAAGATTGCTATCGACCTGCTCCACGAGGGTATGATCGACGAGAAGACCGCCATCATGCGCTGCGAGCCTCAGAAGCTCGACGAGCTGCTGCACCCCGTATTCGATAAGAAGGCTCTGGCTGCCGCTAAGGTGATTGCTCAGGGTCTGCCCGCCAGCCCCGGTGCTGCCTGTGGTCAGATTGTGTTCCACGCTGACGATGCCAAGGCTTGGCACGAAGATGGTCACAAGGTAGTTCTGGTACGTATCGAGACCTCTCCTGAGGATCTGGCTGGTATGGCTGCTGCCGAGGGTATCCTCACCGCTCGTGGTGGTATGACCTCTCACGCTGCTGTGGTTGCCCGTGGTATGGGTAAGTGCTGCGTATCAGGTGTAGGTGCTCTGAACGTAAGCTATAAGGATAAGACTGTCGAGATTGATGGTGTTGTATATAAGGAGGGTGATTACATCTCTCTGAACGGTACCACTGGTCAGGTTTACGCTGGCGAGGTTCCCACCAAGGCTGCTGAGCTGAGTGGCGACTTCAAGGAGCTCATGGACCTCTGCGACAAGTACACGAAGCTGCAGGTTCGCACGAATGCCGACACTCCCCACGATGCACAGGTGGCTCGCGCCTTCGGTGCCAAGGGTATCGGTCTGACCCGTACTGAGCACATGTTCTTCGAGGATAAGAAGATCATCGCCATGCGTGAGATGATTCTGAGCGATAGCGTTGCCGGACGTGAGAAG
>JBGVBD010000207.1:0-8706 GCA_045225255.1 Prevotella sp. | reverse complement strand
GCGTGACGTCAGTGACGACGAATGGCGTTTTTGGCTTGTTTTTGTGAGAAACCCGCCACTTTTCTATGAGATAGGCGGCACCTTTCGACCCGTTTGCTTGGGGGTATCGATGCGATAGGCGGCACCTATCGGGTGGATAAGTGCCGCCTATCTCAAGCATACATTTTATTCTTCTATCTGTCGATAGTAGACGGCACCCTGTTCATTTTTTAGGGTACGCGTGTCGGCATCATAGTCATAGCAATCCTCTTCGGTTTCATAATCCTTCATCTTCATGCAGATGGTATTGCCATGAATGGTGTAGGTATAACTCGTGTAGTTGAGACTGCCAATCATGACCCATGTAGCAGTACCATCAGCCATTAGCACAATACGGGCTTCACTGTTCATATGCTCGTCCAAAGACTCATAGGTGCCAGCCGCCTCTTCGAAGGTCATATCACGCACCTCTTGCTTTGCTGTATTCTCTTCTTCTGGTGATACTACCTGAACGCTGTCTGCATCCACGAGGGCACTGTCAGCAGGTGTTTCAGTAGCCTGCTCTTGTGATTGCTTACCGTTACACGAGGCAAATACGAACCCCGCCAATGTGATAAATAAGATTTTCTTCATAGTTGTTTATGTTTTAAGTTATTTATATCTTGTATTTCTGCTTCTCTTTCGTGGCTCTTTGGGGAACGCCAGAGACACCAGAGGAAGGAGCGGACTTCACACCACGATAGCCATTCCAGCGTTGCATGATCTTGTCGACATAGCCGGCAGTCTCTGAGCCTCGCATATAACCATACTTCACGACAGGGTCGTTGTAGTATTCGGGTTGGGCAAGCATGAGAATATAATGACTGACATCCGCCCAACGCTGTGGGTCACGTCCGTTCTTACGAGCCAGTGCCATCGCATCACGCACATGATTGGCACCACCGTTATAGGCTGCAAGAATGAATTTGATGCGCTCCTGCGGATTACGGATATCACTGAACGTGTGATCGAGTTCGCCAATGAGTTTGGCAGCAGCAGCAATATTCTTCTGAGGATTGAACATATCCGAACGGGCAAGCCCAAGATGGTCTGCCGTTGAAGGCATGATCTGCATCAGACCACAGGCTCCTGCCCAGGAACGTGCCTGTGGGTCGAAGGTAGATTCCTGATAACACTGTGCCGCCATCAGTCGCCAGTCCCAACGTACTTGTCGGGCATATTGTTGGAACAAGGGGTCGTAATGGGAAATGACCCCACCCTTTGCATTCAGCATCGGTGCATAGACACGACGCTTCACGGAACGCGACGAGAGCAGATAGTCTTCCTCTTTCCTGACCTCATCCACCATCTGCGGACGATACCATTCCTTCAGTGCCTTCTCCAACTGTGGCTTATCGGCACCAATACGCCAAGCGAGTTGCTTGCTGGCAGAGGTGGTATTAAACAGTATCAAGTCGGCTTCGCCATCCTCCAGACGCTTCACCATCTCTGCAGAGTCACGACAAGTCTCCACACGAAGACTAACACCAATCTTATTGGCAAAACGCTGACAGAGCATATATTGTGTACCTAACTGTCGTCCCCGATAGTCATAGTAAGTCTGCGGACCCGTCAACGCAAGGGCTATCAACTCACCATTCGACACAATCTCTTCGAGATCAATGTCTGCTGATGCTGCATCCGTCTCTTCTCCCCAAGGTGTCAGGGAGGCTTCCTCTCGTTTCTGCGAACATGCAGAGAGCAACAGAAGGAGACTGAAAAGATGAATATATATACTCTTTCGGGTCAAATTCTTCCTATTTTGATTGCAAAAGTAATCATTTTCTTGCAAATATGGTGAGAAATGCGTAAATTTGCAGTCCAATTTAGCAAAATAAGATATGTTAAGAATAGCTGTTCAATCAAAAGGTCGTCTATTTGACGATACGATGAATCTGCTCGCTGAGGCAGATATTAAGGTAAGTTCAGGACGACGCACACTACTGGTACAGTCGGGTAACTTCCCCTTGGAAGTGCTCTATCTGCGCGACGACGATATCCCACAGAGCGTGGCAAGCGGTGTGGCTGATATCGGTGTCGTAGGCGAGAATGAATTCATTGAGCGTGGCGAGGATGCAGAGATCATCTCTCGTTTGGGCTTCTCGAAATGCCGCCTGTCACTGGCTATCCCCAAGGAAATCAACTATCAAGGCGTAGAATGGTTTAACGGTAAGAAGATTGCAACCTCCTATCCTAACATTCTCCGTCAGTTCATGGAGAAGAACGGCATCAACGCAGAGATACATGTCATCACCGGTAGTGTGGAAATTAGCCCAGGCATCGGTCTCGCCGACGGTATCTTCGATATCGTCAGCAGCGGTTCTACCCTCGTCAGCAACAACCTGCGCGAGGTAGAGGTGGTGATGCAGAGTGAGGCATTGCTGATTGGACACAAGCAGATGTCGCAGGAGAAGCGTGACATTCTGGAGCAGATGCTGTTCCGTTTCAAGGCTGTGAAGGATGCCGAGGATAAGAAATACGTCCGCATGAATGCTCCAAAGGCTCGCCTGCAGGAGATTATCAACGTATTGCCGGGCTTGAAGAGTCCCACTATCATCCCATTGGCTGATGAGGAATGGTGCTCCGTACATACCGTACTCGACCAGAAGCGTTTCTGGGAGATTATCGGTAAACTGAAAGAGATGGGGGCACAGGGCATCTTGGTGACTCCAATTGAAAAAATGATACTTTGAACGTTAAACATTAAACATTAAACGTTAAACATTAAATTTTAGGATTTAATGAGATTATATAAATATCCGAAACGGGAACTGTGGAACGAGATTACGTCTCGTCCTCGACTGGACCTCTCACAACTGAACGCTACTGTCGCTTCGGTTCTTGCCGATGTGAAACAACGTGGCGATGCGGCTGTGAAGGAGTATGAGGAGAAGTTCGACAAGGCGGTGCTGACATCCCTTGCCGTCACCGAACAGGAGATGGATGAGGCAGAACAAGCCATTAGCAACGAACTGAAGGATGCCATCATCCTTGCTCATCATAACATCAAGGTGTTCCATGTCTCCCAGCGTTTCGTAGGACAGAAGATCAAGACACAGGAAGGTGTAACCTGCTGGCAGAAGAGTGTCGCCATCGAGAAGGTAGGACTCTATATCCCAGGTGGTACGGCTCCCCTCTTCTCTACCGTGCTGATGCTGGCAACCCCTGCCAAGATTGCAGGATGTAAGGAGATTGTGCTGTGTACACCTCCCAACAAAGAGGGTAAGGTGAATCCTGCCATCCTCTATGCTGCCCGCGTGGCTGGTGTCAGCAAGATATTCAAGGCAGGTGGTGTACAGGCTATCGGCGCGATGGCATACGGTACGGAATCCGTGCCTAAGGTCTATAAGATATTCGGACCTGGCAACCAATACGTGATGGCAGCCAAGCAACAGGTGAGTCTTGACGAGGTAGCCATTGACATGCCTGCTGGTCCTTCTGAAGTCTGTGTCATTGCCGACGAGACTGCCAATGCTGAGTTCGTGGCAGCCGATTTGTTGTCGCAGGCAGAACACGGGATAGACTCACAAGTACTGCTGATTACGACTTCTGAGAGCATGCTTGACGAGATACAGAAGGAAGTTAATCAACAACTTGAGCAATTACCACGTAAAGGCATGGCTTCCAAAGCATTAGAGAATAGTTGCTACGTACTCGTCAGTTCTGCTGACGAGGCTATTTCCCTCTCGAATGCTTATGCACCGGAGCATCTGATTCTGCAAGTGAAAGACTATGAGCAGATGGCTGAAAAGGTGGTGAATGCAGGTAGTGTCTTCCTCGGACAATATGCCTGTGAGAGTGCCGGCGACTATGCCAGCGGTACCAATCACACCCTGCCTACTCATGGTTATGCTACAGCATATAATGGTGTGAATCTCGACAGTTATTGTCGCAAGATTACTTTCCAGCATCTGACAGAAGAAGGTATCAAGCATATCGGTCGTGCCGTGGAACTCATGGCAGAGGCAGAACAACTCGAAGCGCATGCCAACGCAATGCGCGTTCGCATGCGTACATTAAAAATTAAAGATTAAATTTCAGAAATTGATGAAAGAAAACAATCAAATTGCATTAGAATCAAGAAATTTTGCCATTAGGATTGTCAATTTATATAGATTTCTGATTGATGTAAAAAAAGAATTTGTAATGTCAAAACAAATTCTTAGATGTGGTACGAGTATTGGAGCTAATATTAGTGAAAGTGTGTTTGCACAAAGTAGACAAGATTTTATAAGCAAATTGAGTATATCTCTGAAAGAAGCCAGTGAAACTAAATTCTGGTTGGATATTCTTCACGAAACAGACTTTATCACGGACTCTCAATTTGAATCTCTGAACGAAGATAATAGTAAACTAATTGGTACATTAGTAAACATTATCAATTCAACGAAAAAAAAATAATGTTTAATGTTTAATGTTTAATGTTTAATTTAGAACCGTTAGTCAGAAAGAATATTTGGAGCCTGGCACCCTATAGCAGTGCACGTGATGAATACTCAGGCAAGGAAGCACACGTGTTCCTTGATGCCAACGAGAATCCATACGGTGCGCCCTATAACCGCTATCCCGATCCTTTGCAGCGCGAACTGAAGAAACAGATATCCAAAGTGAAAGGTATTCCTGAGGATATGATTTTCCTTGGCAACGGTAGCGACGAGGCTATCGACCTACCCTACCGCATCTTCTGTGAGCCTGGCAAAGATAATGTCGTGGCTATCGAACCTACCTACGGTATGTATAAGGTGTGTGCCGACATCAATGACATCGAATATCGTAAGGTTCTGCTTGACGAGAACTATGACTTCAAGGCAGCCGACTTGTTGAAGGCATGCGACAGTCATACGAAGATTATCTGGCTCTGTTCACCTAACAACCCAACAGGTAACTCGCTCAATCGCGACGAGATGATCAAGGTGATTGAGGGTTTTGAGGGTATCGTCATCATCGACGAGGCATACAGCGACTTCGCACAGCAGAAGACGTTCCGTACGGAACTGGCTCACTATCCCAACCTCATCGTACTGAATACGATGAGTAAGGCATGGGCACTGGCTGGTATCCGTCTGGGAATGGCTTTCGCTTCCAAAGAGATTATCAGTATATATAATAAGGTGAAATATCCTTATAACGTCAACTACCTGACACAGCAGCAGGCTTTGGAAGCACTGAAAGACCCCTTCGAGGTAGACAAATGGGTGAAGACACTATTGACCGAGCGTGCCCGACTGATGCAGGCATTCCTCGATTTGCCCGTTTGCGAGCAGGTATATAAGACGGACGCCAACTTCTTCTTGGCTAAGATGACCGATGCGCAGAAGATATACAACTATCTGGTAGACCAAGGTATCATCGTACGTAACCGTAGCCGTATACAGTTATGCGATAACTGCCTGCGTATTACAATTGGTACGAAGAACGAGAACAACGAACTGCTTGCCGCTTTGAGGCAATACTAATACTTCTGAACGACAGCGAATTTAATGTTTAATGTTTAACGTTTAATCTCGTTGGAAAGGCTTTGGAACCGTAACTATATTAAGGTGATGACAGCCAATTTCTCGCTGTTCTTCGCCTTTTATTTACTCACGCCCCTACTACCGCTTTATCTGAGTGAGACATTCGGAGCAACGAAGGACGTGATAGGACTGGTGCTTTCCGGCTATACCATCACTGCTCTGCTCTTCCGTCCGTTCAGCGGTTATCTGGTAGATTCCTTTCCTCGTAAGATGGTACTGATGGTGAGTTATACCGCCTTTGCCATTTTCTTTGCAGGTTATCTGGCTGCGAGTAGTCTGTTACTCTTTACCATTGTCAGGACACTGCATGGAGGACCTTTCGGCACGCTGACTGTTGCCAATTCTACCGTTGCTATCGATGTACTACCCTCTTCCCGACGTAATGAGGGTATCGGCTATTACGGATTGAGCAATAACCTTGCGATGGCTACTGCACCCACCTTTGCCGTTTTCGTTTATGCAGAGACCCATAACTTTGAATTGCTGTTCTGGCTTGCCTTGGCAATCGCCACCTTCGGTTGGATAGTAGATGCAACGGTAGACCTTAAACCTAAGAACGCTAAACTATCAACTCTAAACGCTAAACTATCATTAGACCGTTTCTTCTTGAAACGTGGTTGGCTATTGGGTGTCAACATGGTGTTCTTTGGTTTCTGCTTTGGTGTGTTGAGCAACTATCTCGCCATCTACGGCAAACAGGTGATGGGAATCACAGGAGGAACAGGCACATGGTTTATGCTCTGTTCCATCGGACTCATTCTCTCACGCCTACAAGGTGGTAAGGCTTTACGGAAGGGACTGCTCACTCATAATGCGTCAGAGGGTATGCTTATATCATTAGTCGGCTACACCTTCTTCATCCTCATGCCTACGTTAGAACAATTGTCAATTATCAATTATCAATTGTCAATTATCCTTGGCTACTACGCCTCTGCCATCCTTATCGGTCTGGGCAACGGACACATGTGGCCTGCCTTCCAGAACATGATGATCAGTATGGCATACCACCATGAACGAGGTACTGCCAACAGCACCATCCTTATATCATGGGACATCGGTATGGGACTCGGCATCCTTGCAGGCGGTGCCATCGCAGAACATCTCGGCTATACCACCGCCTTCTGGACCGTTACCGTTATGAACGCCATAGGCGTCCTTCTCTATTTCCTTAAGACCAGAGACTTCTTCCTAAAAAGAAGAATCTCATAGTTGAGTATCATACAACTTCACGATAGCGTAAGAGGTTGCAGGCATGTGGATGGTCATATTCCCTTTCTTCTTGTCGTGCTCAATACTGAAATTGTCACCTGCAAGGAGTTTGGTTCTCTTGAACTTCACATTAATATTGAATGTAGCATCCGATGCTTCTGCCTTCGGATTCAACATAACCAATACGACGTCGTTGCCTGCCGCACGGGCATAGACAAAAGGATAGACAGACGGGGATGGATGCTGTTCGTCAGCAGAAGGATAGACAGGTACAAACTCAGCATAGTTGGCAAGGGCAGGCTCACTATGACGCAGGGCAATTAGACGGCGTGTCTTATTGAGCAGTGAGTTTGGGTCCTTCTCCTGTGCCTCTACATTAGGTGCGTCAGGGAATGGGTCTACTGGCAAATAAAGACTGGATGCATCACCTGTAGAGAAACCGAGATTCTTGCCACTGCTCCACTGCATAGGAGTACGAGCACCATTACGCGGCTGATAGGCTCCCTCCACCTGCGGCCAGTTAGTAGGCAACTGTCTCATTCCTATCTCATTACCATAATAAAGGAAAGGCACTCCAGGCATCGTAAAGCCAAAGGCGTAGATAATTTCTAGTTCCTTGTCTGTACGTTTATTACCCAGACGGGCATTGTCATGATTACCGAGTGGCAGACTGATATATCCCTTTCCAACAGTCTTCTTATACTGATCCATATAACTTCTCAGGAAATCAGCAATATCACCTTTACCTTCAGCATCAAAGTAACTATGTCCCTCACTCACACCATTCAGAATGCGCCAACTCTCTTTCTGGAACAAATCATTATACCCCTTAAACCAATGGAAGAAGTCTACGTGGAAACAGTCATCAAGGGCATCGGCAGGAAACGACCATTCTGCCACCATGAATCCCCTTGGATATTCTTTTTCCAGCAAGTGACGTATCTCACGCCAGAAGAGTTTTGTCTCATTCTCATTGGTGTTAAAGAACTGTTCGTTACCTCTCACCATACGAGTCTTAACAAGAGCACCCGCCATATCTGCACGGAAACCGTCGGCACCCATATCCATCCAGAATCGTAACACATCCTTCAGGTCTTCACGCATTGCCAATACGTCAGGATGATTGGTGGGTAATTGCCACGGCTGATCGGGATCAGGATTGGCGAATCCAAAATTGAGTGCTGGTTGGCACCAATAGAAATTACGCATAAACTGTCCATTACGCTGCCCATAGCCTTTGATAAACGAACCTGCGAACTCACGTGGAGGATCGACCCAGTTGGTCTCAGTCCATATATAGTAATTGGAGTATTTATTCTTTTCCTGTTTCTGAGATTCCACAAACCAAGGGTTATCAATGGATGTATAACTAATCACATAGTCGAAAATGACATGCAGACCTCGTTTATGTGCCTCTTCGAACAAACGGCGTGCATCATCATTGGTACCATAACGCGGTGCAATCTTATAATAATCACGGATATCATATCCCGCATCCATAAACGGTGAGTCAAAGAAAGGATTGAACCAAATGGCATCAACACCAAGACTCTTCACATAGTCGAGTTTACTGATAATACCCTTCAGATCTCCAATACCATCACCGTCAGAGTCACAGTAGGTCTGCGGATATATTTGGTAAAAAACGGCATTCTTTGCCCAGTCTGGCATTTCCGGAACTTCATACTTTCCAGTAATCGTCTGTGCCGTTGTTGTAAGAGAGAGCATAATGCATCCCATTAACAAGTATCTTTTTATGTTTATCATTTGTTAGTAGTTACTTTGTATTATTAGTTTTTGAAAAAAAGGATTCGCCCGTATGAGCGAATCCTTTAAATATAATAAGGTGTAAAATTACTCCTCAACAGCAGCCTGCGCGGCGGCTAACGAGAGCTGATTATCAGCACGTTACGGCAAATTTGGGAAACATTTGGGAAACATTATGAGCATGTACTGCACATTC
>JBGVBD010000206.1:0-3238 GCA_045225255.1 Prevotella sp. | reverse complement strand
CATCATCACGGATAGCGGTATTGCCTTCGACCCGACCAAGAAGGAAGAGGCAGATACGACACTGAGTGCGGAAGAACGTCCGATTGGCGGACTGGGCATCCATCTCGTCAGACTGATCATGGACTCTGTCAACTACGAAAGAATTGACGGCAAGAATGTATTGACCCTTATTAAGAAATTAGAACCAACTAAAAAAATAAAACTATCAATATGAAAAGATTGATAACATATCTGTTATTACTCTCCTGTACGGTGGTCTACGCACAGGAAAAACTGATCTTTACCCCGCAATGGACGGCACAAGCTCAGTTTGCCGGTTATTACGTAGCACAGGAGAAAGGTTTCTACAAGGAAGCCGGTATTGATGTGGACATCATCCATCCATCTGTCACCCAGTCTGCCATGAGTCGTATCCGCAATAATGAAAGTCATGCAACCACCTTGCAGTTGGTTCAGGCAATGGATATCATCGACAATGGTATTCCTTTGGTCAATATTCTTCAGACCTCTATGAATAATGGATTAGTGATTGTTTCACGCCGCAATAAAAACCCTTTGACGCAGAAAGGAGCCAAGGTTGGTATTTGGAATGCTGGTTTCGGACAACTCGCCATTTGTATGAGTATTAAAGACGGACTCGACTATGAGTGGATTCCTTTTGCCAGCAGCGTCAACCTGTTTGTATCAGGTGCCATTGATGCTACATTAGCCATGAGTTATAATGAGTTTTATCAGTTGAAGCAGACGGGAATATCCCTGACCAAAGACAATGTGTACCGTTTCTGCGACCATGGTTATAATGTTCAAGAAGACGGCGTCTATATGGCTCGTGAATACTACAATAAGCATAAGGACCAGGCACGCCGCTTTGCCGCTGCCAGCAGAAAAGGATGGGAATGGGCTGCTGCTCATCCAGAAGAGACATTGGAAATCGTCATGCAATACGTACAAAAGGAACATATCGCCACGAATCGTGTCCTACAGAAACTGATGCTCACCGAAATTCTTAGGCTGCAAGTAGACCGTGAATCCAAGAAACGTGAGTTCCGCCTGCGCCCCGATATGGTGAAGCAAGCCAGCAATCTATTAGTGGAACACATGATGCTGGAACGTGAGATAACTTATCAAGAACTTATAGCGCAATAATGACATGATGTATTTAAGCAAACATATCCGAAAATCACTATCCACCAGACTCAGTCTATGGATTGTATTATTTGCTGCCCTTATTTTCATCATTGCTATGGGGTTCATGTTCAATGAGTCACGCGAAGCGATACGAAAGGAGGCAATCAATCATGCTACCCAGATATTGGATAATACTGCAGAGCGTGTGAATACCATTCTCACAAAAGTGGAGGTAGCCACCAATAATACCGACTGGCTCGCAGCACGTCATCTCGATGCTCCAGACTCTATGTTTGTCTACACCAACCGCATCCTAAAAAATAATCCCGAACTGAATGGTTGCTCCATCTCCTTTGAACCATATTTCTTCAAAGACCGCGGACGATTTTTCTCTGCCTATTCAAAGAACAATAAAGGAATTATCATCACTACACAAGAAGGTAACGAAACATACGAGTACTTTGTGATGGACTGGTATCAACTACCCAAACTACTGGATCGCCCTTGCTGGACGGAACCATTCATTGAATACCATCCCGAAAGTATCTCTTCTGTCGACAGGATTATTTCCTATTGTAAGCCGTTGAAAGACAGTCAAGGGAAATTCGTCGGTACGATATCCGTAGACCTTTCGTTAGACTCGCTGTCAAATACGATATCGGCAGTGAAGCCCTACCCCAACTCGTATAGTATCATGATAGGACAAAGCGGAACTTTCTTTGTACATCCCGATACCACAAAACTGTTCTACCAGAGCATCTTTACCGAGACCTTGGAAAAGCCAGATACCGCTATGACCAACCTCGGACACGCGATGCAAGCCGGTGAGGAGGGTATGCGTCAGATGGTTGTCAATGGGAAAGATTGTTATGTGTTTTATAAACCACTTGGGAAAACAGGATGGAGCGTTGCTATCGTTTGTACAGAAAGTGATATCTTCGGTAATTATTTCCGACTGCTCAACTCCGTCATCGTCATCATCGTCATTGGATTGGGCATCATGCTTTTTGTCTTCAGTCGTGTGATCTCCCGCGAACTGAATCCACTCCAACAATTGGCAAATGAGGCAGAAGCCATTGCATCAGGACAATTTGACGAAACACTCCCACCGACCAATAGGATTGATGAGATAGGAATGCTTAGTCAGTCCTTCAGTAACATGCAACAATCACTGAATAAATATATAGAGGAACTGAAAGAAACCACAGCATCAAAGGCATTAATAGAAGGTGAGTTGCAGATTGCAAGTAATATCCAGATGTCGATGCTACCCAAGATCTTTCCTCCCTACCCTGACCGTAATGATATTGACATTTACGGACAACTGACTCCTGCTAAGGAAGTTGGTGGAGACCTCTATGACTTCTATATCCGTGACGAGAAGTTGTTCTTCTGTATCGGTGACGTGAGTGGAAAGGGTGTCCCCGCTTCATTGGTTATGGCGATGACACGTGCCATGTTCCGTACCGTCTCCGCTCATGAGAACCAACCGGCAAAGATTGTCAAGACTATCAATGATGCCATGTCGGAGAGCAACGACTCCAATATGTTTGTCACATTCTTTGTCGGAGTACTCGACCTGCCAACAGGACGACTCAGATATTGTAATGGCGGACATAACGCCCCCTTTGCCATCACACAAGAGAATGTACATTTCCTTGATATCAATCCTAACCTGCCTCTGGGCATTCTACCGGATTTCCGTTTCTCAGAACAGGAAGCACAGATTCCTCACGGAGCCTCTATCTTCCTCTATACCGATGGACTCAATGAGGCAGAGAATATCAATCACGAACAGTTAGGTGATGATAAGATTTTAGAGGTTGCTCAACAGATGTATACACTATCTTCTAAAGAACAGATTGCTCTCATGGCAGACGTAGTGACGAAACATGCCAACGGTGCAGAACAGAGTGACGACCTGACGATGTTGAGTATCAAGTATCTCCATCAACAAGATGAAGATGCCAAGACGCGCCGTCTTACATTGAAGAACGATGTGGAAGAACTCACGAAACTTCCTGAGTTCGTCGATACCGTCTGCGAAGAGGCTGGTGTTGACATGGCTTTGATTGCCAGTCTGAACCTTGCTTTGGAAGAAGCCGTTACC
>JBGVBD010000205.1:0-7327 GCA_045225255.1 Prevotella sp. | reverse complement strand
AAAGTACAGTTTACAAGGGACTACACAGGGTAGGTATCTGACGGGAGGGGTGCCGCCAGTCAGATTTTCCATGTGATGTTCAAGCTGTCGCTTGTGGCGGCTATGGTGGTGATCATCAAATCCACCACACGCCGCTTGTCATCAAAAGATACATTCTCCCAGGTATCGAGGTAGCCGGAAATCTGGCTGACCTGTTCCGGGCTGATGGCCTCCACAGTCAACTCCGCTATCCTTGCCAGAAGTTCCTGCTTGCGCCCGTCCAGTTCCGCTATCTTCACATTCACATAGGAGAACAGGACATTGTTTGCCCCCGTCAGACTGTCCACCAGCTTTTCAATCTCGCTGTCTACATGGGCAAGTTCCACTTGCAGGGCGGTGATTTTCGGGTTTGCCTTTGCCGCTTTCTTTTTTCCTGTCAGCGTCTTGTAGCTTGCCAGCTTCTTTACCATCTGCTGATAAACAACCGCTTCCAGTTCCGAAGTGATGATTTTCCCACAGCCAGGACAGCTTTTATTGTCCAGCCGTTTCGTGCAGCGGAGATACTGTTTGCCGGAGGGATTGTAGATACTCATAAGAGCATACCCGCAATTCCCGCACTTGATTTTTCCTGCCAGCCATGTGTGGGTGGCTTTCCGGGCAGACTGGATTTTCATGTTGTTCATCAGCTTCTTGCGGCAGGTCAGCCAGGTGTCGGAGGGGACGATACCCTCATGGGGAGCCAGTACCAGCATTTGGTCTTTTAAGTCGTTTTTCTTGCTGGCCTTTACATCTCGCCCTTGATACAGATAGCAGCCGTTCATGCCCGTAAAATCGGCAACGTCATTGACAATGACTGTACCTTGACTTTTGAAAAATTCGTACACATCAAGGTCTGCCTGCACATAGACAGGATTGCGTAACATCTGCGCCAGCGTGGGGCGTATCAGCTCTTTGCCATGGAACAAAATCCCCTGTTCGGCAAAGTACCGGGTAATGTCCCCGTAGGAAGTTGTGGGCTGGGCGTACATCTCAAACATCAGCCGGATATTGGCCGCTTCCTCCGGGTTTACCACCAGCTTCTTTGTGTTGATACCGTCCATCTTGATAGGCTCCGTATGGAAGCCGTAAGGGGCTTTCCCGCCCATCTTAAAGCCCCGCTGACTGCGGGAGTAGTAAGCGTCCGTTACCCGCTTCTGTATCGTTTCCCGTTCAAGCTGGGCGAACACGATACAGATATTCAGCATGGCCCGTCCCATCGGCGTGGAGGTATCAAACTTTTCCGTAGAGGACACAAACTCCACATTGTACTGCTGGAACAGCTCCATCATGTTGGCAAAGTCCAGAATGGAACGGCTGATACGGTCGAGCTTGTAAACCACGACCTTTGCAATCAAGCCCCGCTTGATGTCCCGCACCAGTTCTTGAAACTTCGGACGGTCTGTGTTCTTGCCGCTGTACCCTTTGTCTGTGTATTCCTTGCAGTTACCGCCTTTCAACTCGTATTTGCAAAATTCAATCTGGCTTTCAATGGAAATGCTGTCCTTTTTGTCTACCGATTGTCTTGCATAGATTGCGTCTATCCGATTGTTCATATTGTCGCTCCTTTTCTTAAAAAAGAAACGGAGCTGCTGACAGTTCTATTATACCGCCAGCAGCCCCGCAAATCAATGATGGGTTTGGAAAACCTTATGTCCCGGCTTCCTCACTCTCCCGCTTGTCGGCGTACTTGCGGAACACCTCATAAAGCTGCTGTTCCAGTTCCCGGCGTTTGGCTGCTTCCTGTTCCGGCGTGAACACCGGGGAGAGATTTTCCAGTGTGATTTCCTTTCCCTGAAAAGTCACGATTTCGATTTCCTTTTTGTATCTGATATTACTTATAAGATCACCTTTCCTTTCCATGCTGCCGCTGTTGCCGTTTCAGTTCCGCTAAAATCTCCGGCGGGATACGGTCAACCAGCCGCCGCATATCGTCCAGTTCGCTTTTTAACTTCGCCCGTTCCATCGTGTCATTCATCTTGCCTTTTTCGCTGGCCTTTGCCCTGACTTCCAGCTTTTCATTTTCCGCTAACAAGTCATTGATTGTGACCTTGTATTTTTTCAGTTGCCCGGAGAAGTTCTCCATCTGCGGAAACCACTTTTTCAGCATGGAGAGGGCTTCCTCTTTCTTCTTTCCGGCGTTCAGCGGGGTAATGCCGGAGAGAACCGCTTCAATGGCCCTCGCCTGTTTGGAGAGGTTGACCGCCTGTTTGAACAGCCGGGTGGGGATATGCTTCCGGCCCGTCTTGCTGGCGCTTTCCCCACGCTCCAGGTCGGGGTACTGCTCCACCATACAGGCGTGAAAATCGTCCTGCCACTTCGTCAGATTGGCCCGGTTGCCGATAATTTCTTTGGCGCACAGGCGGTTGTCCTTTGTCAGCGGCACAAAGACCAAGTGCAGATGGGGCGTTTTTTCATCCATGTGTACCATAGCCGAAACGATGTTCTCCCGGCCCACCCGGTCAATGAGGAAGTCCGCCGCCCTCTGGAAGTAGGCCGCTATCTCCTTTGGGGACTTGCCCTTGAAAAACTCCGGGCTGGCGGTAATCAGCGTGTCCACAAACCGAGTGCTGTCCTTGCGGGTGCGGCATCTGGCCTGCTCGATGCGGCTCTGAATGAAATGGTAGTAGCGGCCATCCGGCTTGACGATGTGGAAATTGTACTTGCTCCGGCTGGTGTCAATGTCCGGGTTGCTGGCGTACTGCTCCTTTTTCCGTTCATGGTGGGCTTCCAGCGGCCCCGCCGGGTGGCCCTTGTGCTTCTCAAATCGCAAAATTGCGTGTTGTGCCATTGAACTCCTTTCCCCATTCCATTCCTTTCCGGCGGGTTTTCCCGCCGAAAATATCTCTGATAGGATTGGAATGGAATGAATGTAAATAGATGGTTTTAATCTCTGTATTTCTATATACCGTCAGATTTCCGTACTTCAAGAGGATTGATTTTCGTACTCGCCAAGTACGGTTTTCAGCCCTCCGGCGTACCATAACCGGATTTCTTGAAGTCGGTGTTTGGAACCGCTTCATAGGATTTCGGGTAAATGCGGTTGGGTTTTCCACAGCCCTGTTTCTGGATTTCCACCAGCCCCGCATACTGCAACTCCCGCAGGGTGTTGACCGCTTTCTGCCGCCCGCAGCGGAGCAAAGCGACCACCTCGCAGATGGGGTAGTACAGGTAGACCCGCCCGTACTCGTCCGCCCAGCCGTTCTTCCGGGACAACTCCGCCCGGCGCAGGACAAAGGCATACAGCACCTTCGCTTCGTTGCTCAAGGGCTGGAATGTGGGTGCTTCAAAAAGGAAATTGGGGAGCCGGGTGAAACTGAACGCCTTTTCCGGCTGGTGAATATAAATCGTGTTTGTCATAGCGTGTTTTGTGGACGGTTAGAGGCCCGTTTTCCGGGGCGAATGATAAATGATACCAGCCGCCCCGGTTGAGGGCTTGCGGAGCCTTGCAAATCAAGGCTTTTCCCGCTCTTAACTGTCCACAGCAGACCTCCTTTTCCGTTCACTTTCTGTTTTCTGCCGCCTGTGAACTCTGGCGGCGCAGTCCGGGCAGTATTTGCCCCGGTTGGACTTCGGGACGAACACACCGCCGCACTCCGCACAGCGTTTCAAGTCCCTGTCCCGGTAAATCTCCGCTTCCAGCGTCCTGTCCAGCGGCAAGACCGCCCAGCGGAACCACTTGCAGCAGACGGAGAACGAAATCATCTGCGGACAGGCGCAGGTGTCGCCATCGTCCAGCGCAAGGCAGTTTCCGTCCTCGCAGTTGCAGCACTCCCGGCGTATCAGGCCGCTGGCTCGTCTCTTCTGGGGCGGGGTTATGCGGTAGGGGGAGCCGTCCGGCCTGTGTTCCAGCGGCGGCAGGTGTTGATAGGGTCTTTTGCTCATGCGTCCCTCCGTTTTCTTTGGCGTGTTCTGTTTCCAAGGTGCTTGTCCATCGATGAACTATCCCAAGTCTACACCTTTTTGACCGCCTGTGCCGTATATCCAAGAGGTAGGAAATCAGCCTGAAAAACTCCCTATTTCCACGCTCTCGGATTTGTGATATAATCAAAAAAAGATAAAAGACAAATTCAGGTTTCTGGTCTTCTTGCACAAAATAAAGGAGGAGCTATTATGCAAATTGTTTATATTCCAAGCGAATCAATGTCTGTTCAAGGTAAAAAAGATGAAATCTATAAAAGATATGGGAAAGACTGGAATATTAGAGAACAGGGAGGAGGTAACGGAAATTGGTTGTTGACCAGAAAAAGTGATGTGCTTGTAGATGGAAAAAGTTATCGTACTTTTGTACTTGAACACTACGGTAAATCCAAGCTGACAGCGAAGCTTGTTGATAAATTTCGTGAAGATGTAGCAAATGGTAAAATAAAACTGTAAATGCCTATGCCGTTATGCTATGAGCATAGTACATAGCATAACGGCTTCTCTTTCGTTGAGCTAGCAAGGAGGGTGAATATGTCTTTATCCATACAAGAGCGATTAAAAGACCTACGTGTGGAGCGTGGCTTGACGCTGGGGCAGCTTGCGGAGCAGACCGGGCTTTCCAAGTCTGCGCTGGGCAGTTACGAAACGGAAGACTTCAAGGACATCAGCCACTATGCCCTTATCCGGCTGGCGAAGTTTTACGGTGTGACCGCTGATTATCTGCTGGGGCTGTCTGAAATGAAAAATCACCCAAACGCCGATCTTGCAGACCTGCGTTTGAGTGATGAAATGATTGACCTGCTGAAAAGCGGGAGGATAGACAATACCCTGCTGTGTGAGCTGGCGGCGCACCCGGATTTCCCCCGGCTGATGGCTGACCTTGAAATCTATGTGAACGGAACGGCACTGAAACAGGCGCAGGGTGCAAACGCCATAGTGGACACGATGAGCGCAACTGTTATAAAAAAGCATAATCCTGGCATGAGTGATACGCAGTTAAGACAGCTTATCACCGCCCATATTGATGAGGACGAGTTTTGCCGCTATGTGATACAACGGGACATAAACGGGATTGCCCTTGCTCTGCGGGAAACACACAAGGACGATTTTTTCAGCGTCCCAGAGGATAACCCGCTAAAAGAAATGCTGGAAACTGCTGGTGAAATCGTCAGCCAGGACAGCGACACGGAACAAGCGTACTTGGCGTTTATCTGCAAACGGCTCAAGCTGAATTTTAGGAAGCTGTCAGTAGAAGAACGGAAGTGGCTGAAAAAGATTGCGGAAAAATCCGACTTGCTGAAGAATCCAAAACCGCAGAGAGGACGAAGATAAAAAATGCCTGAACGGCGGTTCTGGTTTTTCAGAACCACCATCCAGGCATTTTGTTTAGTAATAGAAAAAGGTGCAGTTGATTATTGCGTATTGTCAATCTCTCTCAAACCGGGTAGTAAAAATACGGCAAGCGCAACGATGATAATGCCAATTCCGCAAATGACAAACCATTTCTCAACTCCCAGCCGCTCCGCCAGAGGCCCGGAAATGACAAGGCCAAACGGCATGGCGAGGGAAGCGGCGCTTGTCAGTAGAGAAAAAACTCTCCCCAGATATTCTGGTTTGACCGTTTCTTGAAAAATCGCATTTTGCACACCGTAAAATGGAGCGGAAATTCCCATAACAGTACAGCACACAACAAAGACAAGAAATGCGTCTGGCGGCAAAAGCCCGGAGAGCATATTGCTAACGCCCATCAGGAGAACGGAAAGACCGATGGTGTACCGCCGTTTCTTAAAACCGCCCCAAATGCTCAGAATGACTCCGCCAAGCAGCATACCAACCGCAAAAGCAATTTCAGCGGCAGAGGCATGGGCCGGTGTTCCTTTGAAGTATGACATACAGATGAGAGGAAAAAGCGTACTGATTGGCATATAAAAGAACATATAAATTACACCAATCCAGAGCAGAGCAAAGAGGCCCCTGTTTTGCTTTAATACCACATACCCCTCTTTCATATCCTGTAAAAACTGTTGTCTTTTCGTTTCTGGACATAGTTCAGGCGTTGGTATGGACGAAATCGCAACAGTCACACAGGCAAGGATTGCACCCACAATATCTAACAATATAATTGCATTAAGAGGCCAAACAGCATATAAAAACGCTGCGGCAGCTGGACTGATAATCGCACTTACTGCTTGCATGGTCTGCGTGTAACCAGCGCATTTTGTAAGTTCCTCTTTTGGCACAATCATAGGTGTTGCTGCGCTGAATGCTGGAGAATGAAAAGCAGTTCCCGCACTTCGGATTAACAGGACAACCATAATAGACCATACGGGCAATTCCATGTAAAACGCCACCAGCGCCAGAATACCGCCAGCGGCGGCAATTATCAAATCCGCACCAATCATTACGCTTTTACGGCTGTGCCGGTCAACAAAAGCACCTGCAAACGGGCCTAAACAGGCTTGCGGCAAAAATCCAATCAGTGTTGCCGCCGTCAATATGATTGCAGAATTAGTTTTCGCAACCAAATAAAAGATAATGGCCATTTGCAAAATACCGCTGCTAATAAAGGATATTGCTTGTCCGGCAAGAAGTGTAAAATAAGTTTTTCTCCATGAATTGTTGTTTTGGGTCATAATGCGAACCTCCTTTTTTATTGCATTGTTCCTTTGTTTCTGCAATAAAAAGCAGGCGTTGTCCCACAGAGAGGGCAGACGCCTGCATAACAACAAAGCACGAAAAAACACCACGATACAGTTCAAAGACTGCTCGTGTCAAACCTACGTGTTCCTTTGCATACGCACGCAAAAAAAGCCCACCATCATGTGGAAAGGTACTTCTACTTTTTATTGCTTATTAGCGTACACAAATTAACACACGTAAGCCTCCTTCCAATCTCAAACTGTCGCACAGTATAACACACATCCGATAGACTTGTCAACCATTTTTAACCTTGTTTTCCATCTTGTTTTTCCATCTCTTACGGGCAGTAGCAAAGCCAGGCGAGCCAGTCAACGGTCAAGATGAACGGCGCTTTCAGCGCCGCCGTTGACAGTCTCGCCCGTCTTTGCTAATGGGTAATCAAGGCGGGAAAGCCATTTTAGGGCTTTCCCGCCCATTTCAATTTTGGGAGAAGAAAGGCCCCAAAATGAACGAGTGCGGCCAAACACTTTTAGGGATTGGCCACCTTGTCCACCCATCCAGCGGGGCGGCGGGGAACGGTCAAGGCCGGGCGTCAGCCCATTCATTTCAGCCTTGACGGTTTCCTGCCGTCCTGCTACTTTTCCCGGAGTGTGGCCACACATCTGGTCACGGTGTCCAGAGCTTTGGGACTTTTTGTCCCATAGGCCGGGGGCGGAGGACGAGGGACGGGGGCTTTCATAATACGCCC
>JBGVBD010000204.1:0-4043 GCA_045225255.1 Prevotella sp. | reverse complement strand
CTGATTACCCAAAAGAGGAAATAACCATGTTTACTGTACGACCGACCGTATTCGAGACGAACTCCAGTTCGGAACATTGCTTGACCGTCGAAGACGGCATGCGCGATATCGAGGAATTTCCGATACCGGATGATACTGGCAAGGTACACATTCCGCTGATCGGAAACGCCGACGACTTGACTGAAACGAAGGACTTCGTGTCCTTGGTTCAGTACGTTGTCCTTGCGTCGCTCAAGGGTAATGGATACGAGAACTTGTTCCGTATGAGTGAGGAAGACCTTCACAAGCTTCATTACTTGATTACGACGGCGTACAAGATGGCTGGCATTATGGGTGTTGACGAGCTTTCGTTCGAGCCGCCTAACAAGGACTATCTCGGCGTCGAACTGTGCGGAAATACCCTATCTCTGTGGGGTGGCTGCTATACGGATCTGTCTACTATGGAATGGGGCATAGATGATGTGATCAGCCGACTTGCTTGGGCTGTGAGGGACAGCAACGTCGCTCTCAGACTGGCCACGCCGTACCTGGCAAATTATATGGGCGAAAGCAAGAAGATCAACTACGCTGCGGCAGCGCTCGCCATGCGCACACACGGCCACTTTCAAGACTGTTAGCGTCCGTAGCTCAATGGACTAGAGCGTCGCTCTCCGAAGGCGAAGGTTTTGCCAGTTCGACCCTGGCCGGACGCATTTGTCCACGTCGTCAAGCTGGAATGGCCTCGCTCTCCTAAAGCGATGTTCGCTGGTTCGACTCCAGCCGTGGATACTACAAACAAACCAAAAGGACACAAACCAATGATTACTGTAAGAAACCAAGTTTTTGAAACAAATTCAAGTAGCTGCCATTCGGTCACGCTGGGTACTGAACTCAGACCGATCGAAGAATTCCCGATGCCTGACAAGGATGGCGTCATCCAGATTGAACTGCCGTTTACCGAGGAATGGTATAACGGCTTCAAGACATTCAATGACTACTTGATCCTCGCGCTCATGTATATCAACGGCGGCGAAAAGCTGACTGGTTGGAACTGGTCTCCGAACGGAGACGACCAAGTCGACTTGCTTCGCTGGATCAACATCGTCTACTCCATGCGCGGTCTTCCGCACGTCAACAGTATCAAGTTGGTCTGGACTGGCTTTGTAGAATTCAAGGAAGACGGTTCTGGTATTAGCTGCGGCGACACCGACCAGACATACTATTCGATCAGCTCGTTGCAGAGTGGTTATGGTCTTGAAGAATTCTTGCGCTCAATGGCACAAGAAGTCGGCCCAGACTCCAAGCTGCCGGGTATCGAAAAGATCATGGAACCCATCAAGGAAGAAGATTACAAGGCGAATGTGGCGATGTACAACGCGGCTGTCGCGGCCATATACAACACCACTAGCTGCATCTGCGAGGATCACTAATGCGTACTATACGAATGAACGTATTCGAAACCAATTCGAGCTCGTGCCACGTCATGACCGTCATGAACGAGGAACAGCTCGCACAGTTCGACAAGAAGTGGAACGAACGGCGTAATGTCTATCCGTGCCGCCGTCTCCGTCGAGCCGATTCCGACAGCAACGAAGCTGGTCTGTACGAACTCATCGACGACGACACCTTCTTTGCCGAAATGTATCCGAGGTTTGAACAAGTTGCAAAGACCATCGACAAGGATACTGCACGAAAGATTATGGACATGCTGTTCATGGAAAAGCCCCATGAAGACATCTTGAAGGAATTTCCGATGGTCAACCCAGAAGAACTCCAGATGTACGACTGGACTTACGTTTGCGGCAGCAGTGAAACCGTGAACTTCTGCGAATCGTATGTCGAAGGCCAAATTTCTGCTGGCAACGGAAAGTTTGCCGTACTCATTTCGATGGCTTGCTAAATAAACTCATTTTTGCTATATTTAGCAAGCACTCAAATCGGAGTTACTATGAAATACTTGTTACTATGTGGAGTCCATGGCGACGAACAGAATGCCGTTCTCTCCACTATCAAGACGTTCAACAGCATCAAGCAAGAGAAACACGAGTTAATCCAGATCGACTGCTTGGTTGTGAATACGCCAGCGTTACGCGCATGTCAGCGTGAAGTTCCGGAGAAGCCAGGTGCTACGATGGACATGAACCGCATGTACGGAACCGAACAAGATTTCAAGCCTGATGAAGCAGTATCGACTATCAAGCAGAAGATTATGGAAAGCGATGTCGTCATCGACGTACACAACTCTTATGCTTGCGCCAACAGCATCTTGATTTCCAACAGCGACTACGCGGAAGACTATGTGAAGTTTGCCACCGAAATGGACATCTGCTACATCGTCACCGAGTCCGCTACGAATACCGCCAAGAAGTTTGCGATTGAGGCTGGCAAGGTCGGCCTCACCGTTGAACTCGGCGGTATGGGTTACGGCCCGGAATTCAAGACTGTCATCGACAAGGATATGCAGTTCATTCACCGACTGATCATGTCTCTCGAAGTGTACGCCCAGCGTGGCGGAAAGTTCGAGAAGAAGGCTCCGCTGGTTCAGAACTGTATCGTCCGTTCGATCTATGCCCACACTGAGGGCATCATGGACTACACGAAGGAACTCGGTGATACGTTCCGTGCCGGAGAAGTGATCGGCTGTATCTATTCTCCGTCTGGCGTCATCGTCGAGAAGGTCGTTGCTCCGTTCGACGGATGGGTTGCCGATGCTATGCCCAAGATTTGGGTAGAACCTGGCGACGTGATCTGCGACTTGCAGCCACGCGCTGGACGCATCTGATAAACTGCATCAAAAGGATTTACAATGGAACTCGCCGCGTTTGCAATCTGGAAGTTTCGCAATATTGAAGGTTTCCTTCAAGGTATGCATTCATCCGATGTCGACGTTACGAGGTATGTCGAACCTATCACGAAGCTTGTAAGCTGGATCCGTTATGACATCAAGGCAGAAACTGCCGTGATCGAGCGGACTACCAAGAAAAGCTCGATCTGGTCTATGACTGGCGGCGACGCCGTCACGGAGAGAGTCGAGTGCAAGCTCAGTGAACTCGTCGGGAAGCTCAAGGAATTGGGAATGTATGTCGAACGTGCCGAGCATGATAGGCATCGTCTCGCTGGGCCTCAGAAGGAGGATGCGTGATGGGTAGCGAAGTTTAGCTCCTAGTGGGCAAACGGAAACAATCGTGGGGGCTCGCAACGGCGAAAGTCGACGAGGACAAGGGATCAAGCCGATTTCCTAACCCTGAAAAGGGCTGAATGGTGCCTCTGCTCGAAAGAGCTCTGAGTATCGGATCTGTATGCTGAGATAGCGCATATTACGGTTCCCGGCGGTGAGGCCACGACACTGCGCTCGGCAGTGAAACTATACGGACAGTTGGATACTGTCCAGAATGGAAGGCGAGAGCTGGACACCGAGCAATATTTTGTCTGTGCATGGGTTGGACTCCGTGTGTGGACTACCGGAACTGGCGACCGGATCAATGCCAGACCGCTTAATATGGGCTTTTCGAGGTTGAGGCGTCAGAGATGACGCATACGTATTAGCCCAGAGTGACGACGCAACATGCGGATTACGAGCCGAAGCCGAATTTGTCCACGGCATGCGTCATGCGAGAATCAGCGGATTAGCTACCCGCATGCCTCGCAATTCCGCCGGATTAGCTCAATTGGTAGAGCAACTGATTTGTAATCAGTAGGTTATTGGTTCGAGTCCGATATTCGGCTTATCGCGGTTAGCGCCAGATCTGCAAATCTGGAGCGAATCATAGCTGGCCTGGGGGCGGATCTGACTAATCTGCCGGACAAGTAGGTAGTGTGGGCTTAACAGTGCATTACTGAAAAACCAGTTCGCCTATGGGGGACTGCCGAGCTTAGTCGAGCAAGGCATATATCATGGGGAAAACGGTTGGCGAGTGACCGGAGGAGCCATTGCAGTGGCAAGTCTGGACGGACTGCGAGAGGCGAGTTCCCTTTGATGTCGGTACTGCTAGGGAGCGAGCTCGATTACACTAGGTACAGCCATTTGGTGATGTGTGCCGAGGCACGGATCCTTGTGGTACAGA
>JBGVBD010000203.1:0-52381 GCA_045225255.1 Prevotella sp. | reverse complement strand
GCTTATTTTTGTGAGAAACCCGCCACTTTTCTTTGAGATAGGCGGCACCTTTCGCATGGATACATCGTACCTATCGACCCGTTTGCTTGGGGGTATCGATACGATAGGCGGCACCTATCGAGGGGATAGGTGCCGCCTAACTCAGAACAGTCTGAAGATTATCTGTTTTCCTTGTTTTTCAGATAGTTTGCAAAGATGCGAGCAGCACTTTCAACTTTGGCTGCGCAAGGGCGCGTTTTGTAATATTCGGCAGTACGAGGGGAAGCAACGTAACTGTTTTGTGCTTTCTCATAGCCGTCCAATCCAAGAATCTCAGCACAAATGAGACTGCCATTCTCTTCTTTCGATTGGGCTAAGAGATCCTGTACTACTTTATAACAGGCAGACTTGCCTTCACGGTCAGAGCCTTCTGTCTGACCACAGTCGAGACCTACGAGCATGACGATACCAGAAACAGCGCCACACATCATACGCATACGCCCTACTCCACCTCCGAAGCCTGCGGCAATCTTCTTCGCCAGTGTCTCGTCGAGACCATAAAGGTCGGAAAAGGCTGCCACCACACTTTGGCAGCAGCCATATCCCGACATGAAATTATCAACTGCGCGTTGTACGCGCTCGTCTAATTCAAGTTCAGTCATATTTTAAGCCTCAGCCTCTTCGTCGTTAGCCTTGAAAGAAGCCAAGTCCTCTACCTGAAATGCCTTGATGTAAGCAGACTTACCAAGAACGTCTTCCTCTGTCATGCGAACATATACGTTAGCACTCTTCTTGAAGAGTTCAGGTGCCTTGCTGGCATCACGGATAATCAGCAGTGACATTACCAACTCGGCAGTCATATCATACAGACGGCGAGCCAAGAAGTCTTGTGCATCCTGATTCTCCAGTGCCTTGACATTAGCAAGAGCCTCCTCATAGACAGGAACGAGTTTCTTCACCCTATTCAGAAGAGCGGTAGCAAACTCTACACTCTCAACTCCACACTCTAAACTCTCTAACATCTCCTTGATATTAGCAAGCATGGTGCCATTGGTGATATAGCGGATAGCAGCAACCACCTGCAACTGCGTGGTACCCTCGTAGATAGAGAAGATACGTGCATCACGGAACAGGCGCTGACTCTTGTACTCCATGATGAAACCTGAACCACCATGGATGCTGATAGCATCATAGGCATTCTGGTTAGCATATTCAGAGTTCATACCCTTAGCAAGCGGTGTGAAGGCATCAGCAAGACGCTGGTACTTCTTCAACTCCTGCTTCTCCTCGGGCTCCAACTTACGGTCGCGCTCGATGTCCTCGAGGCACTTGTAGATATCAACGTAGCATGCTGTTTCGTAAAGCAGTGAACGACCAGCATCGAGTTTCGCCTTCATGCGAGAGAGCATATCGTAAACAGCAGGGAAGTTGATGATCTTATCACCGAACTGCTGACGCTCCTTAGCGTAAGCAAGACCCTCGTTATAAGCCTCCTGCTCAACACCTACTGACTGAGCAGCGATACCCAGACGAGCACCATTCATCAGTGCCATCACGTACTTAATCAAGCCGAGACGAGTGCTTCCGCAGAGTTCTGCCTTGGCGTTCTTATAAGTCAACTCACACGTAGGTGAACCATGGATACCGAGTTTGTGCTCAATGTGACGAACATCGACGCCACCCTGACGCTTGTCGTAGATGAACATAGACAGACCACGTCCGTCCTTCGTGCCTTCCTCTGAACGAGCCAACACGAGGTGGATATCAGAGTCACCATTGGTGATGAAACGCTTCACACCATTCAGACGCCAGCAGTTCTCCTTCTCGTCGAAGGTAGCCTTCAGCATGACGCGCTGCAGGTCAGAACCAGCATCAGGCTCAGTCAGGTCCATAGACATACCCTCACCAGCGCAAACACGTGGGATGTACTTCTGGCGCTGCTCCTCAGAACCAAACTCATAGAGTGTGTCGATACAACTCTGCAGGCTCCAGATGTTCTGGAAACCGGCATCAGCAGCACTAATCATCTCAGACAACATAGAGAACACTGCGTTAGGCAGGTTCAGACCGCCGTAACGGCGAGGCATAGAAACACCCCACAGACCAGCCTTGCGCGTAGCGTCAAGGTTTTCGTAAGTCTTAGAGGCATAGATCATACGACCGTTCTCAAGGTGTGGACCTTCGAGGTCAACAGCCTCAGAGTTAGGCTCGATGATATTGGCAGCCACGTCGCCAGTGATGTCGAGAATCTGTTTGTAGTTCTCGATAGCATCGCCCAGGTCAACGGGGGCATAGTCATATTCTTTCGCATCAGCGAAACCCTTTTCTTTCAACTCGACGATACGAGCCATCAGGGGGTGGTTCAAGTAGAACCCGATCTCAGGATGATCGCTATAATAGTTTGCCATAATTACTTCGAATTTTGCTTATAGTATTTAATGAGTTTGGGAACTACCTCTTCCACAGTACCAACAATCACGTAGTCGGCGATGCGGTTGATAGGAGCATCGGGATCAGAGTTGACGCTGATGATGATACCAGAGTCCTGCATACCAGCGATGTGCTGAATCTGTCCAGAGATACCGCAGGCGATGTACACCTTTGGATGAACGGTAACACCCGTCTGACCAATCTGACGGTCGTGGTCAATCCAACCAGCATCCACAGCAGCACGAGAGCCACCCACCTCACCATGAAGTACCTTGGCGAGTGTAAACAACTGGTCGAAACCTTCCTTAGAACCAACACCATAACCACCTGCAACCACGATGGGCGCACCCTTCAGGTTGTGCTTGGCTGCCTCTACGTGGTGGTCGAGCACCTTCACGACGAAAGCCTCAGGGCTAACGTACTTATCAACTTGTGGATAAACCACTTCGTTGCGGGCAGAGCCCTCGTAGATGGCTTTCTGCATCACACCACTACGAACAGTAGCCATCTGAGGACGATGGTCTGGGTTCACAATGGTTGCTACGATGTTACCACCGAAGGCAGGACGAATCTGATAGAGCAGGTTCTCGTAAACCTTCTCGTTCTTCTTATCCTCATAAGGACCAATCTCCAACTCGGTGCAGTCAGCCGTCAGACCAGAAGTCAGTGACGAAGACACACGTGGACCGAGGTCACGACCAATCACGGTAGCACCCATCAGACAAATCTGAGGCTGCTCCTCCTTAAAGAGGTTCACGAGGATATCCGTATGGGGAGCAGAAGTGTAAGGGAACAAGTCTTTGGCATCGAACACAAAGAGTTTATCGACACCATAAGGCAGAATCTGATCCTCCACTTTGCCCTTGATACCTGTACCAGCAACAACGGCGTGAAGTTCTACACCTAATGTATTGGCGAGTTTGCGACCCTTGGTCAGCAACTCCTGAGATACTTCCTGTACCTGAGTACCTTCTATTTCGCAATATACAAATACGTTGTTCATATCTCTTATCCAATAATCTTCTCGTCTAACAATTCTTTGATCATTCCCTCAATATCAGCATCTGAAGCCGTCAAAGTTTTCGACTCCTTAGCCTGGAACACGATGTTCTTGATAGCCTTTACCTTCGTAGGCGAGCCAGAGAGACCACACTGGTTCACATCACCGTCTACATCAGCAACACTCCACTGGTTCAGTGTCAGATAGGGACGCTCCTCATAGAGGTTGTCATAGGCTGTACCTTCGGCAGGACGCTCCATCGGACAAGTGGCGCGCTTGTACTTCATCACCAGTTTAGCGTTTTGAGGACGACAGGGAGCAGCACTTCCGTTGACAGTGATGACTACGGGCAGCGGAGCCTCAACAGTCTCCACACCACCATCAATCACGCGCTTGATAGTAGCCTTACCATCCTTCACTGAAAGAACCTCCTCAGCGTATGTCACCTGATTGAGACCTAACTTCTGAGCCACCTGAGGACCTACCTGTGCAGTATCACCGTCAATAGCCTGACGACCACCAATCACGATGTCTACGTCACCAATCTTCTTGATGGCAGTAGCCAGTGCGTAAGAGGTAGCGAGGGTATCGGCACCGGCAAACAGACGGTCAGTCAGCAACCAACCCGTATCGGCGCCACGATAAAGTCCCTGACGGATGATTTCACCTGCACGTGGAGGACCCATCGTGAGGATTCCTACTGTAGAGCCAGGATTCTGCTCTTTCAGACGAAGAGCCTGCTCCAAGGCATTCAAATCTTCTGGATTGAAGATGGCGGGTAAAGCAGCACGATTCACAGTGCCTTCGGCAGTCATTGCGTCCTTACCCACATTTCGGGTGTCTGGCACTTGCTTCGCCAGAACAACAATCTTTAAAGCCATAAATATTAATTATATAATGTGTTATCTTCTCTAAAATCGGGTGCAAAGGTACTGCTTTTTATGAACATAGCCAAACAAATTGCACAAAAAGGGATAAAACGTGCACATTCTTACCGATTTGTGCAACAAAAAGAATTATTTCTATGGAAAAACGAACAAGTTCTTTGGCTTTTTCAAGAAAAATGTGTACCTTCGCCCTAAATTTAATGAATAATACATGGACGACGAAATAAGAGACGACATTACTACCTCCGAGAACATGGAAAATCCAGAAGATTCTGAATACTCCGAATCATCAGAGGGGCATTCTGACTATAAGCCAGTGAATCGGTTTGATGCAGCAGCAGTACATCACCTGAGCGGTATGTACCAAAACTGGTTCCTGGACTATGCCAGTTACACCATTTTGGACCGTGCCGTACCACATATCGAGGACGGACTGAAACCCGTGCAGCGACGTATCCTGCACTCGATGAAGCGCATGGATGACGGACGTTTCAACAAGGTGGCGAATATCGTGGGACACACGATGCAGTTCCATCCCCATGGTGATGCTTCTATTGGCGACGCACTGGTACAACTGGGACAGAAAGACCTGTTGATTGACACCCAGGGAAACTGGGGAAATATCCTGACTGGCAACAAGGCGGCTGCACCCCGATATATCGAGGCACGCCTGTCGAAGTTCGCCCTTGATACTGTTTTCAATCCCAAGACCACAGAATGGCAGATGTCGTATGACGGTAGGAACAAAGAGCCTATCACACTGCCCGTCAAGTTCCCGTTGTTGCTTGCACAAGGAGCAGAAGGTATTGCTGTGGGACTCTCCACAAAGGTTTTACCCCATAACTTCGTTGAGATTTGCGATGCCGCTATTGCTTATCTTCACGGAAGGGAGTTCCATCTCTATCCAGACTTCCCTACAGGTGGAAGTATTGATGTATCCAAATATAATGACGGTCAACGAGGTGGTATCCTGAAGGTACGTGCCAAGATAGAGAAACTCGACCAAAAAACACTCGTCATCCGTGAGATTCCATTCTCTAAGACTACCGAGACACTGATTGACTCTATCCTGAAGGCAGTGGATAAGGGGAAGATCAAAGCCCGTCACGTGGAAGACCTGACAGCCGCAAAGGTAGAGATACAGATACAACTGGCACCAGGTGTTTCTTCCGATAAGACACTGGATGCACTCTATGCCTTCTCTGACTGTGAGATCAATATCTCGCCTAACTGTTGCGTGATTGAGGATAACAAGCCTCAGTTCCTGACCATCAGTGATGTACTACGCCATAGTGTAGATCGTACGAAAGACCTCATCCGACAAGAATTGGAGATTCGTAAGAATGAACTACTGGAACAATTCCATTTTGCTTCCCTTGAGAAGATTTTCATTGAGGAACGTATCTATAAGGACAAGGAATTTGAGAATGCACCGACAGTGGATGCCGTTTGTGAACATATCGACGAGCGATTGACGCCCTACTATCCGCAGATGGTGCGTGAGGTCACGAAAGACGATATCTTGAAACTTCTTGAAATCAAGATGCAACGCATCCTGAAGTTCAACAAGGACAAGGCAGACGAGATGATGGCTCGTATCAAGGCAGAGATTAAGGGAATCAACCGTGACCTGAAGAATCTCGTGGAGGTCACAGCCAACTGGTTCCAGTTCCTGAAAGACAAATACGGTAAGGACCATCCACGTCTGACAGAGATTCGTAACTTCGATACGATTGTGGCAACCAAGGTGGTAGAGGCTAACCAGAAACTCTATATCAACCGCACAGACGGCTTCATTGGCACAGGTCTGAAGAAAGACGAGTTTGTATGTAACTGCTCGGATATCGACGATATCATCATCTTCTATAAGGACGGTAAGTTTAAGGTGGTTCGTGTGGCAGAAAAACTCTTTGTCGGTAAGAACGTGCTATGGTTAAGTGTCTTTAAGAAGAACGACCAACGCACCATCTATAATGTTGTCTATCGTGATGGCAAGAAAGGTATCTACTATATCAAGCGCTTCAATGTGCCATCGATTACCCGTGACCGTGAATACGACCTCACGGCAGGTACGCCAGGGTCAAAGGTAGTCTACTTTACCGCGAATCCGAACGGAGAGGCAGAGGTCATCAAAGTAACGCTTGACCCAGCACCGAAACTGAAGAAGATATTCTTCGACAAGGACTTCTCGGAAGTAGGTATCAAGGGACGATCTGCGAAGGGTCTTATCCTTACCAAGTATCAGGTACACCGCATCGGATTGAAGAGTCATGGACACTCTACACTGGGTGGTCGTAAGGTATGGTACGATCCCGATGTCAACCGTCTCAACTACGATGAGCACGGACAACTCTTGGGTGAATTCAATGACGGTGATCAGATTCTGGTTATCCTTAAGAATGCAGATTATTATCTGACCAATTTCGATGTCAACAACCATTTCGAAGACAATATCGCCCATTTGGAGAAGTATAAGGCTGACAAGGTATGGAGTTGTGTGCTCTTTGATGCCGACAACCAAGGTTATCCGTATATCAAACGCTTCCTCATGGAGGCTTCTAAGAAGAAACAGAACTATCTGGGCGATAACGTCAATTCCCAACAAGTCCTGTTGACCGACCAGGTATATCCTCGCATTCAGGTGACCTATGGTGGAGCCGATGAATTCAGGGGAACAGAAGAAATAGACGTGGAGCAGTTTATTGCTGTCAAGGGTTATAAGGCAAAAGGTAAGCGACTGACGACCTACCAGACGGAAAGTATCATCGAACTGGAGCCTACCCGTTTCCCTGAGTCTACAGAAGAATCAGATACCCTTGGGTATTCTGAGGATGCTGAAATCACAGAGGACGCTGAAACTCTCGATATTCCAGAGGTTCCCACGACACCAAATGAAAAGTCTAATGAACAACCGTCTCTATTCTCGGATGAAGACTATCAGTAAGATATGGGCTATTGGCTGTTGGCTATTGGCTATTAGCAACCCAATACACGCCCAAAGTGACTCTGCCAAAGTCATTACCAGCAGTCGTATGGTAGGTATAGGTGCTACTAACGTGTTGGACACCTATCTTTCCGCAGAACACTTTAAGGGGATTGGTGCCAGTTTCATCGCCACCATAGAACGAAAGAGACCTCATCGAAGATGGAGCACGTTGATGGAACATGAAGCCAACCTCTCATTACTTCACGACCGTGCTGATTCAAAAAAGGAACTGGAAGGAGCCTATAATTTCTATTGGGGCAAATTGTATAACTGGCACTTCTTCGATGACCGTTTAACCGTACAGGCAGGAGGTCTTGTCAATGCATCCTTGGGATTTATCTATAACACCTCTAATTCCAATAACCCTGCTCAGGCACGGGCGCATTTGAATGTCATGCCTACGGGAGTACTTTCCTATCGATTCGTACTTTTCAACAAGCCCGTCATGGCACGTTATAAACTGAACCTTCCATTGGTTGGCATCATGTTCTCGCCCAACTACGGACAGTCTTATTACGAAATCTTCAACCGTGGGAACTATGACCATAACATTGTACCCACTACCTTCGTGTCTGCACCGGAATGGCGACAGATGCTTACCCTTGACGCCAATATCACAGGGAAATGGACATTACGCATAGGTTATTTAGGCAATTACCAACAATACAAGGTTAACCAACTCAAGCAACACGTTTATACACATCGTTTCCTGATTGGCTTTACCCATCGTTTCTCTATCATCCCACATGCCTTATGAGACATTCCCTACTATACCTACTCGCCGTCATTCCCCTATTCTTCTGTAGTTGTGTCAACGAAGAGGAACGGTCTGACACGCCTTCTGGCAACTTTGAGGCACTATGGCAGATTATCGACGAGCATTATTGTTTCTTCGACTACAAGCAACATGAATATGGACTGGACTGGCAAGAGGTTTACCATCAATACAAGATGCGCATCCACGATAACATGAAAGAGACTCAACTCTTTGAAGTATTGTGTGACATGCTTTCAGAGTTGCGTGACGGACATGTCAATCTCTCTACCAGTTATGACTACGGACGTTATTGGGCATGGCAAGAGGCTTATCCCAAGAACTTTAGCGACAGTCTGTCACGTATCTATATGGGAACAGACTACAAGATAGCAAGTGGACTGCGATACAAGGTACTGGATGACAATATCGGTTATATCCGATATGAGTCTTTCCAAGATCCTATCGGTGAGGGGAATCTGGACGATGTTCTTTCCTATCTTATCCTCTGTCGCGGACTTATCATCGATGTCCGCAATAATGGCGGGGGTGACCTGACCAATGCGGAGAAACTTGCTGCCCGTTTTGTCAGCGAGAAGACATTAGTTGGTTACCTGCGACACAAAACCGGCAAGGGTCATAACGACTTCAGTAATATGGAGGCACAATACTTAGAACCATCCAGCAATATGCGATGGCACAAGCCGGTATGCGTCCTGACCAACCGCTCCGTATTCAGTGCCGCTAACGAGTTTGTATCCATGATGCATTCACTCCCTCAAGTCAAGATTGTGGGCGACCATACTGGTGGAGGTTCTGGTATGCCTATGAGTAGCAGTCTGCCCAACGGATGGAGTGTCCGATACTCTGCCTGTCCGATGTACGATAAGGATAAACAACAGACGGAATTTGGTATTGAACCAGATTACAACATACAATTAAAGGACGAGGATACAGCAAAAGGTATTGATACCATTATCGAGGCGGCAAGAAAACTTCTGACTGAATAATTTGGTCTTTTCCTTTTTTTATCGTACCTTTGCAAGCCATTAGCGCCTGTGGCGGAATTGGTAGACGCGCTAGACTTAGGATCTAGTGTCTCACGACGTGCAGGTTCGAGTCCTGTCAGGCGCACAAAGGAAATTGAAAGTTGAAAATTGAAAGTTGTCGGCATAGCTCAGTTGGTTAGAGTATCACCTTGACATGGTGGGGGTCGTTGGTCCGAATCCAACTGTCGACACAAAAAAGGGGGCAGGTTTACCATAATGGTACCTGCCCCCTTTTATATATCTAGATCACTTTACATTGCCTACTTTTATTAGGAACTCCCCTATCTGAACAGCATTGAGGGCAGCACCCTTGCGAATCTGATCACCAGAGAGCCAGAACGTCAAACCATTCTCATCTGAAAGGTCTTTGCGGACACGACCTACATAGACATCATCCTTACCCGCTGTCTCCAAAGGCATTGGATAAACGAGGTTGGCTGGGTCGTCAACCAACGTACAACCAGGAGCAGCAGCAATAGCCTGCTGTGCTTCCTCTACACTGATAGGACGCTCGGTCTCAATCCATACGCTCTCAGAGTGAGAACGCAACGAACTGACACGAACACACATTGCCGAGCACTTGGCATCGGTATGCATAATCTTACGAGTCTCGTTGAACATCTTCATCTCCTCCTTGGTATAGCCATTGGGTTGGAAAACGTCAATCTGAGGAATTACGTTATATGCCAACTGGTGAGCGAACTTCTTGATGGTCTTCACCTCACCCTCTTCTACCATTTCCTTATACTGCTGTTGCAATTCAGCCATGGCTGCTGCACCTGCACCAGAAGCACTCTGATAAGAAGCAACGTGAATGCGCTTGATATGACTGAGTTTCTCCAATGGCTGCAATACGACTACCATCATGATAGTCGTGCAGTTGGGATTGGCAATAATACCACGAGGACGGTTGAGAGCATCTTCTGCATTGCACTCAGGTACTACCAAGGGGACATCATCGTCCATACGGAAGGCAGAACTATTGTCAATCATCACGGCACCATATTTGGTAATGGTCTCTGCAAATTCCTTCGAAGTACCTGCACCAGCAGACGTAAAGGCGATATCTACATCCTTGAAGTCATCATTATGCTGGAGCAACTTAACGGTCAGTTCTTTGCCACGGAATGTATATTTACTACCTGCGCTACGCTCTGAACCAAACAATACAAGTTCATCCATCGGAAAATTTCTCTGGTCGAGGATTCTCAAAAACTCTTGACCTACAGCACCTGAGGCACCAACAATTGCTACTTTCATAAGCCTAATTCTACTCTTAATTCATATTTTGCGTGCAAAGGTACGGAAAATTTATCAATTATCAATTGTCAATTATCAATTAATTTGTACCTTTGCATTTGAAATGGCATACTTAGCGCAATATTTTCCAATAACGAACCCGACGTTGATATTCTTCGTCGTATTATTAATCATTTTGTTTGCCCCGATTATCATGGGTAAACTGCGCATTCCACATATTATCGGAATGGTGTTGGCAGGTATGCTGATTGGTAAATACGGTCTGAATATCTTAGAGCGTGACTCTTCTTTTGAACTATTTGGAAAAGTAGGTCTGCTCTATATCATGTTCCTTGCGGGTTTGGAAATGGACTTAGAGAGTGTGAAGAAGAACTCTAAGAGATTCCTGCTCTTCGGACTGCTGACCTGTCTGATACCACTTATCCTGACATACTTCATGGCATCGTGGCTGTTGAACTACTCATCGCAGGCATCATTCCTATTAGGGTGTATCATGGCTTCAAATACTTTGATAGCCTATCCTATCGTGGGACGTTATGGACTGCAACGCCATTCCAGTGTCATGTTGAGTGTCGGATCCTCCATGATTTCCCTCTTCCTTGCACTTCTGATGTTGGCGGCACTCGCCGCTTCGTATGGAGAAAAGGCAGGCATTGGCTTCTGGGCATTGTTCCTCCTGAAGTTCTCTGTATTCTGTGTTGCCAGCGCATGGTTAATCCCTAAACTCGCCCGTTATTTCCTAAGACGCTATTCCGACTCTGTGATGCAGTTCATCTTTGTACTTGCAGTCATGTTTCTCAGTGCTGCTGCAGCAGAAGCCGTAGGCGTAGAAGGTATCGTCGGTGCTTTCCTTTCAGGTTTGATTCTCAACCGTTACATTCCCCATGTATCGCCATTGATGAACCGCATCGAGTTTATCGGTAATGCTCTCTTTATCCCTTATTTCTTGATAGGTGTGGGTATGCTCATCAATATCGGTTCTCTTTTTGCTGGACCACACATGCTCTGGATTGTATTGCTCATCGCTTTCTTCGGAACGTTCGGCAAGGCTGTAGCCGCCTACTTGTCAAGTCTATTGTTCCGTCTACCTCAGTCGGCGGGTAATATGATGTTCGGACTAACCAGTGCTCACGCTGCCGGTGCCATTGCGATGGTGATGGTAGGTATGCGACTAGAAGTCAGTCCTGGCGTCTATTTGGTCAATGATGAAATCCTAAACGGTGTGGTTATCATGATTCTTGTTACCTGTGTTATCAGTACCTTCATGACATCCCATGCCGCTCAACAAATCATTCTGCAAGAGAAGACTCATCTGAAAACGGACGATATGCAACGTGACGACGAGAAGATCCTCCTTTGCGTAAAATATCCAGAGATTGCCCCTCAGTTATTGGAACTTGCCATTATGGTGCGTAATCAGAAACTGAATCGCGGTATCACAGCATTAAATGTAGTCTATGATGATACCAACTCAGCAGCCAACCGAGAACGTGGCCTACGCCTATTAGAACAACTACAGCAACAGGCAAGTGCCAGTGATGTAAAGATGCAGACACAAGTACGCCTTGCATCTAATATCGCTAATGGTATCAAACATGCCTTCCGCGAATTTGGTGGTTCGGAGATTATCATGGGCATGCACGTTCATACAGAGGCAAATCCTAAATTCTGGGGAGACTTTATCCAAAGTCTTTATAACGGACTGAACCGACAAATCGCTTTGATTCGTTTCGTTCAACCACTAAACACTTTACGTCGCATCCAAGTTGCCGTACCATCTCGTGCAGAATTTGAGCCCGGATTCCATCGATGGCTGGAACGTTTGGGGCGTTTAGCAGGTAATCTTGACTGCCGTATTGAATTCCATGGACGTGATGAAAGCCTGACGCTTATTCGGGAATATATCAACAACCGCCATCCTGGTGTACGTGCCGAATATACATCCATGGCACATTGGAACGAATTGCCCAAGTTGGCAGAGAATATCAATGAAGACCACCTCTTTGTTGTTATCACGGCACGTAAAGGTACTATCTCTTATAAAAATGCACTGGAACGACTGCCCAATGAACTGATGCAACACTTCTCAGGTAAGAACCTCATGATTATCTTCCCTGACCAATATGGTGATACGAAAGACAATACCATGACCTTCACGGAGGCACAGCACCAGGAAGAAAGCAGTATCTACGTTACCATTGCCCGATGGATTAATTCCCATCGGTTTCACCAACCGCATTAAAACACTATCTATCCTATGATATCAATCCAAGGAATCAAAAAGAGTTTCGGTTCTCTCGAAGTATTAAAAGGCATTGATCTCCATATTGACAAAGGAGAGATTGTCAGTATTGTTGGTCCCAGTGGAGCGGGTAAGACAACACTCCTGCAAATCATTGGCACACTGGATCGTCCTGATGCTGGTTCTGTTTGCATTAACGGTATTGATGTCAGTAACCTCAGTAAGAAGAAACTCTCAGATTTCCGCAACCAGCATATTGGTTTCGTATTCCAGTTCCATCAGTTATTGCCCGAATTCACAGCTATTGAGAATATCATGATACCTGCCTATATTGCAGGAGTATCACGTCATGAAGCCAAGCAACGGGCTCAAGAATTGCTTAACTTCATGGGACTTGCTGATCGTGCCACGCATAAACCCAACGAACTGAGTGGAGGTGAGAAGCAAAGAGTGGCTGTGGCACGTGCCTTAATTAACCATCCAGCCGTCATCCTTGCTGATGAACCCAGTGGTTCACTTGATTCGAAAAACAAGGAAGAGTTACACCAGTTGTTCTTCGATCTGCGTGATAAATACGGTCAGACCTTCGTCATAGTTACCCATGACGAAGGTCTGGCGAGTATCACCGACCGCACTATTAAGATGCGTGACGGATTATTAGAGACTGCCGTCACTGAGGACGACGTCTTAGAAGTCAGCACTCTTGGGAGTACGGGGGAAGGGGATGACGTCACGGATGTTCTGCATACCAGTGACGAACAGGATGAGGCGCTCGAAGCCTAATCCGAAACCTGCATGCGGACAGGTACCCCAACGACGGGTGTCAATATACCACCACAGATGGGTCTGATCCATCTCACGGCGCTCTATCTCACTCATTAGTTTATCGTAACTCTCCTCACGAACAGAACCACCGATAATCTCACCAATCTGTGGGAATAATACATCTGTACCCTGCATCGTAGGACCAGGAGCCACAGCACCCTTATAACCTACTGAACCACCATCAGGCGTATCCTGATTCTGTTTCATATAGAATGACTTGAAAGCACGGGGATAGTCAGTCATGATAACTGGCTTCTTGAAGTGTTCCTCAACAAGGTAACGCTCATGCTCAGAAGCAAGGTCATCACCCCAGTTGCAGGGGAACTCAAACTTCTTACCGTTCTTAATAGCCTCTTGCAGGATATTGATACCCTCTGTATATGGCAGACGAATGAAGTTCTCCTTCAAGACACCTTCCAAACGCTGGATAAGTGTCTTGTCAATCATCTGGTTCAAGAAGGCAATATCGTCTTTACAGTTGTCAAGTGCCCACTTTACACAATATTTGATAAAGTCCTCTTCGAGGTCCATCAGTTCCTCCTGATCAAGGAAAGCGACCTCTGGCTCTACCATCCAGAACTCTGCAAGGTGACGAGGGGTATTACTATTCTCGGCACGGAACGTAGGACCGAAGGTATAGATAGCACCCAATGCCGTAGCACCCAGTTCACCCTCTAACTGTCCCGATACCGTCAAAGAGGTCTGCTCTCCGAAGAAATCATCATCATAGATAATCTTTCCATTCTCGTCCTTCTTCAGGTCATAGAGGTTCTTCGTAGTTACTTGGAACATGTTTCCTGCACCTTCACAGTCACTGGCAGTAATCAGTGGGGTATGGAAATAGAAGAAACCATGCTCATGGAAATAGGTATGGATAGCCATCGCCATATTGTGGCGAATGCGCATCACGGCACCAAAGGTATTGGTACGCAGACGCATATGGGCGTTCTTACGCATCACCTCAAACGACTGTCCTTTCTTCTGCATTGGATAGGTATTGTCGCAGAGTCCGTAAAGCTCCAGACTTGTTGCCTGTATCTCACTACTCTGTCCTGCACCCTGACTCTCTACAAGTGTACCAACAGCACAGATACAAGAACCTGTGGTGATGTCTTTCAACAGTTGTTCATCAAACTTCGTCGGATCAACAACCACCTGAACATTCTTAATGGTAGAACCATCGTTCAAGGCGATGAAGTCTACTGCCTTGGAACTGCGATGCGTGCGCACCCAGCCCTTCACACAGACCTCTTTCCCATAGTCTGTACTTTTCAGTACATCAATGATTTTTATTCTCTTACTCATACGCTCCCATTCTTAAACGATCTACCTCCTCTTCTGTGAGGTAACGCCAGTCACCACGACGCAGGTTCTTCTTCGTCAGACCAGCAAACTGCACACGATCAAGTTTCGTTACACGATAACCCAGACTCTCGAAGATACGACGTACGATACGGTTCTTACCAGAGTGAATCTCGATACCTACCTGTTTCTTGTCTATAGGATCAGCATACTGGATATCATCAGCCTTAATCTCACCATCGTCAAGGGTGATACCCTCTGCTATCTGCTGCATGTCATGGGCAGTCACATTCTTGTCGAGGAAGACATGATAGATCTTTTTCTTCAGGAACTTCGGATGTGTCAATTTAGATGCGAGGTCACCATCGTTGGTAAGCAGAAGCACACCCGTCGTGTTACGGTCGAGACGACCTACAGGATAGATACGCTCTGGGAAAGCACCCTTCACGAGATCCATTACCGTCTTACGCTGCTGCGGATCATCACTGGTTGTCACATAGTCTTTCGGCTTGTTCAGCAACACATACAGTTTCTTCTCTGGGGTTACGGGAGTATCGTGGAACTTCACTTCATCCGTACGAAGTACCTTTGTTCCCAGTTCAGTAACGACCTCACCGTTAACTGATACCACACCAGCCTGGATGAACTCGTCTGCCTCACGACGGCTGCAAACACCAGCATTCGCAAGGAACTTGTTCAGACGAATGGGCTCGTTGGGATCATAGTTCTCTTCCTTATACTCAATACGTTTCTTGTAACTATACTTTGCATTGGGATCATAGTCGGCTGTATGCTGACGATAACCACCACGTTTGTTATTATAACCGCCACGCTGCTGACCATAGCCGCCACGCTGCTGATAGCCACCACGAGGCTGACCATAACCACCACGAGGCTGATAACCGCCTTGCTGACGAGGCTGACCATAACCACCACGAGGTTGGTAGCCGCCTTGCTGACGGGGCTGGTAACCACCCTGCTCGCCTTCTGCCTGCTGGTTGTAACGAGGCTGACCATAGCCGCCACGAGGTTGATAACCACCACGAGGTTGATAACCACCCTGCTGACGGGGCTGGTAACCGCCTTGTTGACGAGGACGATAGCCGCCCTCACCATTATTTGGACTGAAACGGGGACGATAGCCACGCTGAGGACTACTGCTCTGCAAACCTGCACCGAAGCCCTCAGGACGGAAACCGCCCTCTTCCTGATTCTGATTACGATTGTAGCCACCCTGATTGTAACGTACCGGTTGATGGATACGTGGACGTGGTGAACGTCCTGGTTTGTAGCCTTGATAACCACTTGTCTGACTGGCACTGCCCTCACGGCTTGACGTGTTCTGTTGCTCGGCAGACTGTTCCTCTGTTCTCTTTTCGTTCTCTAATTCCATAATTCTTTTGTTGATTTTTTAGTTCGGAAACCTCACGGCCCCCGCTTGTGTTGTTAATAATTAATTAAATACCTGTATAATTCATAGGCGTAATTGCCATAAGTTCTTCTTTTACCTCCGCACTGACGTCGAGTCCCTGAATAAACTCGTGAATCAACTCTGGGGTCATCTTTTGGTTGGTGCGTGTCAAAGCCTTCAGTGCCTCATAGGGATGCGGATAGGCTTCACGACGCAGGATGGTCTGGATAGCCTCAGCTACCACAGCCCAAGTATTGTCAAGGTCTTCTTGCAACTTCTCTTCGTTGAGGATAAGTTTGCGCAGTCCTTTCAGTGTGCTCTGGATAGCAATCAGGGCGTGTCCCATAGGAACACCTACATTGCGCAGAACGGTTGAGTCTGTCAGATCACGCTGCAGACGACTAACAGGCAATTTCTGTGCCAAAAACTGCAGGATGGCATTGGCAATACCAAGGTTACCCTCTGAGTTCTCGTAGTCAATAGGGTTCACCTTATGGGGCATCGCACTGCTTCCTACTTCACCTGCCTTGATTTTCTGCTTGAAATATTCCATGGAAATATACATCCAGAAGTCACGATCGAGGTCGATGATGATGGTATTGATACGACGCATCGCATCGAAAATGGCGCCCAACCAGTCATAGTTACTGATCTGTGTCGTCCACTGCTCACGCTCCAGTCCGAGTTTCTCACTGACAAACTGATTGCCGAACTCACGCCAGTCGTACTGCGGATAAGCCACATGATGGGCATTATAGTTACCTGTTGCACCACCAAACTTAGCGGTAATCGGGGTTTCTTTCAATCCTCGCAACTGCTCTTCCAAACGATAGACATACACCATTATCTCTTTACCCAGACGAGTTGGTGAGGCAGGCTGTCCATGAGTCTTGGCGAGCATCGGCACATTCTTCCACTGCTCGGCATAGTCATTCAACTGCTCTATGAGTTCTTCCACCATCGGACAATACACTTCCTCCAGTGCTTCCTTTATGGAGAGGGGCACACTGGTATTATTAATGTCCTGCGAGGTCAGTCCGAAATGAATGAACTCCTTGTATTTCTCAAAGTCACCAATCTTGTCAAGTTCTTCCTTGATGAAATACTCCACTGCCTTTACATCGTGGTTTGTCGTCTGTTCAATCTCCTTCACACGGGCAGCATTCGCCTCCGTGAAGTTACGATAGATATCGCGCAAACGCTCGAAATGGGTATGGTCGAAATCTTCCAACTGTGGCAAAGGCAGTTCGCAAAGGGTAATGAAGTACTCTATCTCCACACGAACTCGGTAACGAATGAGTGCATATTCCGAGAAATATCCTGCCAATTGCTCTGTCTTGTTCCTATAACGGCCATCAATAGGCGAAATGGCTGTTAATACATCTAATTCCATTATCTTATCTTAATACCTTATTATATATAATATAACTATATTCTCTTAGAGACTGCAAAGGTAATGAAAACCGAGCGAAATACAAAGAAAAAAATCTTTTTTCTTTCATTTCCGAGGTGCATCTTATCTTCGAACGTAGTTCAAAGGTACTAAAACCCTTGCAAACCACCAAAAGAAAAAGAGGAAAAGTTTTAAATAGAAGCATCCTATCGAGGACTAAGAAGCATCTGAATAAAAAGAGACTGCAAAACTTTCGTCTTGCAGTCCTTTTTCTGTGGGCGTTGACGGATTCGAACCGCCGACCCTCTGCTTGTAAGGCAGATGCTCTAAACCAGCTGAGCTAAACGCCCCCTTTGCAGGCGATTTTTTCAAATCGACTGCAAAGGTAAGGCATTTTTTCCAAACTGCCAAACTTTTGCACCACTTTTTTCAGATAATCTTATAATTTGTACAAATCGCTCGCCGCCATGAGGTCGACTTTCTTCTCTGCGAGAATGTGTTCGCAACTCTCTAAGTCGGTAGGACGGATGACTACATGCGCTACGTCGCCATTAGCGAAAGAGTACATATACTCAATGAACACACCACCGTCAGACAGCAGTTTGAGCACCTTGGCAAGCGAACCACTGGTGTTCGGACAGATAAAACCAATCACATCTGTGATCTTCACTGCGAAATGGGCTGCCTTCAACACCTGATACGCCTTGTCGGGATCACTGACAATACAACGCAGAATTCCGAAATCGGAATTATCGGCAATACTCATGGCTGAGAGGTTAACACCTGCCTCACCCAACACTTCAGTTACCTCTGTGAGGCGTCCTGACTTGTTCTCCAAGAAAATAGATAATTGTTTTGCTAACATATTCGTATGATTTTATTGTTTCTTATAGTTTGCGGTTATCTATCACACGCTTTGCCTTACCTGTAGAGCGCTCAATACCCTTCGGCTCTACCAGTTTAATCTTAAAGCCAAGACCAATCACGCTACGCAACTCTGCCTCCAGTTTCTTCTGAAGACCTACCATCGTTGCCATGTCGTCAGTGAAGTATTCTTCCTTCACTTCTACCTTCAACTCACTGGTATCGGTATTGTTAACACGGTCAACGGTCAAGAGGAAGTGAGGCTCATACTCTTGTAACGACAGGATAACAGCCTCAATCTGTGACGGGAAGACATTCACACCACGGATAATCAGCATATCGTCGCAACGTCCGAGGATACGATCCATGCGTACCAAGGTACGTCCACAGGCACATTTATCGTAATGTAAGGCAGTGAGATCGTGGGTACGATAGCGCAACAACGGCATACCCTCCTTTGTCAGATGCGTGAAAGTCAACTCACCCAACTCACCCTCTGGCATAGGTTCACCCGTCTCTGGATTCAGGATCTCAGGATAGAAATAGTCCTCATTCAAGTGGGTACCATTCTGGAATTCGCACTCATAGCCGACACCAGGACCAGCAATCTCACTCAATCCATAGATATCGTATGCCTTGATACCTATCGTTGACTCTAATTTCTGACGCATCTCTTCTGTCCAAGGCTCAGCACCAAAAGCACCAATCTTCAACTTGAACTCATCACGAGACAAACCACTTTCCTTCATCGCCTCGCCTAAGAACATGGCATAAGAAGGAGTACAGCAGAGCACGGTAGCCCCAAAGTCGTGCATCAACGTGATCTGCTTCTGGGTATTACCAGAAGACATCGGAATCACACTAGCACCTATATTCGTGGCTCCGTCATGGGCTCCCAGACCTCCAGTGAACAATCCGTAGCCATAAGATATCTGGAAGATATCATCTTTCGTAGCGCCATAGGCAGTAAAGGCACGAGAGATTGACTCTGTCCACATAGCGATATCCTTACGGGTATGCAGTACGACAACGGGTTTTCCCGTAGTTCCTGATGAGGCATGGATACGAACTATCTGACTCATCGGCACAGCAGCCAGTCCAAACGGATAATTATCACGCAAATCCAACTTGTTAGTAAATGGGAGTTTTACGATATCATCAATATCCTTGATATCGCCAGGCTCCAATCCCATTTCCTGAAATTTCTTACGATAAAACGGCGTGTTATGATAGACATACTCCGCCATCTTTCTCAATCTAATACTCTGTATCTCACGCAACTGTTCGCGATCCATACACTCTACGCTTTCATTCCAAATCATTGTCTTTTCTGTTTTGTTTTGAGTTGTGTAATTTGCGTGATGCAAAGGTAACGATAATTTACGAAAACACCAAAGAAAAGACTGCAAAACTATATTTGTCTTGCAGTCTTCTTGTGGGCGCTGAGGGAGTCGAACCCCCGACCCTCTGCTTGTAAGGCAGATGCTCTAAACCAACTGAGCTAAGCGCCCTTAAGAAATCCCGAGCACTTGAAGTACCCGGGATTTCATTATCTTATCGTTTAATCTGAATTATTTCAGCTCGAGAGTTGCACGACGGTTGAAGCTGATTGGAGACAGTGTGTTAACACCACCAGCAGCAGCAGTCTCAATGTTAGAGCGATCAACACCCATGTTAACGAGAGCGTCAGCAACAGCCTCAGCACGCTTCTGTGACAGGCTCTGGTTCAGATTAGCGCTACCAGTCTTGCTATCAGCGTAACCAGTTACGACAATCTTAGCGTTGTTAGCCTTAGCAGCATCAGCAACAGCCTGGATGTTCTGCAGATCCTTCTGAGAAGCGATCTTAGACTTACCAATGTTGAAGAATACTGATACAGGTGCAGAAACGATTTCCTTAACGGTCTTCACGTCACGTGTGTCAACAGCATTTGTTGCAGGAGCGCACTTGTGGTTCTTGATCTGGTCGCGGAGACGAGCGTTCTCAGCGTTAGCGTCAGCCAACTGAGCGTTCAAAGCGTCGATCTGACCCTGAGAGAGAGCCTTGATAGCCTCTACGTCCGGAGTCTTGTTCCAAGTAGCCTTACCGAGGTTGTAAGTCAAACCAACCTCAACGTTCAGGTTACGATCGTGGTTAGCAAAGACGCCCTTGAAGCTACGCTGCTTGTATGGTTTTGCGCCTGGGAGCAGATGAGTAGCACCATCAGCTCTTCCCAAATAAATGTTGTAGTTTACATCAAGGTTGATGGCAATCTTGTTGTTCAGTTTGAACTCGTTCAAAATACCAATACCCCATGCTGGAGAGTAGCGGTTGTAAGACATGTTACGCTCCAAACCAACACTTGCATAAGGAATCAGATCCCACAAACGATTCTCGTTATAACCAAGAATCATGTTGCTCAGATTGAACAGAACCTGCTCATTCAGAGTCCAATACTTGCTAGCATTGGTCTTCTTGTCTTCTGAGATAACAGTGCGACCCCAGATACCATTGAACTTCGTGCGAAGTCCGAGACCTGGAGTAAACCACTTACCAACTGCTACAGAGAAACCGAGATTGTTGCGGAAGCCCTTGAGAGGACTCTTAGAGAAGTTGTTCTGAACCTCCTGGTTGCCCCAGAAAGCTGTTCCAACAACATTAGCCTGAACAAACCAGTTGCTCCAGAAAGAGTTAGTTGCAACGCTGTACTTCTCTGTAGGTACAGCATCCTGTGCCATTGAGGCAACAGATACACCGGCAAAAGCCAGAATCATTAAAAACTTTTTCATACCTATACTAAAATTAAGTAATAATGTTTATGTACTTTTTGTCAATTTCTGCGCAAAAGTAAACATTTATTTTGAATCTGCAAACTTTTTTGGCAAAAAATTGCACTTTTTTACGAAAAAAGTCACTTTAAATCGTTTTTTATGCATTTTTCACCCTATTTTTACAGAAATCATCCCAATAATTGCTCTATATCCCTTTGAGGCATAATACATAAGATCGTTTTGCCATCTGGCGTATAGTTTACGTTAGAACAAGCGAACAACTCATTGACGACGCTTTCCATCTCCTCGTTAGAAAGAATCTGTCCTTGTGGGATAGCAGCATGGCGAGCCAGACTTAATGCCAATGAAGCATGAATCTCGTCAAGGTTCCCTGCTCCCTTCTCAATCGTATCACTAACCATTTCCGTCAACAACTGCACGTAATTAAGTCCATCAAGTCCTGCCGGAATGGCATTAATCCCATAACTGTAATGTCCAAGATCAGTCAAGTCAAAGCCCATAACATTCAATTCGGGAAGAATCTTCTCCAAGACAACGGCGTCAGATGGGGGAAACTGTACTACTTCAGGGAACAGCATACGTTGACTACCAGAAGACTTTGATTCCATTTGGGACAGATATCGTTCATAGCGAATACGCACATCGGCACGATACTGATCAATGATCATCAATCCTGATTTGACAGCAGTCATGATATAGCGTCCTTTATATTGATAATGTACAGGCGACTTCTCTTCTATCAATGGCTGGGACTTTTGTCTTTCTATATCTTGTTCCTCTGAGAAGGAATGGAACATGTCTTCCTCTGAATGACTTTGATGTGGCAGATTATCAAAGAGACGTTCCCAACCATCCGTTTTCTTCTGAGGACGTTCCGAATGATTTTTAAATGGATTATATGAAGGATTGTATGAAGGAGACGGAATCTCCACCTGATGCTGCGAATCAAATGCAGGAATATCAGGGCGCCCTTCTGTATCAAAATCTATCTGTGGAACTTCACAGAACCTGCCTATAGCATCCTTGACTGCTGCAGAAAGGATTTGCCAAATAGCTTGTTCATTTTCAAATTTAATCTCTGTCTTCGTCGGATGGATATTCACATCGATATCGGAAGGCTTTACCTCAAAGTATATAAAATAAGGTATTTGTGTACCAACAGGTATCAAACGCTCAAATGCCTGCATAACCGCCTTGTGGAAATAAGCGTGTTTCATGAAACGCCCATTGACAAAGAAATAGTTATGTGTCCCTTTCTTTCGTGCAGTTTCAGGCTTACCCACAAAACCTGTTATCTTGCAGACAGAAGTCTCTACCTCTACTGGTAGCAAATCCTGATTAAAGCGTTTGCCGAACACATCCACGATTCGTTGACGAAAAGAACCGCTTTTCAGGTTCATCAACTCTTGTCCATTACTAAATAAAGAGAAGTTTATCTCGGGATAGACCAGAACAATTCGTTCAAAGGCAGTAAGGATATTATTCAGTTCCGTGGCATTCGATTTTAAGAACTTTCGACGAGCGGGCACATTAAAGAAGAGATTCTCCACTTTAAAGTTACTACCAACAGGACAGTTTATCGGTTCCTGAGTATCCACTTTTGAGCCAATGATGGTTAAACACGTCCCAAGTTCATCTTGCTCCATTCGAGTCCGTAACTCCACTTGAGACACTGCGGCTATCGATGGTAACGCCTCTCCTCGGAATCCCATAGTGGTCAAAGCAAACAAATCATCTGCCTTTCGGATCTTGGAAGTCGCATGTCGTTCAAAAGCGAGACGGGCATCCGTTTCCGACATTCCCTTTCCATCATCAATCACCTGAATAGAAGTCCGTCCTGCATCAACAATCAATACCCGAATAGTATGTGCATCGGCATCAACAGCATTCTCTACCAATTCCTTGACGACAGAAGCAGGACGCTGAATCACCTCACCTGCTGCTATCTGATTGGCAACGGAATCTGGAAGTAACTGGATGATATCACTCATAGTTCCTCTCCTTTCTTATTTAGTTTCTGCTTGGGAGCCTCACGACGTTTAATCTCCTTCAGTTCCTGTCCTGCCTTTTTAGGGCGCCAATTAAAAATATCCTCCTTGTTTCGCGGACGGACATAATCAAACCATGCATATTGGGGAAGAAAATATTTAGACGGAGGTATCTGTGTCATTGGATACAGTGTACCTGTCGGTTTCTCCATCCATATCTTCTTCATCTTACGTTTCTCCAAATACATCTTCATCCAAGGAGTCTCTGTATAGTTCAGTCCTATCAACGAACTGTCTGCATCATCTATCGGATAATACACGATTAAAACATTCCCAACAGCGTCTGTCTCATAGATCTCCCCTTTTTCGAAATAAGCCAACATCTCTTTAGAAGAGACCTGATTAAAATGAATAGTATCTGGCATTTGCTCTGTAGAGAAGGCCTGTCCTATAATATGGGCACGATGAATCGTAGAGTCCTTGATATAAACTCTTATCTCCTCACCAAACAACTGTTGATTGTTGTTCCATACAATCGGGTCCTTGTACATCGTCATACAAGAATCTTTTGAGTTATATACTAAGGAATCACAAACAGCCTGTACATCCGTTCTGTACGCGCGTACCTTATTATATGCATATATCTTACGGTATACGGAATCGGTATTAATATTATAGGTATATAACTTAAATGTGTCTGCGTGCATGAATAAAGAGTCATTCTGTGAGTAGTCTATAGCCACCGCACGTTTGGTCGCCATTGCATATCCTGTCGAATCATTATACTCACAATAATCGCCTGTCAATTTGTTCTTGTTGATAGAATCCACATAGACCACATTCCAGTAAGCATGACTCAGACCGTTCTTACTATCATGATATACACTATCACCCACAATAGAGCGTCCGTTATCCTTCATGACTGAGCGGCCAAACAATTCCGATGTCTCTGTCTTCGTGTTGTAATAACCGTCTTCACTATAGATATGACTCGTACCAGAGATGATATTCGACGGACCGACAATATGCGCACGAGAGGTTTGGGTGTCATAATACAAAGAGTCTGTCGTTAAATAAAACTTCTTATTTCGTAGACGAACATCATAATAGAACATCGCCATCTTGGTATCCGTATGATACTCGCCCCAGTCACTTGTCAGAGTAGAACCATTATCAACCAATTTTCCTCCTTCAAAAAAGTTACCGAAGTTATACAGTCTGTCATAATCAAGACTATCTGTATACAAGGTAGACTGTCGATGCTTTAATATCACATTATAACGAGCCTGCGCTATCTGGGCATTACCATCATAATAGGCATAATCGCTAAACAACTTTAAGGTATCGCCTTGCAACATCTTCACATGTCCAAAAGCCTCAAAGGAGTTTGACTGCTCAAAGAAATTGGCACTGTCGCAATAGAGATTTGCGCCCATGTGCCTGAAATGTACATTACCAACTAATATCTGGGCATCACCATTTCGATATTGATCATATCGTAACTGATCGGAATGGACTAAATATACTCGTTTATCCGCAGGCTTATTACGTGGAGTGTTACGCTTGCGGGTTGGCTGCATAGCCCATACGAGACTCAGTCCGAAGAGACACAGCAGCACAAATGCTACAGTACGAAGTCTCATTTAATCCAACCCTGATATTCAAACTGGCAGTCTCTGTATCTGTCGTTTACACGAACATATGTTGATTTAATCTTATTGACAACCCATTCATGCAATTTCTGCTCACGACGCTTTTCCAATACAACATCTTTCATCACTTGGAAATCCTCCGTGATAGTGGCTTTATGTCCTTCTGTCCTACTCTTCAACTTGGCGATAACGCATACCGTCTTTCCACGTTCGTTAATCATCTGGAACGGAGCAGAAATCTCACCGACTTTCAATGCATCAACAGCACGTGCTATTTCAGGAGGAAGATCCTGTAACTGGAAACGGGAAGTTCTGACTCTACCGTTATCTTTGACATTCGTCATCAAACCATTGTTACTACGAGTATCTTTGTCATCAGAGAAAAGTACTACAGCATCCTCGAAAGTAAACGTTTCAATGGCACGTCCATCTTTATCCTTGTAAATATTCTTTATCTTCTCTGGCGGCACACCGTCACGAATAGCCGTAGCGACAGTGTCCAAACGAGCCAAAGACTTATCAATCGCTTCTTGACTCACTACAGGTTTGCGTAAGATATGTCGTACATTCACCTTATCACCACGCTTATCTATCAACTGGATGATATGAAATCCGAATTCAGACTCAACTATTTTGGATATCTTCTTAGGATCAGTCAGATTAAATGCCACATTGGCAAAGGCAGGGTCAAGTGTAGCACGTCCTGTATAGCCCAGTTCACCACCACGGCGAGCCGTACCAGGATCTTCCGAATACATACGTGCCAAGGTCTGGAATGATGTTTCACCTTTATTTACACGATCTGTATAATCACGTAACTCTTCTTTTACGCGATTTATCTCTTCCTGCTCTATACGGGGCGTCTGCGCAATAATCTGCACCTCAACTTCTGTCGGAACAAAAGGCACACTATCCTGTGGTAGATTACTAAAATACCTACGAACCTCAGCAGGAGTGACTGTAATATCCTTCACCAGATGACGTTGCATTTCTTGAACCATCTGACGCTCACGATATGATTCACGAAGTTCACTACGTATTTGGCTCATGCTCTTTTGATGATATTCTTCTAACTTCTCACGAGAACCAATCACGGATATCATATACTCGATCTGTTGCTCAATACCCTCTGTTATCTCAGCCTCAGTAACCTCAATACTGTCAATGGCGGCTTGGTGTAGATACAGTTTCTGTACTGCTATCTGCTCTGGAATTGCACAATCTGGATCACCATTCCACCGCAAGCCTTCTTGTTGTGCCTGAAGACGCATGGATTCCACGTCAGATTTAAGAATAGCCTCATCACCGACTACCCAGATTACTTCATCTACGATGCTCTGAACATTCGTACTATCATTGACAGCTTCTACCTGTTTGGGGCAGAGAGTCAGCAATGCAACTATCGTAATAATGCTTCGTATTTTCATTTTCAATGATGATTGTTTACTGTCTTCAATACTTTCTTATTAATATTCACAGGATATTTCTGTCGCAAATCTGCTATCCAGTGTTTCTCCATTTCCAGTTGTAAGTCTGCAACGACCTGTTCACGGACTTCCGTATAACTCTTGGGCTTAAAACCCTTACGCCTATATTTCTTTTTGTTCTTTTTAAAATAATAGGCAAGTGCTTGCTCATCCTCTGCTGCTTGCTTTTCCACTGAGTGTTTACTCTGCTCATAGAGCAGTAAGCCTTCATAGAAATCTTTTTGCGGTTCCTCCTTAGGATAAGAGAAACCTACAGTCTGACTAACAGGTGTACTTTCTCTCATTGCACCAGAAACCGACTGATTGCTTATCTGTCTTTGTATCCTTCTTTGTGCAGATTCAACAGCAACATCTTCTTTGATTTGGTCGTAAGGCTCCAGTTGTTTGCGATCGACCATCATAATAATATGATAACCAATAGTGGAAAGGAATGGACGACTCATCTCACCTGGCATCAGGCGAAAAGCCTCATCCTCTATTTCCTTCAATAACTGTCCTCGGGTATACCATCCCATTACGCCCTTCTTAGATGCAGAAATCTCGTCTTCAGAATATTGACGAGCCAACGAGCCAAAATCAGCACCTCCCAGTAATTCGCGATAGATAGACTCTATCTGCTGTTCTGCTTGGCGCTGTTCTCCAGAGCGAGCCTTTTGAGATACTCGAATAAGAATCTGCGCAGGACATACTAATCCATCCGTATTAGCATTCTTCTTCATCCTCTCATATTCTGCATACGATTCTGAGGAAGATGATACTGGTAATGCAACCGTTTCTTGAACTACGGGTGATGCCAATGAAGTTGACAGGCACTGTATATATTCTTTTCGAAATGAGGCCGTCGTATCGACATGGGCATCAAGAGCCGCCTTTACTTTCAGTTTATAGACAACATACAACTCCAGATAATCAGCGACTGTCTTACGATCAACATTACTGATAGTGTTATTTTTCAAATACGACTGTTCAAACTCCGAACGTGTTACAGCCATATCACCCACTGTAAACAATATCGGATTATCATCTGCCAGTACGGTTATTGTACCAAACAGGATGAAAGCGAACAGCAGTCGTACTCTCATTTTAATCGTTGGGGCGTGAATAGTTTGGAGCCTCACTGGTAATCGTGATGTCATGCGGATGACTCTCATTCACACCAGCATTGGTAATACGGGTGAACTTAGCGTCATGCAACTTCTCGATAGTTGCTGCTCCACAATAGCCCATACCAGAACGCAGACCACCTACCATCTGATAGATAACCTCCTGAACAGTGCCTTTGTAAGGAACACGACCAGCAATACCTTCTGGTACAAGTTTCTTCACGTCCTTAGTATCGGCTTGGAAATAACGGTCTTTGGAACCATGCTCCATGGCTTCCAAAGAGCCCATACCACGATAACTCTTAAACTTACGTCCGTTATAGATGATGGTATCACCAGGACTTTCCTCTGTACCAGCGACCAAAGAACCTACCATGACACATGAGCCACCAGCTGCCAATGCCTTCACGATATCGCCAGAATAGCGAAGTCCACCATCAGCAATAAGAGGTACACCTGTACCCTGCAATGCCTGATAGACATCATAGACAGCACTCAACTGGGGAACTCCGACACCTGCGACAACACGAGTAGTACAGATAGAGCCAGGACCGATACCTACTTTGACAGCATCCGCACCATTCTCTACCAACATCTTAGCGGCATCACCCGTAGCGATATTACCAACTACGATATCAATATTGGGGAATGAAACCTTTGCTTCACGCAGTTTCTCTATCACACCCTTTGAGTGCCCATGGGCCGTATCAATGACAATAGCATCTGCACCTGCATTCACCAAAGCCTGCATACGATCCAGCGTATCTGCCGTAACGCCTACACCTGCTGCCACACGCAGACGACCCTTATCATCCTTGCATGCCATAGGTTTATCCTTTGCCTTCGTGATATCCTTATAGGTAATCAGACCAATCAGATGATTGTCTTTGTCTACTACCGGCAGTTTCTCAATTTTATTCTCTTGCAAGATTTGTGCAGCAGCAGTCAAATCTGTCTGCTGATGAGTAGTCACCAGATTGTCTTTCGACATAATCTCATCAACAAGGCGATCCAGACGACGCTCAAAGCGCAAGTCACGGTTCGTGACGATACCTACTAAATGCTTTTCTTCATCTACAACAGGAATTCCACCGATATGATATTCAGCCATGATATCCATTGCTTGGGCAACGGTAGAGCCAAGGGGTATTGTTACAGGATCATAGATCATGCCATTCTCCGCACGCTTTACAATAGCTACTTCACGGGCTTGATTCTCGATCGACATGTTCTTATGGATAACACCAATACCTCCTTCACGGGCAATGGCGATAGCCATCTGACTTTCAGTCACAGTATCCATAGCAGCCGTCACGAATGGCACATTCAACTGAATGTTACGTGAGAACTGGGTACGCAACTCTACTGTCTTTGGAAGAACTTCCGAATAAGCGGGAATCAACAGGACGTCGTCAAAAGTCAAACCGTCCATCACAATTTTGTCTGCAATAAATGATGACATAAAAAACTCCTTTTAAATTTTATTGCGTGCAAAATTACTCATTTTTTCCGACATGACAAGCGTTTCACCTTATTATTAATACGATTTAACGCAGACATGTCAACTACTTCATCCGCAATACCACACGCCCTTGTGTATCTGTTGTCAAAGTGGCAGTCATCTTATCTTGCTGAAAGTTTCGAGAATCTGTCGTTGTAAAGCCATACAACTGAAGGTCTTTCTTCACAGCCTCAAGATCATCATTCGCTGTAATATCCACCGTGGTAAAGAACTGTTTCTTACGAGTAAGCACCACTGTCGCCTGATAATTATCTAACGTAAAAGTAGCATTCTGTTGTTTTGTCGTCGCTTTCCCCACTACATAGTCATAGTCTTGGAATACTTTCTTTGCAGAATTCAGAGTCTTTTCTTTCAGCAAGCTAACGCCTAAACCCACAATGTCTGTATGCAGATTAATTGCTGCCAATCCATTTTCTATCTTGCGTGGGGCTGCCTCATACTCTTTGTCAGACATTTCGTTGTATGCCATCTGATAGGCTTTTGCGTCGTCAACGGTAAAACCAATGGTATAACTTCCCCCTATCATCGAACGTTCATAATGAAGATTCACACTACCCAACGGGTTCATGATAGTGTATCCCTCTCCACCATTGTCAACGAATCCCTTTCCATAGATAGCCGTTAGTTGTTGTTTGATTTGCTGGCATCGTTGTTTGGCGGCTGTTTCCGAAGGATATACTGCATTTTCTTCCACACCTACAGCAAAGACACGTTCCGTCATATCGGAAGTATACAGATTCACTTGGGCTGATTGTCCCATAACCTCTCCGTTGTAAACATAAGACTTCGCCGTTTGTTTCCCTTCAGGCTTCCGTTCCGTAAAACCTTGTTCCAACAATTGTTTCTCAAAGCGGTCAGCTTTGATTCCCAAAGGTATACCTAAAAAACCATTACGATTCTTGGTATTGTCCGTTAGTGTCGTCACATCGAGAAGAACTGTTTGTTCTTCATCTTTTATCCCATCAGTGGTTGTTTCTACTTTTTTCTCTGTCTTATTTTTCTTCTTAAAGAGTTTCTTCAGAAACTGTCCCTCTGCAGGTTGGCACAACACGAACGTTGCCAGTACCAAAAACACATATCTGTTTTTCATCAGTTCGCCATTTCTGAGATGAACTTAATACGCACCAGACGAATCTCGTCCTCAGAACACTCGTCGCCCAATTCTTCTATTGCTGCTTCCAGTGAATCGGTATCACTCTCTGAGAAGTAGTCGTAGATATCGTCTATATGGTCTTCGTCCATCACTTCATCAAGGAAATAATCGATATTCAGTTTCGTACCGCTATACACGATTGCTTCCACTTCATCTAACAATTCCTCAAATTCCAGACCTTGGGCGTTAGCGATATCATCCAGTGCCACCTGACGGTCAATACCCTGAATGATCTTCACTTTCAGCATCGATTTCTTGGCTACCGTACGAACTCGTAAATCTGCCTGACGTGTAATCTCATTCTCTTCGCAATAGCACTTGATGAGATCAACAAACTCTTGGGCATAAGGTTGTTTGACTTTTCCTTCTCCTACTCCCTGGATATTCTTCAATTCCTCCAGATTGACAGGATAGTCTGTTGCCATTTGCTCCAAAGAGACATCTTGGAAAATGACATAAGGTGGACGATTCATCCGCTTCGACACTTTCTTGCGTAAATCCTTCAACATCGCATTCAGCGTCGGATCGAGAGCACTGGTTCCACCTTCCTGTTCTGGTGAGCCTTCATAGTCATCATTAAACTCCTTATCTTCCACGATCATGAATGACTCTGGCTTCTTTAGGAATTTCTTACCTGCTGACGTAATCTTCAATAGACCGTAGTTCTCTACGTCCTTTTTCAGATAACCGGCAATCAGTGCCTGACGAATCACAGGATTCCACATCTTCTCATCTTCATCCTCACCTGCTCCGAAGAGGTCAAGTTCCTGATGCTTATGTGCCAAAATCTCCTCCGTCTCACGTCCCATGATAAAGTCGATAACATAGTCAGAACGGAAGTTCTCTTTGACAGCTATCACCGTATTCAGTACGATAACCAATAGGTCTTTTGCCTCAATCTTCGTCTTCGGATGCAGACAATTATCACAGTTATGACAGTTATCCTGCTCATATACCTCACCGAAGTAATGTAACAGCATCTTACGACGACATACAGAAGTCTCTGCATAGGCAGCCGTCTCCTGCAACAACTGTCGACCGATATCCTGTTCAGCAACAGGCTTACCTTCCATGAACTTATCCAGTTTCTGCAGGTCTTTATTGGCATAGAACGTGATACACAAGCCTTCGCCGCCGTCACGTCCTGCACGACCTGTCTCCTGATAATAGCCTTCCAACGATTTAGGGATATCGTAGTGAATGACAAAACGTACATCCGGCTTATCAATTCCCATACCAAAAGCAATGGTTGCCACAATGACATCAATCTTCTCCATTAGGAAGTCATCCTGTGTCTGAGAACGAAGGGCAGAGTCAAGACCTGCATGATATGCCTGTGCCTTGATATCGTTAGCACGTAGAATCTCTGCAAGTTCCTCTACCTTCTTACGAGACAGACAATAGATGATACCACTTTTACCAGGATGTTGCTTGATGAACTTGATGATATCCTTGTCAACATCCTTTGTCTTGGGACGTACTTCATAATACAGGTTCGGACGGTTAAACGAACTCTTAAACTCGGTAGCGTCCATGATACTCAGATTCTTCTTGATATCCGTACGCACCTTGTCTGTTGCCGTAGCCGTTAATGCGATAATCGGTGCATCACCAATCTCATTAATGATAGGACGGATACGACGATATTCTGGGCGGAAGTCATGTCCCCACTCAGAGATACAGTGAGCCTCATCAATCGCATAGAAAGAAATCTTTGCCTGCTTCAGAAACTCCACGTTATCCTCTTTCGTCAACGACTCTGGGGCAACATAGAGTAGTTTCGTCTTACCCTCTTTCACATCGACCTTAACTTGATCAATAGCCGCTTTGTTCAGCGAGGAATTCAGGTAATGGGCAGTACCCTCTTCGCTCATCGCACTGATGACGTCTACTTGGTTTTTCATCAAAGCGATCAACGGAGAAATAACGATTGCGGTGCCATCCATCAACAATGAAGGCAACTGATAACAAAGCGACTTTCCACCACCTGTTGGCATCAGCACAAAAGTGTTCTTGCCATCGAGCACATTCTGCACGATAGCTTCCTGATCACCTTTGAACTTATCAAAGCCAAAGTATTTCTTCAGCGCTTCTGTAAGATTCGTTTTCTGTTTTGCCATAGGCATTTCTTTTATTGTAAGTGCGACTTGTCAAGTTGCTGTTGTGCATACTCGACAGTCACTTCAAAGGACTTTGTCTTTTTCGAGGGCACTTCAAACATCGCGTCCATCATGATACTCTCTACAATGGAACGAAGTCCACGTGCACCTAATTTATATTCCACCGCCTTGTCGACGATGAGTTTCAGAGCCTCAGGCGTGAACGTCAATTTGATACCATCCATCTCAAACAGTTTCTCATACTGTTTGACGATAGAGTTTTTCGGCTCTGTCAAGATACGTTCCAATGCTGCTCTATCCAGTGGATTCAGATAGGTGAGCACTGGCAGACGACCGATAATCTCTGGTATCAGTCCGAATGACTTCAAGTCTTGTGGCAAGATATATTTCATCAAGTCTTCCTTGTCAATCTTACGGACATTCTGTACTGAGTTATAACCTACCACATGGGTATTCAGGCGCTGGGCGATCTTACGCTCTATTCCGTCAAAGGCACCTCCGCAGATAAAGAGGATATTATGCGTATCAACATGGATATACTCCTGGTCGGGATGCTTACGACCGCCCTTCGGTGGTACGTTGACAATCGTTCCTTCCAACAGTTTAAGTAATCCCTGCTGAACACCCTCGCCACTTACGTCACGAGTAATGCTGGGGTTATCGCTCTTACGTGCTATCTTGTCTATCTCATCAATGAAGACGATGCCTCGCTGGGCTGCCTCCAACTTATAGTCTGCCACCTGTAACAAACGGGTGAGAATACTCTCTACGTCCTCGCCCACATAACCTGCTTCCGTGAATACTGTCGCATCGACAATCGTAAACGGCACGTCCAGCAGTTTGGCTATCGTGCGGGCAAGCAGTGTCTTTCCCGTTCCTGTTGAGCCCACCATGATGATGTTGCTCTTCTCTATCTCTACGCCGTTCTCATCAACAGACTGCTGCAGTCGCTTATAGTGGTTATAGACGGCTACCGAGAGGAAACGCTTTGCCTCATCCTGTCCGATGACATACTGGTCGAGATAATTCTTGATCTCTATGGGTTTGGGGACTTTCTTCAAGTCCGGACCCTCTGCTGTCTTTTGCTTAGCGTTAGGTCCATAGCCATTCGCCTTGGCTATCTCGTATGCCTGAACTGCACAATCCTCACAGATATTGCCGTGAATACCAGTTATGAGCAACTTGACTTCCTTGTCGGAACGTCCACAGAAACTACATACATTCTTCATTACTTCTTCACCAATACCTGATCTATCATACCATACTCTTTGGCTTCCTCTGCCGTCATCCAGTAGTTACGATCAGAGTCTTTCCACACTTTATCGTATGGTGTATGTGAGTGTTCTGAGATAATCGTATAGAGTTCCTTCTTGAACTTCATAATCTCCTTGGCCTCAATCTCAATATCAGATGCCTGACCTTGTACACCACCTAACGGTTGGTGAATCATCACACGGCTATGAGGCAATGCGGAACGCTTTCCTTCCGTTCCTGCCACCAACAGCACTGCTGCCATCGAGGCTGCCATACCTGTACAGATAGTAGCCACGTCGGAAGAGATAAACTGCATGGTATCATAGATACCGAGACCTGCCGTCACACTTCCGCCTGGGGAATTGAGGTAGATAGAGATATCCTTGCCACTGTCTACAGAGTCGAGATAAAGCAACTGTGCCTGCAGCGTATTGGCTGTATAATCGTCTATCTGTGTACCCAGAAAGATGATACGGTCCATCATCAAGCGTGAGAACACGTCCATCTGTGTCACGTTCAACTGGCGTTCCTCCAGGATATAGGGGTTCAAATACTGTGCCTGAGCACTCATCACCTCGTCGAGTACGAGGCCATTAATACCTAAATGCTTGGTAGCATATTTTCTGAAATCGTTGTTCATCTTTTTTATCGGTTTAGCGAAAAAAGTGAGGTCATCAACCTTTTTGCGCTCATTTGTAAATACAAAATTACAAAAAAAAGTCGGAACGCAAAGCATTCCGACTCTTTTTTTGGTTAAAAATATTAAAGAAATATCTCTTTTCTTATTTTATTTCTCCTGTAACATCTTCTGGAAGTCTTCCAAAGTGATGTCTTTCTCATTGAGTTTCACTACACCTTTCAGGGCTTCTGTCAGTTTCAAGTCAACGGCACGATCCACGAGTCCGTCTACGTTCTCACGCTTCTTCAGCATCTCTGCAGCATAGTTGTCGAGATACTCCTCGGGAACATTCGACATACCATACTGTGCAAACTGGGCGCGAGCAGCCTCTTTGGCAACATTCTTCAGGTCGTCGTCCTCAATCTTGATTTGCTGAGCAGCCACGAGTTGCTCCTTAATCAGATGCCAAGCCAGTTCCTTGATGCTTGCCTCGAAGTTCTTCTCCACGAAGTCGGCACCCTTATCCTTGTTGTTATTCATCATCACACGCTTCAGGATAGCCTCTGGGAACTCCAGTTTGCCCACCTTCTTCTCCATGTGCTGACGAACATCGAGCAGGAACTTATAGTCGCTATCAGCCTTGAACTGCTGACTAATCTGGTCGGCAATCTTCTGACGGAAAGCCTTCTCGTCCTTGATAGTACCCTCGCCGAAGGTCTGATCAAAGAGTTCCTGATTTACCTCAGCCTTTACGAAACGACTGATTTCTGTAATCTGATAGGTGAAGTCACCCTCGTGATCCTTCACGTCTTCCTTCTGAATCTTCAACAGAGAAGACACTTCAACGTCGCTCTCTGGATAAGCCTTACGAGGATTCCAAGTGATGATATCACCCAACTTAGCGTTCTCGAAGAGTTTCTTCTGGTCTTCCACCTTCATGTACTGAGGCATCAAAACGGCATCGGCAACGGTGATACCACCTTCCTTTACGTTACCCTTCTCGTCCAACTCACGCAGATCGCCCTTCAGCATGTCGCGCTCTTTCTCGTCGAACTGCTCAACCTTCTCATACTTTCCAGCACGACTCTGATACATCTCCACCTGCTGGTCGATAAGTTTATCGTCAACAGTGATGTTATAATAGTCAATCTTATCCTTACCACTCAGGGCTGCCTTGAACTCAGGAGCCACAGCGATATCGAACTTAAACTCCAGAGGCTCTTCGCTCTCGAAGTTCAAAGGTTTCTGCTGGTCGCTTGGCAATGGCTCGCCCAGCATCTGAATCTTGTTCTCGCGAACATACTCATAGAGTTTCTCACCCAGCATCTTGTTCACTACATCCACCTTCACGGCAGCGCCATACTGACGCTTAATCAGTCCCATAGGAGTCTGACCGGGACGGAATCCAGGAACATTAGCACGCTTACGATAGTCTTTCAGAGTCTTCTCGACTTCTCCTTGATAATCTTCTTTCTCCAGCGTAATGGTCATCAAGCCATTCACCTTGTCTGGAGCCTCAAATGAAATATTCATCTTTTATACCTTATTTATTATAATTGTCGTTTTGAGCGTGCAAAGATAGTGCAAATCGAGCGAAAAACCAAAAGAAAACCAACTTTTCTTTTGTTTTTCCGAGATGCAGCCTATCTTCGACCTTTAGGTCAAAGGTACGAATAAGTGAGCAGAATACAAAACAAAAAGCAATTTTTTTGTTTTTATTCTTTTTGCAAGAAGCACTTTTTCGCAATTATTTATCAAAATAATTTGGTGTGTAACTAAAATTTAGTTACTTTTGCAGGCAAAAGGATAAATAACATGAGTACAAAAGAGAAACTGAGAGAGCGATTCTTGAAAATGCCATCGGATTTCACATTCGACGAAATGCAGCAACTAATAACAGGTTATGGTTATGAAATAGGAAATAAAGGACGCACTTCAGGCTCTCGCGTTATATTTAAGAAAGCGGACAAACGCCCTATTATGTTACACAAACCACATCCTGGCAACATCGTAAAAGGATACGCCATGCAACAGGTTTATAATGAATTGAAAGAAGCTGGATTAATAAAATAGGAGGAAAAGTTATGAATACAATGACGTACAAAGGTTATTTGGGATCTGTAGCCTATAGTGAGAAAGACAACGTCTTCTTTGGCAAGATTGAAGGAATCAACGGATTGGTGAATTTCGAGGGTGAGAGTGTCAGAGAATTGACAGAAGCCTTTCATGAAGCCGTTGATGATTATCTGGCATATTGTAAAGATGAGGGAATTGAACCAGAGAAAAGTTACACTGGTGTATTAAATGTGAGGCTGAAACCTGCAGTACATCGCCAGATTGCTATGCTTGCCAAGCAAGCAGGGATGACCATTAATAGTTATATTAAAGAGGCTCTGGAAGAAAAAGCCTCAGCAGCATTAGCACTATAATTAAACGCTTTTTCTGATTTCACAGAATAAATCGGGGTGTTCGTTGAAAGTTTTTGCGAACATTCCGATTCCTGTTTACCTTTGCAACAAAAATACGAAGATTCATAATATTGGTTAATTAATATAGTTGTTAGTTGTTTTTAGGTAGAAGATTGAAAAACCTATTGCCTAAGCAATATGGAAAACGGCAATCATCGTGACGATGGTTGCCGTTTTTATGTTTGTGAAATAAAGTGAATCAAAGACTTTTAATTCAAAACTTAAAGCCACAAAGGCTCATTCGCCCAACCCTGAGGGAAGCCCATTGCAGCAGTATCTTGCTTCTTTGAAGTAATAACGATGGCACTTGAATCGAGAAAGGCGCATCCTAACGGGACGATAGGTGCCGCCTATCAAGGGGAAAGGTGGCGACTTTCGAGGCGAAAGGACGGCACTTTCCAAATTTTGCCTACGGGCAAAAACGTTTACGGCTATAGGCGGAAGATGTTACGCCTATAGGCAAAAGATTGTATGCCTATAAGCAAAAACTTATTTTAGACAATAGATATACGTCTTACCATACTTCATTCGCCTGATAATGGCGTTTTCTTCTTCGCAAAGAGAATCCAAGTATTTGCGTGCTGAGAAATAGGAAAGTCCACTAAGTGACTGAAACTGACGAGCAGTAATCATGCCGTTTCTGTTGTTCAAGAACTTGTTGAGGATGCTGAGCATCAGTTCTTTATCGTACATCTGGCTGTTGCCACAAAGGTCTGTTGCTCTATGGAATCCCCTGACATGCTCGCCTACCCCCAAGAGGAAGTCTTTGTTAGGGTTGAAAGTAATCGTGTCGAAATAGATGTCTTTAGCCGTTATCTTCTTCGGATCGGTCTCTTCTCGATTCAGTCGGAGTGTAGGTGAGAAGGTGCCGATGGGCGTTTCCACTGTCATACCTTCGCTGAGATACCATTTCGCAGCCTCTTGGAAGGCTGTGAATACGCGAAGGAACTCACCTTTGGGCAAGGCGAGACTGTTATGACAGAACGCATCGATGTCTTCCATTCTTACTTTGTTGTGCTTTCTGGGGCGCACATACAACAAGGGGCGTCCATCTTTGTCTTTCTTAGGACTGGGATGTATTTCGTAGGGTATTCCTGAACTTCTTGGCATGACTTAATGATGTTGAATTTAGTTTATGAGGCGCGAAGGTACGAAAAAAAGATGAGAATATGGCAAAATACATTAATAAATTTGCCCCTTTCCTTAATTCTTTGTACCTTTGAACTATCGTTCGAAGGTAGGATGCACCTCGGAAATGAAAGAAAAAAGACTTTTTTCTTTGCATTTCGCTCGGTTTTCACTACCTTTGCAGGCTGAATTCTTATATATAATATAAGGTATAACTATGAAGGAAGAATTTTCGAAGACACTAAAATCAGCAGAGACAGAAGACTGGCTCGACTTACATATAGTACGTCCGTTCTGCTATTGGTGGGCAGTTCTCTTTGCCAAACTTGACATACACCCGAACACCGTGACCATCTGGTCGATGATTATCGGTGCTGCGAGTGCATATTTCTTTGCCTGCGGCAGTTTCTATTACGAGGGCACGCACGGCTTGATTATGAATATCATCGCCATCCTGTTGCTCTGTTTGGCAGACATTTTCGACTGCACAGACGGGCAGTTGGCACGTATGACAGGTAAGAAGAGCCGACTGGGACGCATCCTTGACGGTGTGGCAGGCTTTGCATGGTTTATCCCTATCTACCACATTCTGGTGTATCGCTTCTATCTGCATCACGACATTGAGTTTGGTTGGCTGGGCATTGAGAATACTGAACAGAACACCATCATTGCCACGATCATCGTCTATATCTTAGGATTGATATCGGGTATTGTAGGACTGGCTGGTCAACAGCGCCTTGCCGACTATTACATCCAAGCACACCTCTTCTTCCTGAAAGGCGAGAAAGGTTCTGAATTAGATAACTCTGCTCGCCAGCAGGAACTCTACGACCAGATGACAAAAGACACGCCATGGGTGGAGCGTTATTTCCAGAAATCGTATATCGACTATACTAAGAAACAGGAAGCGAAGACACCGCAGTTCCAACGTATGTTGGCAACGATGCGTGAGAAATACGGCAGTTTCGACAATCTTCCAGAGGATGTTCGTGAGGAGTTCCACAAGAACTCGCTGCCTGTCATCAAGTGGAACGGTCTGTTGACCTTCAATTTCCGCTCGGCATGGCTGTTCCTCTTCTGTCTGATTGATATCCCCGTGATGAACTTCGTGTGGGAGATTGTCGGCATGGGACTGCTTGCCTGGTATGTCAACCATCGCCATGAGACATTCTGTAAGCAGATTACAGAAAAGATAATAAGCCAACAGCCAAAGGCTAACAGCTAAAAGTCTGAATTATGAAGTGGACGAAACAACGGCTGAATAACCTGTTCTTCTTCCTCGGCGTCGCTGCTGTGGTAGTGATGTTGCTGACTTTCGACGTCAGTTTCATCGAACTATGGGAACATATCTGCCACGCAGGCTATTGGCTGATTCCCATTGTGGGGATATGGATTTTCGTCTACGCGCTGAATGCCCTCGCTTGGAAAGCCACGATTGAGGGGAATATCGGCGGAAAGGCACCCATCAGTTTCTGGCGTATCTATCGACTGACGATTACGGGTTATGCCCTTAACTACGCCACACCAGTAGGTGGACTGGGCGGTGAGCCTTACCGCATCATGGAACTCTCGAAGGATATCGATAAGCAACATGCGACATCTTCCGTCATCCTCTATGCGATGATGCACTTCTTTGCCCATTTCTGGTTTTGGTTTATCAGTATCTTCATCTATCTCGCCTTGGTGCTTGTAGGTGATATGCCCATGACAACAGCCATCGCGATTATCCTGAGCATCATCGTTGTGTTCTGCCTGTTGGCATTCTATCTCTTCGGAAAAGGCTATCGCAACGGACTGGTGAAATATGTATTGGGCTTAGTAGCCAAGATTCCAGGACTGAAGAAATGGACTTTGCGCTTCTGGGCGCGCCATTCGGAGGCGATAGAGAATGTCGACAAACATATCATGTCACTGCATAATCAGGACAAGGGGGCTTTCTATAAGAGCCTTTTCTATGAATATTCCTCTCGCGTCGTACAGAGTCTCGAGGTGATGTTCATGCTGTTGCTCTTCGGTGTTGACTGTGGAGGCGGACTTGGAGGACTGACTCTCACGTTCCTGCACAGCATCCTGATAGTGGCATTCACCACCCTGTTTGCCAACCTCATCGGTTTCTTGCCTATGCAGTTAGGTGTTCAGGAAGGTGGTTTTGTACTCTCTATTGCTGCCCTCGGACTCTCTGCCGCATTGGGTATCTTCGTGAGTATCATCTGCCGCGTGAGGGAAATCATCTGGATTGCCATCGGTATGGCATTAATGAAATTAGGAATGAGGAATGAGAAATGAGGAATTAAAAATTAAAACAATATATTATGAATTATCTCGACAGAAACGAATTTAACTTTGAGCCCAGCCAGAAAGTGGTAGAGGCTATCAAGAACTTCGATCCCAAAACACTGTGTTTCTATACCCGTATCTACGATCAGGGTAAGAAGAGCGTCATTTCCGTACGCCTCAGTGAGATATACGGTGTAGATGAGAGTCAGGTATTGCTGACCTATGGTGGTGAGGATATGCTGAAGAATGCTATCCATTACTTCCTCTCTGTCAATAGTCAGACAGGAACGCCAAATACCAAGATCCTCATTCCTGAGTTCTCTTGGTGGTATTATAATCGTGTGGCAAGCGAGTGTGGTGGTACGTTTGAGATGTATCCCTTGCATGAGAAGGAAGACACCTTCGCCTATGATATCGACGAAGTCATCGAATATACCAACCGTGTACATCCCCGTATGCTGTTGCTCGCCTCACCCAACAACCCCACAGGTAACGGTTTGACACCTGAGGAGATTGGTCGTATCATGGAGAACATTCCTTCTGATACGATGGTACTCATCGACGAGGCATACGCCAGTTTCATCAGTACCGATACTGCTTATATCGCTCCGCTGGTGAACAAGTACAACAACCTGATTATCTCACGCACCCTGTCTAAGTTCTATGGACTTCCCGGCTTGCGTGTAGGTTTCGGATTCATCGGCAAGGGTCACGACCAGTTTGAGAGTTACATCAACAAGTATTTAGGCTACAACCGCTTCTCTGAGGCTGTGGCTCTCGCTGCTTTGGAGAGTGACGACCACTATCGCAAGGTGGCTGACGATATGGAATGGGGACGTCAGTTGTATAAAAAGGAACTCGGCAATCTGCCTGGCTTCAAAGTATATAAGTCTGTTGCTAACTTCATCCTCATCAAGTATCCGTTGGAGATCAAGGAAGAATTGATGGAGGCATTGAAGGTTCAGGACTATAAGATCAAGTTCATGAGCGACAAGGGTCTGGAGTCTTGCCTGCGTATCACACTCGGTCGCAAGGAGCAGACACAGACGGTTGTTGATACCATCCTCAAAATCGTCAAGAAATGATTGGAGTGATTCTTGCCGCTGGCATGGCTAAACGCCTACGCCCATTGACAGACACGAAACCCAAGTGCCTGTTGAAAGTGGGTGAGCGCACCTTGTTGGAGCGCACTGTCCGTGCTATGCAGCAGGCAGGCATCACGGAGTTCGTGGTGGTTACTGGCTATTGCGCTGAACAGATTCGCGATTTTCTTACTGCCTATAGCCAACAGCCAATGGCTAATAGCCAAAAGCCCACCTTCCACTTCCTTCATAATGCCGACTACGAGCACAATAATAATATCTACTCGCTGTGGATGGCAGGTGAATATGTTCGTGGCAAGGAATTCCTGTTGATGGATAGCGATATCCTTTGCGACCCTGCTGCTGTGGCACGTATCGCCCACGAACCCGAGTCTGCCCTTGCCCTCAACCGTCATGAATGTGGTGAGGAGGAAATCAAAGTCATTGTGGATTCCGACGGACATATCACAGAGATTAGTAAGGTATGCAGCATCCAAGATGCCATCGGCGAATCAGTGGGTATCGAGAAGATGACGGCAGACTATAGTGAGGCACTCTACAAAGAACTCGACCAGATGATTGTAAAGGAAGGACTTATTGATGTGTTCTATGAACGTTGCTTCGAGCGACTCATCCCACAGGGACATACCTTCAAGGTGGTTGATACTACCAGTTACTTCTCTTACGAACTCGATACACCCGAGGACTTTGAGAGAGCCAAAGAGTTGATGCCGAAAGAACTATTATAATATAAATGGACGAGACGACAAACATACAGAACGAGCAGTTGGTGCTCCGCACGGAGGGACTCGTAAAGGTCTACGGCAAGCGCACGGTGGTGAACAACGTGAGTTATGACGTACGACAGGGTGAGATCGTAGGACTGCTGGGACCGAATGGTGCTGGTAAGACTACGTCATTCTATATGACCACAGGACTCGTGGTACCTAACGGTGGTCACGTGTATCTGGGCGACGAGGAAGTAACCGACTATCCCGTCTATCGTCGTGCCCGTGCCGGTATTGGCTATCTGGCACAGGAGAACTCTGTATTCCGCAAGATGTCGGTAGAGGACAATATCCTTTCCGTACTTCAGATGACAGGCAAGCCTCGCGACTATCAGTTGGAGAAGTTAGAGAGTCTAATTAAGGAGTTCCGTCTTGGCAAGGTTCGCAAGAACAAAGGTGACCAGTTATCTGGTGGTGAGCGCCGTCGTACAGAGATAGCGCGCTGTCTCGCCATCGAGCCGAAGTTCATCATGCTCGACGAGCCGTTTGCTGGTGTTGACCCTATTGCCGTCGAAGATATCCAACAGATTGTATGGCAGTTGAAATATCGTAATATCGGTATCCTTATCACTGACCATAATGTGCACGAGACGCTGAATATCACCGATCGTGCCTATCTTCTCTTCGAAGGTCGTATCTTATTCCAAGGAAGTCCCGATGAACTTGCCGTCAACCCCATCGTGAAAGAGAAATACCTCGGTTCCAACTTCGTCCTTCAGAAGAAGGACTTCCAACGGATGGCAGAGGAGAAGAAAAAGAAAGAAGAGGAGGAAGAACAGATATGAAGATACTGCATAAATGGCTGACATCGTTCGGCAAATTCATGATACTGATGGGACGTACGTTCAAACGCCCAGAGCGATTGCGTATGTTCTTAAAGGAATATGTGAAAGAGATGGCACAGTTGGGTGTCAACTCTATTGGTATCGTGCTATTGATCTCTTTCTTCATCGGTGCCGTGATTTGTATTCAGATGAAGTTGAACATCCAAAGTCCTTGGATGCCTCGTTGGGTGAGCGGCTATACTACCCGTGAGATTATGCTGCTGGAGTTTTCAAGCAGTATCATGTGTCTGATATTGGCAGGTAAGGTAGGCTCGAACATCGCCTCAGAGATTGGTACGATGCGCGTAACACAACAGATAGATGCCCTCGACATCATGGGCGTAAATTCTGCCAACTACCTGATATTGCCGAAGATTACTGCCATGCTTACCATCATGCCGATACTGGTTATCTTCTCATCAGGCATGGGTATCATCGGTGCCTATGGAACGGCGTATGTAGGACATATCATCGTACCCGACGACTTGACGCTGGGATTGCAACATGCTTTCCAACCGTGGTTTGTGTGGATGAGTATTATCAAGAGCCTGTTCTTCGCTTTCATCATCTCTGCCGTCCCCTCGTTCTTCGGTTATACGGTGGAGGGCGGAAGTGTCAATGTAGGTAAGGCATCAACGGATGCCGTCGTCTGCTCGAGTGTGTTGATATTGTGTAGTGATGTATTCTTAACGCAGTTGTTGTCATGATTGAAGTAAAGAACCTTTGCAAGAGTTTTGACGGCAGGGAAGTGCTGAAGGACATCAGTACGGTGTTCGAGAACGGAAAGACCAATCTGATTATCGGACAGAGTGGTAGCGGAAAGACGGTGTTGATGAAGAACCTTGTGGGTTTGTTGGAACCTACCAGCGGACAGGTGCTTTACGACGGACGTGACTTCGTCGCCATGTCGAAACAAGAGAAGATCCTGATGCGCCGTGAGATGGGTATGATCTTCCAAAGTGCTGCCCTCTTCGATAGTATGACAGTATTAGAGAATGTGATGTTCCCATTGGATATGTTTGCTCCGATGACTCTCCGTGAACGTACCAAGCGGGCAATGGATTGTCTAGATCGTGTGAATCTGGTGGGTGCGGAAGAGAAGTATCCTGGTGAGATATCCGGTGGTATGCAGAAGCGTGTGGCTATTGCCCGTGCCATTGCCCTCAATCCCAAATACCTCTTCTGCGACGAACCGAATAGTGGTCTTGACCCGAAGACGTCATTGGTGATTGATGACCTGCTGCATAGTATCACGCAAGAGTTCAATATCACGACGATTATCAATACACACGATATGAACTCGGTGACGACTATCGGTGAGAGTATCATCTTTATCTATGAAGGTCATAAGGAATGGCAAGGGGTATCTGCAGATATCATGGGCTCGACGAACAAGAGACTGACAGACTTTATCTTTGCTTCCGACTTGCTGAAAGAGATGCGTGAAGTGGTTAACGCATCTTCCACGCCCCATTCCGCTGCACCATCGGAACAATAATCTCCTCTTTGACGGAATCTTTAAAGTGAAGCAGCAGGAACGCCTGCATCAACTGTTGTGCCTCGTCGTTTCGCACATTCGAAACGGTCACATCAGCAACACCGCCATGTGTCTGTCCAAGTTCCTGCTGATACATCTCATAAGCCTTCAACAACTGCTGACGATAGTCTTGAGGCAAGGAATCAGTATCAACCTTTCCACTCAAGAATCCCTCATAGTCGCCAGCTAATAAACGGTCATAGTATTCCTTCACCGCCTTGCCAGCGAGTTCCTCTTGAGTTGGCTCTGGTTGAGAACAACTCTGCAACAAGCCAAAAGCCAAAAGCCAAAAGCCGAAAGTTATTAATTTCCTCATTTCTGTCTTACAAACACATTGATGGGCGTACCCGTCAACGTCCAGTTATCACGCAGTTTGTTTTCCAAGAAACGCTTATAGGGTTCTTTCACATACTGAGGCAGATTAGCATAGAACACAAAAGTAGGAATCTGCGTATCGGGAACTTGAGAGATATACTTGATCTTGATATACTTACCCTTGATAGAGGGAGGCGGAGTAGCCTCGATGATAGGCAGCATCACTTCATTGAGTTTCGACGTACCAATCTTAATCTTACGATTCAGATAGACTTGCTTGGCAGTTTCCAACACCTTGAAGATACGCTGCTTGGTGACTGCAGAAGCAAAGATAATGGGGAAATCTACAAATGGAGCCATACGATTACGGATGGCATCCTCGAAAGTCTTGATGGCAATCTGCGACTTATCTTCCACTAAATCCCATTTGTTGACGACAACTACCAACGACTTGTTGTTCTTCTGTATCAACTGGAAGATATTCATATCCTGTGCCTCTATGCCACGAGTGGCGTCAATCATCAGGATACAGACATCAGAGTTTTCTATAGCACGGATAGAACGCATCACACTATAGAATTCCAAATCCTCCGTCACCTTATTCTTACGACGGATACCTGCTGTATCCACTAGATAGAAGTCAAAACCAAATTTATCGTATTTCGTATAGATAGAGTCACGCGTAGTACCTGCTATCTCCGTCACAATGTTACGATCTTCACCGATAAAGGCATTGATAATACTCGACTTGCCAGCATTCGGGCGACCGACAACAGCGAAACGGGGAGTACCATCCTCAATATCATCCACCTCATCAGTCTTGAGTTTCGAAATAACATCATCCAACAAATCACCAGTACCAGAACCTGTAGCAGCACTGACACAATAAGGATCTCCCAAACCGAGTTTATAGAACTCGTATTGACCGTAAAGGTCTTTTCCATCATCAGCCTTATTGGCAACCAAAAGAACAGGGAGTTTGGAGCGACGCAGAATCTGTGCTACATCCATATCAAGATCGGTCAGACCATTCTTGATATCTACCAAAAAAAGAACAAGGTCGGCTTCCTCTGTAGCAACAATCACTTGCTTACGAATCTCTTCCTCGAAGATATCGTCACTATTGACTACCCATCCGCCCGTATCTACTACGGAGAACTCACGACCGTTCCACTCACACTTGCCATACTGGCGGTCACGGGTAGTTCCCGCCTCCTCACTAACAATGGCTTGACGTGAGTTAGTCAGTCTGTTGAATAAGGTGGACTTGCCTACATTCGGGCGTCCTACTATTGCTACTAAGTTTGCCATATTATTTTCTTTCTAGTATATCTAGTACTCCTAGTTATTCCGGATTATATCCGAATGAATCCAATTCCTTCTGTGACGAACGCCAGTCTTTGTCAACCTTGACGAAGGTTTCCAAATAAATGGGCTTGCCAAAGAAACGCTCCAGTGCCTTACGTGCTTCAGTACTTACTTTCTTCAAAGCAACGCCTTGATGCCCGATGATAATACCCTTTTGACTCTCACGCTCTACATAGATGACAGCATTGATGTGGATATTCTTCGGACCTTCCTTAAACTGTTCCACACGAACCTCTACGGCATAAGGTATCTCCTTATCATAATAGAGAAGTATCTTCTCACGGATTATCTCTGAAACAAAGAAACGGGCAGGCTTGTCAGTCAACTGATCCTTATCGAAATAAGGCGGTGAGTCAGGCAACAGTTCCTTGATACGCTTCAACAACATATCAGTGCCAAACTTGTTCTTTGCAGAGATGGGTAATATTTCCGCATTGGGCAGCAGGGTGTGCCACTTGCCGACGATACCCGTTAGCCTAGTCTGACTAGTATTACTAGACTTACTAGTCGTACTAGTTTCATTTGCCAGTTCATCAATCTTGTTGATGAGCAGAATCACGGGAATCGTCATCTTCTGAACCTTTTCCAAAAAGTCCATGTTCTTCTCAGGGTTCTCTACAACATCAGTGACGTAAAGCAGTACATCAGCATCTGCCAAAGCAGACTCCGAGAAAGCTAACATCGATTCCTGCAGCTTGTAATTGGGCTTCAGCACACCTGGGGTATCACTGAATACAATCTGCATATCGTCAGTATTCACAATACCCATGATGCGATGTCGTGTGGTCTGAGCCTTAAACGTCGCAATCGAAATACGCTCACCAACCAACTGGTTCATGAGCGTACTTTTACCTACATTGGGATTACCAACTATATTTACAAATCCCGCTTTATGCATTATCTTTACTTTTCACTTCCGTCGTACGCCCATCGGTAGTAACTTGCTCCATGAACGAATCCTGCACCAAAGGCGGTCATAATGATATTGTCACCTTTCTTCAAACGATACTCATTCTCCCATAGTGCTAAAGGAATTGTGGCTGCTGAAGTGTTTCCGAAATGCTCGATATTGACCATCACCTGATCCATCGGAAGTTCCAAACGTTTTGCCACAGCCTCAATAATACGCATGTTTGCCTGATGAGGAATAACCCACTGGATATTCGTCTTGTCCAGTCCATTACGCTCTGCTATCAGTGCACAGTCGTCGCTCATATTCGTCACTGCATAACGGAACACCGTGCGACCCTCTTGATAAAGGTAGTGCAAACGGTGGTCTACCGTGAAATGACTGGGGGGACAAACCGAACCACCGGCTTTGATATGCAAGAAAGGTAATCCCTTGCCATCTGCACGGAAGTAGGAATCCATCACACCGATATTTTCTTCTTCTGTTCCTTCTATCAGAACAGCAGCAGCACCGTCGCCAAACAAAGGACAAGTAGCACGATCTTTATAATCTGTTATTGACGACATCTTATCGGCACCTATCACGATGATTTTCTTATAGCGACCGCTCTGAATCATCGAGCCTGCCACATCAAGCGTATAAAGGAATCCACAGCAGGCAGCCCAGAAGTCAAATGCAAAAGCATTCTTCAGTCCGAGTTTACCCAATACAATGCTGGCTGTGGAAGGGAATTTATAATCAGCCGTTGAGGTAGTGACGATGACTGCATCAATAGTATCCGGATCTACACCAGTCCTCTGCATCAACTGCTTGGCTGCTTTACGAGCCATATAACTGGTGCCCAAGCCTTCCTCTGTGAGGATATGGCGTTCCTTGATACCTACGCGAGTCATAATCCACTCGTCATTGGTGTCTACCATGCGAGACAATTCCTCATTATTGAGAATATAGTCAGGCACGTAGCCACCAACACCGGTGATTATCGCATTGATTTTCCCCATTACTCAGCTGCTTCGTCCATTACAATGGCAATCTTGCCACGATAGTAGCCACAAGTGGGGCATACAGTATGATATACATGATATGCGCCACAGTTAGGACATACTGCCAGTGTGGGAGCAACTGCCTTGTCATGAGTACGACGCTTCAGCGTACGTGTCTTTGATTGTCTTCTTTTAGGATGTGCCATAATTCTATTACCTTTTAATGTTTACTTTTTTACCTTTTTACTTTTTTAATTTTAAAAGTGCACTCCACCGCGGGTCTATCTCCTCTGCCTCCTCTTTGCCGCTTCGGACGGCACCGCTTAACTCTTCGAGTTTCTGCGTCATCACACTATTGCATTTTCCAGGTGCATGAACGTGTTTGATGGGTATGGCGAGTACTATAAACTCGTATATGAGCCATGCTGTATCGAGTATTCCTTCGTTCTCGTCAACAGTCACGACATCATCATCTTCGGTGTTAGTCTCTGCCCCTAACTTTGCTATCAGACGGTTATCCGCCACGATAGGCTGTTCCATGTCATCAAGACATATATCGCAAGGAACAATCACTGTGCCCTCAGTATGGAAATGGAGTTCGTAAAAACCGGTTGCCTTGCGTATAGACACCGACACATGCAATGCTCCATGCCCCAACTGTGAACCGTCCAAAGCCTCGAAGAAGTCATCATTCAGGTCAAATTCCCGACTCATTTCGTCGGTCTTCATTCCCTTCAAATCAATCTTCAAAGTCTCTAAACTGCACATAACTACACTTTTGGCTTGCAAAGGTACAAACTTTTTTCGATTTATGAGTGCAAGATTTAATATTTTTTGCTTTTCGTTGAAAAATTACCCGTCTTATGATGGTAATTATTCCAAAAGTTGCGGCTATTTCCATATTTTTTCGTAATTTTGCACGTCCAACATAAAATAGGTATGTCTAATAATAATTCATTTGTAGGATCCAAGATCAAAGGGATTAGGGAATCCAAGAACCTCTCTATAGAGGAAATTGCAGAAAGCAGTGGTTTGTCAAAAGAACAGATTTTGTCCATTGAGAATGGACAGAACCTTCCATCTTTAGGTCCACTGATTAAGATAGCACGAGCATTGGGAGTACGACTGGGTACTTTCATGGACGATAACGATGCATTAGGTCCAGTCGTCACTCGTGCCAAAGATCGAGAGGCAGACAGCAGCATCAGTTTCTCTAACGGTGCGACAGATGCACGCAAACACATGGAGTATCATCCACTGGCTCAGCAGAAGGCTGGTCGCCACATGGAACCATTCATCATTGACATCAATCCTGAGGAATCCCCAGAATTTCAGTTGTCTGCCCACGAAGGCGAGGAATTTATCTATGTGATGCAGGGCGAGATAGAGATTGTTTACGGCAAGGAAACTTACTCGCTGAAAGAGGGCGACAGTATCTTCTACGACAGTATCGTGAAGCATCATGTACATGGTGCTCCAGGTAAGAGTGCCAAAATTCTCGCAGTAGTATATATTCCGTTCTAATTACTCAGAATACTCAGATTATTCAGAAAAGAAATGGATAGTAATGTAAAATTAGACATGGCAGGCAGGCCTTTGCCAAATAGAACATATCCTGCCGAGACTGGCAGTGCAGGCTATACGCTTCATGAGCGCACTCTCGGTCAGTGGCTTGAGCATTGGGCTGAGACTACACCCGATAAAGAATATATTGTCTATTCTGACCGTAACCTCCGCTTTACTTGGAGTAAGTTCAATGAACGCGTCGATAACCTTGCTAAAGGTCTTATTGCCATTGGCGTGGAGCGCGGCTCTAATGTGGGTATTTGGGCAACCAACGTCCCTGACTGGCTCACCTTCCTTTATGCCACTGCTAAAATCGGTGCCGTACTGGTAACCGTTAACACCAATTACAAGCAGAGTGAGTTAGAGTATCTCTGTAAGGACTCCGACATGCATACGCTTTGTATCACTGACGGTACGTGGGATTGTAACTACGTAGACATGACCTATACGATGCTGCCAGAGTTGAAAAACTGCGAACGTGGTCATCTGAACAGCGAACGTTTCCCCTACATGAAGAACGTAGTGTATATCGGCATGGAGAAGTATCGCGGTATGTTCAATACGGCAGAGTTGTTGCTTTTAGGACAGAATGTCGAAGATGAGACCCTATTGGAGATGAAGAGTAAGGTGACATGCCACGATGTCTGCAACATGCAGTACACCAGTGGTACTACCGGTTTCCCCAAAGGTGTGATGCTGACACACTATGGTATTGCCAACGACGGCTACTTCACGGGCGAGAACATGGGATTCACACAAGATGACAAACTCTGTGTCTGTGTACCGCTATTCCACTGTTTTGGTGTGGTACTCGCCACCATGAACTGCCTGACCCACGGCTGTACGGAGGTCATGGTAGAGAAGTTCGACCCATTGGTGGTACTCGCCTCTATTCATAAAGAAAGGTGTACAGCAGTATATGGCGTGCCCACTATGTTCATTGCAGAATTGAACCACCCGATGTTCGACATGTTCGACCTGACCTGTCTGCGTACAGGTATCATGGCAGGTTCGCTCTGTCCTGTAGAATTGATGAAACAGGTATCAGAAAAGATGTATATGACCATCACCAGCGTCTACGGTCTCACAGAGTCATCGCCTGGTATGACACAGACTTGTCTAAACGACACCTTTGAACAGCGTTGCACCACCGTAGGTCGCGACTTCCCATTCGTTGAAGTCAAAGTGCTCGACCCAGAGACAGGAGAGGAATGTCCCGTCGGTGTACAGGGTGAGATGTGCTGCAAGGGTTTCAATGTGATGAAGGGTTATTATAAGAATCCTACGGCAACGGAAGAAGTGATTGACAAAAACGGATTCCTGCACTCAGGAGACTTAGGTATCAAGGACGAGCAAGGCTTCTACAAGATTACAGGACGCATCAAAGATATGATTATCCGTGGTGGTGAGAATATCTATCCACGTGAGATAGAGGAATTCCTTTATCACATGCCAGGCATTCGCGATGTTCAGGTAGCAGCCGTACCTTCTAAGAAATACGGTGAGGCTGTTGGTGCTTTCATCATCTTGGAAGAGGGTGTGAAGATGACACCTGAGGATGTTCAGTTATTCTGTAGAGGAAAGATTGCCCGTTACAAGATTCCAAAGTATGTCTTCTTCATTGACCAGTTCCCACTGACTGGAAGTGGTAAGATCCAGAAGTTCAAACTCAAGGAGATGAGTCTTCAACTATGTGAAAAACTCGGTATAGAAGTTATCTAATAAAAAAAGCCTTGGCTCTTCAAGAAGTCAAGGCTTTAATATTCTTACTTAGGCATCTCTATACGGAAAGTCGTCCCAACACCTATCTCAGATGACTTGACGAAGATACGTCCTTTATGGTATTCTTCCACGATACGCTTTGCTAAAGAAAGACCCAATCCCCATCCTCTCTTCTTCGTAGTGAAACCAGGGGTGAAGACATTCTTTATATCTTTCTTCTTGATACCTTTTCCCGTATCTTGTACTTCAATAACGACATTATTCTCTTCTTGCAATAAAGAGAGTGTGATAGTTCCCTCTCCCTCCATCGCATCTACAGCGTTTTTACAGAGGTTTTCTATTACCCATTCAAACAGAGAGGCATTCATCTTGACAATGACAGATTCCTTAGGCATATGACTCAATATCTGTACCTTCTGGGATGTACGACGATTCATATACTCTATCACATGCTGCAACACTTCATTCATCGAAGAATCTACAGGTTCCGGCACAGAACCAATTTTAGAAAAGCGTTCGGCAATACGTTCCAAACGTTTCACATCCTTATCCATCTCTGGCAACAACTCATCTTCCGGATAATTCTCTTTCAGCATTTCCGTCCAAGCCATCAAACTGGAAATAGGTGTACCCAACTGATGAGCTGTCTCCTTCGAGAGTCCAACCCAAACCTTATTCTGTTCAGCACGTTTAGATGATAGAAGGGCAAAGATGGCCACCACCACGAATATCAAAACAATACCCAACTGGACATAAGGCCAAGCTGCAAGTCGTTTCAGCATCACAGAGTCATCATAGCAAACTAGTTGGTAATCCGCAGAGTCACCAATCTGAATCTTAATATATCTGTCTGCATTCTTCATCTGCTGCCCCATTCGTTCAATATATTTTACGGTATCTGCAGCATCCTTCGCTTTGATATCAATATTACGATAATCCGTTACATGTCCTTGCTGATCCATCACGATGACTGGAATGGTATTATTCCCTTCCATCACACTCAACACTAATGAAAGATCAGTATGCTCATCCGCTTCATTCAAGGAATGTAATGCCTGTGCCCATACTTCCATTTTGCCTCGTTCCTCGTCTGAAAGGTCTTTCACCAAGAAATGTGACACCAGCAAGGAAGCAACAGCAATCAATATTGCCGCTACCACTAATAATATTTTGACCTGACGGATTCTATCTGTCCATTGCATACAGTAATAATAACGCAAAAAGTCGGATATTATTACAAAAGAGTCCCTGCTATCTTTCGATAGCAGGGACTCTTCATTTGAAAAGAAGGCGGCCTCCTACTCTCCCGCATTGCATTGCAGTACCATCGGCGCAGGCGGGCTTAACTTCTCTGTTCGGAAT
>JBGVBD010000202.1:0-37182 GCA_045225255.1 Prevotella sp. | reverse complement strand
TATATGTTCCAAGCCTTGAAACACTTCGAAAGTAGCTTACATTCGACCCGTTTGAAGGCTTTATTTGGGTTGAAAAGAGGCTTTATTGGGTTAGGCGGCACTTAACTCAAGATTCTCTTGGTTTCGCTCACTTAATCGTACTTTGACCTTCGGTCGAAGGTAGGCTGCATCTCAGCAAAAAAAATAAAATTTTTGTATTTTATTTTGTTTTGCGTTCGATTTGCACTACCTTTGTCCCCCAAATGAGTACAGAGAATCTGAAGGAGAAAACGGCGAAGGGACTGTTTTGGGGGGTACTGAACAGTGGTACCACCCAAGTGCTGAATGTCGTTATCGGCATCTTGCTGGGTAGGTTGCTGTCACCTGGCGAGTGGACGCCTATTGCGATGATTGCCATCTTCTCTGCCATTGCAGGTAACTTGCAGTCGAGTGGATTCTCTACTGCGATTGTGAACATGAAGGAACCCAAGGCAAACGACTATAATGCCGTATTCTGGTTCAACACGCTGGCGAGTGCCTGCATCTATCTCGTATTGTTTGCCGCTGCCCCCTTGATTGCTGCCTTCTTCGAGCAACCCTGTCTAACAGACCTGTCACGCTTTATCTTCCTTGCCTTCTTCATCTCGTCATTTGGTATTTCGACACATGCCTATATGACGAAGAACATGATGAACAAAGAGATTACCATCGTAAACTTCTGTGCGCTGGTATGTTCAGGTACGGTGGCTGTTATCTTGGCATTTAAGGGTTATTCCTATTGGAGTTTGGCTTGGCAACAGATTGTCAATGCCACCGCCTTGGTCGTTGGACGTTTCTTCTTCGTTAAATGGCGTCCCTCATTGAAGATAGACTTCTCTCCGATTCGTCGTACATGGAAGTTTGCGATGAACATTCTGGTGACGATGATCATCAATACCGTCAATAACAACATCCTCACCTTTATCTTCGGAAAACTGTTTGTGAAGACACCCGAGGTGGTAGGTAACTTCTTCCAGGCATTCAAATGGAACACGATGGCATACCAGTTGGTAAGCGGTAGTATCGACCAAGTAGCACAACCGGTGTTGGTAGAAGTGAGGAATGAGGAATGTGGAATGAGAAATGAGGAATGTGGAATGAGAAGTGAGGAACGAGAGATACGCGTCTTCCGTAAGATGCTACGTTTTACGTCTTTTCTTGCTTTCCCAGCGATGTTCGGACTCGCCTTGGTAGCCAATGAGTTTATCCTGTCGACTATCGGACCTAAATGGGAAGCGTGTATTCCCCTGTTGCGCATCCTTTGTATCGGTGGTGCTTTCATGCCGTTCTATTCGCTCTATAAGAACCTCGTCATCAGTCAGGGACGTAGCGATGTGAATATGTGGTTGAACATCTCGCAGATAGTCTTACAACTGGTATTGATCTTCCTCACTTATCAAGAGGGTATCGAAACCGTTGTGGCAGCCTATACCATCCTGAATGTCCTCTGGTTGCTGGTTTGGCAGATCTATGCCAAGAAGATGATTGGCGTTCGTCTGTGGGATGTGCTGAAGGATACCATTCCCTTTGCCCTCATCAGTATGGCTATCATGGTGTTGGTTTGGTGGATGACCAAAGGTATCGACAACAACTACCTGTTGTTGGCTGTACGCATTGTCTTGGCGGCGATTCTCTATGCTGTCGTCATGAAACTGTTGAAGGTGAAGATGATGGATGAGTGCGTGAAGTTTTTAAGAGGTGAGAAGTGAGAAGCTAGAGGTGAGAAGCTAGAGGTGAGAGAAGTTATGAAAATCAGTATCGTCATACCCATCTACAATAAGGCAGCATACATCCGACCATGTATGGAAAGTCTGCTGCAACAGGACTTCGACGACTTTGAGATTGTCGCCGTTGATGACGGTAGCACGGATGGTTCTGGCGACCTCTGCGATGAACTGGCACAAGAGACACCACGCATCCACGTAATACATACACCCAACGGGGGCGTAACGGCTGCACGACGAGTAGGCGTAGAACAGGCACAAGGACGCTATATCGTATTCGTAGACAGTGACGATGTACTGATGCCCCATGCCCTGAAAACCCTCTATGATACGATTGAACAGACACAGGCAGACGAGGTGGTAGGCACTTTCTGTACACAAGACGGTACACGCTCACCTAAGGTCTATGAGGGTTGGACACCTGTAGAACCCCTTATCCAAGCCATTATCACAGGCAAGAACCGTTTCCCCGTGTTATGGGGTATCATCTTCCGGAAAGAACTATTGGAAGACTGTTTGGACACTCCGCGTGATATCATCGAGGGTGAAGACAAACTCATGCAGGTAAAGGTACTGATGAAACAACCGAAGGTATTCTTCATCAAAGACTGCATCTATCGCTATACATTGGGATTGCCCAACAGCAGACAACATACCTTGGAACGTGAACGACTCTACGACGACCTGTTGCGCCAAGTATTGTCTCCGCAATGGGACACCTACCAGTCTGCTTTCGTGCTTCATCAGTTGAAGGAATACGAGAAGTTCATCCACGATGGTCAATATGAAGTTCGAAAAGAATATTACCACTCTACACTCTACACTCTAAACTCTAAACTGCCTCTCTACGATCGTCTTGTCTGGCAGTTGCCACCATGTCTGGCTCGTCCACTCATCAAACTCTATCGCAGAATCATTCAAATCAAGCAACATAACCTATGAGCAAATACCCTTCGCAAACAGATATAGCCGTACTGATGCTGTTTTTCAATCGTCCTGACCGATTGAGTATGGTGTTCGAACAGGTGAAGAAAGCCCGTCCGTCACGTTTGTTTCTGTTTCAGGACGGTGCTCGCAACGAAGAAGACAAGGCTGCGATAGAAGCCTGTAGGAAGGTGGTAGAGGACATCGATTGGGAATGTGAGGTACATCGCAACTACCAAGAGAAGAACTTAGGCTGTATGACGGCAGGTTATACCTCTCATCGCTGGGCGTTTTCACTCGCCGACAAGTGTATTGTACTGGAAGACGATGTCGTGCCCTCGCTCTCGTTTTTCCCTTTCTGTAAAGAGATGCTCGACCGTTATGAGCATGATGAACGCATCACGATGATTGCTGGTTATAATATGGATGAAGAAACCAAGGATATTCCCTACGACTATTTCTTCACCTCTGCCTTCTCTATCTGGGGGTGGGCGTCATGGAGCCGAGTGGTGAACCAGTGGGACGAACAATATTCCTTCCTCGACGATACCTATAACATGCAGCAACTCAAGAACCTCATCAAGGCACGAGACATCAAGAGTGACTTCATCAGGACATGCCAACTACATCGGGATTCAGGTGTTCCCCAGTTTGAGAGTATCTTCTGGTCGTCGATGCTGTTTAACTCAGGATTAGCCGTGATGCCTGCCAAGAATATGATTAGTAATGTGGGAGCCACCAGTGAGTCAGCCCATTATGCTGCTTTCAAGACATTGCCTAAGGGTATCCGCCGACTGTTTACGATGCGTAGTTACGACCTCAATTTCCCACTGCGTCATCCTAAATATGTCATTGAGGATGTGACCTACAAAGAACGGATGTATCGTTATAACGCCTGGGGACATCCTTGGATTAAGATAGGGCGCTCGTTGGAAGAACTGTGGTTGAACCTGCGTTATGGGAACTTCGGACAGATCAGGAAATCACTCGCCCGTCGCATCCGTAAATGGCTTGGTAAAGACCGGGAAATCTAAAGGGTTGCTTTGATAGGCGACAGCAGGAAGTCTACCAACTGTATTCCATTATACAAGAAAAGGAAAAGTGTCAAGGCTGCGACTAAAAAGCGCAGACCATTAACTTTTGACCTTTGACCTTTGACCTTTGACATCAAATAGCTAATTGCAAAAGGAACGACATAGAGCCAATGAGGTGCCATGATGAAGATTTCGTTGAGACCGAAACCTAATCCCAAGTGAATCACCATATCGAAACCAAAACAGGCTAATGTCAACCAGAGGAAACGACTTCTGCGTCCTACCCATATTCCTACCAAGAACAACAAGACGATGATCGCCTCTACGACATAGTTCAACACCCAGTCGTAAGGTACAAAGACAGGACGGAACACTAACGTGTCGCCTAAGAAATGCTGTTGGTGGAACTGGATGGTCTCACCAAACAGGTTCTCATAACAACTCTCCCAACGGGATGTTGACGTATCCGTCCAACTCAGGAAACCCACCTTCTTCATGGGTGTACCCGACTTGGCAGCCTGACGATCCAGTATCTTCTTACGCTTCTCCTGTCTCTCACGCTCTACCTTCTGCTGTTCTTCCGACATCATGGATATTTCCCGTTCATGCTCTGCCTCTTTCTGTTGCTTGGCAACGGCGCGAGCCTGTTCCCTGGGCCACACATAGTAACGGTATTCCCATTGACAGAAACCCCATAACAGAGCGGCAGGAATGATCACACCCAACAACAGGAAGCGCCAACGGAAGAAATGTTTGCCGTTCATCAACAATCCCGCCAAGAATATCTTCACCCCATTACTCAGGGTGACACCTGCTGTAAAGAGGAACATCAATGCACTCTGCCACCATTGCAGTTCCCTGCCTCGTATGTAACGCTTGCCCGATACATAGAAGGTCAACAGTATCAGGAACATCGAGATAGTGAAATGGTCGGGAACAATGACAGACAACAGGATATACGCCATCGAGAAATAGAAAGCCGTCATCAAAGTGGCATCCCACCGTTCCAGTTGGATAATCTCCCGATGAATACGATAGGTGAAGATATACGAATAGTAGGAACAGAATATCACAGGTACAGCAACGACATACTGTACACAGTTCACACCCAACAACGTACTCAGTCCACTGTTGATCAAATAGAACGGGAAGATGAAAGAACCTAACAAAGGATGACGGAATACGTTATATACCATTCCCCAACCCGTCACACCCAGATAGGTCAGCGGATCGTAGCCTGACAGATGGAACTCTCGCATGAAGTCTTTCCAATAAGGACCAAAGCCCTCTTGCATGAAGAAGGGTGACAAGCGATGGATGAATAACGCATTGAGCAGAATGATGACGGCTAACGCCACCAACGACTGCCATCGCTCCTCTTTGCGGATGCGGAAGATTCCAAACATACTACTATTCATACCAGAACGCGATAGATACAGGCGACTGTTGCATCCAGTCAACCATCAGTCCGACATTATGAATCAATAAATAAACGGTGAGAGCAGCGACTATGAGTCGCATTGAAATGTGGAGTGTGGAATGTGGAGTGTGGAGTGATTTAAACAAATAGCCAATAGCAATAGGGAAGATATATACCCAATGGGCAGCCATGATATAGACCTCGTTGATGGCAAAACCCAACACGAGATGCATCAGCACATCAGGAAGGATACCTAACAGACACATCCATAACAGGCGATGGCGGAAACCACAACAGATACCTGCCAACAGCAATAATACCAGTAAGCCCTCTACGATATAGTTGACGATAGAGCGATAGGGCAACAGTACTGGGCGATAACTCGTCAGGACATCGTCTAATACCCAATCCTCATGCAGTTGCAATGTCTCACCAAAGACATTCTCTTTCAATGTCTCCCAACGGGAAGTCGTTTTATCCGTCCATTTCAGAATACTCCCCTTGCCTAACGGTTTACCTTTATGTACCACCCAAGGTGCATGCTTATAACGCTTGTGATTCTCTTTCGCCTTCTGCAACATCTCTTTCTGATGTTCCTTGAAGTACTGCTTCTCAGCCTGTTCTTTGGGAAGCACATAGGTGTGTTCTTCCCATACACCCAAGCCAATCATTAACAGCCAACAGCCAATGGCTATTAAAAAGAACTTCCAATGGAAGAAACGCTTCCCCCTGGCTATCCATTCAGCAGCAAGTACTTTGGCAGCATTCGTCAATGTGACGCCAGCAGTGATGAGCAACAACAAGGCTGTCTGCCACGTCTTCAAGACACGTCCTTCCTTCCATGCTTTGCTAATCAGATAGAGTGACAAGAGTATCAGGAACAGGGAAATACCAAAGTGATCGGGAACGATATAGGTCACCAACACATAGGCAAGACTAAAGAAGAAAACGGTCAAGAGAGACGCATCCCATCGACCGATGCCCACTACTTCACGTAGGATGCGATAGAGGACAATCGTCGTAGCGAAAGCAAAACAGAGCATGATGACGGCAGAGATATACAAGGCACCATTCACCCCCGTCAGGGATATCAACAATTGGTTCAATCCGTAAGGCAGTCCCATCAGGTAGGGCAACAACGGATGGCGCAACACATCGTATTTCATCCCCCATTCCGTCAACACCGAATAGGTGGTTCCATCAAAGCCAGACACATGATAATGGTAGGTCAACAGTTTCCCATAATCCTCAGAGACCACAGAGAGCAGAGCATCATACTTGGCTATCACCATCCCGTTGAGGATGATGAGCAACAGCAATATCGCCAGTCCTAATGTCCACTCTTCACGTTTCAGTCTCATACGCGAAACGGTTTAAAATGAGCCTCATCGGCAAAGGCAAGCAGTTCACGATCACCATTACTGTCACCATAGGCAGTCAGATGATACTCGTCACGATGAGGATATTCTTTCAGAATACGGTTTACCTTCTCCTGTCCATAACAGTTTTTCGTGAGGAAACGACCTGTCAGACAACCGTCTTTCACTTCTATCTGTGTTCCCAACACCTTCACGGAAGGGAAGAACGGTTGTACCCAGTTATCGATAGACGCACTGATGATCAATACCTCCATACCGTCTGCCTGTGCTTGTTCCAACGTCTCTACCGCCTGTGGGCGTAACAGATGACGATGCGTATCTGCAAACCGTTGGCACAGTGTGTTGAAAGTATCTAATGGCATCCCCTTGAAGAAATAGGAAAACACCTTCTCCTTGGCACGGTAGTTGGGATAGAGCCTCAACTTCATCATGACGATAAGGGGCAGACGATACAGGAAGCCTATTGTAAAAGCAACAAGTCCCTTGGCATCAAGGATAAACATGAGCAAGGTATCACGATTGGTCAGTGTACCGTCAAAGTCAAAGGCTACTATCTTCTTCATATTCTCACTACCAGTTTTAGTATCTTTTGCAATAGCCAAGCCAACGGAATGGTAATCACTATCGTTAGCAATGCCGTCAACCAATAACCCAGATGGTAAGGTGTGATATTCGCCATTACAAAATGGTCGTGTATCAGATACGCCTCCAGACTCAGTGCACCAAAGAAGGCACAGAAGCGGTTGAACCATTTGGGTGTTCTGCGGAATACGCGATTCAGCATCAGGATGAGTGTGATGGTAAAGGGAATGTATATCATTCGCTCAATAAACAGCGGGAATCTGCCATGCGTCATCTGTTCCAGATAGACACACGAACCGAAGGTTGCTAAGAAGAGAATCAGTACCATCCAGATACCAGTGCCGTCAATTTTCGTCTCCCGTCTTACCAGTTCGCCACAATTGATGCCGATAAAGAAGATGGGTACGCGACTCCAGAATATCTCAATATGTCCTACTGCCTGCTGTAATGGACCAATCGATTGTACCCAGACACACCATAGAATCATCAGTACAGGCAACCACCTGTAGATGGGATGTTTCTGAATCAGTTTCATATATGGGGGTGCCCAGAGGTAGAGCATCATGATGGCAGGGATGTACCAGAAGGTCAATTCGTCGTGAAGCCAGAAGTCCCAGTTAATGGTGATATCACCTATCAGGTCGATATAGTTACCTTGTGCCCAATCGAAGCGTGGCAGATAATAGAGTGAAGCCATTACCAGCCAAGCAGGATAGATGCGAAGAAGACGACGCTTATAGAACTTCCAGACATCAGGATTCTTGACCCACGAGAACCAAAGACCGATACCACTCAGGAAAAGGAACATATCTACACCAACGTTTCCACAGCGTCTCAATCCGAAGAACTCATCGCTTCGAGCCAGAGGCACGTGAAAGAGGATGATGAAAAGCATGGCTGCTCCCATCAACTCACCACGAAAGCGACTCACATTGACTAGTTCTATGTCCTTGATCTTCATAGTTTGGGTTTGGGAATCTGTTCTATCAGTTTCTTCACAGCCCATGAGAGGGCGATGGTGACGACAACATAGAGCATCAGTCCGTCGTAGATATCCTGTTTCCAGGCAACGGTAATGAAGATTTTACGTACGATAGGATGCGTCACAAACATCGCAGCAGAGATACTGCCAAACCACACGAAGAGCATCATCACACGTTGGGGCATTGCCTTTACCAATGCCAGCATTCCCACAATGATGAGTACTGGTATCCATAACCATGACTGATAATGGAAGCACATCACGACAATCAATAGGGTGGCAACGAGGGTGATACTTGTCCATAGCCAACGAGATAACGACAGGTTGACTTTCTCAATCTGTCTACCTAAGATAATACCGATACCAAAGGGAAGCATTCCCCCGATGAAGTTATAACGTAGGCGATTGAGTGTTTCGCCATCAGGTTCGCAGAATACTTGTAACAACCAACAGACAATGACAAGGGCGATGACATACATCGTATTCCGTCTGTAGAGCAATAAGCGATAAACGATATATAGTTCCATCATCAGTCCGAAGAACCAATAGATACCTGGCCAGATAATCTTGTCAGGATGAGGCAGCACGTTGATATACATGAGCAGTTGGGCAATGACGTTATCCCAATGGAACTGGAAGCGTCCTGGTGTCAATGCATCTACGATGACGAATAGCGTGAAACCCACTATCAGCATCCGTAGCAGTTTCAGATAGTTGTATCTAACAAATTGAAAGATTGAAGGGTTAAAGGATTGAAGACTTCCATTTTTTAATTCTTCAATTTTTAAATTCTTTTCGTACTTCATCACCAGTCCGAAACCACTGAGGAAGAGGAATACGGGTACACCATAATGTCCGAAATACGATAGCAGATGAACAGGCAGAAGGCGGTCTGGATTCGTGATGACCTGCCATAGTCCTTCATTATGGGACGTAAAGAACTGATACTCGTTCTCCTTCACAATCTTGCCAATGAAATGACAGTAGTTGTGCAACATGATGGCAAGAATGGCAATACCACGCATCGCCGTACACTCATCCCGTGTCAGAAAATCATTCCTCATTTCTCATTCCTCATTTCTCATTTGGGCGAAGCCCATTATAGTCCACACTGTTCTTCAACAATCGCGGACGTTTCTCGTTATAATGACTGTTCAGTACGTCATACTCCTGCCGATAGTCTTTCGTCTGAATACCACCTAAGAACAGTAACGTATGAGGCAACAGATCGAGCATATACGGACGATGGCGGTAGCGCTTGATGGCTTCCCATCCATAGGGATGCGTCAAGCGATACTCCTCCGATGCCCATATCCAGAAAGGTATCTCAAATTCCTCTCGTGCTAACCGATAGTCGATAGTGGCAGAATGCATACGACCATAGAAGTCCAACGTACCATTGAAACACTCTTCTCCATGATCGGGCATATAGATGACGATGGCATTCTCATGTTCAAAGCGACGGATAATCTCATCGACGATAGAGTCGTTATAGAGCACCGCATTATCATAGTCGGCATTAATCTGCAAACGGCTCTCAGACAGTTGCTTGTCAGGATAGTCTTTTGTGGTGAATCTCCTTCTGGTCTTCACAGGGAAACGTCCCCGATAGTCTACGTGCTGTCCCATCAGATGGAAGATGGTCAGTTGATGGTCGTAGTGCTTCTCCTTCACCAACGCATCATAGTCTTTCAGCAGTCCTTCGTCATAGCGGTGCAGTTTACTGTTTCGCGTATCAAACAACTTGGCACTCAGTTCTGGATGATTCAGGAAGAAACCACCACTGAAGTCATAGACCGCCTCACCTGCCTTGGGTAGAAACTGGTTGGTGAGGAAAGTCACATGATAGCCTGCCTTACGGAACACTTCTGGGAACATCGGTTCGTCGCACCAATCACCTTCTTCCCCAACGGTATGCAGTGAGAATACCTGTTTAAACACAAAACTCGTCAGGTTCCATGGGGCAACCACATCCGTAAAGGCAATTAGCGTACTGTCCTGCATCCGTTGCAGTTGTCGGGGTGTCGTAGGCTTGTCGTATCCATAGAGTTGGGAACGATAGCGGTTATAACTCTCTCCGATAATCAAGACAATCTGAGGACTGCGGAAGTTACAGTTATCTACCTTCACCAGATTGGTCGTCTTCATCAGTTGTGTAATCTGTCGAGACGCCAAACGGTTGGCATAGAAACTGAAGACGAGTCGATGGACGGGCAGATAGAGGTTGGCACATCCTTTCGTCGTCAACTCATGTTCCACCTCTCCGAGATTTGATTTCGTCATCAATCGTAACATCGCCTGCTTGTTAGGCAAACACAGAACGGCGCAATAGATAAACAGTCCGAAGGCAATCGCACCCATCACGGCACGAGACATCAAAACGACAGAGGGGGTTAGTTGCGGATGGTTCTTTCTGCGTTTCCACCACACCATAAAGACTGCCCAAAGGATATGTAACAAGGCGATAAGGAATATCCAACCCGTCTTCGAAGTAATCAGGTCCCACCCCACATACGAACCGAGGAACTCACTTGCCTCTCTACCAGTGGTCTCGAAGAAGAGCATCAGCATCGTAGGTGTCAGTGTCGATTCGAAATGTACGTAACAGAACATATCTATCAGGGCGATGGCATAGAGCAGGAATGCCAATACGCCACGTACCCAGATACGTACCTTTCGAGGAATCAATGAGAGTAGGAAGCAGACGATATATAGGTCGAAAAACAATTCCTCGGCAGAGAGTTCATAGGGCTTGGCTCCTTTGAGGTGCAAACGAATCTCCGTCTGCGTACAAAGATAACCCAGTGCAAACATAAATACGAAGAATGCCGCATTCACACGTAGTGGACGCCACAGCCAACCCAATATCTGCAACAGCCTCTTCATTCAACACTCCTCATTCAACATTCAACATTCCATAGAGTCTTTTCACATCGTCGATAATCGCTTCAGGCACTAAACCCTCGATGCTCTCTCCCTTTTTCACCCGTTCCCGAATCTCCGTACTGGAAATGGGCAACAGTTCTGCTTCAATTGTTCCTCGTTGGTCTTCCCTCGGATAAACCACCACTTCATAATGTCGCAGGATATCCTTCCAGTGATACCACCGTTCAAAGCGTTGCCAGTTGTCACCTCCAAGTACCAGTGAGAATGTTACATCTGAGTAGTCTCGTTTCAGTGCCTGCAACGTATGCCAAGTGTACGAGGGCTTAGATAGGTGAAACTCATAGTCAGAAGCCTCGATACCTTCCACGCCTTCCAGTGCTTTCTTTGCCAGTTGAAAGCGCAAGTCATCATCCAACAAGTCTGTGGATTCCCTTTTCAAGGGATTCTGTGGTGACACCATCAGCCATATCTCGTCCAACTCCGTTTGTCGAAGTATTTCCTTTGCCAGTGCGATATGTCCGCAATGGATGGGATTGAACGAGCCGCCAAAGATGCCTATCTTTCTCATTTCAGAAAGTCGCTTATCACTTTCAAGGTCTCTTGCTTTGCAGTGTCTAAGTCGTCATTGACAATGACACGATCAAACTGAGGGGCGAAGGTCAGTTCATATTCTGCCTTCGACAGTCGTTGTTCAATGGCTTCAGGGGTATCAGTACCTCTGCCTTCCAGTCGGCGACGCAGTTCCTCTATGGAAGGGGGTTGGATAAAGAGGCTCAATGCCTTTTTACCATAATGCTTCTTGATATTCACACCACCCTTCACATCCACGTCAAACACCACGTTCTGTCCTTGTTCACGCTGATGTTCCACCTGTGCCTTTAGTGTACCATAGAAACGGTTCTCATAGACTTCCTCATACTCTAAGAACTCTCCGTTCTGAATCTTCTCCTTAAACTCCTCGGGTGTCAGGAAGAAATATTCCACACCGTTCTGCTCCGTTCCTCGCGGGGCACGGGAAGTACACGAGATAGAGAAGTAGAGCCTCAACTCAGGATGCTCTTGCATCAACCAATTGACGATGGTTGACTTTCCACTACCACTGGGGGCACTAACAATAATCAGTTTTCCTTTCATTACTTCAATTCTTCAATTTTTCAATTATCAATTCTACAAAGCATTCAGTACTTGTTCTTTGATTTGTTCAAGTTCATCTTTCATCATGACGACGATGTTCTGCATCTCCGCCTGATTCGACTTCGAACCAGTGGTATTGATCTCACGTCCCATCTCCTGAGCGATGAAACCGAGTTTCTTGCCCTGTCCTGCTTGGTCTGCCATCGTCTCACGGAAATACTTCAGATGGTTCGTCAGACGCTGCTTCTCTTCACTGATATCCAGTTTCTCGATATAGTAGATGAGTTCCTGTTCCAAACGGTTCTTGTCATACTCTGCCTCAGGAATCTGCTTCAGACCATCCACGATACGACTGCGAATCTTCTCCACACGACTCTTTTCGTAGGGTTCGATACTTGCCAACAGGCGTTCGATATTGTCAATCTTCTCGGCAAACTTCTTCTCCAAGGCAGCACCTTCCTGTGTACGGAAATCTACCAAGTGCTGTACAGCCTCCACGACTCCGGCACGGACAACCGTCCATTCCTCTTCGTCGAGCACTTCCACCTCTGTCTTCGTCAATACGTCAGGCATACGGATCAGCGTCTGCATCCAGTCGACATTAGCCTCTACACCATGAGAGACAGCGAAGTCTTTCAGTTGCTGGAAATAGCTCTCCATCAATGCCGTATTCACAGGGGTAGCCTCCGTCGTCGCATCTTTCTCTATCCAGACACTCATCTCCACTTTTCCACGGATGATACGCTCAGCGATGATCTGACGAATCTCCATCTCTTTCTCACGATAGAGCGGTGCAATACGGGTGGTGAGGTCCAACTGCTTTGAGTTGAGCGACTTGATTTCTACGTTGATTTTCTTTCCTTTATAGGCTACGACAGCCTTGCCATAGCCCGTCATTGATTGTATCATAATATCAGTTTTTTATCATTATAGAGTGCAAAGGTACGAATTAGTGAGTGAAATGCAAAAGGAAAACCCAATTTTTATTTGGTTTTCTTCTCACTAATTCGTACCTTTGACCTTCGTCGAAAGTAGGCTGCATCTCAGCAAAAATAATAAAAAAATTGTTTTTTATTTTGTTTTGCGTTCGATTTGCACTACCTTTGCATACATGAAACGAATATTATTTTGCGAACTCTGCCCCTTCACTTATCGCCTTTCGATGGAGAAGGAGATACTGAAACGCCATCTGAGAGACCTCTCCCAGAAAACACGTTTCGCCAAGGATCGGACAGAAACCTCTCTGCCCATTGTTATCTATCATCACAACTCCCTCATCCGTCGCAGGTTAGGTAATGTCAATATGCAATTGCAGGAAAACAAAGCCGTCAATCTCGCTTTGGCTGTCAAACATATCGATGGACTCCTGATACGTCCTGGCGAGACCTTCTCTGTTTGGAAACTCATTGGGCGTACTACCCAGCGTAAAGGCTACAAAGAAGGACTTACCATCGCAAAAGGAAAACCCTCACAAGGCATCGGTGGTGGCATGTGCCAACTCTCCAACCTCATCCATTGGATGGTACTGCATAGTGACCTCACCATCACTGAGCATCATCACCACGACGGTCTCGACCTCTTTCCTGACCACGGTCGTCAAATACCTTTCGGCACAGGCACCAGCATCTCCTACAATTACATCGACTATCGGGTAAAGAACAACACTTCCAACACCTATCAACTCCGTCTGTGGACAGATGACGAATACCTCTGTGGCGAACTCCGTGCAGAGACTCCTCTTCCCTACACTTTCCACATCCACGCTGAGAACGAATACTTCTCTCGTGAGAATGGCATCGTCTATCGTAACGGGGAGGTCTATCGCGACACCATCGACCGCACCACAGGCGACTGCCTCGACCATCAACTCATCCGTACCAACCACGCTAAAGTGATGTACGAATGTCCTCCCACCATGGAGATTATTGAGAAATAAAGAAAGGTGCCGCCTATCTATGCGATAGGTAGGGGCTATCTCTATGAAGCCTCTTTTCGACATGAATGAAGCCTTCAAACAGGGTGAATGAAGCCCCCAAACGACCCGAATGTAAGCCACATTTGGTGTGAATTCAATATACTTTTTACTCTAATGCCTTCTATACTTTGTTCCAATGCCTGTTTAGGGGGTATTCCAAGCTCTGGAACAACCTGTTCCAAGGCTTGGAACAATGTGTTCGAGATACTGTGACAAGTGATAGAAGGCATTCCTTTGTTTGCGTCGTTAAATTTCAGGCGTTACAGTTTCAGTTTTTGACTTCGTCCAAATCGCTCACGCTCGACAGACTTCAAGCAAGCTTGGTCTGTACTCGCTTAAACGCGATTTTCAGTTCTTTGCGAAAACATGTAACCTTCTAACCCAATACCCTTCAACCCTCGATAAATAAAGGGCGCAAGCCACGTTATATGTTGTTTAACATGTAACCTACATCTACCGATTTTGATAAATCGGAGGATGTATTGAGCTTTAGATTCACTTCAATTTTTGCAAATACATGAGAAGTGGGGTAAATGTCTGATGAACACCTAACCCACGCGCTTCCCTTTGTACATCGGCATTTGAGCCCCGTTGGGTTAGAAGGTTACATATTTTTTAATTAATACATAACAAGCCCTGCGAAATACATGCTTCGTGGGACTCGTTGTTTATTCGTTAACAATTAGATTTAGCAACGGGCAGGCGATGGAACGTCGGGCGCTCGACCTCTGGTCGCTTGCCACCGTAGGGACGCAAGAATGCGGTGATGATGGGTTTCTTGTTCATGATTTTATTTTTATACCAAGGACATAGAAATGGGGAATGGACTTCACAATGTCCGACGAGAGGTCAGGCTTGATTTCATTTTCGCCACAAAAACGGCATCCGCCATTTTCGGGTTCGTACCAATATGAGCCATAGAGGACGAGCGGGATGAACTTCCCCTTCTCGAATGGCGCAACGAGTTCGAATGGCCGTGACTCATACATGTACCATTTTTCGGTTGGATTATCGGGATCGCATATCGGCATTAAAGAAAGTCGGTAGTTAAAGCCTCTGTTCTCAGAGAATTGGAAGGTGTAGTAGGCTTTTGATTCTTCGTCAGACGGCACGAAGCCAATGATGAGTTTCTCGCCTAGACTCATTGTAATGCTGAAGTCAGCAACTGCCTTCGGCTCTTGGCCTTTGGTGTATTCCATGACGATTGGCTCTACCAATTCGTCCTTGAAGTCCTTTGTGTCAAAGCTGTAGGCCATATAGCCTTTAGCCTTAAACAGCGGCAGATAATCGCTGATTGATGACTCGTTCATTCTGATTTCTTGTGCCTGTCCCGCCATTGCGACGACGGTGAGCAGTACGGTGATGATAATTTTCTTATTCATGTTCTATTCTATCTTCATACCATAGATTTGTGGGTGCAAAGGTAGTGAATTAATGTCAGAAAGAAAATAAATTCGCTTTCTTTTCGCTAAATCGATTTTTTACATTACCTTTGCACCTTAATAATAAAGGATACTAAGAAACATGTCTTGCATTTTACATATAGAGACCAGCACGTCGGTATGTTCGGTGGCAGTGTCAGAAGACAGCCACTGCATCTACCATGAGGAGGACCATAGCGGTCCGAATCATGCAGAACGGTTGGGCTCAATGGTGGACGAAGCACTGTCGTTTACTGACAGTCACGCTATCCCGTTTGATGCCGTTGCCGTGAGTTGCGGACCTGGTTCCTATACGGGTTTGCGCATCGGTGTGTCGATGGCGAAGGGTATCTGTTATGGTCGTAACCTGAAACTGATAGCCGTACCGACACTGGAGCTGCTCTGTGTGCCCGTCCTGTTGCGCGAGATTCCAGAAGATGATGCCCTACTCTGTCCGATGCTGGATGCACGGAGGATGGAGGTATATGCTGCCCTCTACGACAGAGCACTGAAGGAAGTACGTCCTGTGAGTGCCGATGTGGTGACGGCAGAGACCTATAAGCAGTGGCTCGATGAGCACCCTGTGTACTTCTTTGGCAACGGTGCGAAGAAATGTATGGAGACCATCAACCATCCCAATGCCCACTATATCGACGGCATTGAGCCTATCGCCAAGTGGATGCAGCCATTGGCTGAGAAGCGTCTGCTGAACGGACAGACGGAGGATGTCGCCTACTTCGTGCCTTTCTACCTCAAGGATTTTGTAGCCATCAAGGCGAAACCGCTGATTTAGTTGATAATTGATAATTGATAGTTGATAATTGACAATTACATGAATATAGAAGGATTGGATTACAACACGCAACGGGAGAAGTTGCTGATGCCCGAATACGGACGGGAGATTCAGAAGATGATAGACCATGCGGTCAGTCTGCCCGACAAGGCAGAGCGACTGAAATGTGCCAAGACTATCGTACGACTGATGGAGAGCAAGAACCCACAACTGCACGAGAGTACTGACTACGAACAGACGCTGTGGGACCATCTCTACCTGATGAGTCATAAACAACTGGACATCGACTGGCCTTTCGACGTAAGTGAGGCAGAGAAGATTCTCTCGAAGCCCGCACCGATGGAACTTCCACAGGGAAACACCCATCTGCGCCACTACGGACATCTGTTGGAGGAGGTCTTCGACAAGCTCAAGATGATGCCTGAGGGTGAGGAGCGTGACGAACTGGTACGTCTGACGGCGAATCAGATGAAGCGTAACCTCACTGCATGGGGTCACGGTTCGATGGACGATGAGAAGGTGGCTGACGATCTCGCCCGCTTTACGGACGGTAAGATACAGATCGACCTCAACACGTTCCGCTTCGACAATATCCCTATGTCGGCTGGTAATGACAACGGTAGAAGGAACGGAAAAAGAAAGAAATAAAATATGGCATCATTCAAGATTGAGGGCGGACACTTGCTGAGCGGTACGATTACCCCACAGGGCGCAAAGAACGAGGCACTACAAGTGATCTGTGCCACATTGTTGACGCATGAGAAGGTGGTGATTCACAATATCCCTGACATTCGCGATGTCAACAACCTCATCCAACTGCTGAAGGATATTGGCGTAAAAGTAAAGAAGGGTAAGGACGCTTATTCTTTCCAAGCCGACGAGTTAGACCTGAAGTATCTGGAGAGCGACGAGTTCGTACATAAATGTGCAGCACTGCGTGGTTCCGTGATGATGATCGGTCCGCTGTTGGCTCGTATGGGTAAGGCGATTATCACCAAGCCCGGTGGCGACAAGATCGGTCGTCGCCGACTGGACACCCACTTCTTAGGATTCAAATATCTGGGTGCGAAGTTCCGCCATATCGACAATCGTAACGTCTATGAGATTGGAGCGAAGAAGCTGAAGGGCACGTATATGTTGCTCGACGAGGCTTCCGTGACGGGTACGGCGAATATCGTAATGGCTGCCGTTTTTGCAGAAGGTACGACTACTATCTATAACGCTGCCTGTGAGCCTTATCTCCAACAACTCTGTCACATGCTGAACAATATGGGTGCCAAGATCAGCGGCATCGGCAGTAACCTGTTGACCATCGAGGGTGTGAAGAGCCTGCATGGTACGGAGCACCGTTTGTTGCCCGACATGATTGAGGTGGGCTCGTTTATCGGTATGGCAGCAATGGTAGGTGACGGTATCCGCATCAAGAACGTATCCTTGAAAGACCTCGGCATCATCCCCGATGCCTTCCGCCGACTGGGTGTGAAGGTAGAGACGGAGGGTGACGACCTCTATATCCCCCGTCAGAAACACCTCGTGGTGGACTCGTTTATCGACGGTACCATCATGACGCTGGCAGATGCCCCTTGGCCAGGACTCACACCTGACTTGCTCAGTGTGCTCATCGTCGTGGCTACACAGGCTCGCGGCTCCGTGCTATTCCATCAGAAGATGTTTGAAAGCCGATTATTCTTCGTCGACCGTCTTATTGACATGGGAGCACAGATCATCCTCTGTGACCCCCATCGTGCCGTCGTCGTAGGTCATGACCGCAAACTGACCCTTCGTGCCAGCAGGATGTCGAGTCCTGATATCCGTGCAGGTATCGCCCTGCTGATTGCAGCACTGAGTGCCAACGGTACCAGCCTCATCAGTAATATCGAACAGATAGACCGTGGTTACGAGAACATCGAGGGACGACTGAATGCCTTAGGAGCGAAGATTGAGAGAGTAGATTGAAAATTGATAATTGATAATTGACAATTGACAATTGAAAAGTTGGCAGTAATGATAAAAGAGGAAGAGGTTTACAAGATAGGCAGGCTGGGCAAGACGCACGGTGTCAAGGGGGAGATCACCTTTCAGTTTGACGACGACATCTTCGACCGTACAGACAGCGACTATCTCGTCCTCGAGATTGACGGTATCCTTGTACCGTTCTTCATGGAGGAATACCGCTTCCGCTCCGACTCGTTGGCACTGGTGAAGTTCTGTGATATCGACACGCAGCAACGTGCTGCTGAGTTGACAGGCTGCAATGTGTTTTTCCCTCGTGAACTGGCAGAAGACGACGAGGAGAACATCAATCTCTCGATGCTCGTAGGCTTCGACTTAGTCGAAGCAGACAACGACAAGAAGGTAGGTACCATCGCTTCTATCGACGACAGTACTGCCAATATCCTCTTTGAGTTGGAAGACGGAAAACTGATTCCTGCCACAGACGATCTGATTACTCGGATTGATATGCAGAAAAGAACGATAACCATGCAAATCCCAGAAGGATTGTTGGAGCTTCGCTAATTGATAATTGATAATTGACAATTGAAATATGGAAAATCGTAAGAGACAAATTGCCATACTCGGTTCTACGGGTTCTATTGGCACACAGGCGCTACAGGTCATCGAGGAGCATAACGACCTCTATGAAGTGTACTGTCTGACCGCCAATAATAAGGTGGAACTGTTGGCAGAACAAGCCCATCGATTCAATCCTGCCGCCATCGTCATCGCCAATGAAGAGCGTTACGACGAACTGAAACGGCTGATGGACGATATGCCCGACGTGAAGGTGTATGCTGGCAAGCAGGCGCTCGACGAGATCGTAGAGGCGAATCCTATCGATATGGTGCTGACGGCGATGGTAGGTTTCGCAGGTCTCTCACCTACGATACACGCTATCAAGGCGAAGAAGGCGATTGCCCTTGCCAATAAAGAGACACTGGTAGTGGCTGGAGAACTGATTCAGGCACTCGCCACACAGTACCACACCCCTATCCTACCCGTTGACAGTGAGCACTCTGCCATCTTCCAGAGTCTGGTGGGTGAAGACCATAACCCCATCGAGAAGATTCTGTTGACAGCCAGTGGCGGTCCCTTTCGTAATATGTCGATGGAGCAGATTGCCAAGGTGACAAAGGACGATGCCCTGCGTCATCCGACATGGGACATGGGTGCGAAGATTACCATCGACTCGGCGACGATGATGAACAAGGGTTTCGAGGTGATTGAGGCGAAATGGCTGTTTGGCGTAAAGGCGTCGCAAATACAGGTGCTGGTACACCCACAGAGTATCGTACACAGTGCCGTACAGTTTGAAGACGGTGCCGTGAAAGCGCAACTCGGTGTTCCCGATATGCGACTGCCCATCCAGTATGCGTTCTCGTATCCTCGTAGACTTCCACTGAGTGGAAGCAGACTGGACCTCTTCAATGCCCAGCATCTGGATTTCTTCGAGCCCGACCTGAAGAAGTTTCGTTGTCTCGCCCTTGCCTTCGAGGCAATACAGAAAGGCGGTAATATGCCGTGTATCGTGAATGCCGCCAACGAGATTGTCAATCGTGGCTTCTTAGAGGACAAGTGCAGTTTCCTGCAAATGAGTGATATCATTGCAGAGACGATGGTGAAATGTACCTTCGATGCCAATCCGACGTACGACACGTATGTCGCCACAGATGCAGAGGCAAGACGCATCGCCACAGAATTAATGAAATAATAATAACGAAATAACGTTATAGCGAAATTATCAAATGGAAGTATTTTTAATTAGAGTATTACAGTTTATCCTTGCCATTTCCCTGTTGGTATTTCTCCACGAGGGAGGGCATTTCTTCTTCGCCAAACTCTTCGGAGTGCGCGTAGATAAATTCTATATCTTCTTCGACTGGAAGTTCAGTCTTTTTAAAATCAAGCCCAAAGGCAGTGATACGGAATACGGTATTGGCTGGTTGCCCCTCGGTGGCTATTGTAAGATAGCGGGAATGATTGACGAGAGTTTCGATACGGAGCAGATGAAGCAACCCATGCAACCTTGGGAGTTCCGTTCGAAACCCGCTTGGCAGCGTCTGCTGATTATGATTGGCGGTGTGTTGGTGAACTTCCTCCTCGCCCTGCTGATCTATTCGATGATTCTGTTCTACTGGGGCGACACCTATATCCCTGTGAAGGACATGTCGCTGGGTATGAAGTTCAACCAAGAGGCAAAGTCGTACGGATTCAAAGACGGTGATATCCTCGTAGGTACGGAGAAGGGTGAGTTCAAGGATTTCTCTGCCGACCTCTATCGTGATATCTCGGAGGCTAAGCGTGTGGATATCATCCGCAACAGCAAGAAGATGAGTATCAAACTGCCTGGTGACCTGAACCTGTTGGGTATGATGAAGGCTGACCCCTCGTTTGTGCGTCCGTTGATTCCTGCAAAGGTTGACAGCGTAGTGCCTGGCACTCCTGCTGAGAAGATCGGTTTGAAGGCTGGCGACCATATCCTTGCGCTGAACGGTAGTCCTGTGGATAGTTATAATGAGTTTGTCGACCTGCTGGGTCGTCGTCAGGACATGCTCGATACTGCCAACTCTTCGGCAGACAGTCTAAAGGCAAGAACGGTAACGATAGTCTTTGGTAATGAGAGTAAGAAAGACACGGTAACTACGCAACTCACACCAGACTTGAAACTCGGTTTCGTGGTAACGAGTATTGCAGGTATGTATCAACCCATCACGAAGGAATATGGTTTCTTGGAGAGTATTCCTGCTGGTATCAAATACGGTTGGAACGTGCTCGCCTCGTATGTCGACGACCTGAAATATATCTTTACCGCTGACGGAGCGAAGTCGCTGGGTGGCTTCGGTGCTATCGGCAGTCTCTTCCCCCCGATGTGGGACTGGTATATGTTCTGGAAGATGACAGCCTTCCTGAGTATCATCCTTGCCTTCATGAACATCCTGCCTATTCCTGCCCTCGATGGCGGCCACGTGTTGTTCCTGTTGTATGAGATCATCACGCGTCGCAAGCCTTCGGAGAACTTCATGATTAAGGCAGAGTATGTCGGTTTCGGCATCCTAATTCTTCTTATGGTGGTGGCAAACCTGAACGATATCCTACGATGGTTGGGGTATATGTAATATATATATAAGGTACGCATAGAGAACTGGATAAGTTAAATAATATTAAATATTGGACTTGTCCCGTTTTCTATGTTCCTTATTTAATAGAAAAGCAGTACCTTTGCAGTCCGATTACTGGGGAGAGACTTAGAATCCCCGTGAACCGTGTGTAAATAGCAATGTCTTTGGCCGGGCATAGCGGTTTGTGAATCACGATTCAGCCGAAAGGCACAGACGTTAGACTACTGCAGAGCGTTAGACTCTCTGCCGTGGTGTTTGTTTGTGTATAAGAGAAAAGAAAGAAAAGAAATTGTTTTTTAGTAGTAAAATTAAAAGTAAAAATGAACACTTTAAGTTACAAGACCGTTTCCGTATCAAAGGAAGCTGCCCGTGAGCAGAAGCAATGGGTGGTCATTGACGCTACCGATCAGGTAGTGGGCCGTCTGGCTTCTAAGGTTGCGAAACTGATTCGCGGAAAGTACAAGCCCAACTTCACTCCTAACCAGGACTGTGGAGACAATGTGATCATTATCAACGCTGCCAAAGTGAAGTTCACTGGCAACAAAGAGACAGACAAGGTATACACCCGTTATACTGGTTATCCCGGTGGTCAGCGTTTCAGCACTCCTGCTGAGTTGCGTAAGACAACTTACGGCGTAGAGCGTTTCCTGAAGCACGCTGTCAAGGGCATGCTGCCAAAAGGTCCTCTGGGACGCAGCCTGCTGGACAACCTCTATATTTACGAGGGTACTGAGCACAATCACGAGGCTCAGAAGCCAAAAGCAATTGATATTAACCAGTATAAATAATAAGATAGAAGATGGAAGTAATTAATGCAATCGGTCGTCGTAAGAGCTCTGTAGCTCGCGTTTACCTGAGCGAAGGCACAGGCAAGATCACGATCAACAAGAAGGATTTAACCGAGTATTTCCCTTCAGCTATCCTGCAGTACGTGGTTAAGCAGCCGCTGAACCTGCTCGAGGTGGCTGAGAAATATGACATCAAGGCAAACCTGGACGGTGGTGGTTTCACTGGTCAGAGCCAGGCTCTCCGCCTCGCCATTGCCCGTGCACTGGTAAAGGTGAATGCTGATGATAAGAAAGCTTTGAAGGATCAGGGCTTCCTCACCCGCGATGCTCGTGAGGTTGAGCGTAAGAAGCCAGGTCAGCCCAAGGCTCGTCGTCGCTTCCAGTTCAGTAAGCGTTAATATACTGAACCGTTTAGTATCTAAACCACTGAGACTTGAATTGTCAATTATCAATTGTCAATTATCAATTACCCAGCGGCTGATTCTAACAAACAGAATTAAAAAAGAAAGTAAACAACAATTAAAAGTATTAAGACAATGTCAAGAACTAATTTTGATATGTTACTGCAGGCTGGCTGTCATTTCGGTCACCTGAAGCGTAAGTGGAACCCTGCTATGGCACAGTATATCTACACTGAGCGCAATGGTATCCACATCATCGACCTCCACAAGACTGTAGTCAAGATTGACGAGGCTGCAGACGCCCTGAAGCAGATTGCCAAGAGTGGTAAGAAAATCCTGTTCGTCGCTACTAAAAAACAGACGAAGGAAATCATCGCTGACAAAGCAACCAGCGTTGGTATGCCTTACGTTATCGAACGTTGGCCCGGTGGTATGTTGACCAACTTCCCAACGATTCGCAAGGCCGTTAAGAAAATGGCGAACATCGACAAACTGATGCAGGACGGAACTTTCGCTAACCTTTCAAAGCGTGAGTTGCTGCAGATTACCCGTCAGCGTGCTAAGTTGGAGAAGAACCTCGGTTCTATCGCTGATCTGACACGTCTGCCTTCTGCCCTCTTCGTTGTTGACGTACTGAAGGAGCAGATTGCCGTTCACGAGGCTAACCGTCTGGGTATCCCCGTATTCGGTATCGTAGACACCAACTCTGATCCTAACAACATCGACTTCGTGATTCCTGCTAACGACGACGCCAAGGACAGCGTAGAGACTATTCTCACCGCTTGCTGCAACGCCATCAACGAGGGTCTCGAGGAGCGTAAGGTTGAGAAGGCTGACGAGAAGGCTGCTGACGCTCAGGCTGAAGCTGAAGTAGAAGAGGTAAAGCCCAAGCGTGCTACTCGCAAGCCCCGCAAGGCTGCTGAGGCAAAGGCTGAAGAGAAAGCCGAGGCTCCTGTAGAGGAGGCACCTAAGGCTGAGGAGAAAACCGAAGAGGCTGCTGCCGAGTAATGGCGCAATAACGTGATAACGAAATAACGTAATAACGAAAAAATAACAAAACAATATGGCTATTTCTATAGACGATATCAAGAAGTTGCGCGCAATGACCGGTGCTGGTCTGGCTGACGTAAAGAAGGCTCTGACTGAGGCTGAGGGCGACTTCGACAAGGCTAAGGAACTGCTCCGTGAGCGTGGACTTGCCATCGCTGCTAAGCGCAGTGACCGTGAGACATCTAATGGTTGTGTACTCGTTAAGGCTGTTGACGGCTTTGCTGCTACCATCGCCTTGAAGTGTGAGACTGACTTCGTTGCCAACGGTGCTGATTTCATCGCACTGACTCAGAACATCCTCGACGCTGCCATCGCTGCTAAGGCGAAGGACATCGAGACTGTGAAAGAGCTGACGCTGGCTGACGGTCAGAAGATTCAGGATGCTGTTACTCAGCGTTCTGGTATCACTGGTGAGAAGATGGAACTCGACGGCTACCTCGTACTCGAGGGTGAGAACATCGAGGTTTACGACCACATGGGTAAGCACACCCTCACCACTATGGTACAGACCAACAAGGCTGCTGCTGAGGTAGGTCACAAGATTGCTATGCAGGTTGCTGCCATGAAGCCCGTTGCTTTGAATGCAGAGAGCGTTGACCAGAAGATTCTGGACGAGGAGTACAAGACTGCCGTTGAGAAGACTAAACTCGAGCAGGTAGAGAAGTACGTAGAGGTTGTCCTGAAGAAGGCTGGTATCAACCCCAACCTCGTTGACTCTGAGGATCACATCGAGAGCAACATCAAGAAGGGTTGGCTCACCGAGGAGCAGGCAAAAGAGGCTCGTGAGTTGAAGGAGAAGGCTGCTGCTGAGAAGGCTGCTACCCTGAATCCCAACATGATCGAGAACATTGCCAAGGGTCGTGTACAGAAGTTCTTGAAGGAGAACTGCTTGGTAGACCAGGAGTTCCAGTTTGGTGACGGCGACAAGGCTACCGTTTCTCAGTGGCTTGCCCAGCAGGACAAGGAACTGAAGATTGTAGACTTCAAGCGCTTCACACTCGTTGCAGAGTAATTAAGAAAAGTTTCTCTACATAAAAAGGCGCTGGCTCAAATGAGTCAGCGTTTTTTTATTCATCCCAATATCGGATCTTACGTGTCTGAACGACATTGGTCGACTGACTCTGCGAATCCTTCTCCCAATAGACGATATTCAACGCATTACGCGTCCAGTTACCTGTCTCGTCGTGATCTTCATAGTTATTGCGCATATTGACAGACATCAGACACTCGTTATGCTCGTCATATACCTTCTGACTCAGGTTCAGGATCTCGTCATTCTCGTTATAGGTATATTCGTGGATATAAGTGATATTCGCCGCCTTATTGGTCAGCGTACGTTTCACCAGTCGATTCTGTTTGTCGTACTCATAATCAATGATACTCATCCCCTGACGCTCCAACATCTTGCCTTGTGTCAGATAGCCATAAACGTTATACTGGCGCTCTGTGATATCCGGATTTTCCATCTTACCATTTCTGGCAAAACGCTCCAGCGGATTCTCCGCCACTGCATTCTCAGTGACAACTTCCTGCACATGACCTTTCAAACCAAAGAGCAACGCATCTTTATAATAAGGGGTGGAAGGCATGTAGAAGAAGTTCAGGTCTGTGGAGCCTCCGCCATTATCTGTCTCCGATACTTTGATATCCCCATAGTCGCCAAAGAAATACTCTGCCCCGCCACGAGTGATATACTTTCCGTATTCCGTCTCAAGCTTATTCAGGAAATAAGAGTGATTACGGGAAAGCAAAGCCTTGGTGCGATAAGGACCAACGGTAACATAGACCGACTGTACAAAACGGTTGGGCAGTTGTATATTGACCATCACCTTGGCACGAATACCGTAATAGTCACCACGGAAATAAAGGTCTTCCCCATCATCGGAGTTGCCCCATTCCGTAAAGCCCTTAACCTTCAAGGCAACGATAAAGGAATCCACTGGACCTTCCAACGGAATGCCCATGAAGTCCATGCAACGGGTGTCTTTCTGAGCCTGAGCACTGGTGATTCCCAGGAGTAACAGGCATAAGATAAGTAACTTTTTTGCCATAGTTTGGTGCAAAGATAAGGATTTTTTCCTTAAAATGATTACCTTTGCAGCATAAAAAAGCAATTGACATGAAGATATTTGCAGTAGGTATGAACTATATCCAGCACAATAAAGAGCTGGATGGAGCGTTATATAAAACAGAGAAACCTGTCATCTTCACGAAAGCCGACTCGGCATTGTTGAAGGATCACAAGCCCTTCTTCATCCCTGACTGGAGTAAGCAGGTGGACTATGAGACAGAACTGGTAGTGCGTATCTGTCGCTTGGGAAAGAGTATTCCTGAGCGGTTTGCTCATCGCTATTACGATGCAGTGACGGTGGGTATCGACTTCACAGCACGCGACTGGCAAGAGGAGGCTCGACAACAGGGACATCCCTGGGAGATCTGCAAGGGTTTCGACGGCTCCGCTGTCATTGGAGAATGGATTGACATCCAGAAGTTCCGTGACATCCAGGCGATTCACTTCCACCTCGACATCAACGGTAAGACGGTGCAGGAAGGTTGTTCGAGTGATATGCTCTACAAGGTAGACGAGTTGATAGCCTATATCTCTCAGTTCTTCACCCTCAAGACAGGCGACTTGCTCTATACAGGAACGCCAGTGGGTGTAGGTCCCGTTCATATCGACGACCATCTGGAAGGCTGGTTGGAAGAACGTAAAGTATTGGAATTCAATTGTAAGTAAATGAGGAAATACATACTGAGTCTGTTACTGTTGCTCTCCTGCATAGGTATGGAGGCGCAACGGTTCTTTAACTTGACTGCTCCGCAAGTCAGGATTGACTCGGTATTACCACAAGTCACCTACTCTATCCCCCTTTTCGACAACTATGCGGACTCCACCTATACCGTCAGTATCGAGTATCCGGAGTTCATCTCTATGAGCAATGCCGATGTACAAAACTACTATGCCATCACGAAGGATCCGTTGCCCAAACTGCCGAAGGTACAACAGCAGATCTGCATCTCTCGTAAGAAGGCCTCATTGGAAATCTCACTCGTTCCGTTGGTCTATCGTAATAAGAAATACCAGAAACTGGTAAGTTTCATGCTGAAAGTCGAGTCGAAGGCTATCAGCAAGAAGCATCTCGCCAAGAGGGCTGCAGACGGAAAGCGATATGTCGACCATTCTGTATTGGCAGAAGGGACGTGGGTGAAGATACGTATTCCTGAGACGGGTATCTACCAACTCAGCAACGACCTCATCCAGAAAGCAGGATTCTCCAATAGCAGCAACGTCAAAATCTATGGCTATGGCGGTGCCATGCAACCTGAGAAGCTGACACCTGACTATCTCATAAGTACAGACGATCTGAAGGAAGTACCTACCTGCACAGTAGGAAACCATCGATTGTTCTATGCCGTCGGACCTGTTACCTGGGACGAGAATCATCTACGCATCCGTAATCCATATTCCAATTATGGCTATTATTTCCTGACAGAGAGCGAGGGTACGCCTTTGTCGGTCAGTCAAGAAGAGTTCCTTGCCAGCCATTATCCCTCAGACGATGATTACAACACTCTTTATGAAGTGGATAACTTTGCATGGTATCAAGGAGGACGTAACCTCTATGATGCCGAGGTATTGACAGCAAACACACATCATGACTATATACTCAATACCTCTGGGCGTTCCACCAAAGGAAACGTAACAGTAGTTGTCTCCGCCAATAAGGCAACTACTGTTTCCGTCAGCGTAAACGACAAAAACATTGGCAACCTTAACGTAACCGCGCCTGGCAAATATGATGCTATGCGAACGGTCAGCAATACGTTTCCTGTCGATAATCTGATAGCAAACAATAAAATAAGGATTAGTCACTCCAATAGTGATGCGACCCTACGTCTTGACTACATTTCTCTCTATAGCGAGGAACCGTTCGCTACTCCTGACCTGTCGTCAGGCAGTTTCCCCGTTCCTGAATATGTAGAGGCTATTGCCAATCAAGACCATCATGCCGACGGGGCAGTGGATATGGTGATTATCATTCCTACCAGCAGGAAACTGGAGAAACAGGCAGAGCGCATCAAGGCTATCCATGAGGCGATAGACTCTTCTCGTATCCGTATCATTCCTGCTGATGAACTTTATAACGAGTTCAGTAGTGGTACGCCCGATGCCAACGCCTACCGTCGCTATCTGAAGATGCTCTACGACAAGGCGACGACAGAGAACGATATGCCCCGTTACCTATTGCTCTTTGGTGACGGTGCTTGGGACAACCGTATGCTATCTTCCGCTTGGCAGAATGAGAAACCTGGTGATTTCCTACTCTGTTATGAGAGTGAGAACTCCTATAGCAGTACGGATTGTTATGTTACTGACGACTATTTCTGTCTGCTTGATGATAATGAGGGCGGCGATATGTTAAAGACCGATAAGCCCGATGTTGCCGTAGGACACTTCCCTGTTCGTAACGTTGAGCAAGCCGTCGTGATGGTTGACAAAGTCGAGAACTATGTCAATAACCAACAAGCTGGTGCCTGGCAGAACTCCGTTTGTGTACTTGGTGATGACGGCAATAACAACCAGCACATGAAAGATGCCAACGAAGTAGCAACGCAGATTGAGAAGTTGCGTCCTGCCTTGCAGGTAAAGCGTGTCATGTGGGACGCCTATCCACGTACAACGACAGCCACAGGCAACCGCTATCCGGATGTTACCCGTCTTCTCAGACAACAGATGGCAAGTGGTACGTTGATGATGAATTACTCTGGACATGGTGCTGCCAATAGTTTTTCCCATGAATATGTACTGACTTTACAGGACTTTGAGGAGACCGTATCCCCTCACCTTCCGTTATGGGTTACAGCCTCTTGTGACATCATGCCTTTCGATGGACAGGAAGACAATATCGGCGAGGCTGCGGTATTGAATAAGAATGGTGGTGCTATCGCCTTCTACGGAACGACACGTACCGTTTATCAGACCTATAACATCCTGATGAACCTCGCCTTCACACGTCATCTGTTCGGCTCCGAACGTATTGGTATCGGCGAGGCTGTCAGACGCGCCAAGAACGAACTGGTGAATACAGGTAGTGACCTCTCTGCCAACAAACTGCAATATACATTGTTGGGCGACCCTGCCCTCCTATTGGCAATGCCTACGACTCCTATTGTGATTGATGCCATCAACCAACAGGATTTGTCTTCTCTTACGGAGAATCTGCATATCGGAGCTGGCGAGACATTGACGATTAACGGACATATCGCTACTCAGGAAGGATCTGTTGACAGTAACTTCTACGGAGAGATGACGGCTACCGTGCGTGATGCTGCCGAGGAGATTGTCTGTCGACTGAACGATACTTCCGAAACAGAACGAGCCTTTACCTATACTGATCGCACCAAGGTTCTTTATCAGGGTAGTGACAGTGTGCGTCAGGGACGGTTCTCGTTCTCCTTCATGGTTCCCCGTGATATCAGTTACTCCGATGCCACAGGACTCATTAATATCTATGCCGTCAGCAACGACAAGAAGCAGGAAGCCAGTGGGTATACCGACCGTGTAGTGTTTGGAGGTACTGGTCATGAGGGTGGCGATCATGACGGACCTTCCGTTTTCTGCTATCTCAACAGCAGTTCGTTTGTGGATGGTGGTGTTGTGAATCCCACACCTTACTTTATTGCCGAACTGGCTGATTCGAGTGGTATTAACTCGACGGGCAATGGTATCGGACACGACCTGCAATTGATTATCGATGGAGAACTATCACGCACCTATACGTTAAACGACTATTTTCAGTATGACTTCGGCAGTCATACCAAGGGTACGGTGGGATTCAGTATCCCAGAACTCAGCGAAGGTAACCACCGCTTGCAGTTCCGTGCATGGGATGTGCTCAACAACTCGACGACAACGGAACTGAACTTCCAAGTATCGAAGGAACTGTCACCCGAGTTCTTTGATGTGGAATGTACACAGAATCCTGCCACCACGACAACAGGGTTCCGCATCATCCACGACCGTGTAGGCAGTAACATGGATATCATTCTTGACATCTTCGATATGGCTGGTCATCACCTGTGGCAGCATACAGAACATGCGACACCCGTCGACAATAGTTATACCATCAACTGGGATCTCTGTGTTGACGGTGGCAGACGGCTACACACAGGCGTCTATCTCTATCGCGTCCGTATCAGCAGTAACGGCTCTGGTCAGACATCGAAGGCTAAGAAATTAATTATCATAAGCAATAAATAAGCAAGCATTGCGTTTTGTAAAATGATGAAAGCAAATAAGATATATACAACTATCGCACTCTTGTGGCTGACTGTTACGGTACAGGCACAGGATACGAAGAGCCAGTTCAACCCGATTGAACATGCCGTTGTCTCCCAGACCATCGCACCGGATGCCCGTGCAGCAGGTATGGGTGACGTGGGTGCCGCTACTGATCCTGATGTCAACTCACAATACTGGAACCCAGCAAAATATCCATTCTGCATCAGCCGTGCGGGTATCTCGCTGAACTATACACCTTGGTTGCGCCAGTTGGTAAATGACATCAGTTTAGCCTATGTGTCAGGATACTATCGTATCGGAGACTATTCTGCCATTTCCGGTTCCCTGCGTTATTTCTCCTTGGGTGAGGTGATGACCTCTATGGACGATAATGCCTTGACTGTGAAGCCCTACGAGATGTCATTAGACGTTGCTTACTCGCTGATGCTCAGTGAAAAGTTCTCAATCGCTGCCGCCATCCGTTGGTTGTTTAGTGATCTCCGCTACGACTATACAGAGGATGCATCACCTGCGTCAGCCTTTGCTGCAGATATTGCCTGCTACTATAACAACTATCTCAATATCGGACAGCGCGAGTGCCAGTTGGGCATCGGTCTGAACATCTCCAACGTAGGTAGTAAGATTACCTACTTCGGTGATGACCGTTCCAACTTCTTACCTGCCAACATGCGACTGGGTGCTTCGCTGATGATTCCTATCAACGAATACAACCGTTTCTCGATTGCTGCCGATGCCAATAAGTTGCTGGTACCTACTGTTCCTAAACAGGAAGAGGGTGAGAGCAAGGAAGACTATGAGCAGCGTGTCATCGAGGAATACAACGATGTGGGCTCTATTGCAGGTATCTTCAAGAGTTTTCACGATGCTCCTGGCGGCTTCAAGGAAGAGTTGCAGGAGATACAATGGAGTGTGGGTGCCGAATATGTCTATCACGATCAGTTCTCTCTTCGTGCCGGTTATCACCACCAGAGTGAGAACAAAGGTAACCTGAAGTACTTCACTGTTGGTGGCGGCTTCCGCATGAGTGTCTTCTCTTTAGATGTAGGTTATGTGATTGCCACTTCCAAGAGCAATCCCCTTGACCAGACACTTCGTTTCACCCTTGCCTTCGATATGGACGGCATCAAAGACCTGTTTAAGAGATGATCAGAGTCGGAATGGGATATGATGTCCATCAGTTGGTTCCCAATCGGGAGCTGTGGATGGGTGGTATCAAACTGGAACATACGTTAGGACTCTTAGGCCATAGCGATGCCGACGTACTGATACACGCCATCTGTGATGCCATCCTCGGTGCTGCCAATATGCGCGACATCGGTTATCACTTTCCAGATACCTCCGAGGAAACGGAAGGGATGGACAGCAAGATTATCCTGAAGAAAACTATCGACCTTATTGCTACCAAAGGCTATCATCTCGTGAATATCGACGCCACCATTTGTGCAGAGCGTCCGAAGATGAATCCCCACATCCCTGCCATGCAACAGTGTATGGCAAAAGTCATCGGCTGCGATCCCGATGCAATCTCCATCAAGGCTACTACTACCGAGAAACTCGGCTTCACAGGTAGAGAAGAAGGTATCTCCGCCTATGCCGTTGCCTTGATAGAGAAATAAGTATCTATAAAAACACAAGATTCTCTTGGTTTTTTGCTCGCATATTCGTATCTTTGCAAAAACTAAACTATACGAATATGAAGTACTACTATTTCAAAAGAATCCTGTTAGTGGTTATCGTCCTACTGACAGCGTCCAACACACAGGCTGAGAAGTTTAAAAACTTTAAGGTGTCATCTTATATCCGGGCACAAGATGTGGCGCGGATGGAAGATGACAAGTTTCTGCAATCTACTTGGGAGACAGTAAGTAGCCAAGTGGATCTCGACAAGATATATCTCGAGACCCATCGTGATGCATTTACAGTACCGGAGAAGACACTGCTCAAAGTAAAGAAGTTCTTCTTATCGAAAGGGCTTGAGGTAGGCGGCGGTATTACGTTCACGCGTTCAGAGCCTACTGACTTCGAAACCTATAGTTATGCAAGGGAGGAAGAACGACAGCAGGTAAAGCAGATTTCAGAATTCACTGCCAAGTACTTCGATGACTTTATCCTAGACGACTTCTTCTTCATCGACTTGAAGAACGATGACGAGATTGCCGCTAAGGGCAGTAAGAGTTGGACGGAATATCGCCTTAAACTGATGGCGGATGCTGGTCGTGAATTGGTGATGAAGCCTGCCAAGGCTGTCAATCCCAAGGTGAAAGTCATCATCAAATATCCCAATTGGTATGACCATTTCCACGGATTAGGCTTTAATCTGGAAGAGGAACCAACCTACTTTGACGGGATATGGACAGGAACGGAGACACGTGACCCAGGTTCTGCACAACATTTACAGAATTACTTAAGTTATAATATCGTACGCTTTTTCGATAATATCGCACCAGGACGCAACGGTGGCGGCTGGGTGGATGCGGGTGGTATCCACATGAGTATGGACCGTTATGCAGAACAGTTACACCTCACCATGTTGTCGAAGACACCCGAGATTATCCTCTGGAACTATATGCAGTTATACGAGGTGAAGATTACACCCAATATGCGAGCTGCATGGCAGTCGGCAGGTGGCAATAGTTTCCGCTATGATGAGATGGTGGCTCCCTTCACCAAAAACGGAAAGACCATCACCCCTACCACGATGGCACGCTTTGCCAACGTGACACTTCATGAGACCGACAAACTGATAGGGTTCTTGGGAAAGCCTGTTGGACTGGTATCTTACAAACCTTATCACTCTTCGGGTGAGGACTTCCTACAGAACTATCTCGGAATGATTGGTCTGCCAATGGACATGCATCCCCAATGGGTCAACGGAAAGCAACAAATCCTATTGACTCAACAAGCTGCCAAAGATCCAAAGATCGTGGAGAAGATCAAGCAACAACTGAAAAACGGCGGGGATGTCATCATCACCACAGGATTACTGAAGGCTATCAAAGACCAGTTGGCGGATGTTTGCGAACTCTATTGTGGTGATTTGAAGGCCATCGTCAACGACTTCGGATGGGCAGGTAAGTCAGAACGTGAGTTCATCATCCCACAGGTGAAATATTTCACCAACGACGCATGGGAGGTGATCAGTGCCGGCAGACCGCTTAACGGAGGTGTATCGGGCTATCCTATCCTGTTACGTGATACTTATTCCAAAGGTATCCTCTTCGTACTGACAATTCCTGACGACTTCGGCAATCTCTACGATTACCCTGCCCCAGCCCTCAACATCATTCGCAAGGCGATGAGCAAAGATGTGAGTGCCTATATCGAAGGACCGTCAAAAGTGGCATTGTTCCCTTATGACAACAAGACCTTAGTCGTAGAGAACTTCAACGACAATCCTGTCAGTCTGCGTGTGGTAGTGAATGCCAAAGTCAACTCGCTGCGGAATCTTCTGACGGATGAACAACTGAAACCTGCCGAGAAGACACAGCCACAGGGTATGTTCTTCCGCAATCGCTTCATCGGTTATGACGACGGACAAACCGTCTTCGACGTGCAACTACCTGCACACAGTTACATCGGATTAGGATATTAAATCTTTAAACTTTTAGGAATATGACAGGATTCAGAACGTTTTTCGCGATAATTGCCTTGAGTATAGCAACAGTAACACAGGCACAGAAATACCCTACACGCCTACTTGATAACGAGTCACAGATTGAGAATATCATCAAGGGCATGACGTTGGAAGAGAAAGTGGCGATGCTTCACGGCAAGAATATGTTCTCGTCGGCAGGTATTGAGCGACTGGGTATTGCTGACATCGAATATGCCGACGGACCTTTCGGCATCCGTGAAGAGATGGAACCCCACTCATGGAACTCGGCTCATCTGACAACAGACTCGGCGACCTTCTTCCCTACTGGCTCGGCATTGGCTGCAACATGGAGTATCGAATGGGCTTACGCCTATGGACGCGGTATGAGTCGTGAGGCTCGTTTGCGCGGAAAAGATATGATTCTGGGACCTGCCATCAACATACAACGCATACCTACCGGCGGACGTACGTATGAGTATCTGAGCGAGGATCCGCTGCTGAGTGGTATGCTGTCTGTGGCGTACACCAAAGGCTCGCAGGACGACGGCACGGCAGTATGCCTGAAACACTATGCCCTCAACAACCAGGAGGACTACCGTGGCTTTGTGGATGTACGCATCTCCGACCGTGCCATGCATGAGATATACCTGCGTCCTTTCGAGATGGCAGTACGCGAGGCGGATGCCTGGGGCGTGATGGCGGCTTATAATAAGGTGAACGGCAGATGGTGTTCTGAGAACGAACAACTGCTGAATACCATCCTACGTCAACAATGGGGCTTCCCTGGTATGGTGATCAGCGACTGGGGAGGTGTCCACTCTACCGTTGATGCCGTCACGGCAGGCATGAACGTAGAGATGCCTGGTAGCCGTTTTATGGGAAAGGCACTCCTTGATTCCGTCCAGGCTGGCAAGGTCAGCGAGGAGGTTATCAACCAGCGCGTGAGGGAGATTCTCAGGGTCAGGCTGACCGTCAAGCCTGTCGCCCAAGAGAAAGCCAACAGCGTTCCTGTGGGTAATCCCGAGGAGATGAAGGTCGCACTGGAAGTGGCACGTCGCTCCATCGTATTGCTGAAGAACGAACAACTGCTACCCATCGCCCCCCAGCGTATCAAGAATATCGCTGTCATTGGCGAGAATGCCGTTACCAAATTGGCGTTGGGTGGTGTCGGAGCAGGTGTGAAGACACGTCAGGAGATTACGCCGCTGGAGGGTTTGCAGGAGATGCTCGGCAACCAAGTGAAGATAACCTACGTACAGGGCTATAAGAGTTTCGACCGACAGGCTCGCAACGAACGGAAGAGTCCCCAGCAGCAGGCTGACCCCCAACTGCTGGCAGAGGCAGTGAAGGCAGCGAAGAAGGCCGACCTCGTCATCTTCTTTGCAGGTGACAACCGGGAGGTAGAGACGGAAGGCTCCGACCGCAAGAGTATCACGCTGCCCTCTGGACAGGACGAAGTGGCTGAAGCGTTGGCAAAGGCAAACAAACGGCTCGTGACGGTGATCGTATCTGGCGGACCTGTGGACGTGTCCGTTGTCAAAGAAGTATCGGGTGCCTTGGTGGCATCGTGGTTTAACGGCTCCATGGGCGGACAGGCGTTGGCTGAGGTGCTCACTGGTAAGATCTCTCCGTCGGGTAAGCTGCCTATGACATGGCCCCTGCAACTCAATGACGTACCTGCATACGCTACGGGTAGTTATCCGCAGCACGTTCAAAACAATCATCAAGGTGACATCTTTGTAGGAATCGTCAATAATCAAAGCAACGACCGTCGTCAACAACTTGTTGCCAACTATGCAGAAGAAGATATGGTGGGTTACAGATGGTATGACTGCAAGGACGTTTCCGTAGCCTATCCTTTCGGCTTTGGTCTTTCCTATGCTGATTTCCAATATAGTGATATCAAGGTGACGTCCACGGCAGAAGGTTTGGATGTAAAGTTTATACTCACCAACACTTCCTCTATTGACGCTGAGGAAGTGTCGCAAGTCTACGTCTCTCGTCCTCTGTCTAACATCGAGCGTCCTGTAAAGGAACTCAAAGGCTTTAAGCGAGTAGCCCTGAAGGCTGGTGAATGTAAGGAAATCACCATTCCTATACGCCGTAACGACCTCTGTCACTGGGACGAGTCTGCTCAGGCATGGATGCTGGAACCAGGCAGCCTCATCATACAGGCTGGCGGTTCGTCAGACAATCTACCTTTACATCTCGAAGTCAGGCTCTGACTTCGAGATGATTATTTCACGATTACCTTTTTAGTCCGACCATTACCCTTGCGAACGATATTCAGTCCCTTGCGAAGTTGCAGCGACTGATTGCCGTTCAGGTCATAATACTTCAATCCCTCAGTCTTTCCGTTTCCTGTCTCTTGTATTCCTGTCGGATTGGGGTCGTTTGCTGACAATGCAACTATTTCCTTGAATTCATTCCATCCTGCTGCAGCCTTGTAGGCATCAACGGATGCCGCAGGAACATGTAATACGACATTGTTGATGTTGAAATCAGTAAAGGTGTAATTCTTTGTAGCAGGCACCTCTGTTGCATAACAATATATATCTGTCAGGTTTGTGTCATAACAGAAGATTCTCTCGTCAAGACTGCTGACACCACTGCCGAGAGTGACAGAGGTTAAACTGCCGCAGTGGTCGAAAAACCATTCGCCAATCGTAGTCACACCGTCAGGAATCGTAACAGCAACCAAGCTACTACAACCACCGAACGCCTGAGAACCAATACTCGTCACACTATTGGGAATGTTGATGGAAGTTAAGTTACTGCAATTACGAAATGCATGCCCGCCGATGCTTGTCACACTATTGGGAATCGTTATGGAAGTCAGACCAGAATTCTGAAAACATCCATAACCGAGAGAAGTCACACTATTGGGAATCGTTACAGAGGTCAGACTACTGCAACCGGCGAGAGCACCTTCCCCTAATGATGTCACACTATTGGGAATCGTTATGGAGGTCAGACTACTGCATCCACCGAACACTCCATCTTCCAACGATGTCACGCCGTCAGGAATCGTTACGGAAGTCAAGCCAGAGTTCCTGAATGCATAACACTCAATAGATGTCACATTTTGGGGGATGGTGATGGTGGTCAATCCACGGCAATACATGAACGCATCAGTTTCAATACATGTCACACTATTGGGAATCGTCACGGAAGTCAAGCCTCTGCACTCACGGAAAGCAAAGCCGCCAATAGAAGTTACCTTGTAACTTACACTTTCGTATGTTACAGTCTCCGGGATAACCATATCCCCCGAATAAGATCTTGCTTGGGCTCTATGGTCTTGTACAGATTCTTCCATACTCCTTGCATAAAGGATTTCATCGTAACCCGGCTCTTCCATGACGGTTGCCTCTTTTGTCTCAGAGAACAAACGATAGTATATACCGTCGATTTCGACATCTTCTTGTGCACAAGCCATCAATGGCAGTACCATGAACACAGATAATAGAATACGATGTTTCATAATATATTATTATTGGTTTCCTGTGCAAAGATAAATATTATCATACAATCTACCAAAATAATAACAGGAAAAACTTACCTTTCCCTCGCCTGACAGGTCTTTACCACCTGCCCGTCGTTCATCCTGACAATAGTGATGCCACGGGGCGGCGTGGAGTGTCTGCGACCGTGA
>JBGVBD010000201.1:0-1706 GCA_045225255.1 Prevotella sp. | reverse complement strand
GATACCACATACAACCTCACAGAGCGCGAGAAAAAAGCACTCGAAAGAAGCTGGGCAAAGGTATTTTCAGAGGACGTCTTTCCTTATATTGACGAGGAACGTTTCTCGGTCCTGTATTCAGATAAGAATTCCAGACCGAATACTCCGATCAATGTGATCGTTGGAGCTGAGATCATCAAAATGCTGTTTGATTACTCGGATGACGAAATGGTCGACAACCTGATGCTTGATCCCCGCTTTCAGCTGGCACTCCATACCACAAGCTTTGACGAACAGCCGCTCAGTGACAAGAGCCTTTCCCGGTTCCGCCGCAGATGCTATGACTACGAAAAGACCCATGGAGTTGATCTGTATCATGATTGTGTGACCGGCCTTGCCGAAGCGACTGCACGGATGATGGGTATCGACAAGCGGATCCGCCGGATGGATTCCCTTATGGTGGAGGCCAACATCAGGAAACTGAGCCGTATGGAACTCATCTATACCTGTATTTCCAAACTGATCCGTTATCTTCATAAGAACGGGCACGATGACATGATCGGTCATATGGAACATTATTATGATCCCAATGATTTCAACCGAGTCATCTACCACAGCCGCAGTACTGACGCCGACAAAAGGATCGGGGTCCTTCTCAAGGATGCGGACCTTCTTCTGGAAAAATGCGGTAATGACTTCGAAGAGATCACTGAATATCAGCTTTTTGTCCGCTGCCTGAGCGAGCAGACGATTGTGGAAGATGGGAAAAGACGTCTCCGCACAAAAGAAGATGGCGGAATGAATTCCTCGATCCTGCAGAATCCGTCTGATCCCGATGCAACATATCGGAAGAAGGCAGGGAAAGAGCATCGCGGCTATGCAGCAAATGTTGAGGAATCTGTCGGGAAAAACGGTTCTGTTGTCACAGACTACCAGCTTGATTCAAACAACAAGAGTGACAGTGAATTTTTCCAGGAACACGTTGAAAAGATCGGCCCCCAGGAAGAGAAGACCATCATTTCAGCGGATGGAGCATACAGCGGTGAAGAAAACACTGAACTTGCCGCCAAAAACAACATCGACCTGGTAACAACGGATCTGACCGGCAGAGATGTAGATCCTGTAATGGGAGCGTTCGAGCTGAACGAGGACGGCACCAGAGTGCTCCACTGTCCCGCAGGCAATGCACCGAGATCAAACTGGTACAACAAGGCGACCGGGATCATCAACATTTCATTTGAACGGGACAAATGTGCAAACTGCCCGTTTGCAATGCACTGCAAGCCGAAGATCTTTAAAAAGGTCAGCAAGCTTACTGTCTCCCGAAAGATGGTGAACCGTGCACTCACGCAGGCCAGAATGAATACCGAACAGTTTAAGCTCCTTGCCAGGATCAGGAATGGCGTGGAAACAGTTCCTTCAGCATTGAAGAATATCTACAATGTTAACCACATGCCTGTCCGTGGAAAGATCCCCTGTAAGCACTTCTTCGGAAGCAAGATAGCAGCACTGAACTTCAGAAAGCTCCTCCGGTTTCGGCAGGGGACGGGTCACTATGGCCAAAATCCGCTGCTTGCCTGAGTTAAGGCAGGGAATATACTAACCACACAGGCGGAAAAACATCTGTTTACATGTCTAAATGCGAATCTATACGTGATCTATATTCAGTTTTCAAGGTTTTTAGAAAAAAGGCGTTTCACGCCTAAGGGTTTTGACCCTTACATCAT
>JBGVBD010000200.1:0-37445 GCA_045225255.1 Prevotella sp. | reverse complement strand
AACTCCCCCCTACCCCTTTATCATGTCTTGTTTAAATTTTATCAACTTTTTTGATATTATTTAATGTTAAATATTATCATATTAATTGATATCAGTTAATGTGATAGATATTCATGCCGGGGATGTCTATCACCTTTTTCTTTTTCATTGCCTCCGACACTTCTGCATAGGTTTTCTTGCTGTGGCATCTATGACAGAGTGCCTGAAAGTTTTTTTCATCCCACATCAGCTTAGGATCTCCCTTGTGAGGAATAATATGATCTACCTCAGTGGCAGGAGCACCACACTTGACACAGATAGGATGCAACTTGAGATACATCTTTGAGGTCAGAGTCCATCTGTATGTATATCCTCTCTCATTAGATGTAGGTCTCTCCTTGCATGCTCTCTTGGTGAATTCCTTTCTCTTTGCTTTTATCTTTTCCTGAGTCTCTTGCCAATGCTTTTCACAGTAGTATCCATGAGTAGCATACTCTCTGCATCCCGGATGAGCACATGGTCTCTTAGCTCTAACAGTCATTATCTAATCCTTTCTGCATAGGAATGATACTAGGCTCATACTTCTGAGAGCCTTGGTTCTTTTTTCTCTGTTCTTTGAGGTACTTGATAGCCTCAAGGTTAGGAGCAAGCTTTCTCTTGAATATCTTAGACTTTCCGTCTTTATCTTTGCCAAGCTCATCAACAGTGACACCAATAGCTAACTGATACAGAGCATTGTCTAGACCTTTGTCTATCTCATCATCTGTCATAGTCACACCTCAATACTCAAGAGAAAACTGCAGACCGCCTTTTCTCGATAATGACGATCTGCATAGCACCTGCCTACATTAGTTAGTAGTGGTAGATCCTGCAATGCTAAGAGTAGCAATATACTGAGACACAGGAGTAGGTACATCTCTGACTGTGGTGAAATCAATATCGATACTGAGCACATACTCACCGGACTCAAGACCTGCATCATCACCAGTGATGTAGCCATTAACCGCATCCTCAAGAGCATCCAGAGTAGCAGCAGTAATCAGCTTGACCCTGCTGATATAAGTGTTAATTGTAGTAGCCATCTATCTATCCTCATTGTGGTAATTAATATCCAATCTAGTCTAGGCTTAAGCCTAGGCAGACAGAGACAGTCACCATATGCGACCTTAACCACCATCAGCCGTGAGACTGTCTCTATCATCTGGCGGAGCGAGTCACTTACCGCAAACTGAAAAACATGAAAAACAGCATTCGGACTTGTGACTTATGGGACAGCCTGTGCACTAGGTCATCCATAACTTTACGCTCCATTATTCACTGTATATGGTACGGTTATTTTTAGCGATGGTACCGTCAAACATCTAATGCCTTGATTGTAAAAATCAAGTCCTCTTAATTGGCGGGAGCAATAGGACTCGAACCTATACATCATGCAGGCGATCAACCCTGCACCATCTACCACTTGTGTATACTCCCATTATTCTTTATCCTTGACCAACCATACCTCTAGGCAGTCTAGGTTATTATCTACAAGTGTCACATATCTGTTATACAGACTGACTTTCCAGAGTACATCATGCTTTCTTGCTGTGGCATGTTCCTTAAGCATATCTATCACTGTCTTAGTGATGACATACTCACCTCTTGGCAGTACCACATGCAGGTTAATCTTTCTCTCATGTCTGAATAATCTCAGCACCTCATAGAGTCTTATTCTTGTGCACATATCTTGACTAATGCCTTGTATCTTTCTCTAAGCTCATCTGCATCTCTTGTGATAGCCATACTCTCTGCAATCTTTCGCTGTAGCTCTGACTTGGTATAACATACAAGATCGGATCTATTGGAGGTCTGATGCACTCCTGATGTATCACCCTTGTAGACTGACACCCTGTCACACTTACAGTCATCAGCATCAGCATTGATGATAATGCTATCCTTGAAATGTGCATCTGCTAGTGCCTCCACATCTGCATCATGCTGAGCATTAAGCTCTGCTATCCTGTCTAGGTATGTCACTATTTCAGTGTTCTGACTGTCCAATAATGCTCTGTATCTCTCTTGGCTCTTGAGATCCATATCTATCAGCATCTTATCATACTTACTGCCTGTCACCTGTGAACCCTCACGGTACCCTAGGTAATAAACCAAGAAAGCTAAGAGCACAGCTATAAAGCTCTTGATGAGTATCTTAATAGCAGCATACGTCCAGTCATCTATCATATCAGTAACCTGTTAAGTACTGTACTTTCTCATCTATGTGCCTACTCTTGACAGCATCACAGATAACCTTTTTTCCTGTCTTTCTGTCAGTGATGTAACACCATCTTGGAAACTCCTTAGCAATCTCCTCAGGAGTACATCCCTCTCTGATTTTTCTCAGGCAGGTACTCTTGGCAAAATATGTTAATCCAATTTGATGGATAAAGCTTACAAGGGCATCAAACTCATGTTGCTTGAATTTCCGCTTAATATTGGCATTGACATAGTTTAGATAATCCTCAACAGGCTCTATATCCTGCTTGAAAAGTTCATATGCCTGCTCCTTTGTGATGCTCATGTTCTCTCTCACACCCAGAGTATGACCTATGCCAATAGTCCAAACACCTGCACTGTCAAGATAAGACTTGAGTCTCAATGCCTCACGCTTAATGATCAGCTCTCTGCCTATATCACTCAGAGTCATTCTCATTATCTTTCTCCTTGGAGCTTTTACCTACAGCAAGCTTAATCTTATCCAGTATGAGTCTCTTGCACTCATCAACACCATAAAACCCCACAAAGGAACCTATGGCAACTGCAGCCACACTAGGTACTGACGGAAAAAAAGACACTATGCCATAGTACAGACCTGTGCTGAATAATGAGCACAGTAGTGATGAGCTGACCCTATCCATAAACTTGCCCTCTCTATGAGAAATCATGCTAATGAGAAAAGCAAAGCCCCCACCGACAACTACAGCCACATTCTCTGAGAGCCAAGCCCATATCTTATCCATGTTTCACCTGCACAATAAAAAAGCCCCACTGGAGCATCCGTGAGGCTTTTTATCTGTTTATTTTACTTGGAAAACAGTTTGGTAATAAAGACCATCCCACCACCAACCACTGAGTTAAGGAAAGTATTTACAACCAAACCTCTGTTACATTCAATAACTTACGTAACATTGTATATATCTTAGCACAGTTTATTTGGCTAAAAAAAGCATTTTTTGAGTGATTTATGTCGCATTTTCAAAAAATCACCTTTTTAACCTTGTATGTTTGATTTTCAAACATTTTATATTATTTGTGATTTACATCAGGTTTTTATGTAATATGTTTCATTATAATAATAACCATAGAGCAAGGGATTTAAACCTTGAAAGCATTACAAATTATTGAGGTACTTAACTATGATGTATAACGAATTCTTAATCATCAGCGACCTGACCGAGGATGATGTTACTGTAGAGACTTATGAGAAAGTTCTTGAACCAATGTACATGGCTCTCCCTAACTCAATGGATAAGCATGATTTTGTCAAGCTCATTGACTGCAAGGCTCTGGTTAGAGACTACCCTAACAAGACCAGAACTATCAGAGAAATTGAAAGAGTAGCAGGTGAATGTAAAGAGCTCTTTGGTCACGTATCCATTGGCGAGCTTGAAACCAAGCTGTACAACTTAGCTCAGGAGCTTGCTCAATTTGATGGAGCTGAAAGCTGTGACATGACCATCTATGGTGACAGAGGTGGATACACAATGACCTCTATCAGCATCAATGTCATCAAGTGGAAAGATGAGAGACATAATGAGATCCTTTGGATTAACACCTACCGGATCGATGCCACCAAGAAAGCATTAAGATTAACTAGAGAATACAAATACTAAGATAACCACCAAGGAGAGCCGGGAGGCTCTCTACCAACACAGGAGATATATTATGAAATACGATAAGAACATGTACTATGACTTGCTTAGATGCTTAGGCTATGCCTCAATCCCTTTTGATCAGTGGATACACTCTATCACTGCTGATGACCTTGATGGCATTCTCTCTCATGATGATGCAGATATGAATGATGTCATGATCGATCTTTCCAATGATGAGTCAGTACCTGCTGATGTGAGAGAATTCTGCAGAGATAATAGAGACAATGTCTCTGTATTCATCATTGAGTCCATCTCTGGTCAATTTGACATTGACTCCCCTGTCTTTGATGCCGACTGTGGCAATGTTTGGCAAAATGCTGACGCTGAAATTCTGCAGTATGCAGCATGTCTGACACAGCAAGGAGGCTCATACACATCCATGTATGAATACCTCCATGATGATGCTGTAAATAGTTTTCACAGACTGTCTCAATTTGACTACAGTGTATATCTCACCAAAGATGGCACACTGATGAGAGACGTAACATACGTCAGACTCACTGATGACTATGACAGCGTCTTTGACGACAACTCAATCAACATTGACCGAGTAAACGACCTTGACTCATATGACTACTCCATCAGCTTTGACCATGGCACTGAAACTTGGTTATCAATCAGAGATGCTATCTGGTACCTTGACACTCTTGAGGATGAGGACATGGATATCACCATGACTCTGACTATTGACTATCCTCAAAAGGAGTGGAGTGGAGACTACACTGACTCTATAGCAAACATCAAGAGACGTCTTGACTCTTGGAAAGACTAATCCCATCAAACCAACAGAGGTCAGCATGACTGACCTCATAACCATTAAGGAGCTTAACTATGCTTAATCTATACAATGCTATCAAGTCACATCTTGACCGGGGTAATACCATCATCATTGCAGAGTATGAGACTGGATGGACTATGTATGAGGTCAATACCATGTCTGAACTCATGGAGACTATCACTGATATCTATCATGAGGATAAGCAGGAGGCTGTCATGCATGATCTCTTTGATAACGATGAGGATTATAAGCAATCTTTCTATGACCTCTTTTTCAAGACTGGCTCTGAACCATGGGACAGAGATAATACCCTTGAGGAGTGTATCATGGACCACTGCTATGCTCATCTAGGCTACACCTCTGAGGATCTCATGTTCTTAGTACATACTCTCAGATATGCAGATATCTATCAGGAGATAGAGACTGCACTGGATAACGGCAGGCAGTACACAATGCATGGCATCACTGATGATGGCAAGATAGTGAACTATGGATTTTTTATTGACAATAATGACCATGTTCTCAAGTACTGCCATGATACAAAGTACATTGACAATGATGGACATACAGTAGTCACTGATGAGGTATTAAGCAGCCGTATCACCAGAGCCAAAATACTCAAGCTCCTTGGCACTCTCTCTATAGAGTGGTTCAAAGGATGGAAATACTGTGATGATATTCAGGAGGCACTATGATAGGAGCGGATGTAAAGAAAGTGAGAGAGTATCTTGGTCTCTCTCAGCAAGAGATGGCTGATATACTCTGTCTTAAGCTCAGCTACTACAAGACTATAGAGTACACTATGACCAGACCTCTGAATAGATTATCCGAGCTCAGACTGTTAGATTATATACAGAGAGAGCATAAAGACCTGTATACTGTAGCCCAGATAATTGACTATCTGAATAGATTAGAGTAGGATACAGACACTTATTATGAAATGCTAATGCTGACGATTAAAGAGAGCCATGCCACAGGCTCTCTTTTTTTATTTTAGGCATCACCACTCATATGCACAGAGATGTTAATCTCACTGTCACCAACACTGTAGGCAATCACTCTCCTAGTCAGGAGATAATCCCAGTCATCACCACCAAAGGAATTATTAATCTCGGTCTTGGAGAGAGTGTCCCACAATACAATCTCTGCATACATGTTGCCATACCTGTCACGGATGTACACCACTCTGCTCTGCTCATCACCATACTCATGGCATAAATGCTCAAGTATCTGCTTAAGGTTCTTGACCTCAGAAAGACTGCCACTGTCAACAGTCACACTCACATCATAGATCTGATAAGCACCATCCTTATGATGACTCTTGCAGACAGCTTGTACCTCACACTCACCATACATCATTAACACCCAGTAAGGCACAAACTTGACCATTACATCAGTGATGACGGTACCGTCATCCTTATGCAGATAAACATAGTGATCATAATGATCCCTTAAGAATTCACTTAACTTCATCAGTAGCTCCTTATGTCGGTTAACCAATTTACAACTCAATATCACCATTAAGGCATATTGTGATCCCGTTTTCATCGGTAAAGATAAAATATTCAGAGACACCAGAGTCTAAAAGTTCTTGATCAAAAACATTATTGAAATTATCAAAATTTGTGTCTTCTCTTAATCTAAAAGTCATGTGTTCATAATCATCACGATCGGATATTCTGACAAGACAATTCTGATATCTCTTTTGTTTCTGTTTCTTTCCCAAAAACTCACGACATGTAATAAATTTAGGCATTCTCATTCTCCCTTGGATGTCTTAATCAATGCATCCAGATCCGCACATGGCACACTTGCTTTGTATCTACAGATGTCATCTCCACATGGAGCTGTCACTCTGATAACACACATGTCAGACTCCCTGACCATGTTGTCTATGTACTGATCATCTGCATTCTTACCAGCACCAATCAAAAGAGCAATGATAAATACTGCCGTGAGAACAAGAAAAACTATGAGCCCTGCTTCACCCGGTGTCACATATCCTCTAGTCATTACTGTCATCCTCTTGGTCATCTTTCTGAACATCCTCATGATCCTTTTTGAGGCTATCCTCTCTCATTTTCATGAAGTCTTGACAATCTTCATCTGCTGAAAGGCATAACTTGATAGCACTTAGAGTGTCTCCTGAGGATAGAGCATCCTGTATCATCCAAATTCTTTGCTCAAGAAACATGCTTTTTGCATCAGCTAAAATAAACTTATCAAGCAGCATTTTTCCCTTGATATCTAACCGTCTCCTGACTTGGACCATGACAACCTTGTGAATATCATCAATCATCTCACTCATCTCACTCATACACCTACCCCTCTCAGACTACCGAGCTTAAGCATCACCACCATCCTTAGCAGGGATATAGTCATATCTTGTCTCATAAGTGATAGTGCCCTCAATTCTGAACCCAAAGTCAACAATACAAGCACCATACTTGAGATGATTAAGAGCCATCATGCCTAAGCTCCTGTCTAATTCATCATAAAATCTATCATCACAAGTACCCTTGTACTGCTTAAACCCCTTGATCTTAAATATCAGTGAACCATGCTGATAGAGATAGAATACAAAGTCACCTACATAGTCAGACAGTTCCTTAGTCACCGCATCTCTAATCTGAGTTAATTTCATCTAATCCCCTCCTTAATCTCCAAGAAATAAGCACATGCTGTGCTCACACCTCTCCTGTATGAGAGAGTGCCACCACCTGCAGTAGTCTGAACCTCAATGAACATAGTATTAAGCTCATTACCCAACTTTCTCAAGGTCTCAAACTTAATCTTACTCACAACCATGGAGCATACACAGGCTACTCCTGCAACAAAGTCTTTATCCCATCTATCTTCTCCATGAACCTGCATACAAGCAAGCACTCTGTCTATCAGGTGATTTACATCATTTGAATAAAATTCCATTATTAACCTCCTGCACCCAGTCATCATAGTTTTTACCGCTGAACTTAAGCATAGCCTTGAAATCCTTTAAGCTAGGATAATATGCAAAGCCTGTATACTCTCCCGGATGACTCTGTACATACAATGCCTTAGCTCTCAGTAATCTACCTGTAGATAAAATACCATCAAATCTAGTCATCCATCCCTCACCAATAACAGTGATATCATCATCAGTCAGCTCCTCTCTGACTCTCTGTGCTCTGGTGAGTAAAGAGCTTAACTCTTTAACACATCTGATAGTCTCAGCCACACCATAACTGAGACCATTAGCATTAAAAAGACCAATAGCACTGCAGTATGAACCTAAGAGATTGTGCTTAGTCTTACTGTCCATCTTTCTTATCTTGAGCTTGTTCATTCTCTATAATCTCCACTCCATCTCATCCAATACAGATACAGTCTTAAAGCTCTATATCTCCTTTTCCAGAGATAAAAATCAAACTGTCTAGCATCCTCAGTCCCATATATGAGCTCATATGCTTTTATCATCCCCAAAATATACTGCCTGTTAGGTTCTAAGGATGTTAAGCTGATATGATTAACCATGCATACAGCCTGATGCTGAGCTAATATTGTGCACTCACGTTTAATTAGTTTCCTTAGTCTTTCCTTTTCCGTCATCCTTGCTCTCCTTAACCAATTTATCAAGAGACTCACAGTCTACTGTGGCAGAGTATCTGCATATGTCATCATCTCCACACGGTACCGCCACTCTGATATAGCACTTTCCATCCTTAACAGCCTGCTTAGACTCATCACCTAGATTAAGCAGCAGTATCACCAGAGATACAACTGATAGGACTATAGGCATCACCACCAATGCTATCTTGAGATTATCTCTATCATCATCACTCATTAACATTCACCTCCATAATGCTCTACGCTTGTATTCAATATATTTTTTTACCCTTGTGCTCCTATATTTTAAATACTCCCATAATAGTTTTGTCTCATCATCTCCATACATGATGCTGAAAGCATCCATTAGACCATCCCGGTATGCATTCGCTCTGGTTGTATTACCATACAGGTATGTAACAACCTTGCTAACAAGGTCAGCTCTTTTAATTTTCTTGATGAGCTCCTTTCTGTGTTCATTATTCTTACGACAAAACTTGGCATACGCACTCCTAAACTCGGCATACGCACTCCTGTAGCTATCTTGACTCATCACATGACTCCTTAACTATTTTTAGCAATCCACACCTTATAATCATCACCATCATGACATTCAGCAACCACATGATAATTCTTGTACTTACGATACTTAGGATAGGGGTCTACAGTCATTATTAGAGAGACCAATTCATACAAATCCCTCTTTCTTGCTGCAACTGCACTCATGACCTTATCATCACCCAAGCAGTCATCTTGAACCCGGTATACCTTGACAGCAGTAACTTTCCCACAATCGAGCTTAAGATTTACTATCTCCTGAAACCTCTCAGATAATGTCTTACTCATCATCACTCTCCTCTAAATCAATTATGTAATCAAACGGTTTAAAAGGTCTCCCACTGTTTACCCACTCTATCCTCTCAATGTATCTGCTCATGTACTCCTCAGGCATGTCATCAATAGAGCCTGTATAGAGTACTTGACCATCCTCTCTGACAGTTACTCTGTGACACATCAGCACTCTTGGTACATCATCATTGAACATGACATTTCTGACTGTATGCTCACCCAATATCATCCTTTTTCTCCTTATTTTTTCTTTCCCAATACAATCTTCTTGCTGCTGTCAAGAATTTATACACTCTAACTCTTCTTTGGAGCAAATATTCCCTAAGATCTTGTAGTTCCTTGTCTTTGCCGTAAATTAATTCATAGGCAGACAGCAGACCGCTCAGGTAATTTCTTGTAGGAGCTGTAGTTCTCCTCTTATGGTCATCAGCTCTTGGTTTTGACATGTTCTCTGAAATCATATCTGCATGCCATTCATAGCAAGCTAGTTCCCTATTGGTCTTCTTGATGTGGTCTATCAGCTTTTTCTTGCTCATGCCTTATCACTCCTATTCTTTAACTCAATTAACCATGACTTAAGCTGTCTGTAGCTTTCTCTCTCCTCAAAATCAAGATTATTATTACTGCACTTGTCGGAGCATACTCTGATAGCCTCATCCAAAGACTTATACTGAAAGTTATCAAGCATCCATGCTCTTTTCTTTGCCTGGTAATCTCTCATAAAGTCTGATACATACTCATGCATCTCTTTTAAGACAATAGAGATAACCACCAATGTACCAATAACTGCTAAGATAGAAACACATATCGCCAAGACAACCATAGTACCATCTATAATGTTCATTACAGCTCACCTCCATCCCAACTGCCATCACCGAGCAACCAAGTTAAGAATGATATCTTTCCCTCAAGAGTCAGATAATATCTCCTGCAACCTTGATACTTCTCGCTGTTCTCACTTATCTCATATAGCTCAGCTCTCTTGTCTGATAATTCATTTTCCAACTCAGTCTTTATCTGAAATAAAGAATGATCCTTAAGCAAACTCATGTATAATTCAATGCCATTGGATACCCCTAACTGAAAGTACTCATCATTGGCATTGTCATTCAATGACATGGCTACTCCACTCTCATAGACTGATAAGAAAAACATCATCAGCTTTTTTCTGTCAGTAAAATCAACACAGTTAATCATCACCTTTCTCCTTTTGTCTCCTGTTAAAGTCTAATGACTCGATAAAGCAAGACTCATCTGACACAATCCCAAACTTATACTCTAATTCACCATCACTCATCTGATAGAATGACTTGTTACCATACTCTATAAGCTCCATTTCCTGATATAGCCTATGCATTTTCTTGCTTACACTTCTCAATTTTTTAATTAATAACTTAGTCTCATGGCAAGCATCAAACCCTTGAAATTCATATAAACTAATATAGATATCAGCCAAGATATTAAGATACTTAAGTCTGAGAGCAAGCTTTTGATTATCGTTCATTGATCGTATCTTTAACCTATTCATCATCTCTCTCCTTATCCTTTTTCATCATCAGATACAGACTCCAAGCACCTCTCAGACCATCTGGCAGAGTGTCTATGAATTTCTGCATATCTGATACCTTGACTCTTAACTCTCTCAGCTCTGACTCTGCATCTATCAGCTTGGATGTCACATTGTTCAGCTTTTCCATAGCACTATCAAACATCCTCTTACTGGTAGTATTCTCAAGCTGTGTCACTCTCAACTTGGCATCCTCAAGCTTATCCAACAGAGAGCTTATCTCTGCATCCTTGTCTCTCTGGATGTCCTCAGCTCTCTGAATGGCAGCAGATGTCTCATCTCTTGACTCAGCAAGCAGGTGATTGAGCCGTCTTATCTCAGCATACAGTCTCTCATCATTACTCATCTTTGACCCTTTCCATATAATCGACATATAAAATCCTCTCTACAGCCGTGATCTCACTGTCTATAGCTCTGCTGTATCTCTTGAGCTGTACAGCTATAGCAGAGACAGACCATCCACCCACATAGTAAAGCTCAAAGCTTTGTGTATCTAGGTGTCTCTTGATTAAACATAGCCTTGAGTCTATCCACTGAGCTACATCAGGCTCTATCATCGGCTGTGCTCTGTAGCTCTTATTAAGCTGACACCTGTACTGAGGTATGCCACCTCTTGACCACTTACCCCACTCTCTCAACATCAGTAAGAACTCATCCAAGCTCATTACCACCCCCCTTTGTATTCATCAATCATCACCATGAAAAAGCCTTTTTTCTCAGGATCAAGCATTTTGATAACATGAAGATCAAATACCTGCTTATCATCAGCATACACCTTAGCTTTAGTGAGAGCGTCAAAAAGACACTTGAGATAGTTATCTACATCTCTCCTGCACTTATTTGGCATTGCCATAATTACATCAAGTCTCACATTAGTCTCTCCAACAGACTGCCCCTTTGCAGTCCACTTGACTATATCCCGGTATCTCCTGCCATCAGCAGTCAGATATAAGTCACCTGTCTTAGTCTTTCCATAGTAGTGATTAAGTGATGGAGGCAGTGGCAGTCTCAATACTATCATTAACACTCTCCTATCATGATATAGCACTTGAGCTGTGAGTCATCCCAATTAACTGACTCTACAATCCAGTCTTTAAATGCTGAATAATACTTATCACCTCTTATCTGATCGACATTACAGCCACTGAATAGTAAAGCTAATGAGTTACTCAAATAACCATCACAGTCTATAGCCTCTCTTACTGTGTATACCTTGAGCCATTCATGTAGGTTCATAGTATCTTGAAATGTATTAAGTATCTCATCAAGTGTATGTCTCATCTTAATCACCTCTATTGTGCAAACCTTGTCATAAGGTCAGATATCATTTTCTGCTTGTCCTCATCCATCTCAGATACCTCTGGCAGATCACTGTGCTTTGCTGCTTTCTTTTTTTGAGATAAAAAATCTCTAGAGGGAGAAAAGTCACTCTGCTGACTTGCAGTAAATTTTTTCTCTGACGTGTCCCCCTTTTTTGTTTCCTTATTTGTTTCCTTATTATTAATACTTAGGGGTGCACAGAATGTACTATCTGAAGGTGCATGGAATGTACTATCTGACTGCACAGAATGTACTATCTGATCTGCACAGAATGTACTATCTGAATTTTGAGATGGTGCAAACTTTGCACTATCTGACTGTGCATTATTGTCAGATGGTGCATACTTTGTACTATCTGAATTCTCAGATGGTGCATACTTTGTACTATCTGAATTCTCAGATGGTACATACTTTGTACTATCTGAATTCTCAGATGATGCATGGAATGTACTATCTGAATTTTGAGATGGTGCATGGAATGTACTATCTGAGTCTAAAGCAGGTATAGTTATATGGAGACCATACTGACATCTCTCCTGATGGATAAGCCCCTTATCCAATAACTCAGACTTATACCTCCTCATGGTCCTGACATCCTTGAACCTCATTGCTCTAGTCATACCCTCAGCAGAAAAGACATATCTCTGTCTGTTCTGCATCTTGATATAAAGCAACAGGAGGAGAGCCTGAGGAGACAGCTCTAGTCTCATTGGATCAAATATCCATTGTTTGAACTCTAGCTCAGTCATAGAGCCCCCTTATAACTTGTAATGTGTCTTAATCTGCTCTATTCTCTCATCCGGGATATGATCTACTCTGTCCCAACGTCTGATAGCAGTATCAGATACATCACATATCTCCTTAAGGTCAGATATGACTTTCTTTCTCAGAGTGCACTTGTCCTTAAGAGACATACTCTTGTCTTTGGTCAGTTCTTTAACAATATCGTCAATCGTCATTTCTATTCTCCTAAAATCTTTGAATTTTCCATCGCATACCTAAAGAACTCATCGGGAAATCTCAGATAAGCATCCTGTCTTTGCGGATGTACATCTAAGTGTATCTCTGAAAAAGGCTCTGAGAAACCACCCATCCCCCATCTATCCTTGACGACATAGAAATCCATCAGATACTCATATCCTTTTGGTGCTACTGGATACATCTCACGATGCTCAAAAGCCATGCATATGCCTAACATAACATCACAAGCAGGATACTTAGGTCTTACTATTATCCTTTCGACACTGTCATGTCCTTTCTGATCCAAGAACTTAATCAGCATGATATAGTCTCTTACTTTGATTATCATACCTTTACCCTCCTAAACTTTCTTAAAAGTATAAGTTATATTATCCAACCTTACAGGTTATTTTTTCAAATTGATAATTTTTTATTTCAATTCTGTGAATGATGTTTGATTTTCAAACATTGACTTAAAAATAATTTGATAGTTCAATCAGCATAAGTTAAGATTTTAGACAGGTTAGATTTTCAAACCTTGCAAGGAGTAAATATGCAGGATATTGATGACAGTCTCCTGTGGGAGATGGATATAGATGAGCTGATCGATGAGAGAGACAGAGTCACCAGAGAGCTTGAGCATCCTGACTATGATGCTGACTTTATCACTTATCTCATGGATTATCTTGTTGTAGTAAATGAAATTATCAGAGTTAAGGAGACAGCATGAAATTAGTAGCAGACATCTTGGTGCACATCCTAGGTGCATCTCTGTTCATTGTATGGTGGTATCTTATGGTACTTATGTTAGGAGCATTAGCATGAGAGTAGTAGCAAGGAAATATGGCTTTTCAGCGACAATCAAGGAGACATCTGACAGCAGATATCAGCTCTCTATTTTTCTTGGTTCTGTACCTCACATGATGGTAGAGGTGTATGACAGCTTTGAACAAGCTAACACTGAGCTCCATCGCACTTTAGGTCTTGTCATTAGGGAGAAAAACAATGCAAAAAGACTATGAAATTATCTTTAATCACTACAAGGACAAGCATCAGCAGTACTGTGACGCCATCCTTAAGGCTCATACCACTGACTCAGAGGATGAGGCATGGCACACTAGACGGTCTATGGGTATTGGTGGATCTGAGCTTGGTACCGTCATGGGATTAAATCAGTATCAGACCGCTCATCAGCTCTGGATGACTAAGACCGGGAGAGCCGAGCCTTTCAAAGGTAACAAGTATACTCACTTTGGTCACGTCCTTGAGGATGTAGTAGCTCAGGAATTCAGTAGACTGACTGATATGCCTGTACAGGTATGCTCTACCCACTTCAAGCATAAGACATTGCCTTTCTTGGTCGGTAACGTGGACAGAATTATCATGACCACTGATGCTGACGGAAAAAAGCACAGGTCTGCCATCCTAGAATGTAAGACAGCACAGAGCTTTATGGCATCTAAGTTCTCTAAGGATGCTGCTTGGTACATTGATGAGGAATTCAAGCATGATAAGGTGTATGTCACCAATCTGCATGATATACCTCCGACATATTACATCCAGTGTCAGCACTATATGAACATCACAGGTCTGCATGAGTGCTATCTTGCTGTGCTCATTGGAGGCTCTGAATATCGTATCTATTGTATCAAGTACTCTGAGGCTGATGTCTCTATCATGGAGTCCATAGCTACTAGATTTTGGTGTCTGAACATCCTTGAGGATGTAGAGCCTACAGCAGCACCTCAAGATCTTTGGATGCCTTACATGGAGGGAGATGATGTCAAGGTAGTGGAGTCTGGAGATAAGGTATACAGACTCATCTCAGACTATCAGCATATCTGTGAGATGGAGAAAAACATCAAGGCTCAGAAAGATACGATCTCTGATAAGCTTGTGGCAGAGATAGGGACCGCTAATATGCTGACCGATAATGCAGGCAATAAGCTTGCTACACTTAAAGCAGGATCAAGAGCTACTGTAGACATTGAACTCATGAAAAAGACTGATGCTGAGCTTGTAGAAAAATACCAGGCACTTGCAGAAAAGTGCACCATCAAGAAACCAAATAGCAAGAGAACCCTTAAGGTATATTAGGAGATTATATGGCAGGAAATACCGCATTCAATTATCAGATGCCTCCTGAGTATGTATCATCTACTCAGGATGTCATCAACACCCTTGGAGCCAAGATAGAGGCACCTGTGCTTTTTTCACAGGTATGGGCTATGCTTTCTGAGAACGGCAAGAAAAAGAATGTCACAGCTTATGATGTATTCAGCTTTCTGCTGAACTGTCAGAAATTACAGCTCAACCCTATGCTCAAGCAGATTTATGGCTTTGAGTCCAAAGGCAAGGTAGTGACAGTTATCTCTGTGGAGGGATGGAATGAAATAGCTAATCGACATCCTCAGTTTGATGGCTTTGATTATGAATTCCCAGAGCCTGTAGAGAGAGAACTTTCTTACCAGAAATCAACATATGACAATGGATACAGAAAGACATCTACAGTCACAGTCAAGAGACGTGTATCAGACTGGATGATATGCAGAGTGTACCGGAAAGACAGATCTCATCCTATAGCTATCACAACATTCTTTGATGAGGCATCCACAGGCACTGAGCCATGGGCTACTATGCCTATGCAGATGTTACAGAATAGAGCCATGGTTAATGCAATTAAAAAAGCATTTAACATCAACGCTTATGCAGAGGATGACAGATCTTATGATATGCCTACCTATCAGGAGGTGATGACTAGCTCTGAGTCACAGATACCTGTATCTGTCACTCCTACTGCTGAGATACCTGCACCTACTGATGTGCCATGCCTTGACGCTCCACAGGTGGATAATGGCTCACTCTTAGCCGGGGTGATCTCTGAACCAATGGCAATACCTGAGCACTTAATGGATACCATCAAGGCAGGAGCTACACATCTTGATGTCACCGAGCCACCAAAGAGAAAGAGAGCTCCTAGAAAGGTTAAGACAGAGGAGACACCTATAGAGCCACCTATAGAGCCACCTGTAGATACTGCAGAGGTATCTGAGGAGTCCATCCCTACACCTGTGACTCCACCTGTGCCCGAACTACCGCCACTGCCATCTCTTAAGAAAGATGATGCTATACCAGAGCCAAAGATGTCTGCTACTGCGTCTGACTTGGCAGAGATGCTTATTAAGGCTAATGATAAGACTAAGCTGCAGTTTTACGGTACCGTCATTGCTCAATTCAAGGATCTGTCTCAGTCTGATAAGGACCTACTGAGGAGATTGTATGCTCAGAGACTTGAGGAGTTTAACCATGCCTAGACATGAGAGAGAATTCAAGAAAGTTAAGTGCATCATGGAGGATACAGGCAGAGTACACATGAGTCAGGAGGATGTAGACTATATGTGCGACATCAAGCAGGCAGATAACCTAGTCTACACTCCCACCACTCTGGTCAGCCCTGCTACCAAGATGCACAGAGAGAGATGTCCGGGGTACTTTGGTGACACTCTGGAGCAACTGATTGAAAAGATAGATGATTGTGAGGAGGAGCTACTGTATGACATCCTCGACTACTCAGAGACATACAGATATGTCTCATGTAAGAGTCACAAGTGTTATGCACTCTTTTTGCCGTCAGTCTATTTAGAACTGTTTATCAAGAACTTTTATGAGGTAAATTATGAGTAATCGATCACTCAATAAGGTGATGCTCCTAGGCAATCTAGCTGCTGAACCTGAATACAAAATACTTAACAGTAATACCGCTGTAGCTACTGTAAGTATGGCAACTAATGAGAGCTACAAGGATGCTCAAGGCAATACTCAGGATAAGACTGAGTGGCATAAGCTTGTGTTCTGGTCAAAGCTTGCTGATGTAGTACATCAGTATCTGCACAAGGGCTCACAGGTGTATGTAGAGGGCAAACTGAGAACCAGAGACTACACTGATCAGAATGGTCAGAAAAAGTATGTCACTGAGATACAGGTTACTGAGCTTATCATGTTAGGAGGAGCACAGAGTCAGACTCAGCCACAAGGTCAGTATCCTCAGCAACAGCCTCAAGGATATACAGGTGTCTACACTCAGCAGCAGTCATATCCTCAAGGACAACAGCATCATATCTATAATCAACAACAGTCATATCCTCAACAGGGATATGGTCAGCAACAGGGACAACCTCAGCCGGGGTATATGCCACCTCCTCAGAATATGCAGAGATAATGATGATAATCCCCTGTATTCAATGCAGGGGATAAGGAGATAATATGAAATATTCACTCACAGAAAAGAGAAAGATAATTAATGACTATCTTGCTCATAAGAATGACTATGCGACCATCAAAGAGTATGCACAATTTCACGGCATACCACCTACCACCATGTCATATCTTATCAAGAAATCTGATGAGATATTTGCAGGAGCTCAGGATGATACTCAAGACACTACTGGAGACATCATCACTCTATCACATCAGATCCATGTCATAGCTCCATATACTATCATAGATCTACATCTCAATACAGGATCTAATCTGTATCATGGCAGAGTGTCTGCTGCATCTGAGGTCATTGATAAGTATGGCTCTTACACTGTAGGTATGGTCATGGTTAATCATGCTACAGGTGGTCTTGATATCATCATCTACAAGGAGTAGTCATGGCTTTCAAGGTTCACCAATTACTCAAGCTTTGTACTCCAGAGGATACCATCAGCATAATACTGGTTAAGGGATTGGAGAGAGTGGGATATACCTACAAGCAGTCTGAACTGTATGAGGACTATATCAACTCTAGGAGTACTCATGACAGTGACCTGTATCATCTCACTGTAGACCTCATTAGAGCTAATGGCAGTATAGTAGAGTTTTACATCTTTAACCCAAAGATTAAGGGAGTATTTCAGTCATGATGTACGGAATGAAACCGCTTGAGCAACCATACACTAAATGTAGAGACATCAGTGAGCTTAATCACTACACTCAGCCTGATGACTTCTATAATCCTGTGACTCATGTGTATGAATTTTTTGATAACGATGAGAATTATCACTACTACCGCCCTGACTTTGTCGGTCATGATGGTGATGTTGTCATAGAGTCTGACAGAGGTATCTATCAGTGGTCAAACAAGCACAGGAGATGGAAATTTAACAACATGTTTGTATCTCATTTCACTGATGTAGACAGTCCACAGCTCCTCTTGGAGGCTTTCAGAGTATCTGTAGGCTCTGAAAAGATTGACAGGATACATTCCTGTCTGCTAGAATAGAATTACTCCTTGTTGAGAATAATTAGATAAAAAAAGTTAAAAAAAATTCAAAAAAATATAATATAGCTCTTAGATATCTCTAGGAGCTATATTTTTTTGACCTTGTCAGCAATCTTATAGAACTCTCCCTCATTCAGCCCGGCATAGGCTAAGAGTCCACTCTTGCTCAGAAAGATATGACCATTGTACTTGTAGTAATGCTTGTCACATGGCATAGTCAGAGCATCTCTCTTGCTTGCTCCTCTCTGCATCCTCTTAGTGTAGCAATTAACTGATACACCATACTCAGCACACATATCCTTAAGAGTCTCATAGGTATTACCTAGATGATCCGTTATCTTTTCCATGGGTATGAGTCCTCACGGCATAGGCTAACCCTATAGCACCTATATCTACAATGGTCTGTAAGCTCCTGTTATTCTGAGCAAAAGTAATACCTCTGTCAAAGATATAAGCTACTAGGTCACTGTTAGAAACCTGCTTGTTATCGATTATTTCCAGTGCACTTTCTCTTATCACCTGCAGGAGCTGATCTATCTGCTGTATTTCTTGACTCGTTGCCATGGAGCACCTCTGGATTAATTAACGGAGCTTGCTCATATACCTCAGTCTGCTGTACTGTCTGAGGAGTCTGAGCCATATTATCATCTCTTATCTTGCATAGAGCCTTAAGCTTGCTCACCCTTGCATCAGTGATAGGGGATGCATAGACATTAGCCATCAGCCACTCTGCAGGTCTTATCATCTGAGGAGTGAACTGCTTATTATCTACTGTAGAGAACCATGTATACAGAACATTGCAGGCTGTCTCTCTTGATGTCTTAGGTACTCTCACACCCTCAACCACATAGATATATACCTTTCCATTGCTACCGGGGTATTCATGGTTCCAATAATCAGTGATATTCACAGACTGAGGATCAGGTATCTCACTCATTCCACTGCTTGCTGACTTGACCAATGACCACTTGACTCCAGAGCTGTCTGTAAACTCACTCACAGGCTCAAAGCCATCTATCTGAGTGAGCTTAAGGCTTGGTATGGTCTGAGTCTGATACAGTGAGTTAAGCAGATTAGGATTAATACTGCTTTCTGTCATTGTGCATCCTCCACAGTCTCAACAAGGCTACAGACAGATGATAGATGTTAGTCTCTACATCCTTGTCAGTAGTGGGAGTCATCAGCTCTCTGTACTCCATCTCAATTACTTTTTTAATACCTGCAGGAGTCTCAGTATCATACTTACTCCATGTCTCTGGAGGTGACATGTCTACCTCATGACAATGTCTCATATAGTCAGCATCAAGAGAGCTATGATAGATATCTGCATCACTAGAGTCATGGTCATTATCATGATGTGACTTAACTGTAATTATCTGCATATGTTTATCCTTACAAATAACCCCTTACACTCATGATAAGCATAAGGGGTCACAGTCTTAACTCATATTAGCCTGTAGTGGTAGTGGCAGGCTTAAGAGCATTGATGATAGTAGCAGTCTGCTGAGCCGTGAGATTTGTCTGAAAAATCTGAGACTTAAGTGCAGCATTTTCAGCCTGAGTACTGATAAGCACATCTCTAAGAGCCTGTGTCTGTATCTCTCTCTGGAGCTCTCTGTTAAGACAGCCCTCACGCTCAATAGCTTGCTTAACCTCACAGCAACAAGCCTGCTGCTGAGATGCTAACTGCTGAGCCTGTAGTCTGCTTTCAGCTCCTTGACTTGCAATGTTAAGGTTAAGAGAACCTACACCTCTATCAATAGCTGAGTTAATACCTCCAAAGCCTTGGCACATGCTCAGATTAGTAGCTGCCTGACTCTGCACCTGATTGAGAGTATTATTGTAGATACCCTGCTGAGTACTCATGGCAGTGCTATTGATAGCTCCTACAATCGCATCCCCGGTACTGTTCACCAAATTGCCGATAAATTGATTTTGACCTGAGGTCTGCATAAGCAGGTCACGATCCGCATTAGCCACCTGACCGCTCAGGTTATTGAGCTGACCTTGGATGCCATTAAGAGCACCAGTGTCATAGCCGATACCTGCAGTTCTATTGCCACCGAAACCCCCAAAGCCATTACCGAGCCATGATCCAATCAGACCACCGAACCCAGCCCAAGGGCTGTACCGCCCCATCCACTACCTGCATTAGGCAGGATAGTATGTGTAATTTCATCCATAACAATCTCCTCTTTATACAGCTTTTCCTCTAGCTGTAATAAAGATTTTATGCTGAGATTGTTAAGCCAAGAAACCGATTAATAGATCGTGAGTCACAATTATAAAAAGTGTACTCTCTGAGATATTTTTTCCAAGAAATCAGCAGACAGATACTGACTGCATCTCCTACACTCAGTAAGATATCTCTTGTAGTAGAGAGCTACATATCTATCAGCTCCTCTGTATCTGCTCCATGGTTTATCAGAGCCAAGGTAGTGCACCATTACCGGGGATAAATTAGCATAGTTAGGTGATGTGAACATCAGATTATAGTGTTCAGGTATCTCTCTGATGACATCAGCATATCTGACATTGAGATAGTCCTGCTCAGGACAGTACACATGCTTAGCATTGGCTCTCAGAAAGTCTCTGTAGTCATCCATGATACAAGGTACCGTACTGACTGCCTTAGAGCCATACACACAGAAACCTGTGTTAATGTATGAGTGATAAGGTGCTATGTCTAAGACATCAAGGCTCTTGACCCACCTGTCTCTATTTCTCCTCTCTGAGACTCCATAGATGTACTCAGCTCTGCATCTGTCCACCAAAGGCATCACAGTGTTGAAAAACAGAGTATCAAGGTCAAAATTGACCACTATATCATACTCCTGAGCAAGCTCAGAGAGTGCCTGTAGTCTCATCGCATATGCAGGCAGACTCTCTCTGCTGACAAACATCTCAAAGTATTTATCGCCCAGACTGTCATGCTCAGGGAGTACAGGGAACTCACACTCTCTGTACTCTACTGGATAATCATCAAGTGCTGCATGCAGTCTCTTGAGATTAGTGCCTGTTTGATAATAGACTATAGTCTTAAGATAATTAAATCTAAAGAAAGAACTTAGAGCCACAATACATGGATCGATGTAATCTGCATTGACTACACAATATGCTACTGCCTTATATGTCATCAGTAAAAATATCCTCATCATAATTGACCAGAGTGATAGATACACGCTTATCACCCGGATTAACCTCAGTCACCCATGCTTTGATCAGCTCCCCAATAGCAAAGAATGGATACTCCATGCTGATGCCGTAATCTGAGCACCAAGTCAGAGAGCCATCTATCACAAGATGATGACTGTCTGAGCGTGTATATGTGTACTGAGACATAGAGCCGTCAAGCTTTCTGATATAGATAATCCCTGTAGTCAGTGCCTCAGGTATCTCCATATCTGTCTCTATAGTATGAGATGATGAGACATACTCTGTCACTCTGCCTGTAACATTACTGAGATTTTCATCAAGAACAAGTCCTACAAGGTCATTATACTGACAGTTAAGACCATCATACTCAGTCTCTATCTTGTAGGTCACTCTGGTACTCATGAGATATCTGAGTCTCCTCATACCCATAGCTACAGCTTGCTCTCTTGATGTCACACCAAAAGCAGTCATCTTTTCCTGATGCACTGACATTGGATATGCAGTGACTAAGCTGTCACCATTCTCATCAACATGACAGAATATAGTCTCAGTCTTATATGTCTGAGGAGAGGTGTAGTCTACTACCACCTCATCAACATCATCATCCTTAGGCAGATTAAAAGTAATCTCAGGAGACTTGGTCAGGTTCTGAGGAGTGAATATCTGAGCCAATGGCTCTGCTACACCCTGTACATGCAGTCTTGTGAATGAGAGCTTGTTATTGAGCACTACAGGAGAGGCAAAGCCGACATTAAGACAGTCTCTCAGTACATTAAGCAGAGTACTATCATCATCAACGGTACCATTAAGCTTAAGCCCTTTGGTCATCCATAAGGTATTGTATGCAGCAAGTGAGGTATTATTAATAATACCTGCATACTTAGAGGCATTGCAGACATACTTGACTACAGGTGCTATCTCCTGAGTAGCAATCAAGTCACCAGAGCTGATATCCGGGAGCTTTCTTGTCCAGTATGTAGCTATCTGGTTCTCTGACAGCTCTGACAGAGTCTCTGTCCCCTTAAATCTGCAGATAAGCACTGTCATGTCATCATACTTATTGACAGTACTGATGACTGACTTAAGCCCTATCCACTTGCAGGTATTAAGAGCTCTGGTGCTATTGTCTGCATCAGAGAGATTTTTCATCCTGAACTCATAATTACCCGGAGTATCAAGCTCAAGCTGATAAGTGAAAGCAAGCTCATCATTAGTATGATCTGTGAATGTTCTCTCTACAGTTACCCATGGATCATTAGTACCTGCCAGTCTGTAGCCTATCTCTATCTTGACAGATAAGTCACGGAAAGAGCCATCATCCTGCAGATATCCCAAGCCTTGAGGAAAAGCAATATCATACTCAAATATAGTAGCCTCAGCTCCATATGGACATGCTCTGTATGGACCTACATACTCCCCGGCAGTGCTTGAGCTCTCATCAATGGTGAAACTCAGAGAGCTATTAGGTATACCCTGTCCCCAGAACTCAACCCACTCACTTATCACAGCATAGTCCTGAGACACTCTGGAGACATTGTATACACCTGTGCTGCTATCATGAGAATTGATGATATACATGCCATTGTCAGCCCATGGATAGTCTACCGGGAGACCTTGAGTCACTAATATCTCAGTTACATACTCTACAGAGGTATTATATGCACCTGATGGAGCTGTAGGAGTGGCAGGATAATTGCCTTGGTCAAGCTCTGTACTGTCTACAGTGATAGTAGCTATCTCATCATTATCTACAGTGCTGTAGGATACATCTAAGAGCTCACATGGAGATGTGACCTGATCTGTAGCATCCACACTCTCAATACGTGGACCCGATGTACCACCATGGATGGTATAGGTCAGTCTGGTGATTTTTTTAACCACTATTCTCACGATGTCCCCGGCAGAGGTAATCTGCTGAGTATCAGGATCTGTGACTCTAGCTCTCAGCCAAGACTGATGCAGAGTATAGTGGTCATCAGCAAAGTTATCAGCAAGTACTACATCCATAGAGCTAGTACCTGCAAGAGCATCATCAGTAATGGTATCTGATGAGCCTACAAGTCTAGTGTTATTAGCCCCAGAGATCGTAAAGTACACACCATCACCCCATCTGAGGTCTAATTTTTTCTGTATAGGAGGAGTGGTTGACGGACCTGCACAGCCATATGTTGTATAGCCACTGACATAGTAGGTTCCGCTGAATGTATCATCAGTAAAGTACACACTAGGATTAGACTGAGATGACTGATCAGTCTCTGATACAGCAGGCTCAAGTGTATGACCTGATGCCGTGACCTCTGTAGAGGAGTAGTAGCAGTACCATGACTTATCCTCTATGGAATTATCAGCGGTCATAACTGTACCGGGCTCATAGATAGCTACTCTGCATCCCTCAAGCTCATTGATAGGAGTCTCACCTACATAGATATCTGAGTGATTAGCCTCATAATCATAGTAGCCTACACCTTGGCAGAGTATCACATCCATAAACTGCTTATTATTTCTGTAGAATACATGCTTATCAGCAAGGTAGTCCGGGTAATGTTTGAAAAAGCCAAAGTTCTCAGGCACTACCTGAGTAAGCTTGACCTTGTTACCTTGAGCGTTCACATCATAGATGGAACTGCCCTGCTTGGTATCTCCCTGAGTAGCAGAGGTCATTTTATTTGCCATGATGATACTGTACACAGCAGTACCCACAGCCATGATGACTGAGATGATAGCTATGACTGTAGATACTTCAATCCCACCTGCCTCAATGACAATTTTGACTCTCTTAGCATGAGTAAGGTCAACTATAGACCAATCATCATAGGAGTATCTCACAGCATCTACATATGCACTCAGATATACAGATGTCTCAGGTGAGTATGATGGACACTCACGCTTAATGAGATCCAAGAGTGTGCATGCATGAGCATCAGTATAGTGATGCTCTAAGACCTTACTCAGATCCTCTCTACTTACTACCTCTATCCTTAACATACCTGTAATACCTTTTTTGAGACAGTGATACTCTGTCTAATTGTTCATATCTGCAATTTCTCTGCTGTGATGTATGCAGTATCCTGCCACCTATCCACAGTCCCACATGATATAGTCTGCCGTTTATGAAAAAAGCCACAATGTCATAATTCTGTGGCTCTTTTACCTCAGCAAACCTGCCTGAGTCTCTCTCATACATCAGCCCCTTATTCATATCTCTCTGAGTGAGGTCAGTGTAGTCATGTAGCTTGATGTCTAAGATCTCTCTGTACACATCTACTATGAGCCCCCAACAATCAAGATAAGGGTACTCTCTGCCGTTAGGTGTATGCTTGATCAATAAATAATCATTAATTTTTCTACTCATATGACCCCTTAAGCTACATACTTGAGTCCGGGAGCATTGTAGGTTGTATACCTCAGCTTTGGAAACTCTGTATTCAGCATATCACAGAAAGATGCCGTAAAGTTAGCTGCGTCTCTGGTTAACTGACCGCCTGTCACAGTAAGCTTGAGAGAATACAGTAGCTCCTCAGTCTCTGGATGCCACTGCCTCAGAGTCAGATATGTAGTAGCCTTGCTCTGCAGAGTCCTCTTGACATAGTCATAGCACTGACCAGATACACCACATACAGAGAAAGCTAGGTCTGTGAAACCACTATCAGACCTCTCAGGGAGCTGTACTGTGAAAGCTGATGCATGATAGAGCACATCATCAATTTTCTTATCCTCATATGCAAGGATAAAGTTAAGCTCTCCTATCTCTTTATTCTCTATAGTGAGAGTCACGGCAGGGAGCTGACCGCCAGATGCATATATCTCATTAAGTGTGTATATCATGCAACTTTTCTCCAACTTTTCTCCAACTTTTCTCCAACTTTGTGCAACCTTAATAACTGCATGAGTAATTAAGGTTATTAAGGTTGTTAAGGTTGCCAGAGTTAATCTCCCTGATCCTCAACTTCGACAAACAGTCCGATCATGCCATTGTTGAGGCATACATAATTTTTACCGTTCAGCGAATACACGTTTTCTCTGTTGAGCTTGCCCGGGGTGTATCCTATTTTTATCGGTGATGCTATTGCAGGGTATGTCATCGGGACGTACGTTTTTTTGACGTATAACTCATTATTGCCGATACGTGGGAAACCTAGAGCAGTCACCGTTGGTATTAATGCCGTTGCTTCTATCCCCTCAGAAATATTTAAAGGAATTTCGGTTGAGTCTATCTGGTGACATAAACTCGTTTTATGACACAGAATTGATGTCGGTGTGTATAGAGCCGAGTCTGGACGCTCCCAGATGCTATAATTTGATGCATATTTGATAAAAAATGGGTTAAATGACATCGCATAATTAAGCTGATAATTGGATGACACATTCTCATTTCTCGCACTATATGAATATGACGCATCAGAAATAAGGAAATCATCGTTAAATCCGAAATGCAATGATCCATATGAGCCGTTATTCGTGTACATACATGAATGGCGGTCAATTACTAAGGCAGCTTGCCCCGTAATTAATACAAGTGCGTCCTGACTTTTCCAATAATTGATCGATAATGATAATATGTTGGCACTCTGATCAAATTGAGATAATTTGACATTGCCTAGATAATTACCTCTTTTGGTTTCTTTTGAACTGTTAAGTTTTCTTAATTGTGCGGTAGGCAATCTGCCATATGAACCCAAATTAGCTGCACCATACCTCATATCATTAGTAGGTGTATCACTTAATGCGCAGTATAATGTATGAGTGTCTATTGATAATCCTAGGCATTTTTTATCAATGCCTTTTCCTAAAAAATATATATCCGTACAAAGTGAATTATTATTGTCAACATCTCCAGTATATCCGCTTGTCGAACAATAGAAAGGTTCTCCCGCCCACTTGGATGACCCAATCTCACATTTCTCTTGAATTGAAATACCAAGGTTATGACTAAGAATGAATGTCACAAGATCGCCTAGTATCTTGTTTTCTGCCTGAACTCTTGCTGATACGGTACCGTCAGTGTAGTCACTCACATTAGCAGTAAAAGTCACTGTTTTCTTGAAACTCATCTATCTTATCTCCTTATTACTCTAAGATTGTATACACACCTGAGCTGTCTCCAAGGTCATCCACATCTGAAATGTTCCTTGCAGAGTCTACTATAGTGAACTCACCTGTATCATCATCACTAGCACCTGTCGGAACATCAGGATCCCATGATCCGTCATCTATAACAGTATTAGATACATCCAGTGTCATGCTTACCCGGTATATAGTGCCCTCAGTCTGATTGGTACTCACTACACTTGCATCTATCTCACCGCCCTGTATCCTCACATACCTGTACTGTATGTGCTGATCTGTATCTACCGAGAGTAACGGCATCACGAACCAGTCAGCACCACACTGAATGTCACCTTTGTACCATTCGATCAGAGTTCTGTACTCAAGCTCAGTCATTATCATCTGCACTGAGAGAGTATCAGGAGCTCCCTGATTAACCAATCTCTGTCTCACATAGCCATCAGACATCTGAGTCCTAAGCATGTTAGCCTTGTGCTTGATGGTATAGCCTGTCTGCAGAGGTCTTGGCAGGCTGTTTGGATAATATTTAAAATCGGTATTCATGTCATTTTTCCCTGTTTATGACGTGTATTGAGCCGATACACGTCAAATATTAGCAATTATGCTCCATATCTCCTCAGAGCGTATGTGCTCTCCATAGTCTGAGCAATCTGACCGCCCTTTCTGATGTTTGAGACAAATATGTTAATAATCTGCTCTCCATCCTGTGTAGAGCTCTGCTCTACCTGTCCTGCCCTGGCTCTATCCTCATAGAGATTAACAGTCACCGAGCTACCGCCCATAGACGCTCTAGCCATTGCAGCAGTGTCTTTCCTTGAGGTGACTGATGCAGGTCCCCGGACTATCTCAGGACCATACTCGCCGACAATACCAAGCTGACCGCCCTTAATATAACCGCCCTTATCATGCATAGATACTGACTTGAGCTGAGATATGATAGATGTAGTCAGTGATATGGCTGCCGCATAATTGGCTAAAGCCTCATACCATGTCTTACTCTCAGATAATGCAGTCATCCAAGCTAATGCAGCCTTGACAGTAGCAGATGCTACAGCAAAGCTTTTCTGTATAGTAAAAAGAGCCTTATAGCTTGCTGATGACTCATTAAGACCTTGAGTCAGATTAGAAAAAGCATCAGACATGCTGTCCATAGCGTCATGAAAGTGCTCAAGGTTCTCTACATCATCCTTGGATAGTACACTACCCCTGTTCTCTTTCTCTATCTTATTAAGTTCAGCAGTATAGTCTGTATAGAGCTTTTCTCTAGCTTTGAGGTAGTCCTCCTCAGATACCAGAGACTCATCATGATACTGATCTAATTGCTCAAGCTTGGCTCTGTATGTATCCTGCAGGTTAACCACATCATCATCATAGATATCTTTTAAAAACTCCTGAGCCTGTTTCTGGATATCCTGATACTGTCTCATGTACTCATCATTGATGATTTTCTTGGCATTGAGATACTCAGACTCTGTAGCTAATCTGCTTTTCTTGAATTCCTCATCAAGCTCAGCTAATTGCTCACTGTGTCTAGCCTCAAGCTTTCTGAGATCACTGAGTCCATTCTTAGCCAAGTCCTTAACCTTGTCATAGTACTTAGCCCAGTTATCAGCCTCAGCTCTTGCACCTTTACTACCTCCAGAGCTACCGCCTAGAGATAATGCCTTGAATGTCGGTACCGTGGGAGCTTGTACAGGATTTTTCTTGAGCTCATCCTTAATTCTCTTTGTCTTTTTCTCAATCTCATCAAATTGCAGCTTGATAGCTCCATTGATAATCTTGGTATTCTCAAGCATCTCATCTGATGTCTCATTGATGACATCATTGTAGGCATCAGCAGCCTTGCTGAAATCACCTGTATAGGCGAGCTCAGCCAACCACTCAGATGCCCCCCTAAATCCACCCTTGAGTGCTATCCATGCCTCAGAAGCAGGCTTTGCCACATATTTCAAGAACCCTGCCCGAGCAAACTCAAAGAAATTTGAGAGGAATGTGCCGATATTAGAGAGCCCTGTCTTAGACTCTTTCTCTGAGTCATCGAAAAAGTCAGAGATGTAGTCATAGGCAGTGTCCAATGCTGACTTAACCCCCTGATAGACAGCATCCCACCCCTCTATCAGACCTTGGAAAAAGCCCTTAATATAAGGAGAATTCTTGTTAATCCAAGCGGTGATGCCATCCATGGCAGTAGCTATATCTCTCACAATCTTAACAATGAGATCACCAAGACCGCTCTCACCAATAGCCCGGACAAAGTCACCCCAAGCATTATCAAGGTGATTAAGAGCACCTGTCATGCCAGACTGCAGATAATCAAGCACTCCCTCATTTTCTTTGCCCACAGTCTCAAAGTACTTATGGAGACTCTCTGCACTCTTATCTATAGTGGTAGTCACACCCTTATAAGTCAGAGCAAGCTTAGAGCCTTGATCCTGAGCCGTGATACCCAGCTGATTAAGAGCCTTATACCTGCCTTGCATAGAGGAGGTGAAAGCATTAGTCACAGTATCCAAGCTCTGACCTGTGCCATATGCGATCTGAGAGAATGTCTTAAGCATGTCAGCAGTAGGCTGTACACCATTTCTCTTAAGGTTCATGGCAGCAGTCTGGAGTGAGTCAAAAGGCTGTATAGTATCTCTGGCTGCCTGTTGCAACATCTCAAACTGAGCTCTTGCTTGGTCAACCCCACCAAAAGATGAGATAAAGCCTGCTACAGATCTCTCTGTAGCCTCAAGCTCTTTCTTTACTGATGACACCAAGGATGCAGATGCTATGCCTACTAAAGCAGCTTTCCAAGCCGATGCCATAGAGGAGAAACTAGAGCCGATACTTTTGGTATCCCTCTTTGTGTCTTTTTTCATTTTCTGCAATTTCTTGTTATAGTCAGTAGTATTCAACTTGACCATATTAAGAATGTTATTGACTATAGACATCTATCTCCTCCTCTCTACATCTCCTCCAAGCAATGCATATGCTTGATAAGACATCATATCCTGCTCTTGGCAGTCTTTCTCTGCTCTCTCATCTGGATGAACATTATAGTACTCAGCTTTGAACACCTCAGCCCACATGTTAAGCTCATGTACCGGGAGAGAGAGTACACACGATATAGGCATATGTATCTCTCTTGCTATGCGTACACAGAGCTTGACTGTAGACTGCTCTATCAGTTTTTTTCATGTTCGCCATTGTTAAGGTCGAATATAGCCTTATTCAGTCTCTGAAAGAGCTTACCCGGTAGAGCTCTGAGGAGCTTTTCTGACTCATCCTGAGTCTTAAGCTGAGCATTGCCATCCTCATCAACCAGAGCACACATCAGAGCATAGGCTAATGCTTTAACATCAGCAGTATTACCCTTAGCCTGTAGCATGTTGTGAAATTCCAACTGCTCACAGCCAGATAACTCTCTTACTCTCAGAGTACAGCCATCACCAAGCTCATGAGCATCTACATCTACAGTATTGAACTTGATATTTTTAATTTTTTCTAAAATATCCATCTCATTAGTCCTTTTTTAAAAAAGAAAGGAGCTCACATGAGCCCCTTTATCCGTGATACACATCTCACTAGCTTGCAAGTGTCCATGCAGGCTTAGAGTTAAGCTTACCCACAATATCCCACTTGAGCGTATCAGAGATGCTAGGGTCCTGAGGAGTAGCAGACTTGAGTGCCACCTCCATGACAGCAGTAGACTCATCCTGATACTGGATGCAGAGAGAGATGATAGAGCCACTATTGGCAGCACTGATAAGAGCCTGCTGAGTGGCATCCCCGGTATAGTGATGGATAGTGATAGTGATCTCATTACCATCCCATGCACCACTGAGATACCGCTTAGTGTCCTCAGCAATACAGGTCTGATCAATATCCTCAACAGTACCGCCTAAGCCTGTGAATACAGATACACCCGGAATAGTCACATAACTCCCAGAAGTATCACTTGCTAATTTGTAACCTACAAGAGTATTTTTGCCTGTGATGGCGTTTTTTTTGGTTGTAGGTGATAAGGTTGCAGTCATAATAACTCCTACAATGTTGTTAATAATAAAGCTTTACTACTTATTAAGAAAGCCAGAGTCCATCAGCTTAAGTATCTGCTCCTCTAACTTTTTCTTAATTCTTTCTTTGTGTGCCTGCCACTCTAGTCTGAGTACAGATCTGCCTCTGATTTTTTTGGTACCCAAGTCTCCCCAGATACCTATGTATGTAGCAGGCTTAGGTCTGACTCTATAGCTACCATCTCTATTGATGATATTCTTGTTATAGATATCAGGGATATGCTTATCTCTATAGCCGAATGTTGTATATACAGTGCCTCTCTGAGACCTTGACTCTTTTGTCTTGGCTCTCACAGATCTTGTAGCATACCCGGTATGTTTCTTGTATGATGTGCGAACTTTAGCTCTCAGAGACTTGATAGCATCAGCAGTAGAGTCTCTAAGTATCTTTTTCTGAGTATCCAGTGAGAGTTTCCTGTCTACATGAGACATTCTCTCCAAGAAATCATCAAGCATCCGCTCAAAGTCTCTATCATTGCCACCAACTGTCACCTCATTGATATGAGTCGCATTGGTAAGCTCAAACCTTTTACCCATGATAATATCCTCTAGTCGTCAACCACATCCCACACCAAACATGAGAGAGTAGCAGATGCTATATAAACATCCTCATCCTTGTTGTCCAGAGTGATAGCCTCAAGCATCAGATCTCTGATACATCCCTCAGAGAGATTATCAATACCCTCAAGATCATCTATCAGAGAGTCAAGGTCAGTAGCAGTCTTGGTGATGAGCACTGCATTAACTGTTAATTCTTTGTGCCACCCCATGTCAAGATCATGCTGATAGCTCAAATCTAATGACTCAATGACTATAGCTTTCTCTGACTCTGCTGCAGTAGAGTAGTCATAGCTCACACTCACATCAGTTATGGTAGACATAGCGTCTACAAGGTCAGTCTTAATGTTACTCATGCTCATGTTCTTAACTCTCCACTGTCTGTATTATCGTATTATCAAGCTCTACACCTAGTATCATCATACCTGCAGAGGTATCAGTATTGATGCTCACTACCCTGTATCTGCATCCGTTCGGGAGCTCTACACACCAGTCCTGAGAGATACCAGGTCTATACCTCATGAGTATAGTGTATGTCTCTGTAGGCATCTCTACAGAGGAATTCATGATCTCTCTGAGAGTCACCTGCTTAAGGTTACACCACACGGTACCGACAGTAGTATAAGTCACAATGTGAGAGCCAGAGGTATTGAGAGTCTTGCTAGGTCTGAGCAACTTAATCTGATCTCTGAGCTTTCCTGCAGCTACATTACTTATCATATCTCACCCACCTATCAAGTAAGTGCTCATAGTACAGTGTGTACCCTTTCTCCTGCCTGTTCTCTCTTGCCATGTAGAAATCACCTGCAGTGACTAAGATAAACTGCTTGATACTAGCCGGGATATTCTCTGGTGTACTTGCTACAGCATCAGTATCAGTAGCAGAGCATATAGGTCTCCTCATTCTTGTCTCAGCCTCCTCCTGTGCTGACTCGATATACTGAGCCAATAACAGATCCTCTGAGTCTGAGTCTATTCTGAGATGTGCCTTAAGCTGATCAACTGTCACATATAAGTCCATAGTTTACCTCCATAAAAAAAGGGGAGTCTGACACTCCCCTTAACCTTAGGACTAATGAATTTATATGCTATGACACTGAGAAATCACCATATGCCAGAGCCTTAGGCTGCACTACAGCAAAGTCCATGCGTCTTTCAACTCTGAGAGTCATTAAGTTCTTTTCAAAGTCATCACCAGAGCGAGCCATCTCAACAGTCACACCCTGACGCTCAAAGATCTTACCGCCCTCATAGAAGTTACCCATGTGGAATTTGCCAGAGGTCACAGAGCCTGAGAGGATAACAGGTACACCCCAAATTCTCTGCTGAGGGATGTCAACAATACCCGGAATGAGGTAGTCTTTGTTAACATTCTTAGAGCAAAGAACCTTACACCAATCAACAGGGTTAAGCAGCAGACTGATATTTCTGATATTGGCTGCCTCCATCTTGGTCTTAACCTTGAGGATGAGGTCAATAACTGTATCACCAGTGTCAATGCCTGCACCTGTGATATAGTCAGTGTAGTTACCTGATGCAGATAAGCCCTCGAGCTGACCAGAGCCTGAGCCATTCACGATCTGAGCATCAATAACCTTGTTCAACTGATACTGCATGTCATCGTTAATAAAAGCCACAATATTGCCATTATCAGCGATCATCTGCTCAGTCATCTTAGTCCAATGAGCCAAGGTCTTGATAGTACCTGTCTTAATAATGCCAGAGTAATTGCTTTCAGGCTTAGCACTGCCCTCAGATACTACTGCAGGTCCTGTAGCAGTCAGTGTAGTGGTAAATCCATACTTGATGTACTGATAAGCATTAACATCAATGTTAATCTTGCCAAACAGTGACTCAATAGCTAAGACCTGACGTGGGTCAGTCACAATACCTGCCTCATATGGCTGAGCCAAGGAGGTACGTGTAGCAGAGTTACTTGCCTGAGTGGTTTCTGGAGCAGCAGAAAGCTCTAAGCGAACTGATGCATTTCTGTCTCTGAGAGCTGACTTAAAAGCCTTGAACTCATTAGATGATACAAAGCGTGAGCCATAGTCCATCTTGTTATCAGTAGTGATAACAGACTGAGCCTTAGTCTGCTGTAAAGCCTGTACCTCTTTCTGCAGAGACTTGATAGTATTTTCAAGATCTGATACAGAATTCTGAGATGTCTTAAGAGACTGAATTTCTGACTGCAATGATGCTACAGTCTGAGCGTTGTCAGTGATCTTGCCATCAATGGTGCTGATCATCTGAGAAATTTCATCAATGTTACCCATTATAATTTCCTCACGATATTGTCTAACTTACCTAGAATAATACTAAGCTTATTATCATCAGCATCTCGCTGTTTCTCTGTGCCTAGTGTAGCCTTAGCCTTACTGATAAAGGTCTTGGCTTGAGACTGAGAAAAACCTACATCACGCAGATAGCACTCAACATCTCTAATACTGTCAAAGTCAGGCATATCACCTGACTTGTAATTAATAATACGTGCATTTTCGTCAGCCGGGAAAGTACAGATAGATATTTCTCTCATTTTCTGCACATTCTTGATATGTCTGATGCCGTCATCATCATACCAGTAGTCATCACCTCTCATGGAGATTGATACTGACATGCCATCAACAGAGCCGAACTTGATACCCTCATAGACATCCTTAGCCTTGGAGATATTAAGGTTAAGTTCACCCTCTACATACAGACCGACCTCATCCACTCTCCACAATGTCCAATTACCAAGAGGGACATCATCCCATGCGTTGTGATTGAAAAACATCTTAGGGAGATCGCCCTTTATGACATTGTCATAGGCATGTCTCTCAATGGTATCATCCCATGAGTCAATGCCTCCAAACTTGGATGCATAGCCACAGATAAAACCCTCAGGCTTATCATCTGGTAACAATAAAGCTGACTTTTGTCTGACTATAATATCACTCATATTTTCCTCTACTGCTTAATAGGTTGTTCACTTATAGGAGTCTGAGGTGTCTGAGATGCATCAGACTCACCGAGCTTATCCAACGGATACAAATTGTTTTGAGCTGTAAGCTCATCAGCTCCATCAATCCACTTGTAGCCATCCTCTCTCCTGAGCTCATTTCTAGTCCTGAGACCATTCTGAGCGTATGATGTCTGCATACTGATCCTAGTCTGATCAGACATTCTCTTGAGTACAGATGTTCTGAACTTGACTGTATACCCGTCATCTCTGACCACTTTCTGTCTGATTATCTGCTCAAGCTCTATACACATTGGCAATATAGTCGTCTCATAAAAATAATTAGAGAGGTCTACAAGCTCTGGAGCATCCCCGGTCAGCAATCCATAAGGGATGCCAAACCATCTTGAGAACTCCTTAACAATAAATTCACGAGTCTGCAGGAGCTGAGTATCAGCAGGAGATAGACTCAGAGATTGAAACTTAAAGCCACTAGGGAGGAGTGGTATGCCTATAGGAGCTTGTTTCATTTCTTTGAACCTGTCCAGAAAGTCATCAGCTTGTTTTTTATTGATGAGAGGAGTATCAGCACTCAGGATGCCATTAAGCTTGCCCTTATTCCTAAACATATCGATGGAGGCATTTTGAGCTGCTACTGCCTCAGTCAGTGATGATCTTGCAAAGTCCACTGTACTCAAGCCTATAAGACCATTACCTATGCCTTTCCAATGCATGATCTCGTCAGAGCTGTATATCACCTCTCTGTCCTTATCAGTCAGATACTTGTAGACCACAGTGCCATTATCAAGTATTGGCTTAACCTGTCCACTTGCTAAAGGTGTAAGTGCTGCTATATAGTCAGCTCCGACAGCCCTATCAATTCTTACATAAGCATTACCATGCAGCAGGTAATCCACAGTAATAGTCTTGATAAAATCAGCAGGTGTCATATGAGCATTAGGGGATACAGCTAAGAGATAATGCAAGGTACCGTCTTTCACTAACTCAGTATTCCCCTCATCATCAACATACTTGAGCACATCCATAGGCAGACAGCTCATGGCTCTGGTAATCTTGTTAACACATTCCCAGATAGCAGGTATCTGCAAGACATTATTAACTGTGGCAGATGTTGTGCTGTCTACAATGGGAGCTACAGGCTTGCTCACCTGTTCACCTTGATAGTTCCCTAGTAAGCCTTTAATCCAACTCCACATATTTACTCCTAAAAACTAAAATCAGACCAATCCGCATGGCTTGAGTCATTAACTGAGATGTACTGATGCTCTATATCAAGCTGTATAGCTTGGTTAATTGCCATGATGAGAGCCACCATACCATCTATCTTAGTTTGTACTTTTTCTTTCCTTGGATAGATGTTCTCCTTGGCATCCGTGTGGCAAACCACATTAGATGCCATCCAATGCATCACGGGGTTGTCTGCTATATGCAGTCTCCCGGTATATATGAGAGCCTGTACCTGTTTCATCGGCTCAGACATGTTCTTAAGGTTCTGAGCAAGCTCCACCATTGGCACACCATCACCTAACAGGTTCTGAGACATCTGAGTAGCCTGCATAGGGTCATAAGCTACAGATAGTACACTGTACTGCTTGACATCCTCAGCTATCCACTCCTGCAGAGCATTAAGGTCAGTGATGGGACCGTCAGTAGTCTGTATATACTCATCCTTAGCCCATCCCTCATACTGAGAATTATCCGAGCTGTGAACCGCATCAGCAGGGAGATAGAAATAAGGAAATACATAGTAATGTATCACTCCATCTATCTCTCTCCAATGCAGTCTAATGAGTGCACTGATATCTAGCTTGGATGCAAGGTCAAGACCATAGATAGCATACTCACCGAAAAAGTCAGACTCTTTCAGTGATGAGTCTATGCACTGTCTGTAGTGCTCCATCTTAAGCCATTGATGATCTGAGTTAACCCATACATCCAGATGCTTGGTGAGATACTCTTTCTGAGCTGATGTATTCAGCTTTGCTGATATCAGCTCTGACATTATCTGCTTGGGATTAACAGATATATTCCAGTTAGGATTAGCCTTTTTTAGAGCAATCTCTGACTGCCAATCATCATCCTCATCTATCGTATAGATAATGCCAAATAGAGCCTCATCAATTACTGACCCATCTAAGACATGACCTACAGTGCGTCTCCGTTCCATGCAGATACCATCCAAGATGTATCCTGCTGTGGTTATTGTAAAAATCAGAGACTGAGATCTCTTAGAGGTGGAGGAGTTAACTACATCATAAACCTTTCTAGTCTTGTGAGCATGTAGCTCATCTATGATGCCTAGATGAGTATTGAGACCATCCAGAGTACCTGCATCCGCCGATTTAGGCAGAAACTTGGAATTAGTCCCGATGATAACCATACTGTTATTAAGAGGAGTCAGACCATAGTATCTCTGCAGATCCTTATTTCCTCTAGCCATGGCTAGAGCATCGTCAAATACGATACGAGCCTGATCTCTAGTAGTCGCAAAAGAGTAGATATCTGCACCAAGTTCACCATCTGCACAGAGCATGTATAAGCCTATACCACTGCAGAAAGTACTCTTACCATTCCCTCTGCCTACCTCTATGTAAGCTTGAGAGAACCGCCTATATCCATTATCATCAACCCACCCAAAGATCGTTGTAATGATAAAACACTGCCAATCCTCAAGATGTATACACTCTCCTGCTTTAGGTCCCTTGACGTGACATAGGCACTCAATAAACTTACAAGGTTTACAAGCTCTCTTGCGGTCAAAGTGATAAGGAAATTTACTGCTTTTTTTTCTCTCTAGGTCTTGTTTCTGCCTCAGACAGGCAAACTTGACCCATCGACAAGCAGGTATCTTGTTATCCAAGACCTTGGTGATATATCTCTTGGCTTTGTCTACATAATCCATGATACCTCCTTGTGGTTAGAGGCCATCAAACTTATTCTTACTCTCTCCAGAGCCATCAGTAAATGATGACACTTTGCTCCTTGATGCCGGGGTAAATCCTAGTTCATTCTCTAGTCCTCTCAGGATGCCTGCTGTCTTGGTGAGATGATGTAACAGGTTACTTACATTTACATTACCATCAGCATCTATTGAGAGTGTCCCCTGTTCTTTAATGGCAGCACTAAGAGTAACAAATTGATCAAAGCAGACTACCCACTGAGTGAATACACCAAAGTCTAGTGTACTCAGCATCCCCTCTGGTGCTGCCTCCAAGCTAAACTCCCATATCTGCTTTGCTGTCTCAGTCAGATAGACAGGAGCTTTCATAGACTTGAGGTCTATCCGGGGTACTGGTTCTCTGGTATTAGTTCTGCATGGTTGCAGAGTCCCCTGCAACCTCTTGACTGCAGTGGGCTTGCGTGGTCTACCGCCCATATCATATACTCTCAGTCCTTGTTATATTTTCAAACCTAAAAGCCCCATTT
>JBGVBD010000199.1:0-3675 GCA_045225255.1 Prevotella sp. | reverse complement strand
GCTTATTTTTGTGAGAAACCCGCCACTTTTCTATGAGATAGGCGGCACCTTTCGCATGGATAGCCCGTACCTTTCGACCCGTTTGCTTGGGGGTATCGACCCGATAGACGGCACCTTTCTCTGGGGCAAATAAAAACAGAAGAAATTATTTGGTATTTTACTCGTTTTTTTGTACCTTTGACTATGTCGAAGGTACTCACGTTCGAAAATACTCAAATTTATTTGGTTTTTTACTCACTTATTTGTACCTTTGCAGACCGAAAACAGCCAATAAAAATTTGATCTACGATATGAAGAAACAATTGAAAAAGGTACTCGTATTAGGTTCGGGTGCCCTAAAAATCGGACAGGCAGGCGAGTTTGACTACTCTGGCTCGCAAGCATTGAAAGCCCTGCGTGAAGAGGGTATCTCTTCCGTCCTCGTGAATCCTAACATCGCTACCATTCAGACGAGTGAAGGTATTGCCGACAAAGTGTATTTCCAACCCGTTACCACTCACTTTGTGACGGAGATTATCAAGAAGGAACGTCCTGACGGTATCCTGCTTGCCTTTGGTGGACAGACTGCACTGAACTGCGGTACGGAACTGTATCAGACAGGTGTGCTGAAGGAGTATGGCGTTGAGGTATTAGGTACAAGCGTAGAGGCTATTATGAACACGGAAGACCGTGACCTCTTCGTGAAGAAGTTGGCTGAGGTCGACCTGAAAGTGCCTGTTTCTCATGCCGTAGAGAATATGGAAGATGCCCTGAAGGCTGCCCATGAGATTGGCTTCCCCATCATGATCCGTTCGGCATATGCGTTGGGTGGTCTGGGTTCTGGTATCTGTCCTGACGAAAAAGCATTCATCGAACTGGCTGAGAGTGCCTTCACTTTCGCCCCCCAGATTCTGGTTGAAGAGTCGTTGAAGGGTTGGAAAGAGATTGAGTTTGAGACCATCCGTGACGCTAACGATCGTTGCTTCACAGTGGCTTCGATGGAAAACTTCGACCCCCTCGGCATCCATACTGGTGAGTCTATCGTTGTTGCTCCAACGTGCTCATTGTCAGATGATCAGGTGAAAATGTTGCAGGAAATTACGATTAAGTGTGTGAAGCACTTAGGCATCGTCGGAGAGTGCAACATCCAGTTCGCTTTCAATGCAGAAACCAACGATTATCGTATCATCGAAATCAACGCTCGTCTGAGTCGTTCCTCTGCCCTCGCCTCTAAGGCAACGGGTTATCCCCTCGCCTTCGTGGCTGCAAAGATTGCATTGGGCTACACCCTCGACCAGATTGGTGAGATGGGTACGACATCATCAGCCTACGTGGCTCCAAGCCTCGACTATATGATTTGTAAGATTCCTCGCTGGGACCTCACGAAGTTTGCTGGTGTGAGCCGTCTGATTGGTTCTTCGATGAAGTCTGTAGGTGAGATTATGTCTATCGGACGTAGTTTCGAGGAAATGATCCAGAAGGGCTTACGCATGATTGGACAGGGCATGCACGGCTTCGTAGGCAACGACCATACGAAGTTCGATAACCTTGAGGATGCGCTGGCTAATCCTACTGACCTGCGTATCTTCGCCATCGCACAGGCTCTGGAAGAAGGTTATACCATCGACCATATCGAGGAACTGACGAAGATTGACAAGTGGTTCCTGGAAAAACTGAAGCATATCGTAGACCTGAAGCATCAGTTGATGGAATACAACAAGATAGAGGACCTGCCCACCTCACTGTTGCTTGAGGTGAAGCAGTGCGGCTTCTCTGACTTCCAGATTGCCCGTTTCGTACTGAAACCACAGGGTGGTAATATGGAAAAAGAGAACCTTGCCGTTCGTCAGTATCGTAAGGAAAAGGGCATCCTGCCTTCCGTAAAACGCATCCCAACGGTGGCTTCTGAGCATCCCGAACTGACCAACTATCTGTACTTCACTTATACTCATACACCCGCCTTTGGCACTCCCGATGGTAAGCCATACGTTGCTGCTCACGACATTAACTACTACAAGAACGAGAAGTCTGTAATCGTCTTGGGTTCAGGTGCTTATCGTATCGGCTCAAGTGTAGAATTTGACTGGTGTTCAGTGAATGCTATCAATACAGCACGCAAGTTGGGGTATAAGTCTATCATGATTAACTACAACCCCGAGACGGTGTCTACCGACTATGATATGTGTGACCGTCTTTACTTCGACGAGTTGTCATTGGAACGTGTGCTCGACGTGATTGATCTGGAACAGCCACGTGGTGTTATCGTCAGCGTGGGTGGACAGATTCCTAACAACCTCGCCATGAAGTTGTATCGTCAGGGCGTTCCCGTATTGGGTACCAGTCCTGTGAATATCGACCGCGCAGAAAACCGTGATAAGTTCTCAGCCATGCTTGACAAACTCGGCATCGACCAGCCACGCTGGCGTGCACTCACCTCTTTCGAGGATGTGAAAGAATTCGTTGAGGAAGTAGGCTATCCTGTATTGGTGCGTCCGTCGTATGTGCTCTCAGGTGCTGCCATGAACGTCTGCTACGACGATGATGAGTTGCATCGCTTCCTGAATATGGCGACAGAGGTATCGAAAGAGTTCCCTGTAGTCATCTCGAAGTTCATGACTGAGACCAAAGAGATTGAGTTTGACGCTGTTGCCGACAAGGGCGAGGTCGTTGAATACGCTATCTCTGAGCACGTAGAGTATGCTGGTGTGCACTCTGGTGATGCCACGATGGTATTCCCTGCTCAGCATATCTACTTCTCTACCATCCGTCAGATCAAGAAGATTGCCCATAAGATCGCCGCTGAACTGAATATCAGTGGACCGTTCAACATCCAGTTCCTGGCAAAGAACCGTGAGGTGAAGGTCATCGAGTGTAACCTCCGCGCCTCTCGTTCGTTCCCCTTCGTATCGAAGATTCTGAAGCGTAACTTCATCGAGACGGCTACGAAGATCATGCTGGATGCCCCCTACTCTCGTCCTGACAAGAGTGAGTTCGACATCGACCGCATCGGCGTGAAGGCATCACAGTTTTCGTTTGCCCGTCTGCAGAATGCCGACCCCGTACTGGGCGTGGATATGAGTTCTACAGGTGAGGTTGGTTGCTTGGGTGACGACCTGAATGAGGCATTGCTCAACGCCCTCATCGCTACAGGTTATCGTCTGCCGAAGAAGAGCGTGCTCATCTCCAGTGGTGCAGCCAAGGGTAAAGTCAGCCTGTTGGAGCCTGCTCAGCAACTGGTGAAGAAAGGCTATAAGGTTTATGCTACGGGCGGTACGGCAAAGTTCTTCAATGATAACGGTGTTGAGGCTACTGCTGTTTGCTGGCCTGACGAGAACGGTGAGAACAACGTGATGGACATGATTGCCAATCATGCGTTCGACCTGATTGTCAACGTTCCGAAGAACCATACCAAGCGTGAGTTGACCAACGGTTATCGCATCCGTCGTGGTGCTATCGACCATAATATTCCATTGATGACGAATGTCCGTCTTGCCAAAGCCTTCATCGAGGCATTCACCGCCCTGAAGGAGGAAGACATCAAGATCAAGAGTTGGCAGGAGTATAATTCATAGTTGAAAGTTGAAAAGTAAACTTTATATCCACTTATTACTCCTGTGTCTGTTGTTCCCATTGGGACTACAGGCACAGGAGTCTCCTAATGCCCGTCAGGCACGAAGAATGTTTGACGAAGCATAT
>JBGVBD010000198.1:0-20681 GCA_045225255.1 Prevotella sp. | reverse complement strand
GCTTATTTTTGTGAGAAACCCGCCACTTTTCTTTGAGATAGGCGGCACCTTTCGCATGGATACATCGTACCTATCGACCCGTTTGCTCGTACCTATCGAGTGGATAGGCGGCACCTAACTCGGAGATATGTGACTCCTTTTTTTCATAATCTTTGGTAGTTTCAGAAAAAATATGTACCTTCGCAGCATGGCTCAGGCAATGATGACATACGGTGACGTAATGAAGGAACTGCAAGAACGACAGTTCCGCCCCCTCTATTATCTGATGGGGGATGAGCCGTATTACATCGATAAAATCAGTAACTGGATAGCAGAGAACGTGTTACAGCCCGAGGAACGAGACTTTAATCAGACGATACTGTTTGGTTCCGACGTGACGGCATCGCAGATCGTGGATGCTGCAAAACGTTATCCGATGATGGCGGAATATCAGGTAGTGATTGTCAAAGAAGCCCAAAATATCAAGAATACAGAGCCTCTGGAACGTTATTTCAAGGCGCCGATGACTTCTACCATCCTTGTGATGTGCCATAAAAACGGCTCGGTGGATGGCAGGAAAAAGGAATATATGAAGGCGATTCAGCAGGCTGGGGTAGTATTTGAGAGCAAGAAACTGCGTGAACGAGACCTTCCTGCCTTCATAGAAGGCTATCTGAAGGCTAAAAATGTGGGTATCGACCCGAAGTCCACCCAGTTGATTGCGGACGCTATAGGGGCTGATTTAAGTCGTCTGGTGGGTGAATTAGACAAGGTGATGCTCTCGTTGCCGGAAGAGAGTAGGAGAGTGACCCCCGAGGTGGTGGAAGACCAGATTGGGGTAAGCAAGGACTTCAACGGTTTTGAACTGCGTGATGCCATTGTGAACCGAAATATTTTCAAGGCAAACCAGATTGTGAAATATTTTGACGAAAATCCGAAGGCTGGAAGCATCTATGGCTTCCTCCCGTTGCTCTTTAATTACTTCCAAAATTTGATGCTCGCGCATTATTGTCCACAGAAAACGAGCCAGGAGAGGGTAGCGGAGTGGTTGGAAATGAGGAATCCATGGGCTGCCAAGGAGTATATGACGGGCATGCGCAACTATTCTGGCATGAAAGTGATGCAAATTATCCATAAAATACGCGAAATTGACGCCCAAAGTAAGGGTTTAGACAATCCAAACACCCCTCCAGGGGAACTGATGAAGGAGTTGATCTTCTATATTTTGCACTAAAAACGGGCTCTTTTCCCCTCTTTTTTTCTATTTCATCCAAAATCCCATACATAAAAAATGGGGCTTGAAGTCCGATGGCAAAAGCGTTTTTCCCAATTTTTCCCCCTCTACATTTCGAGAATTTTGAGCCGTTTGGTCATTTGTTCGAAATATCTCAGAATTTTTAAAATTTCGCTTGTTTTTTCGCGTAAAATTTAGAATTAGGCAATTTTAATATTTTATTCTGTTGATTTAGGTCTTTAAAGCGTTAATTATTGTATTTAAAGTCTGAAAATTTAAACATAGTGTGTTTTAGGAATGTAGAGATATTTCGAAACCTAAAACCAGATTTATAAAGTAAAATCTACCCTCACGAATAGGGGATATCATGCAAATACAAAACATAAATATTGTACTAACTCATTAAAAATCTGACATTTATATGTATTTATTCGTGTAAGTATATAAAAATTGGCTGTTACCAAAAGCGTTGAAAATGCATATAGTGTATTAATGGGTTAACAAACTTGTAAGTAACTGAACATAACTCAGATAGTTACAAAAAACGACTCTATATATTTACGTATGCATATTTACGACCCTAATTTTAGTTTTAAAATCCGAAGGATTTATTTGGATTTTTACCCGTTACATTTTACAATTATAAAACTCAAAATTAAAAGTTTAAAAAACAAAATAATAGTTACAAATGTTGCAGGTCTCAAAAAATTGTTTTATCTTTGTAAAGTGAACGAAAAATGGGTATTTTTGCCCCAAAAACAACTAACGAGTCAATGAAAGACAGAATTAAGCACATCATGGAAGAGCAACACATGAGTCAACAAGTGTTTGCCACTTTTATAGGTTTGTCACCTGCAACCTTGAGTAGTATCTTCAATGGAAGGACCGCCCCTACCCTCAAAATCGTGGAGGCGATCAAAAATAAGATTCCTTCCATTAGTACCAATTGGCTTATTATGGGTACTGGAGATATGTATGAAACCCCTGTAGATGGGCGTTCTAACGATGGTTCACCAGTTTCCAATGCCCCTTATGAGACGATGCTTGACTTCGATCAGACTGTTCCAGAGCGTCCAAATGCCCCTTCACAGCAGGGTGTAAGAAATACACTTTCGGATAATTCCCCTCAATTTATGAAAATAATTGACAAAGAACCCCGAAAAGTGACAGAAATAAGGGTCTATTACGATGATCAGACCTATGAGACTTTTGTTCCGATGAAGTCTAAATGAGAGCACATTTATTTGTGTTCTCGTTTTTTTTTAGTAATTTCGCACCCAATTAAGTATCATAAGGTATATCTATGAAGAAATATATTCTTGATTTGACGGTCAAGCAGTCTGAACGTATCAGTCCTAAGCATGTGTTATTGCGTCTGACGGATACGAAACCGCTTCCCGAGATGCTGCCTGGTCAGTTTGTAGAGGTGCGTGTCGATGGCTCAGAGACGACATTCCTGCGCCGCCCTATTTCCATCAACTATGTGAATAAGGAACAAAACGAGTTGTGGCTGATGGTAGCGATGATAGGTGACGGTACGCGTCGTCTGGGTGAACTGAAGGCTGGTGATACCGTCAATTGTGTGTTGCCCTTGGGTAATGGTTTTACGATGCCTCAGTCACAGGAAGAGCGTGTATTGCTCGTAGGCGGTGGCGTGGGCGTTGCTCCTTTATTATATATGGGTGCTGAGATGCGTCAGGCAGGTATCGAACCCACGTTCCTATTAGGTGCCCGTACGAAGGAAGACCTGTTGGAGATCGATCTGTTTAAGCAGTACGGGCGTGTGTTGGTGACGACGGAAGACGGTTCTGAGGGCGAGAAAGGCTTTGTGACCAATCATTCTGTGTTGCAGAAAGAGCATTTCGACCGTATTGCCACTTGTGGTCCTAAGCCGATGATGATGGCAGTGGCTCGTTATGCACATCAGGCAGACATCGATTGTGAGGCATCGTTGGAGAATATGATGGCATGCGGCTTGGGTGCCTGTCTTTGTTGTGTAGAGAAGACTATTCAGGGCAACCTCTGTGTCTGCAAGGAAGGTCCGGTGTTTAACGTAAAACAGTTATTATGGCAGATTTAAGCGTAAAGATAGGTCGTCTGTCACTGAAGAACCCAGTGATGACGGCATCAGGAACCTTTGGTTATGGATTGGAGTTTGCTGACTTTATTCCACTTGACGGACTGGGTGGTATCATTGTCAAGGGTACGACTCTTCATCCGCGTGAGGGCAACGACTATCCCCGTATGGCAGAAACACCGCAGGGAATGCTGAACTGTGTGGGTTTGCAGAACAAAGGCGTGGACTATTTCTGTGAGCATATCTATCCACAGATCAAGGATATCGACACGAATATGATTGTCAACGTCAGCGGTTCGTCTCCAGAGGATTATGCCGAATGTGCTGCCCGTATTGACGCTTTAGAGAAGATTCCTGCTATTGAATTGAATATTTCCTGTCCTAACGTGAAGGACGGCGGTATGGCGTTTGGTGTGACCTGTGCTGGTGCTGAGAGTGTAGTGAAGGCTGTGCGTGAGCGTTATCACAAGACACTGATTGTGAAACTATCGCCCAATGTGACGAATATTGCGGAGATTGCCCGTGCCTGTGAGGCACAGGGTGCCGATAGCGTGTCGCTTATCAATACGCTGATGGGTATGGCGATAGATATAGAAAAGCGTCGTACCGTTTTGAGTATCAATACTGGTGGACTGAGTGGTCCTGCTGTTAAACCTGTCGCCCTGCGAATGGTATGGCAAGTGTCAAAAGCAGTGAAGATACCTGTCGTAGGCTTGGGAGGTATTATGAATGCCAAGGATGCCATCGAGTTCCTGATGGCTGGTGCTACAGCGATAGAGATCGGTACGGCAAACTTTATTGATCCTGCCGTTACTATAAAGGTACGCGATGGTATCAGTGATTGGCTCGACCAGCATGGATGCAAGTCTGTCACGGAGATTATCGGCTGTATTTAAGTCGTAGGGTTTTTGGGTAGTTATATAAAAAACTTGAGAGCAGCCGTAAGACTGCTCTCAACCAACACAAAAACTAAACTAGACTTAACTAAAAGCTAATGGAGATTTTCACAAACCCTTCCCATAGCATTTGCAAAGATAATGTAAAATTTTGAATTGACAAGGGTTTTGTCGATTTTTTTTCCCGATAAAGTGTGAATAAACTATAATTTAACAGTTCTATTCAACAGATAATAGTCTAACAGCGTCATCGCTGCCATCGCCTCTACAACGGGTACGGCACGAGGTAAAACACAGGGGTCATGGCGTCCTTTTGCCGTGAGTTTTGTGGGATTACCAGCCGTATCTACTGTATTTTGTTCACGGAGTAGGGTAGCCACAGGCTTAAAGGCCACACGGAAGTAGATATCCTGTCCGTTGCTGATACCTCCCTGAATACCTCCGCTATGATTGGTCAGCGTCTTAATCTTGCCATAGTCGCTGACAAAAACATCGTTCTGTTCAGAGCCTCGTGCAGATGCACCTTCGAAGCCCTCGCCATACTCAAAGCCTTTCACCGCATTGATGCTCAGCATGGCGGCACCCAAGGCAGCATGCAACTTGCCGAACTCCGGTTCGCCAATACCTGCTGGACAACCTTTGATGACACAGGTAATCACACCACCGATGGTATCTCCCTCAGCCCTTACCTGCGTGATGAGTTGTACCATCTCTGCAGCCTTGACAGGATCAGGACAACGCACGATATTCGTTTCTGTCAAAGAGAGGTCGTATTTCCGATAGTCACGCTCCAGGGCGATATTTCCTACCTGAGAGGTATAGGCTTGAATCTGGATGCCCAGTTGACGGAGTGCCAACTTAGCGAGGGCACCAGCCACTACGCGACTGATGGTGATACGTGCTGATGACCTGCCTCCTCCACGATGGTCTCTGTTTCCACCATATTTGTAATGGTAGGTAAAGTCTGCATGGGAAGGACGGAACAGTTGGCGCATATTCTCATAGTCCTGTGAGTGCTGATTGGTATTACGTACGATAAAACCGATAGGGCAACCAGTGGTACGCCCTTCAAACACGCCACTAAGCAGTTCCACCTGATCGGCTTCCTGTCGACTGGTCGTGATACTGCTTTGTCCAGGACGACGACGATTCAGTTCACTCTGGATAAAATCCATGTCAATCTCGATGCCGGCAGGCATACCGTCCACGACACCGCCAATGGCTTCGCCGTGACTCTCACCGAACGTCGTCAGTGTGAATATGTTACCAAAAGTATTCAATTCTTCAATTCTTTAATTTTTCAATTTTTCAATCCTTCAATGGCAATGTCCGCAACCACAGTCATCGCCGTGCTTATGATTGCAGTCGCCATTGCAATTGCCGTCGCAATCACCGTGATCGTGGTGACAACCACATCCGCAACCGCCACTCATCCGTGCTATCATACCTTGAATCTCCTCGTTTGTTGCTTCACGATTCTCCAGTACCTTTCCTTCGAAATAGAGAGTCTCGCCAGCCAACGGATGGTTCAGGTCAACTTTCACCTTCTCTTCGCCTACCTCTACGACTCTGCCGTAGAAGTGATTGCCGTCCTCGTTCTGCAAAGGTATCACGGCATCCACGTAGATATGCTCATGGTCGAAATGTCCGTTGATAGAGAATATCTCACGATCCAAGTCCACTACATGAGTCTCCTCGTAGTCGCCATACGCCTCTTCTTTGGGCAGTGCGAAATCAAAGGTAGCGTCTTTCTCCAAGTCGACAAGTTGTTTCTCGAAGGAATCCAAAGCAATGCCGAAACCGCTGATAAAGTGGAAAGGCTGCTCTACGGTAGCCTCTTCCATCAGTTCCTTGCCATTGTCGCCGTCCACGTAGAGGCGATAACTCACGGCAATGTATTTGTTAGGTGTTTTGCTCATAATCTAATTCTTTTTGTATTTGGGGCTCAAAGGTACGAATTTATTTTGAAATAGGCAAAAAACAAGGCTGTTTAATGCTAAAAACATGAAATTTTCAATAAATGCCCGATTCTTTGACTGAGGTCAAGAATTAGGTATGTTTGCGCACACAATACCCTAAAAAGTTTGGAACATAACGAAAAACGCTGTAATTTTGCATCGTCAATCAGTAAGAACTGAGCGACTAAGGATATTTGAGTTTTGCCCGTTAAACGGGAAAGCGGCGTAAGCCAAAAGGGCTACGCTACAGGATAACATTATTAATAATAAGTAGGAGCGGAATTAACACAACCGCTTTGAGTAAAGAAAAAGAAAGGGTAACGAAAATGAAAAGATTGTTTTTAACCGTAGCAACGATGTTGAGCGTGACGCTTACATTTGCTGGAAATGAGAACATGAACAGTGTAAACACTGTAGACAATGCGAAGGTTTATGACCTCAGTGTGAACATCGCTCGATTGAGCAAGGCATTGCACCTCAAGGACGATCAGGTAGAGGCAGTAGCCGAGATTCACAAGACCTTCTGCTCTGAGATGGTATTTGCTACTCGCTATGATGAGGCAGAGCGTGATGCTCGTGTAGAAGCAGCCATCAAGAAGGATCTGGGCTTCATGGACTACATTCTCGAGCGCGATCAGTACAAGACCTATGTCAGGTTGCTGAATGCCACCATGAACAATCGTGGTCTTAACAAGTAAAGATTTAGTTAGAGATTATAAACAGGATTAACGGAGCCACTGCCCTCAATGAAGGGTGGTGGCTTTTTCTTTTCTTTTTTTCGAAAAATATGTGAGGTTGTGTCTTGTCTTTTACGTGAAAATTATTAATTTTGCAAACAGAAACTTAAAACCAACGGAATATGAAAAACGTAAAGACGATCCTATTGTCTGTCGTCGCACTGATATTAGTCAGTTGCGGTACGACCTCGACAGTGCCCATCACAGGGCGTAAACAAAGTCTGATGGTGAGCGACGAAGAAGTGCTCAGCCTGAGTAATCAGCAGTATCAGGAGTATATGAAGACGGCAAAGCCTTCCACCAATGCGACACAGACTGCAATGGTGAAGCGGGTAGGGCAGAACCTTGCCAATGCCGTGGTGAGTTATCTGAATGCCAACGGCTTGGGCGCAGAGGTATCACAGTATAAGTGGGAGTTTAACCTCGTACAGGACAAGCAGGTGAACGCTTTCTGTATGCCTGGTGGAAAGATTGTGGTATATGAGGGTATTCTGCCTGTGACGCAGGATGAGGCTTCGCTGGCTATCGTGCTGGGTCATGAGATAGCCCATGCCGTTGCCAAGCACTCTGCTGAACGCTTGAGTAATGCCTACAAGCAGCAGTATGGTATGCAGATACTTGGTGCTGTGGCTCAGGGAGCAGGTGTCAGTTCAGGCATAACCCAGTTGGGTACACAGGTATTGGGCGTTGGTGCTCAGGCATGGTCATCAGGTTTCTCTCGTAAACAAGAGAGTGAGGCCGACCACATGGGACTCATCTTTGCAGCGATGGCAGGATATGACCCACAGGTGGCTGTGAGCTTCTGGCAGCGTATGTCATCGGCAACAGGTGGAGGTTCTTCTTCTATCTTCAGCGACCACCCCACGGATGCCACTCGTATCCAGCAGATTCAGGGTTGGTTGCCTGAGGCACAGAAGTATTATAAGCCCCAAGCCTCTACAGGTAAGAAGTCTTCCACAAAGTCTTCGGGCAAGACCATTAAGATTTCTTCTAAGAAAAACAAGAAGTAATGAGAAAGACAACAATACTGGCGGCACTCGCCTTTACCCTGACAGCGACAGCGCAGACGCCCAATGGCGGCATCTCTGAACAGATGCTTCAGCAGATACAACAGCAGAATGCTCCGACAGCTTCCAGCAAGGCACTGCGTAATGCCATTGCCTCGAATGCCATCGATAACCTGGCAAAGAACCATGCGAATGCAGGTGAACTGGATACGTATTTCAGTATCGAGACGAAGAAACAGTCTATCCACGACCAGCAGTCAAGCGGTCGTTGTTGGATGTTCAGTGGACTCAATGTGCTGCGTGCCAATTTCGCCAAACGTACTGACTCACTGACGGTAGAGTTCTCACAGGACTATCTCTTCTTCTACGACCAGTTGGAGAAGGCTAACCTCTTCCTGCAAGGGGTGATAGATACGGGTAAGCAACCTATTGACGACCTGCGCGTGCAATTCTTTTTCAAGAATCCCATTGGTGATGGTGGTACCTTCTGTGGTGTTGCCGATTTAGCGGAGAAATACGGACTCGTACCGATGGCTGTTCAGCCTGAGACCTTCTCTGCAGAGAGCACGTCACGCATGGCGGCTATCATCAAGTCGAAACTGCGTGAGCAGGGATTGCAACTGCGTCAGATGATAGCTGACGGAAAGAAACCTGCTGATATCCAAAAGGCAAAGACAGAAGCCCTTTCCCAGATATACGGTATGTTGGTGATGACGTTGGGCGAACCCGTCAAGGAGTTTACCTATGCATTTAAGAAAGACGGCAAGCAAGTGACGGAAGCCAAGAAATACACTCCGAAGTCTTTCTATCAGGAAGTGGTGGGCGGACCTATCAACGATACTTTCATCATGGTGATGAACGACCCTCGTCGCCCTTATTACAAGACGTTCGAAGTCGAATACGACCGTCATACCTACGATGGACATAACTGGAAATACCTTAATCTGCCGATGGACGATATCGAGCAGTTGGCGATTGCCTCTTTGAAAGATGGTCGTAAACTCTATTCGAGTTATGATGTAGGTAAGCAGTTAGACCGTAAGCGTGGCTATGCTGACACGGAGAACTTCGATTATGAGTCGCTGTTCAATACCACCTTCGGCATGTCGAAGGCAGAGCGCATCAGCACCTTTGACAGTGGTTCTACCCATGCGATGACCCTCACGGCTGTTGATCTCGATGCCAACGGCAAGGCACGTAAGTGGAAGGTAGAGAACTCTTGGGGTGCTTCCTGGGGACAGCAAGGCTGTCTGATTATGACTGACCGTTGGTTCCGTGAGTATATGTTCCGCCTTGTAGTAGACAAGCAATACGTCTCTGCCAAACTTCTGAAAGACTACGAGCAGAAACCAATCATGGTCATGCCCGAAGACCCGTTGTTCTTGGAAGACAAGTAAAGAAAAGGTTTTTTTTACGAAAATAATGGGGAGGTGTACCGACTTTTGGGACACCTCCCTTATATTTTTGCAATCAAAATTGAGAACTATGGGAAGATTCTCTGATGATGTATATTCCATCTTTTTCTATTTGGTCCTTGAGGAAACTGTCCATGTTGCGATGAGTACGGATGACATCCACATCACAACCCAGCAATTCCTCAAGATATTGTTTTAAACCTATTAACTGGAACATGTCGGGAGGCATTTCTACACACACATCAACATCGCTTGCCTCCCTTTGCTGATTGCGAGCAAGAGAGCCAAACAGGCGAAGGGAGCGAACGTCAAACTGACTGATAATATACTCGGAACTTGCCTTGATTTTGTTAATGCATTCCTGTCAGTCCATCATATTCAATGGCAAAGATACAAATTATTTTGTAATCAGCAAGGATTTCGATAGAAATTTCATTCTCAAGCGTTTCAGATTTCAGTTTGCAAATAAAAAATGAGATGTCGATTCGACATCTCATATACAAGTACAACATAGATTTTTAAATCAATAAATGGGCTTCACCACCTCTACCCTCATGCCGAGGGCAGCGATGATACGGTAGAACACGCCAACACTGGGGGTGATGACTCCGTTCTCAATCTTTGAGATGTACGACTTAGTGGTTTGAGTACGCTCTGCCAATTCTGCCTGCGTAACCTTCGCCTCCTTGCGTGCATTCTGAAGTATCTGCCCCGAATAGTAGGAATAGGCAGCCTCCTCTGCACGGGCGCGTTCAGGAGTACCTTCCTTGCCGAATTTGGCATCCAGCACTGCGTCGTAGTCAACGATTTTGTGATCTTTCATGGGTGCAAAAGTAATAAAAGTTGTCGAATCTTGCAACTTTTTGGGAGATTATTTCTGAAAATCGCAAGGTTTTCAATAGAAACTTTGGTTTTTTTGAGCTGAAGATCGATAGAAGTAGGTTATATGTTAAACAACATATAACGTGGCTTGCGCCCTTTATTTATCGGGGGTTGACGGCTCAAACAAAGGAATGCCTTCTATCACTTATTCCAGTATCTGGAACACTTTGTTCCAAGGCTTGGTACAAATTGTTCCAGGGCTTGGAATACCCCCTAAACAGGCATTGGAATAGAGTATAGAAGGCATTAGAGTAAAAAGTATTGGAATTCACACCGAATGTGGCTTACATTCGGGGCGTTTGAAGGCTTCATTCACCCCGTTTGAAGGCTTCATTTGGGTCGAATAAAGGGTTCATTGAGATAGGCGGCACCTTTCCCCTCGATAGCCCGTACCTATCGACCCATTTGCTACGAGGTATCGACCCGATAGGCGGCACCTAACTCGGGGGATAATTAGTGATGGCGAAAGGTGGTAGGGGTTAGTGTAATGGCAATGACAGGATGAAGCGGCTGCCTGTGGTGTATTCAGAATCGAGCGTGAGTTTGCCACCCATGAGTTGAACAACGCGTTGACAAAGGAATAGTCCAAGACCAAGTCCTTCAGTGAACATATCAATTTTGGTGAATTTGTCAAAGATAAAGTCTGCCTTGTCTGCAGGGATACCAGGACCCGTGTCTTCTACAGTAAAGAGCACATTGTCGTCAGTGGCTTCGACACGCATAGTGACACTACCCTCGCTGGTAAAGTGAAGAGCATTGAAGAGCAATTCAGTGAGGACGATAAGCAAATGATGGCTGTTGGTCTTGATGGTGAGTTCATCGGCGAGACGGCAGTCAAAATGCATCTCAGCAGTATGGTTGATAAGACCGTCTGCACTGTCAAATGCCTCACGGGCTAGTTTGCAGCAGTTTACGATATCGTTGGTGCTGATGGTCTGATGACTTTCGATGAGTGATGCAGTAAGCAGTTTGCTTACCATATAATCGAGAGCGTTGGTATGTATATACATCGTCTCGGTAATCTGCTTTTTCTCATCTTCAGATATCGCCTCATTGTCATCGCGCAAGATTTGTGAGAAGCCATGAACGATGTTAAGCGGTGTACGTATCTGATGTGACATGTCCTGCATGAACTGCGTTTTCTGCTCACTCGCCTGACGTGCCAACTGGGTAGCCTGTTCCAACTCCGCCGTGCGCTGCTCAGTTTCTTGTTTCTTCAACTCAGCCTCTTTGATGTGCTGGCAGATACTCCGACGCATTAGACAGAAACTATTCTGCAACTGGCCTATCAGGTCTGTACGCTGACTGAGGGGCAGCGGCTTTTCATAGTCTCCATGACCTATTTGGCGCAACTCGGAAGCCAGCAGTCCCAACGGCTGTATAAAGTGCTTCACAATACGGCGGCAACCCAATACCAGCAGCACGAGTCCGATGATGAGCAAGGGCAACAGGATGTAGTTCAGTCTGTTGTAGCCGCGTAGCAGTTCGTTGGAAGGACATACGAGTGCCACGCTCCACTCCGTGCCTTCAAGCGGGCGATAGAGCACCATGTGCGGCTTACCGTTAATTTTGACCTCCATGTGCCCAGTACGTCCATTGGTCATCTCATATCCCAGTGCTACAATGTCGGTATGGTCCCTGGGGTCGGTGCCAGTGAAGATAGTTTGTTTGAGCAGTTTCGTGGTGTCGGGGTGTACAAAGTAGTGACCATCGGCTCCCAGCATCATAAAATAGGAGTGCTCATAGGGATGCTCAGCAGTAATGGTCTCTGTTAGCCTCTTCAGTGAAATATCAGTGGAGATGACGCCAATGAACTTTCCATGTGGGTCGTTGAGTGGAACGCAGTAGGATGCAATCAGGTCGGGACTCGACAGCGTACCATCGTTGTAGTCGTCGAAGGGATCCACCCAGCATGCCGTCCTTTTCTGACGTGGCGTCTTATACCACACCTTACTATAATAGTCGTAGTCGGCTTCACGAACGGTACTTATGGAATCTTTTTCTGCACCTGATGATTTCTCAAGGCGAACAGAATAAGCCGAGAAGCCGTATGTGTCGCCAGGATAGAAATCAGGCTCCATCGTGATAGAGCAGCCATTAGTGTTGGGGTGGTTGGCAACGATGCGGTGGGTGTACTTCAGTAGAGAGTCCTTATCATGGTAATGAAGGTTGACAAGCCAGAGGATATTGCGCGTTGCTGTTTCAATCTCTAACATATATCCCTTGACGCGAAGGGCGGTATTGTCGAGCACGTGGGATGCCTCGTCGATCGCCTCCTCACGAATGATGTTACGTGACTGCCAGTAGAGGAATCCGAGTGACAGTGAGAACACCAATACCACGATGACCAGGATATTGAGACTCAACTTGGTTGAGAGCGATTGATGAATATGTTTTCTCATCTCTATCATAGGCTCTCCTCCTCTTTCTTGTCAGCGATGCCGAGCAAATTGCCCAGTAATTCGGTGGTTATCTCGGTATGCTTCTGTATCTTGTCGGCTATCTGGCTGCATTCCTCGGTATTCATGTCCGCCACATGCAGTCGGAATTCGCTGACGGTGGCGTGAATAGCCTTCACCGATTGCTCCATACGGTCGCTCATGTTCAGGATGACGGTATCCTTCATGCGGTCTGCCTCGCGAGCCTGTTCGTATGCCAGTTTCAGGTCTTCATTACGCTGGCGGAGCACATCGGTTAAGTGAGTGATATCAGCGATATGCTGACCGATGCTCTGTTGCATCTGTCGGAATGTGTTCTGTACGTAGCCTACCTCATCGGTACGGTGACTCTCCTCTACGGGGATATCCAACTGACCATGGGCGATATCTTGGGCTTTGTCGACCAGCCGCTGCAAGGGTTTTAGATGAAGATGACTGATGAAAAGACAGAACAGGGCGAGTAGCAACAGGCTGCTGAGACTGATAATGAGCGTCAGGCGCTGTAGGGAATCGTAAGAACTGAAAATGTCGCTCTCAGGGCATACGATGGCAACGCTCCATCCAGCATTCTTGAAGGGATGGTAGAAGATGAAATCCTTCTTGCCATCCATCTGAATCTCGCTATGTCCGATGTGGCCTGTCTTCATGGATATGGCAGCCAGATGCCCCTCGCTGGTAGGATCGTTGAACGCCTCGGTAAAGAATGCCGAATGCTCTTTGTACGTACTGTCAGGGTGGATAATCAATTGACCATCTGTTCCCATCACCGAAGCATGGGAGTTGGGGAAAGGTCGCAACGAGAGCACCAGATCGGCAAACCACTTCATCGAAATCTGTGCTGACAATACGCCCACCAGTTCGCCTTCCTTGTTGTGGAGCGGCATACCATAGGAAGTGATGATAGAAGTCTCGCCATGCTCAACATCGACATAGGGGTCAATCCAGATGGGTTTCTCGTGGTGCAGAGGTATGAAGTACCATTTCTCACGTGTATAAAGATTCTTACCACCGTTTATCGTTATGTCTATCTGTGTGGAATCAGTGGGGTTGCGGTGGGCATACACCTCATGGTAGATGCCATATTGCGGATAAACGCCAGGTTCGAAGGCGATGACACAACTCTGGATGTGGGGGTTCACTCTCAACAACTGCCTGCACAGACTATCCATGATTTCTGGTCTGTTCAGACGCTTCTCAACCGTCCAGTGCAAACTGCGTGTGGCAGTTTCCACCTCGCTCAATGTATTGTCGATGCGAAGTTCAGTGGTGCGCAGCGTCTGACGTGCTTTTTCCATCGCTTCCTGATAGATAGACTGACGGGCATGATGGAACATGATAAAGAGGGCGGTGACGAAGAGTATAGATATGAATCCTACCACCCACAACACAATCTGTGTTGTCAGTGAATGGCGTGATTGTTTTTCTGTCAGTCTCTTCATCGGCTGCAAATTTACAAAAAAATTAGAATATATTCTATTCCTCTTCCTTTTTTTCTTCTACTTTTTCTTTCTCCTTTTTAATCACATACCGTTGATAGTAGGTGAGGAGGAGGGTAGTCATGGGGAGGGCAATGATCATGCCGAGCATGCCGAGGAGGGAACCCCAGATGGAGAGGGAGAGGAGGATGATGGCGGCGTTGAGTCCCATCACCTTACCCATAATCTTCGGCGTGAGGAACGTGTCTTGTATCATCTGCACTACACCGAAGACGATGACAACCATCAACATAATCAGCCAGAAACTCTGACCCGTATCTGCTGCCTTGACAATCGCCAAGAGGATAGCAGGTATGAAACCAACTAACTGCAGATAGGGCACCATGTTCAGTAAGCCGATGAACATACCCAGTCCGATAGCCATGGGGAAGTCGATGATGAGGAAGCCGATGCTGAACAGTACGCCGACACAGAAGGCTACCAAACCCTGTCCACGGAAATACTTGTTCATACCTTCCGTAACGTCAGCTACCAGTTGGACAGCCATGCCGCGATAGCGCGCTGGCAACAGGTCGGGCCATCCCTTCGTGAACTTCTCATAGTCGAGCAGGATGAAGAGGGTATAGATAATGACCATCGCGAAGGTGACCAGTCCGGAGAGGGCACTGAATGAACTCATAATGACATCCCAAACCTTAGGCATCGTTTCCTTGATGGTATTGATGAATCCGTCTTGTGTGACAATCGCTTTGATATCCTCTGTTGACATGTGCTCGTGGATGAACATCTCTATCTGGTCAGGGATATTGCTCATCAACGCGTCTTTGGTGATATATTCTATCAGCATATCCTTCACACGTATACTCTCTTCGACGATAGGTGGTATCATGAGCCAGAAGACACCAGTAAGAACAGCAGCCACCGTGATGAAGGTACAGAGAATACCTACGATACGATAGCGCAGTTTACAACGATATTGGAAGAACTTCACCAGCGGGAATAGGATATAGGCTATCAGCCACGCCAGGAAGAAGGGTAGGAGTACGCCACTCAGTCGCTGGAGCAACAGGTAGGCACCTACAAAACCAAGTACCACCAAGGCACCTCTTACGAACGAATCGAAGGTTATTTGTTTACGTTCCATATCTTATATTATATATTGTCTTTGTCTTAGCGTTTGCAAATTTACATGTTTTTTTCGATTTTTCTTTCAAAATGTTTGCGTAATTGCAGAAAAAGTTATACTTTTGCAGCCGATAAGTCAAAAAACGACAAAACAATGTTGAATATGAACGCTTACTTTTACGGCTATTACTTTTACTTTACAAGCAATTGTGAAGCGGTTGGTCGTATGTAAGAATTAAAGAATTGAAAAATTGAAGAATTAAAATAAGGCTCCGCTTCACAAACCAAGTGAAAGCGGAGTTTCTTTTTTAAAATTGAAGAATTATAAAATTCTAAAATTGAAGAATTGAAGTTGAGATATGAAGAGAATAGCGATACAAGGGATTATCGGGTCGTTCCACGACATTGCAGCACACCTTTATTTCGAAGGCGAGCAGATACAGATAGTATGTTGCAGTACTTTCGAGCAGGTGTTTGACAGCATCAAGCAAGATCCGACGATGATAGGTATGACTGCCATCGAGAATACCATTGCCGGCTCGTTGCTGCATAACTATGAGTTGCTGCGTGACTCAGGTACAACCATCGTGGGTGAGCATAAACTGCATATCTCTCACTGTATCTGTTGTCTGCCAGAAGACGACTGGGATACCATTACGGAGATTCATTCCCATCCCGTTGCCTTGATGCAGTGTCGCGAATTCCTTGCCCAACATCCTACGATTAAGAATGTAGAGGCGGAGGATACCGCAGGTAGTGCGAAGATGATTGCCGACGGACAGCATAAGGGTTGGGCGGCTATCTGTCATGCAGAGGCAGCACGTCTCTATGGACTGAAAGTACTCGAAGACCATATTGAGGACAACAAGCACAACTTCACGCGTTTCCTCGTGGTAAGTAGTCCTAACAAGGCAGACCTCTTGCGCCCATTGACAGAGACCAACAAGTCGAGCATCGTCTTTTCGTTGCCTCACGAAGAGGGTAGTCTGTCGCATGTGCTCGCCATCCTCTCGTTCTATAAAATTAATCTGACGAAGATTCAGTCGTTGCCTATCATCGGTAGGGAATGGGAATACCTGTTCTATGTCGACCTGATGTATGATGACCTGACACGCTATCGTCAGTCGATTGATGCCATCATCCCATTGACCAAGGACTTTAAGATATTGGGCGAATACAAAGATGGGAAACAGACAAATTAAGATTAAACATTAAAGATTAAACATTAAAGATGATACAACCAGCAGATAGATTAAGTTTAGTACAGGAATACTATTTCAGTAGGAAACTGAAAGAGGTGGCACAACTGAATGCAGAGGGTAAGGACATCATCAGTCTTGCCATCGGCAGTCCTGATATGCCGCCATCAGAGAAGACGATAGAAAAACTGTGTGAAGTAGCCCGTCAACCGAATGCGCATGGCTATCAGCCTACGATGGGTACACCCGAGTTGCGTGAGGCAATGGCTCGTTTCTATAAACGTTGGTATGATGTCGATCTCGACCCCAAGACGGAGGTCCTTCCGCTGATTGGTTCGAAGGAAGGTATCCTGCATGTAACGCTGGCGTTCGTGAATCCTGGTGATGAAGTGCTGGTGCCTAATCCTGGATATCCTACCTATACTTCCCTGTCGAAGATTCTGGGTGCGAAGATTGTGAACTATAATCTGCGTGAAGATAACGGTTGGCAACCTGATTTCGACGAGTTGGAGAAGAAAGACCTCTCGAATGTGAAACTCATGTGGACCAACTATCCCAATATGCCGACGGGTGGGAGAGCGCGTATGGAAACCTACGAGCGTTTGGTGAAGTTTGCCAAAGACCATGATATAGTCGTGGTTAATGATAACCCCTATAGTTTCATTCTCAACGAGGAACATCTGTCGCTCTTACAGGTACCTGGTGCGAAAGACTGCTGCATTGAGTTCAACTCGATGTCGAAGTCGCACAATATGCCTGGATGGCGTGTAGGACTCTGTGCTTCCAACAGTCAGTTTATCTCGTGGATACTGAAGGTACAGTCGAATATCGAGAGTGGTACTTTCCGTGGTATCCAGTTGGCTGCTGCTGAGGCTTACGACAACAGTGACGAGTGGCATCGTGAGTTTAATATCAATACCTATGCCCGTCGTCGTCAATATGCTGAGCAGATCATGGACGTACTGGGTTGTAAGTATGACAAAGACCAGGTTGGTATGTTCCTGTGGGGTAAGATTCCTGAGAACATCCAGAACGTAGAAGACCTGACGGAAAAGGTGTTGCATGAGGCGCGCGTCTTCATCACCCCAGGCTTTATCTTCGGCTCGAATGGTGAAAGATACATCAGGATATCTTTATGCGCGAAAGAAGAAAAACTCGAAGCTGCGCTTCGAAGAATTGAAGAATTGAAAGATTGAAAAATAAAAGCAATATAATTATGGAACTGGAATTAGAACCTTTGAAACTTCCGAGTGACAACGAACGCCCCTTCGTCATTGCAGGACCATGCAGTGCAGAGAGTGAGGAGCAAGTGATGACTACCGCCAAGCAACTGGCGATGTACGGATGTCATAACTTCCGTGCAGGAGTGTGGAAACCACGTACCAAGCCAGGTGGCTTTGAGGGACATGGTGAGCCTGCCCTGAAATGGCTTCAGCAGGTGAAGCAGGAGACGAAGATGCTCGTGGCTACTGAGGTGGCTACCCCTGAGCATGTGGAACTCTGTTTGAAATACGGTATCGACATCCTGTGGATAGGTGCTCGTACGACGGCTAATCCCTTTGCGATGCAGGCTCTTGCCGATAGTCTGAAGGGTAGTGATGTCCCTGTATTTGTGAAGAACCCCGTCAACCCCGACCTGGAGTTGTGGATTGGTGCACTAGAGCGTCTGAATCAGGCTGGTGTGAAGCGCATGGCGGCTATTCATCGTGGCTTCTCTAGTTACGACAAGAAGATCTATCGTAACATGCCGATGTGGCAGATTCCTATTGAGTTGCATCGTCGTATTCCTGAACTGCCCATCATCAATGACCCCAGCCATATCGGTGGTCGTCGTGAACTGATTGCCCCACTGTGTCAGCAGGCAATGGACTTAGGTTTCGACGGACTGATTATCGAAAGCCACTGCGATCCTGACAAGGCATGGAGTGATGCCAAGCAGCAGGTAACACCTGACGTCCTCGACTATATCCTCTCTCTGCTTGTTATCCGTGATGAGCATACTACTACCGAGGGTATTCAGCAGTTGCGTAAGCAGATTGACGAACTCGACAACCAGTTGATGGAGTTGCTCGCTAAACGTATGCGCGTATGCCGAGAGATTGGTCACTACAAGAAGGAGCATAACATGACCGTGTTACAGACTTCTCGTTACAATGAGATTCTCGACAAGCGTGGTGCACAGGGTTCGCTCTTGGGAATGGGTCCTGAATTCGTTGCCCATGTCTTCGAGAATATTCATGAAGAGAGTGTTCGTCAGCAAATAGAGATCATCAATAAATAAAAATTGAAAGATGGAAAGATTGAAGGATTGAAGTCCTTGTGGCTTGAAACTTTAATTTTTCAATTCTTAAACTTTTCAATTCTATGAAAATACTGGTTTTAGGCGCAGGAAAGATGGGCTCGTTCTTCATCGACCTGCTGAGTTTCGACCATGAGGTCGCTGTCTATGAGAAAGACCCTAAGCGCATGCGGTTCACGTATAACTGTCAGCGCTTCACGGATATGGAGGAGATCAGAGACTTCGCCCCTGAACTCGTCATCAATGCCGTTACGTTGAAGTATACCATTCCTGTGTTTGAGGAGGTCATCCCTTATCTGCCCAAGGAGTGTATCATCAGCGATATCGCTTCAGTGAAGACCGACCTGAAGGACTTCTATGAGCGTTCTGGTATGCGCTATGTGTCTACCCACCCGATGTTCGGACCTACCTTCGCTAACCTGCAACAACTCAGCGAGGAGAATGCCATCATCATCAGTGAGGGCGACTACATGGGACGTATCTTCTTCAAGGACCTCTATCAGAAGTTAGGACTCAATATCTACGAATACACTTTCGAAGAGCATGACAAGACGGTGGCTTACTCACTGAGTATCCCCTTCGTCTCTACCTTCGTCTTCGCTGCCGTCATGAAACATCAGGATGCACCAGGTACTACCTTTAAGCGTCACATGAAGATTGCTAAGGGCGTACTGAATGAAGACGACTATCTGTTGCAGGAAATCCTGTTCAACCCCTATACCCATGATCAGGTAAGTCAGATTCGTACGGAGTTGAAGGAACTCTTGGAGATTATCGATGAGAAGGATGCCAAGGGTATGAAGGCATACCTTACGAAGATTCGTAATAACGTGAAGCGAGACATTGAAATAAAAAAGTGAAGTATCATCTCGTTGCATTTCTCGTGGTAGCCATCTGGGGCAGCACCTTCGTCTTCACGAAGATGTTGCTCCTCGCTGGTCTTACCCCTGCACAGATCTTCACGCTTCGCTTTCTCATCGCCTATGTGCTTCTGTTGGGATACCAGTTCATCCTTCAATCTTTCAATTCTTCAACTTTTCAATTCTTCTGTTCCTCTTGGCGCGATGAGTTGTTAATGGTATTGTTAGGTATTACGGGTGGCTCTGTGTATTTCCTCACAGAGAATGCGGCGATGCTCTATACAACTGCTACCAATACCTCACTGATTGTCTGCTCATGTCCGTTATTTGCGATGCTGTTGGTAGCGTTGTTCTATCGGCAGTCGGAACATTTTAAGAAAGTACAGGTCTTTGGTTCTGTATTGGCATGTATCGGTATGGCGGTGGTGGTTCTCAATGGACACTTCGTATTACATCTCTCGCCCTTGGGTGATGCATTGGCTTTCTGTGCTTGTATCTGTTGGGCAGTCTACTCGTTGTTGATGAAACCCGCCACAGAGTGTTATTCCGCACTCTTCATCACGCGTAAGGTGTTCTTCTACGGTCTGTTGACGATGATACCATATTACCTCATCAATCCTGAAGAGGTATATCTCTTTTTCCATCCCTATATGCTTTATCATCCTCTTTCCACACTCTTCAACCTTCTCTTCTTGGGCGTCATTGCCTCGATGGGTTGTTTCCTCGTGTGGAACTGGGTGATTCATAAGTTGGGTACTGTCGTGGCAACCAACTGGGTATATTTCAATCCCATCACCACCATCATCTTCGCATGGTGGTTGTTGCATGAGCAGATTACGCCTTGGTTCCTGATGGGTACGATATTCATCCTGACGGGTATGTATCTCTGTGATAAAAAAACGATCTAAGATATGAAACCATCCATCATTTTCCATCAGTACATTTGGTTGATTAATACGCTGAGGCGCTATCCACGAGTAACCCTCGATGAACTCTCTCAGCGATGGGTAGATGATGAGGTAGCAGAAGGCAACCCACTTTCTCGTTCCTCGTTTAATCGCCATCGTGATGCCATCCTTGATATGTTTGGTGTGATTATCGATTGTGACACGCAGTATCGTTACTATATCAGTAATCCT
>JBGVBD010000197.1:0-11587 GCA_045225255.1 Prevotella sp. | reverse complement strand
TGAGAAAACCGCCACTTTTCCTCGATTATTTCAAAAGTTTAGAGGTGAGAAGTGAGATAACGGTTAACGGTTAGCGGTTATAGAGGGGAAGAAAAAACGTGCGAAATTACTTCCGCACGTTGATATATAGATTTCTGAATTATTTACGCAAAAACCTCTTCTTCTGCTGCTACGCATGAATAAGCCACTTGTTCATCGACAATGAGATCAATGCCAAGGGCATCTTCCAATCTCGTAAGCGTGTCAAGCGACATATTCTCTGTGCCCTTGAGAATCTTAGATACATACTGCTGCGTACAATTCATGCGTTCAGCCAATGACTTCTGTGTCATGTTCTCCTGCTTCATGCGCAAAAGTACCTTAACGGCAATCTTCTGCGAGTGCCTGAGCCAAGGAGCGTTGGCTCGTCTCCATTCTGCTTCCTCGCGCCACTTTGATGGCGTCTCGCTCTTGTGAGCCTCGAGGAATTCAAGTGTTTTCTGTTTCATGTTACCTCCTTTTCTATTTATATTATTGTATCTCTGCAAGATAGTCAACAAGTCCGTCAGCGTCAATAGCACCTTCATTGATGAGGAAATTGCGAACAGATTCCATCTTGTTGAGTTCACGAAGGGTATTATTATCTAGTATCTTATCGAATTTCATATTAAGTCCTGATTTTGGTGCAAAGATATAACAAATATCCGAAATAAACAACTGTTAGTTGTAAAAAGTGAGTTTTTTTAAAATTATTTCAATTTAACAATGTCCGGATTCGACCCGTTTGTAGGCTACATTCATGTTGAAAAGAGGCTATATTTAGAATGGATAGCCGATGGCGAAGTGAAGGGACTGGTTGTCCTTGAAACTCCTGACGTTGAAGATGCCTGACTTACCTGTATCATAAGGTACATGAAGTCCGATTCCCCAGTCGAGACGGAGGATAAGGAAGTCGAGGTCGTAGCGGATACCGATACCTGTACCTACAGCGAGTTCACGGAAGAAGTTCTTAGGTTGGAAACGACTATGAGAAGCGATGAAGTCGAGAGTCGCATCTTCATCATCATGATCATTGGGCGGAGTCCATACGTTTCCTGCATCAAGGAACAGGGCGCCATGGAGGTTACCGAAGAGACGGCGACGATACTCTAAGTTTGCCACGAACTTGACACTTCCGTTGCGCATGAGATAATCCAAAGCCTTATTACCGAAGGACTCGACACTGCCCGGACCTATCCCACGAACGGGGAAGGCGCGGATGGTATTGGCACCACCCACATAGAACGTCTCAGCGTTGGGAATAGCATCAGAGTTGCCATAAAGCCAGATATAGCCTGCATTCAAGTGTCCTACTAACTGCGAGGTGCTGCTGAGCGTCCATGTCTTGGTGAAGTCTGTCTCCAATTTGATGAACTGTGAATAAGGATTCCTAAACAACGGTTTGTCTTTCTCGTTCCAATCCCTACCACCAATCATATATGCCAGCGACACGAGGTTACCCGATTCGGCAAGCGTCGTCTCCCAACGAATGGGATGCAATGTGCCTGCCGGACTGGTATAGGTATAGGTGTAGCGCATCTCTGGCACGAAATAGTCCTGCATGGAAGCAGCAAGATAAGGATTCGCTTGCACCAGCGAGTCATAAGCGGCAGTATGGCTGTTCATATACTGGTATTTCACCGTCAACGGCGAGAACTCATGACGACTCTGTGCAGAGGTCTGCCATTGATAGGTCCACTCACCGCTGACTACATGCATCTTATAATACTTGGGGCGATAGATGATATCGGTAGATATCTTGGCAATGGTAAGCGGTGTGGAATAGAAACGGCGACGACGGATACGACGACCTTCACTGTCACGACGCACGCGGTTACCGCCGAAGAACGGGGCAATGATACGTGGGAACTCGATGCTGGCATCAGCACCGTATTCATAATTGTTCATCGACGAACCGCCACTGGTCGACCACTCATAGGACCCGTGCAGGTTGATGTCTATCTTCTCACCACCATGAAAGGCATTACGACGAGTGACACCGAGTTTGATCTCAGGTCCCATACGTCCAATGGTTCGGGCATTGAAATTCGTCTCGACATAGAAGTCCCATGGCTTTTCAAACACACAGTTGAGCGTCAGGTCGAGGGTATCACATGCCGCAGTGGTATCACGGGGCGTGAATACGAAATCGGTAGAGGAAAACAGTCCCATGGCGTTGAGTTTGTTGATCGACTGCAGATAGTTGTCGTAACTATACAACTGACGGGGGCGTAACTTCATATCCGCCATCAATACACGCGTACGGATAGGTTGTTTCTTACCTGCATAGCGGACAGTGAAATAACGCCGTTGGACGGAATCAGTCAACTGCTCCCTGTTCATCTTGCGCATATTGATATCAATCTTACCGATATACCATTTATGAAGTGCCTGGACAGGAACATCCTTTGCCAACTGGAAACGCAGTTGTACCTTACCGTCAACAGCAACGGTATCAGCCAGATAGGATGCATAACCCGACTGATAATAGTAATAACCATTGTTGCGAAGCAGCATATTCACACGACTGCGCTCTGCATCGAGATTGGATACCACGAAGGGATCGCCCTTATGGATATTCGCCTCGTCGAGCGTGGCATGTATCAGACTATCTGCCTCAGCAGGGAAACCTACATATTCGACACTGTCGAGCAGGTAGAGTCGTCCTGGATTCACCGTATAGGCAATCTTCGCCGTTTTGGGATTCTTCTGCTGGATAGTCTCATAGCCTACCTGTCCGTTGAAATAACCATGGTTGCGCAATACCGAACGCGCCACAGATGTACGCAACTCAGGATTCACCCACGACATCAGCACGGGTTGTTTACCAAAGGATTTCGTCATCCATTTGGCAAAGCCAGAATCCTTTCCGCTATAGTGGTTCCATATCGACACACCCAAAGAGAACGGCATGCGATGGTAACTGCTACCGAAGATAGCACCATTGGGTGCTGTAGCAAGTGCCGCCTCCACCTCCTCTTGCGTCTTTGTGAAATTGTCGTTCTGTTCGTAGTTCTCATAGGCAATCTTCGTCAGACCAATAAAGAGTTGGTCGTCTTCAGGGATATTCTTCGTCATCGAACAGGATGACAGAAGCATACCAATGACAATATATAGAACACTATTTCGTTTCATTGCTTTCAGTTTTTAGAGAGTCAGGAAGAGTTGTCTGAGTATTCTGATTATTCAGAGGTCTCATAGGTCGCTGCGGTGTAGTATCCTTGAAACGGAAGATATCCCAGAAGTGCTGTAATGATCGACGCCATGTGAAGCCTGCGCCATATTTCTGGGTATAACCGTCGAGCCAGTCGTAACTATTATTCTCGTAATACAGGGTAATGAACTTGTTCGCCGTCTGGTCGAGGCGATACTCTAACGAGACATTATCGAAGAAGGAGTTATTACGCTGCTGCAACTCGGCACCCGTTGATACCTTACCGCCTACGGCAATCTTCAGACGGTTGTTCATAAAGCGCTTGGCGAACTTAAACGAGTAGTCGGTATGAGTGGCACCTGTGGCATCAACGGAGTTATCCATACCAAACGAGAGGTCGAGGGTGCGCAGGGCATTACCCGTAATATTACTGATTTCTGAGTTCAGGAACGAACTAAGAGCAGAGTTCATCGAGAAGGCTCCAGTATTACCATCGGCAAGATACATACCTGTGGTGAGCATCGTCACGGCAAGTTTTCCTCGCTGTTCCGTACCCATTGCCTGCAACTCACTATGCAACTGCATGTCTTCCGGAGCATCCAATGTGAACTCCAGTCCCATGTCATTGAGTGTCTTGGTGATAATCACACCACAATCAAACTCGACGCTACGCCCTACCCCATTATCATTAGAGACAGTAGCACGGGTACGTTCTGTTGCCGTGATATTCAGCGTAGGATTCATCGGTTCACCTGTAAACTCGATATAAGAGCCATCCTGAATGGTAAACGTTTTCAGAGGAATGACAGGTAGCGAGTATTTCATCTCACCGTTCGACAAGGTATAGCGACCACGAAGTTGCAGGTTATCGGCTGGTGAATACTGCATGCGCAGCGTACCACCACCCATCAAATCTATGTAATTGGAATGGTCGGTATTGAGGTATGCCATGATATGGGCACCCTTCGACACTTCAACCGTCAAGTCCATATTAAAGCCCGTCAACGATGGACGAGTGACAACAGCCTGTATCGTATCGTTAAAGTCGACGAACTTCACCAGTTCATCCAAATGATTGTCTGTAGACAACGGTGTGTCGCGCAACACATAACTCATATCCGTAGAGCCCAATACATTCAGTCGTCCTCGCATACTCAGGTTATCCAACACTCCCTGTATCCTGCCATAGAAGTCTACGAATGCCTTACCATAGGCAATACTATTCGCATTCTCTTTGGCACCGATAATCTGATAATCTCTGGCTCGCATACGAAGGTCGACCATGATACGATCGAGGTCGCTGAAATTAACGCTACCCATGATATTCAATGGGTTGTCGTTATAGGCATAGACGGTGAAGTTCTCAAACAACAGATTAGAGCCTACGATACGGACGGGGTCGTTATCGAAACGCAGGCGCATGCCATAAGGAATGCTCACCAAATAAGAAGAGTCCATATATATCTCTCCATCTACCTGCGGCTTCATCAACGGACCCTTGATAGTCAGTTCACCTTCACCATAACCTTCCAAGCCTGCAATCTGGTCGGGCACGAAACCATTGACAATAGCCAACGGGAAGTGCGTCAACTGCAACTTGGCGTCCAGAGAACCATCATCAGCATTATAATAAGTACCGTTCAACAGTCCAATCTCAATATCATCCTTCATCAAACGTGCTTCAATGGCATGGGCATCATCTTCTTTCTGCAGATAGACAAGTTCGGTGCTGACATTACCTATCGGACTATGCTCGTAGGTCATGTTCTGTACTGCCATGTCGCTGACCATTGAGAAATGTCCCGACTCATGTTGTACCACGTGATAGTCACCATTCAGCAAGCCCGACATACGAGGAGCATAAGGAATGACGGACGTAATCTCGTCAAGGTTAAAACGGTTCAAGCTGACCGTGATATCCTGTAAGGCGGTTGGATCACTCTCTTCAGAATAGATCTTCACACCCGTACCATCATCGGCTATCAAGTCAATTTTCGCACGTACCTTCTTATCAACACCAAGGAATACGAAGTTATCCTTATTCAGATTAAACTCTTTATAACCGAGTGTCGGACGCTCTGGAACGAGATGCAGGTTAATACCATTATCTGCCATCTCTGCCTGGGCACCGATACGGACTCCTAACTTATTATCGGAATCATAATAACGCACACCCATCGTGGCACCCTTTTCCTGTAAGATTCCGTCAAAGAGGGCATTAAACACAAACTGCGGATTACGTTTGTTGTTACGTATCTGTCCACCAAAACTCAGATGCTGCGCACGCTGCGTCAAGCGGAAATTGATAGTATCCAAACGTGTACCGTCATAGACGAGGGAATGGATATATCCCTGACCATTGACACCCGTCTCTGGAGAGGTTGACATATCAAACAACAAGTCCTTGAATTCTATATTCTCTCCACTCTTCAGAATGTTGGCAATTGGATTATCGGTCTTACTCTCCACATGAAGTTTCATCGTGGGTAACAGTCTTCGGAGGGCAGGCTGGTCAATGATTTTATGATCTAACTGTGCCATTGCCGAATCAGTCAGTGTCGTAAACTGCTGCAGCACACGTTCATAGTCACCACTGGCATCTACCTTCACAATAAAGTCGCCGCTCTGAATACGGGCATAAGTAGTATCAGGACGCAGATTGACAAGCAGTCCTACATCCTCAGGACGATAGACCTTTGCGGAGTCGCGAATGGTCAAATCACTGATGAACCCACTGATATAATGGGTGTTCTTGAAATCAGAACTGACATCCACATGACCACACATCCCTATCGTCAGAGGCTTATCCACCAGACGTAACTCATAGAGATCCAATTGGGCAAGGTCGGCAGTCACCGTTCCATTGAGTTTATCCTTGCTCGTCAGGGCATCAAGGCTAATGGTTCCGTTGAGCAACTCGTTATCTCCTGTCAGATTGGCATTGATACGTCCGTTGCGGATATCTGCCGTTGCCGTCATATTGTTCAGGTGATAACTGCCATAATCTAAATGATGAATCTTCGCATCCGCAACAAGAGTGGTACGTGGCGAGAAGATATCCGTCCCCTGCCCTTTTGCCACAATATCAGCAGAGACGGTATAGATAGAGTCATGGGGCATGAAGTGATGGACATTCAAATCACGGATAGACAGATTCGCATCATAACGCATCGCATTGGCATTGAAATTACCTTTTGCCTTCACCACACCCTTACCTTCACGCATCACGACATCAGCAAAATACTGGGCACCATCGGCTCTGACAAGTCCCTCAGCAGTGATGCCACGAGGAATACGGTAGTCACGCTGGATATCTTTGGGAAGCATACCTGTGATGAAACCAAGGTCTTCTGTCCTTGCCTTGAACTGTACCTTAGCACGCAGCCGATTGGGGTCAGTCAGATTCGCTGCAAAACCTGTAGCAGTGGCATGGAAGGCAGTAGGCAACGAGACATCAAGTCCATCGAACTCCATATAGTCCATATTGCCATTGACAGAGCCTTTGACACTCAACGGATAGTTGGGCCAACGTTGCTGGAACGACTGTGGCATACCGCCCATGAAGCGCATCAGGTCTTGCTTGCCCAACTGGGCATTCATACGCATCCGCATCTTACCAGGATCAATCTTATCCATCAGTGAGAAGGGCATATCCAGTTCCATCTCGATATCTGAGTCGGGTGTCTTCAGACGGAAACTCGGCAGTCGAATCTTACCGTTCTCCATCGCTACAGCTCCCGTCAGGTCAGTTACCTGCAAACCACTCTTCTCTCTCATCTGCACCGTTCGCATCACAAGACGAGCCGTCGGGTCGTGGTAATAGATGGAATCGACCCCGATATTCACATGGGTAAGGTCGATATGATTGAAGTCCAAACCCTCGACACGGGGTTCGTAGTTCAGGTTATATTGCAAACTACCATTCTCCCAGTCAAGGGATGCTACTTGATAAGTTTGTGTCTCAAGGTCAATATCTCCTTCACGAGCCACCAACGAACCGAAATGCGCTGCCACACTCATCGTATCGCCAGGCATGTGGAAAGCAATATCCGAGCGAAGAATACTGAGACTATCGGCATATATCTTCCAACGATTCTCTGAGGTCGTCGTATCCTCCGGTACACTGTCATTCAAAGCGATATCCACACGGGCATCCTCTAAGCGGGCTCCATTGACCTCAACAGTCTCCTTATCAAGATCAATACCCTTGCTCGACAAGGCGAGTCGTTTAAACTGTCCCTTCACACGAGCCGCCTCCACAAACTGGGCGGTATTGAACTTGGCATTATTGACCTCCAATTCCTCAATGATGACCTTCTTCTTAAACAGCGGCATCAGTTTCACGTCAACCACCATGCGCTCCACATCGGCAATGGTATCTGGCTGCTGGATAATATGGAAACCATCAATGCCCAAATCGAGGGGGAAAGAAAGATCCACGTGGTCAACGGTGATTTGCATACCCGTCTTTTCTGATGCAATAGCCGCTACCTTATCCACCGCCCAGTTCTGTACGGGTGGGAAATAAAGCAGAAACGTCAGTATCAGAAACAGCAGAACGGGACTCAACAGAATACCCAGAATCCACCAGAATGCTTTCTTCATGTTTCGTAACTTTGCAAATCTGCATGCAAAGTAAACAAAAATATCGGAAATACGAAACTATTTAACCGAAAAAGTGATATTTTGCCATAGATTATCCTGAGGCAAGGGCGACTCTACGACAATATGTTCCTTGGATACAGGATGGATAAAGTCCAAACGACGAGCAAGCAACGAGATACTACCATCAGGATTACTACGCTTTGCCCCATACTTCAAATCACCTTTGATGGGACAGTCCATAGCAGCAAGTTGACAACGAATCTGATGATGCCGCCCTGTCAACAGATTGACTTCCAAAAGATAATAACGCTCCGACTGACCTATCAGACGATATTTTAATATCGCTTTCTTTGAACGGGGCACCTCATGATAATAGGCAAAACTCTTGTTCTTCTCTTCATTACGCACCAACCAGTGCTCCAGAGTGCCCTCCTCTTCTTCTGGCTTGTCCTGTACGACAGCCCAGTAGGTCTTGTGTATCTCTCCGTTACGGAACATGTTATTCAGACGTCCCAGTGCTTTAGAGGTACGGGCAAACATGACCAACCCACTGACTGGACGATCGAGCCGATGTACCACACCTAAGAACACAAGCCCTGGTTTGGCATATTTCTCCTTGATATATGCCTTCACCATTTCAGAAAGTGGAGTATCGCCGGTCTTGTCGCCCTGCACGATCTCCCCACTTTCCTTATATACAATAATAATATGATTGTCCTCGTAAACGACCTTCATTCAAAGAAAAGGCTATTGCTTCATATCGAAGCCAAGACGGACACCTTCATAGTTCTTGCTAAGTTCACCGACTTTCTGAACGGTACTATTACCACTCATGGCAGCCAATACCTGGAGGACATTCAATAACTTCTTCGACTCGAAGAGCAATGAGATGCCACCATATTCACGCTTGGCATAACAATTGATGGTGATGATCATACCCTTCATGGTAACCTTGGCTGTACTCTCTTCAAGAGTCCAGTTACCACTGAAGTTCGTACCTCCGATACAAGCCTTGAAAGTCTTGTCTTCATTAAAGGTGACATAGGTATTCTGAGCCGTCAATCCAGTCTTCTGGAAATATGGTTCCAACTCCTGCTCAATCTTTGTAGCAGCCACCTCACCACCTGCCTTGGCAAGCAGATTCTCACTGGTGAAGGCACAACCAGGACCATTGTATTTCCATGTACCTACAAGCCCACGCTGAGTTACCTTGTCCATACCGATAACACTGGTGAAAGCGTTGGCAAGTGTACCTCCACTACCAATAGCCTGAAGCAGTGTGCCTGCTCCACAAGAAGTAAGTACAATGGCAGCAATCACCAAAAGGTATGCTGCCATGATATTTTTCTTGAATGATCTCATAGTTGTTTGCGCTTGGTGAATTACATATTCATACCACCATCTACCTGAATGACTTGTCCGCTGACATAACTTGACATGTCAGAAGCAAGGAAGGTAGCGACATTGGCAATATCCTCTACCTGACCACCACGGCGCAGAGGAATCTTGTTCTTCCACTCATTACGTACTTCCTCAGGCAAAGCTGCAGTCATCGCTGTCTCAATGAATCCTGGGGCAATAGCGTTGGCACGAATACCCTTAGGTCCCATCTCCTGTCCTATTGATTTAGCAAGAGCGATAAGTCCTGCCTTCGAAGCAGCATAGTTTGCCTGACCAGCATTACCATGAACACCAACGACAGATGCCATATTGATGATACTACCACCACGCTGACGCATCATCACGGGTACACAAGCATGAATGAAATTGAAAGCAGACTTCAAGTTAACGGCAATCACAGCATCCCACTGCTGCTCTGTCATACGGAGCATCAGTCCGTCTTTCGTAATACCAGCGTTATTAACGAGAATATCAATGCTTCCAAACTCTTCTTTTACAGCCTTTACAACTTCCTCTGTCTGAGCAAAATCAGCAGCATTAGAAGCGTAACTCTTAGCCTTCACACCCTTGGCAGCAATCTCTTTCTCTGTCTCTTCATTCACTTCCAAATCAGTGAATGCGATGTTAGCACCTTCTTCTGCAAACTTCAGTGCGATAGCCTTTCCGATACCGCGTGCAGCACCTGTAATCAGTGCTGTCTTTCCTTCTAATAATCCCATAATTACTTATATTAATGTTTGTTGTTATTTCTTCTGAAATTTTCCCAAAGCACCATAGACGAATTTCGCCACTTGAGGCTTGGTATCTTCCTCTTTCATACCATGACCGATACGTCCATAGATATATGGTACTTCAAGACCCTTGATACAATAGTGGGTAATGTCTGCCACAAGATCAATATTGTCTATATCAAACTCGCCATCTTCCTTACCTTCTGTAAATACCTTCCGGAAGAGTTCTACTTCTGCATCGTCAAAATGCTTACGTACCTTCTCCACCATCCAGATATTACGGAAGAACTCTGCACGTAGATTACCATTACGCACTACCGTCTCACGAATCATACTTAGATGAGTATAGATGAGTTCGATGATTTTGTCTTGAGGACGTATCTTACGGGCAGCAACCTCGTCCAACCTGTCGGACAAACGCTCCAACTCACCTTCAATAACAGCATAATAAATATCTTCCTTAGATTTGAAATAGGTATAGAGCGTACGACGACCCTTTCCTGACGCCATAGCGATATCATTCATGGTCGTATTCTCCATCCCGTTCTTGGCAAACAACTGCCGGGCGACATCTACTAATTTTTGTCTAGTCTTTGATATTGACATATGGTCTCTCCTCCCAAACTTTTCATTTTGCACATACTAAATACAGTGTGCAAAATTAGGAAATTCTTTTTAAAACAACAAATAAAAAGGAAGAAAATGCTCAAAAAAAGTATTAAACGTAAAAAAAGAGTATGAATATTTGGTGATTTCAGAAAAACATCGTACCTTTGCACCCGCTTAGAAGAAATGATCGCGGAGTGGAGCAGTTGGTAGCTCGCCAGGCTCATAACCTGGAGGTCGCATGTTCGAGTCCTGCCTCCGCAACTAAAAAGAAACGCAACCCTTATGGATTGCGTTTCTTTTTTTGTTTTAGAATAATCTTACTTCATGTGGCGCATCACCTTTTCATAATAACGTTGAGTTGCTTTCTTCGAGTAGTGCTGACCTCCGTTCCAAGAACGAATCGCATGCTCTACGTCATTAGCACGATTGAAATACGACTGCAAGAGAATAAACATCTCCTTCGATTTTTGAACATCGAAACGGTCGTTTAAGGTGTAACGTTTCTTGCTCTTTCTCTTCTGTAGGATGTTATTGCATTCACGTACGCAAATTGGAGTAATCTGCATCGCTCCGCAAGACGGTCCACTGACTGCACGAGGGTTACCACCACTCTCTACCTGAATAATCGCATTGATAACAGGTGTCCAGTCAAAAGAGCTTTCATTTCCATTTGTTCCAGCATTTACTTTAACGGAACAAGCCATCAAAATGGCTAATGTAACTAATACTTTTCTAACAACCTTTATCATAAAAATCCTTTTAAGTATGACCGTCTCACCACGAGACATTCGATCGTCACACTATTGTTAACATGGGCAAAGGTACGGCAATTATCTCAAGCAACCAAACTTTCTTGAAAATTATAACATTGATTATCAATTAATTAACATAAATCAAGAGTATTAAAACAATCGATAATAAGAAATATAGCATAAAAATACCAACAAAAAAGTCCCTGCTATCTTTCGATAACAGGGACTCATCATTTGAAAAGAAGGCGGCCTCCTACTCTCCCGCATTGCATTGCAGTACCATCGGCGCAGGCGGGCTTAACTTCTCTGTTCGGAAT
>JBGVBD010000196.1:0-7198 GCA_045225255.1 Prevotella sp. | reverse complement strand
TAAAAAGCATGCAAAGGTACGAAGATTTTCTCAAACCTCCGCACATTTTATGCTTATTTAACATTAACCCTGACGCATTTTATACTTAGGGTTCTTCTTGTTGATAACGAACAGGCGGCCCTTACGACGTACAATTTTGCAGTCTGGGGTACGCTTCTTCAATGATGCTCTTGTTTTCATATTTGTTCCTATTGTTTATTTGTATCTAAATACAATTCGTCCCTTTGTCAGGTCATACGGACTCATTTCGACCTTAACCTTATCGCCAGGAAGTATCTTGATATAGTGCATTCTCATCTTTCCAGAGATATGCGCAATTATCTGGACTCCATTTTCAAGTTCTACTCGGAACATCGCATTCGATAACGACTCTACGATTGTTCCGTCTTGCTCAATAGCGGATTGCTTTGCCATAAATCTAATATATATTTCCTTCTAATTTTTGAACTTCATCGAATGAAGATAAAATCTCAGCCTTACCCTTACGAACGGCTATCGCATGCTCGAAATGAGCAGCGGGTTTACCGTCTCGGGTGCGGATAGTCCAACGATCCTTATCCAGCCAGATGGCACGATCACCCATCGTAATCATGGGTTCGATAGCAATGCACATACCGGCTTTCAACATCACGCCATTTCCTCTCCTGCCATAGTTTGGTACCTGCGGATCCTCATGCATGTCACGACCAATACCATGACCGGTCAACTCACGCACGACTCCATACTTCTGTGCCTCACAATGCTCCTGCACCGCACTACTGATATCACCAAGATGCCTTCCTGCTACGGCATTTTCAATACCTAGGTAAAGCGCTTCCTTAGTGGTTTTCAGCAACTTCTTGACCTCTTCTGAGACCTCGCCCACGCAAAACGTATAACAAGAGTCTCCATTAAAGCCATTCAGTAATGTACCGCAGTCAACAGAGATGATATCGCCATCTTTCAGAATTGTTTCTGCATTAGGCACACCGTGAACGACTACGTCATTAACTGACGTGCAGATGCTGGCAGGAAACGGCCCTCCATATGGATTGGGGAAACCCTTAAATGTCGGTATAGCTCCATTATCTCTAATGAACTCATCCGCAATTTTATCCAACTGGAGGGTCGTTACTCCAGGCTTTATATGTTTTGCTAATTCGCCAAGCGTACGACCAACGAGTTGGTTCGCCTGACGCATCAGCTCTATTTCATCCTCAGTCTTCAGAAATATCTTCATAGAAGAAGATTAGTATGCAGCCATTCCGCGACCGTGGATACGGCCAGAACTGAGCAGACCATCATAGTGACGCATCAGCAGATGACTCTCGATCTGTGCAAGTGTATCAAGCACGACACCGACAAGAATCAGCAGAGATGTACCACCAAAGAACTGAGAGAATGCATCCTGTACATTCAGCAAACTTGCAAAAGCAGGCATGATAGCGATGAAAGCAATAAACAGAGAACCAGGCAGAGTGATGCGAGACATCACAGTGTCGATATACTCTGCAGTTTCCTTACCAGGCTTAACACCAGGAATGAAACCATTGTTACGCTTCATATCCTCTGCCATCTGAGTTGGATTCAGAGTGATTGCTGTGTAGAAATAGGTAAATGCGATAATCAGAACAGCAAATACAACGTTGTAAGCCAGCGAATGATGATCCATCATCGTACGAATGGCCTGCATGAACGGTGAAGTGCTTTCCGGGTTCATCCACTGGGCGATGCTCAACGGAATAAACATCAGAGCCTGAGCAAAGATGATTGGCATTACGTTAGCAGCGAACAGCTTCAGAGGGATGTACTGACGTGCACCACCAACCTGCTTATTACCTACGAGGCGCTTTGCATACTGTACGGGAACCTTGCGGACACCCTGTACCAGAACAATAGATGCGCAAACAACTGCATAGAGAATGATGATCTCAACGAGGAACATCACCAGTCCACCACCAGTGATAGCGGTGAAACGAGAACCTACCTCCTGGATGAATGCCTGGGGCAGGCGGGCGATGATACCGATCATAATGATCAGTGAGACACCATTTCCAATACCTTTATCAGTGATGCGCTCACCCAACCAGAGGATGAACATACTACCTGCGGCAAGGATAATCGTAGCTGGGAATACGAATACCGACCAGCTGATACCTGATGCCAGGGCAGCACCGGCCTGCATCTTCAGATTGATGAGGTAACTCGGAGCCTGGAACAGTAGGATAGCTACTGTCAGGTAACGGGTGTAAGTCATAATCTTCTTGCGGCCGCTCTCACCCTCGCGCTGCATCTTCTGGAAATAAGGTACAGCGACAGCGAGGAGCTGCATCACGATGGAAGCAGAGATGTAAGGCATGATTCCAAGCGCGAAGATGGATGCGTTGGAAAATGCACCACCAGAGAACATATCCAGAAGCGACATCAGACCGCCCTGAGTTTGTGACTGCAGTTTGTCGAGCATTCCCGGATTGATACCAGGCAGTACTACGAACGAGCCGAAACGGTAAATCGCTACAAACAGAAGAGTAATCAGGATGCGCTGACGCAGGTCCTCAATCTTCCAAATGTTCTTCAGTGTCTCTATTAACTTCTTCATCTTATTTAGATAATTGTTGCGTTACCACCAACTGCCTTGATAGCCTCTTCAGCAGTCTTTGAGAAAGCGTTAGCCTCTACGTCGATCTTTGCTTTCAGTTCGCCATTACCGAGGATCTTCACGAGTTCCTTACCGTTGGTCAGACGTGCAGCTACGAGTTCTGCAATACCGATCTTAGTAAGATTCTTCTCCTCAGCAAGTTTCTGAAGGGTAGAGAGATTAACAGCGAAGTACTCCTTGTGATTGATGTTCTTGAATCCAGACTTCGGAACACGGCGCTGCAGTGGCATCTGACCACCTTCGAAACCAATCTTCTTCTTGTAACCTGAACGAGCCTTGGCACCCTTGTGTCCACGAGTAGAAGTACCACCGAGACCAGAACCTGGTCCGCGACCGATTCTACGACGTGAGTGGGTAGAACCCTCAGCTGGTTTTAAAGTATGTAGTTTCATAATCGTATCTGTTTTAAAATGGATATTAATCGATAACAGTCACTAAGTGATGAACCTTACGGATCATACCACGGATAACGGGAGTGTCCTCTTTCTCAACAACCTGAGAGATCTTGTGAAGACCGAGGGCCTGAAGAGTACGCTTTTGATCTACGGGATATCCGATTTTGCTCTTGATTTGCTTAATCTTAATTGTTGCCATAGTCTAATCTCCTTATCCTCTAAATACTTTTTCCATACTGATTCCACGGGTACCTGCGATAGTGTAGGCGTCACGCATCTCGCTCAGAGCGGCGATGGTAGCCTTTACCAAGTTGTGGGGGTTAGAAGAACCCTTTGACTTTGCAAGCACATCCTTAATACCAACACTCTCAAGTACGGCACGCATAGCACCACCAGCTACCAGTCCGGTACCGGCTGCGGCTGGCTTCAGGAATACCTGAGCACCACCGAAACGTGCCTCCATCTCGTGAGGAATAGTACCCTTGAGTACTGGAACCTTCACCAGATTCTTCTTGGCTGCCTCAACACCCTTGGCAATAGCAGCGGTAACCTCGCCTGCCTTACCGAGTCCCCAGCCGATGATACCGTTGCCGTCACCGACAACAACAATGGCTGCGAATGTAAAGGTGCGACCTCCCTTTGTTACTTTGGTAACACGGTTGATGGCAACCAGTCTGTCTTTCAACTCTACGTCACTATTTACTTTAACTTTGTTCATTGCCATAATCGTTTAAAAATTAAGTCCACCTTTACGTGCTGCATCGGCCAATGACTTCACACGACCGTGATAGAGATAGCCGTTACGATCGAAGACTACAGATGTAATGCCTGCAGCCTGAGCCTTCTGGGCTACCAGCTCACCGACCTTCTCAGCCTGCTGAGTCTTAGGCATAGCCTCGAGACCGAGAGAAGATGCAGATGCGAGTGTTTTACCTTCCAAATCATTAATCACCTGAGCATAGATCTGCTTGTTGCTGCGGAATACGCTCAAACGAGGACGCTCGGCTGTGCCGAACACGCTCTTACGAATTCTATATTTGATCTTAATTCGTCTTTCTACTTTCTTTGTTGTCATAATCTTCAATTTTTCAAAATTAATTTATAAGATTACTTAGCGGCTGCCGACTTACCCGACTTACGACGGATAACCTCACCCTTGAACAAGATACCCTTGCCCTTGTAAGGCTCCGGCATGCGGAAAGAACGAATCTTGGCACAAATGAGTCCGAGCAACTGCTTGTCGCAAGACTCCAGAATAATCTGAGGATTCTGGTTACGCTCCATCTTGGTCTCAACCTTTACCTCCTTAGGAAGCTGGATAAAGATTGGATGGGTATAACCCAGTGAGAATTCGATCAGGTTGCCCTGGTTGGAAACACGATAACCAACACCGATGAGCTCCATCTCCTTCTTGTAACCCTCGCTGACACCGACAACCATATTGTTGACGAGTGAGCGATACAGACCATGGAAAGCCTGCTTCTGCTTCAGGTTAACGGGATTGTTCTCATCGATCTCGAATGTAATATGACCATCCTCTATCTTCATTTTAATAGAGGAATCAACCTTCTGTGAAAGTTCGCCCTTTGGACCCTTTACGGTAACGACACCGTCCTGACCTTGCGTAACAGTTACGCCGGCAGGGATATTAATTGGTAATTTTCCTATTCTTGACATAATTGAGTCCTCCAATTAATAAACGTAGCAAAGCACCTCACCACCGATCTTCAGTTGTGAAGCCTCTTTGTCTGTCATTACACCCTGGGATGTAGATATAATTGCAATACCTAATCCGTTAATAACTCTCGGCATGTCCTTGTAACCAGTGTACTTACGAAGACCTGGTGTTGACACGCGCTTCAGGCATTTGATAGCGTTTGCCTTTGTGGCAGGGTCATACTTCAAAGCAACTTTGATAGTACCCTGAGGGCCATCCTCCACGAACTTGTAGTTCAGGATGTAACCCTTCTCGAAGAGGATCTTGGTGATTTCCTTCTTCAAGTTAGACGCAGGAACCTCAACAACACGGTGATGAGCCATGATGGCGTTTCTGAGTCTGGTCAGATAATCTGCTATTGGATCTGTCATAAAATAATTTGTTTAATTAATCGGGACTGCCCCGACAATATTAATACTTAAAATTTACCAGCTTGCCTTCTTCACACCTGGAATCAGACCGCTTGAAGCCATCTCACGGAACTGGATACGGCTGAGACCGAACTGACGCATATATCCTTTGGGACGACCTGTCAGCTTGCAACGGTTGTGCAGACGGATGGGGTTAGCGTTCCTAGGAATGCTCTGCAGTTTACGAGCAGCCTCGTAAGCCTCTGCGGGATCCTCAGATGTTGCGATAATCTTCTTCAAGGCTGCACGCTTTTCAGCGTAACGGGCAACGAGCTTAGCGCGCTTTACCTCACGAGCCTTCATTGATTCTTTTGCCATATTCTCTTAATCTTTTTTAGCATTCTTGAATGGCAGACCGAAGCCCTTCAGCAGTGCGAAGCCCTCCTCGTCAGTCTTTGCAGACGTAACGAAAGTGATGTTCATACCCTGAATGCGGTCTACTGTGTCAATATTGATTTCAGGGAAGATAATCTGCTCCTGAACTCCGAGTGTGTAATTGCCACGACCATCGAACTTGCTCTCGATACCCTTGAAGTCACGGATACGGGGCAGAGCCACGCGTACCAGTTTCTCCAGGAACTCATACATACGCTCACGACGCAGTGTTACCATTACGCCGATAGGCATCTTCTTACGGAGCTTGAAGTTAGCGATATCTTTCTTTGAATAAGTGGCAACAGCCTTCTGTCCTGTAATGGCAGTGATCTCGTTGATGGCAACGTCGATAATCTTCTTATCCTGTGTTGCATCACCCAAGCCCTGATTGACTACAATCTTCTTCAGGACAGGAATCTGCATGGCTGAAGTGTAGTTGAACTGCTTCTGCAGAGCCGGAGCAATCTGCTCCTTGTACTCTTTCTTTAACTGTGCTGTATCCATTACTTAATTTCCTCCCCTGACTTTTTAGCGACACGAATCACGTTCTTGCCATCGTGCTTGATAGAAACACGGGTAGCCTTACCGCTCTTCGGATCAATCAGACTTAAATTTGAGATATGTATAGGAGCCTCCTGCTTAACGATACCACCCTGGGGGTGCTTAGCACTTGGCTTCGTGCTCTTTGATACCATATTGGCGCCTTCTACCAAGGCTTTCTCATCCTTGACGAAGACCTTGAGCACCTTACCCTTCTGGCCTTTGTCCTTGCCAGCGAGGATAATCACCTCATCACCTTTTCTAATATGTAACTTACTCATGTCTTTAATACTTTAAATGTTAAAGAACCTCAGGTGCCAGTGAAACGACCTTCATATTTACGGCACGCAACTCACGGGCAACAGGACCGAAGATACGGCTGCCGCGGAGCTCACCAGCGTTGTTCAGCAGTACACAAGCGTTGTCGTCGAAACGGATGTACGAGCCATCAGCACGGCGAATCTCCTTCTTGGTACGAACAACCAAAGCCTTAGATACTGCACCTTTTTTAACATCACTTGTGGGGATGGCGTTCTTGATAGCAACGACAATCACATCACCCACGCTGGCATAACGACGGCGGGTACCACCTAATACGCGAATGCAAAGAGCCTCACGTGCACCGCTGTTGTCAGCAACTGTCAGTCTTGTTTCAGCTTGTATCATAATTACTTAGCTTTTTCTACGATTTGTACTAATCTCCATCTCTTGGTCTTTGACAAAGGACGGGTCTCCATGATGAGTACTGTATCACCTACATTGCACTCATTCTTCTCGTCATGTACATGGTATTTCTTTGTCTTCTGGACAAACTTACCATAAATCGGGTGCTTCTCCTTGAACTTAGCAGCAATAACAATGGTTTTATCCATCTTGTTACTGATAACGACACCCTGTCTTGTCTTTCTTAAATTTCTTGTTTCCATATGGACCATTGTTATTTTTTAAGTTCTCTCTGATGAAGTTCTGACTTCATACGTGCGATATCACGACGGGCAGCCTTAATCTGAGACGGATTCTCAAGCGGGGTGATGGCGTGGTTCAACTTCATCTGGTTGTACTTCGCAACCTCAGCCTCAATGCGCTCTGCCAAGTCCTTGGTCTCGAGCTCTCTTACTTCTTT
>JBGVBD010000195.1:0-1837 GCA_045225255.1 Prevotella sp. | reverse complement strand
TCGATGTATGGGAGAATGTAAGTACCTTCTGTATGCTGCATAGGTATTCCTTTGTTGTTGAGACAAATATAGCAAAATACAGTTTGGATGTAAACAGAATGACCACCGATTTCTCGGTGGCCATCCTGACAAAATAATAACGTGGGTCTTTCGACGGAGACATTCCGTGAGAATGTCAATTACAATATAGTAAATATCATTTCCATTGTCAACAAAGAAAGCCACCGATTTCTCGGTGGCTTCTTATATGATTACGACGAATTAAGAAATGGTAATTCTCATATCGGATGATTCTTGATATCTTACATTGTAAAAGAGGCGGTAGGATTCGAACCCACGGTTCGGATTGATTACCGAATCACCGGAGTTCAAATCCGGCACCTTAAACCACTCGGTCACGCCTCCAAAATGTACCGAATTATTTTCATGAGATTTGCACTCCTTCGGACTCACACCGTCATCGTTCGTGTACCACACGATGGCATTTCGAACCAGCTCTACAACGCCAGAACTTCTGCACTAAAAGAACTTTGTACGAACGCGGTTACGCTTCTCGGCAGCGATACGGTCGCGCTCCTTGGCAATTTTCTTCAAGTTAACGCCGCACTGCTTCGCAAACGACTTCGCAGACTTGCTCTGCTTCTCCCAGCGAGCTTGCTTCTGCTCCATTGTCTCTTCGACAAACTCTCTCTTCTCTTTCATAGTTTAATCCTTTTTGACATTCAGTTTATCAATACACAATCGACCGTAAACCCAAGGGCTTTCTAACTTCTCCGTTGATATTGTATGCTGTCCGGTTAATGTATTAGTATACCAATGCGGTTTACTATAATCAATTACGTCACAATTAGATTCATATAGTCTGATGAAATTCCGTCCATATTTACTAATCACATAATCTAAATATGGTTTCATATCTGGTTTAGTCAATACTAACAGCTTTTTGTTGGATGGGAATTGATCTAATTTAGCTTGCCATTTACGTGACCATCGGCCTTTTATTTCAATATACACATCATCGATAATGAAATCTGGATAATATTTATGAGATTTATTATCATAATTATATGTAAACGACTCGTAATTGCGGTTAAACTTTATATCATGTTCAAGGTTGTATATCACATACGCAAGTTCCCATGAGCTATCACAATAATAACCTTTATACCACCCATGATGCCCTCTTGACGCATTCGTGCGATATCCACCAGCATTCCCTCTACGCTTCATGGTTTCAGAAATACGTTGACGAAACATATCCGTTTTCGTCACACAGTTACGACAATACCCAGTTTTAGAATGTCGGCTTAATGGTTTACCACATGAAATACATTGTCGTTGCGGACGAATTTTTGTTAATGCTTTCGCGATTTTTAAATACGTATTACGATCATGGTGCCTAGTATTAGCACATGAGCGCGAACAATAAAAATGAGTTTTCTTATGATATTGATGCGGCGTTAATGTAACTACAAATTGCTTGCCACACTCAGAACATGTAACAGTATATTGGCAACTGCACCGTTGATTTAAATGTTCCATATTTTACCTTTATAGACTCGTCCAAGTCACGCATAAGTTTATACACATGGGTAAGAATATTTTGGAAAAATATTCAAAGGTGGACGCCTCTGTCCCCACATGCAATAATAGCCCATACCGGATTCGAACCGATGTAAATGCGCTGAGAACGCATTGACCTTGACCACTAGTCGAATGGGCCGAAATGCCGAGGAGGAATTTATATTAATCTGTACCACAAGGATCCGTGCCTCGGCACACATCACCAAATGGCTGTACCTAGTGTAATCGAGCTCGCTCCCTAGCAGTACCGACA
>JBGVBD010000194.1:0-46628 GCA_045225255.1 Prevotella sp. | reverse complement strand
GACTGTATGCCTTCTCTGGGAATGATGACGGTCAATGCGCTTGCTGCGGCAGACAGTGTGATTATTCCATCTCAGCCGAACTTCCTGTCAACCAAAGGTCTTAACCTGCTTCTGCGCTCGATTGCAAAAATTAAGCGGCAGATCAATCCGAGGCTGAGGATCGACGGCATTCTGCTGACAATGGTAGATAACCGCACCAACAATGCCAAGACGATTATCACATCGCTCCGTTCTTCGGTAGGAGAAAACATCCGCGTGTTCGAGTCTGAAATTCCTTTTTCGGTAAGAGCAGCGGAGTGCAGTCTTTCCGGAGAAAGCATCTTCTCCCACGACAAGAACGGAAAAGTGGCAGCAGCGTATGAGGCACTCACGAAGGAGGTGACAGAGATTGAAGAACGTGCAAAAAATCGACCTGGGCCTGACTGGGTACGATGAGTTGTTCGCAAATGACGAGGAACGCAAGGTAAACAAGCTCCCTCGCATTTTCGATATCCCCATCTCGGAGATCGACGACTTCCCCGACCATCCCTTCAAGGTGAAAATTGATGAGGATATGGACCAGCTTGTTCAGAGTATCAAAGAGCGCGGGATCATCACCCCTGTCACACTTCGCCCGAAGGAAGACGGACGCTACGAGATCGTATCGGGCCATCGTCGGAAAAAGGCTTGTGAGCTCGCAGGACTTGACACCGTAAAGGCAGAAGTCCGCGAGATGAGCCGCGACGAGGCCATTATCTTGATGGTTGAATCCAACCTACAGCGTTCCACCATCCTCCCGAGCGAAAAGGCATTTTCGTACAAGATGCGTCTTGAAGCCATGAACAGACAGGGGCAGAGGTCAGATTTAACTTGTGGACCAGTGGACCACAAGTTGGATGGCGTGAAATCAAGAGATATTATTGCCGATAGTACAAACGAGAGTGCGAGGCAAGTCTCTCGATATATCCGTCTTACTGAACTTATGCCGCCGCTTCTTGACCTTGTTGACGAGGGACGTATTGCGTTCAGACCGGCAGTTGAATTGTCCTACCTCAAAAAGGAGGAGCAGGAAGACTTGCTGGAGGAAATCTCCTATGCGGACGCGACGCCATCCCTTGCCCAGGCAATCAAGATGAAGAGATTCTCCCAGGAAGGCAAGCTCTCCAATGAGGTCATTGAGTCCATCATGAGTGAAGAGAAGCCAAACCAAAAGGAGAAGATCCGCATTAAGTATGAAGATGCGAGACGGTTCATTCCTGACAGCGTTCCGTACAACAAAACCGGTGAGTATATTATGAAAGCGCTTGAGTATTATCACCGGGTACAGGAACGTCAGAAAGACCGAGGTGAAGCAAGATGACCCTTACGCCAAGGGAGTAGTGTACCCTTTGGGAGAAGCTTTGCCGTTTCCCCCTCTCACACTCTCCCCCTGTTTCACCAGCTTACCAGCTCAAAGGAAAAAGAGTAAGGAGATAGGCGTACCTTTGCCTTACGAAACAGACGACCGTACAATGATGGTGAGAAAAATCAAGGAGGCGATCCTATGAGGAAGTCACTTATCATCACGGTTGTCATAGCCCTGCTGTGTTTATGCGGATGCGAGGTCGTTGTAACGGTTCCGGAGAGTCCTGAACCGACTAAAGCAAGCGAAATGCTGCTGACGACGACCGCCCCAGAAGAAAGCACAGATAAGCTGGAAGCAACCACCACATCAAGCGTTGAAATAGATGTACCTGAAAAGAACGAAGAAGAATCTGGAACCCCGACAGAAGATGTTGTCTCTGTAGACAACGAAGCTGGCCCAGCAGAGCATAATGACCCGGTAAGCTCAGAAAGCACTGTCCCTTCTTTTGAGGAAGTGAAAGCGGATAAGCCTTCGGAGCAAACCGAGACTCAACTGCCAGCACCGAGTGAGCCGCCCAGGGAAACGGAACAGCCCAAGCCTACAGAACAGCCGGCTGCCACTGAACCAGACGAAGCACCGGCAGAAGTTCCGGCACCTACGGAGCCGCCTGCAATAACTGAACCGCCCGCCCCTGCTGAGACGGAACAGCCAGTGGAGACACAGCCAAAGACCGCATACGATTACGAGTTCGATATCAGTTCGATCCGTGCTGACTGCATTGCCATCGGTCAGGGTATGGGCTACACGCTGAATACCTCGCTGTCTCCGCAGAACGCAACATGGTGGAATCCAGTAACAGCATCGGAGTCCAATCAAGGAAGCGGACTGCGCTCCAGGCTGGAACAGTATATTCGCTTCCACACCGTAGAAAACCTCAGTGCCTATGGTCTCGATGAGATCACGGAGTTCAACATCTGCTGCGAATCAACTGGCGGCAGCTCTTACGCCATCTACTTTGTATTCGCGTAACAACACAACACAATAACAAGGACGAAGTCCTCTGCTGAAAATAGCGGAGGGCTTTTTCTTTATCAAAAAATGAAAGGATGAAAAGTCGATATGAATGGTATTACCAAATCCAAGAGCACGAAGCTGCTCTCGGCACTTCTCGCTGTCCTCATGATTGTCGCAATGCTTCCTACAACGGCGTTTGCATGGTCTGTCGAGGAAGGCACGAAGTGTACCTCCACGTATGGAGATCATTATGTCGGTTCGGATGGAGAAATGTTCTACAGCAAACCGACCACCACTGCCATCTTCTACAACGATGACGGCAGTTTCTATGTGAAGACCTATAGCTCCGGCAATGCCAAGTACAAGTATATGATGATCGACGGCAACGGCAATCAGCATCATGTGTACTGCATTGAGGGCGGCGTATCCTTCGACTACAGCGACACCTACAATTCCACCAGCGGCAAGAACAGCAAGTATTTTCAGAATCTGCCTATCACCGCACAGTACGGAATTATGATGGCGCTGATGTACGGCTATCACGAGGGCATGAGCAGCCCGATTCCCGGTACGAACAATGATGACTTCGCATTTGCAACACAGTGCATCATCTGGGAGTACCAGCAGCAGCTCCGCACGAGCCCTACCTCCATTGCCTCCAACAACGGCATTGATGCGGATATGTATAACCACACCATCAAGGGCAGACCCGCAGAGCAGTGCTACAACTGGATTTTGGAGCAGATGTCCAAGCACTACGTTGTGCCGAGCTTTGCTTCCCGCAATCAGAGCAATGCTCAAACCTACACCATGAAGTACGATCAGGCGAATGACAACTACAGCATCACCCTGACCGATACCAACAACACCCTGGCCGATATCAACTTCTCTGCCAGCGGCATTACTGTCACCCGCAGCGGAAACCAGTACACCTTCACGAGCAAAAACATGATTTCCAACGCTGTGATGATCTCGGCGCAGAAGAAAACCAATCTCGGCATGGGCAAGATGCTCATTTGGGGCTGTCCCGGCAAGCAGACAATGGCCTCCGGCGCAGAAGACCCTGTGTACTTCTACCTCAAACTGAACACAGAGACCTATGGCGTTGGCCATATCGTGAAAACCAGCGAAGACGGCAAAGTCGAGGGTATCAAGTTCAATATCTCCGGCAATGGCGTCAATGAGACGGTTACAACCGGTAAGAACGGCACAGTCGATCTGGATCTGCTTCCTGGCACCTATACCGTTACTGAGCAGACCGATGACAAGTATGAAACGCAGTCTGCACAGACTGTTACCATCGTCAGCGGCAAGACCTCTACTGTCACGTTCAATAACACCCTGCGCCGTGGAGATCTGAAGGTCACGAAGACTTCTGAGGATGGCCTCGTCGAGGGCATGAAGTTCCACCTGTACGGCACCTCCTATTGCGGACTGCCTGTGGATGAGTATTCCGTAACTGATGCCAGCGGTATCGCGGTATTTGACGATGTGCTGATCGGCACCGGCTATACCCTCGAGGAAGTCGGCACTCCCGACCGCTATATTGTCCCCGACAATCAGACGGCAGCTATTGAATGGAACAAAGTCACCAATAAGAGCTTTGACAACGACCTGAAGCGCGGCGACCTCAAAGTAACAAAGACCGCAGAGGACGGGCTCAACGAAGGTCTGAAGTTCCACCTGTATGGCACCTCTTACAGTGGCATTCCTGTAGATGAGTATGCCGTGACTGATGCCACCGGTGTTGCGACCTTCAGCAACATTTTGATTGGCACGGGTTACACGCTGGAAGAGGTGGACACTCCGATCCGCTATGTTGTCCCCGACAATCAGACAGCGGCTATCGAGTGGAACAAAGTGACAAACAAGAGCTTCGATAACGTGCTCAAGAAATGGAATCTGACCGTTACCAAGCAGGATGTGGAAACCGGTTCTGCCCAGGGTGACGCGAATCTGGCAGGCGCCAAGTACGGAATCTACAAGGGCGACGAGCTGATCGACACCTATGTCACTGACGCGGACGGCAAGTTCACCACTAAGTATTATATCTGCGGTAATGACTGGTCGATCAAGGAGCTGGACAGCAGCGAGGGCTATCTCGTCACCCCTGGCAACGAGCAGATCGGCGTCGATCCCAAGAACTATACTGCTGAGTATAACAGCGAAGCCATGAAGCAGTACGAACAGGTCAAGAAAGGCAATATCGCCATCATCAAGCACACCGACGACGGCCAGACGCAGATCGAGACTCCCGAGGAAGGCGCAGAGTTTGCTGTCTATCTCAAGAGCGCAGGCTCCTATGACAACGCCAAAGACTCCGAGCGCGATTATCTGATCTGCGACGAGAATGGCTTTGCTCAGACGAAGGATCTGCCCTACGGCAGATACACCGTCCAGCAGATCAAGGGCTGGGAAGGCCGCGAGCTTCTGAAACCCTTTGACGTGTTCGTCAGCGAGAACGGCGAAACCTATCGTTATCTGATCAACAACGCCAACTTCTACTCCTATGTGAAGGTGGTCAAGATCGACAGCACCACCGGTAAGACCATTCCGGCTTCCGGCATCGGATTCCACATCTACGATCTTTCCGGCAATCAGATTCAGATGACCTTCACCTATCCGACTGTCACAACCATCGATACCTTCTACACGGACGGAGACGGTATGCTGATTACGCCCGAAAAGCTGGAGTACGGAAAGGGCTATTCGCTGGTCGAAGTATCGGCTCCCTATGGATACGTTCTCAACAGCGACCCTGTGTATTTCGACATTACCGAAGATAACTCCACCGAGGAAAACGCCGTAACTGTTGTGATTGTCGAGAAAGAAAACGCGCCTCAGATGGGCGTCATCAACGTGGAGAAGACCGGCGAGTATCTTGCCTCTGTCGTGGACACCAAGGACAGCAAGCGTTTGGTTTATGCTGTCGGCGGTCTGGCCGGTGCTGAGTACACCGTGACCGCATCGGAGGATATCTACACGCCGGACGGCACTCTCAGATACAGCAAGGATGAGGTCGTGGCAACTCTTGTTACCAAGGAAGACGGCAAGGCCGTAACCGAACCTCTCTTCCTGGGCAGATACCATGTTGTTGAGACGAAAGCCCCCTATGGTATGATTCTCAATCCTACTGTTCAGACTGTGGAACTGACCTACGCAGGCCAGGAAGTGGATATCACTGAAACCTCCACCGGATTCTACAACGAGCGTCAGAAGGTCGAGATCGACTTGAACAAGGTAATGGAGCAGAACGAGGTCTTCGGCGTTGGCAACAACGGCGAAATCACCTCTGTCAACTTCGGCCTGTTTGCCGCAGAGGAAATCGTTGCGGCTGACGGCAGCAGTATCCCCGCTGGCTGGGTGCTTGAAGTCGTTGAGTGCGACGAGAACGGCTATGCAGCCTTCAGCACCGACCTTCCCGTTGGTGCAAAAACCTATGTCAAGGAAATCAGCACCGATAAGCACTATGTCCTGTCCGATAAAGAGTACCCCGTGGTATTCGAGTACGCAGGCCAGGAAGTTGCCACTGTTCACATCACCGTGAACGACGGCAATGAAATCCCCAATGAGCTGATCTACGGCACGATCAAAGGTTATAAGGTCAACCGTGAAACCGGCGATAAGATTTCCGGCGCTCTGTTCGGACTCTTCCGCGCAGACGAAAGCAGCTTCACCGAGAACAACGCTCTGCTGACTGCTGAATCCGGCGAGGATGGCGTCTTCACCTTTGAGAATGTGGTGTACGGCAGCTATACCGTGCGCGAGCTGCGCCCTGCGGCTGGCTATCTTGAAAACGAAACGGTCTATGCCGTGACAGTCGATAAGGATGGCGACGTAGTTGAGATCACCGTAGTGAACGATCTGATCCCCGAAATCGGCACGACTGCCACCATCGACGATGAGAATGAAGTCTGCGCCACTGAGGTATTCACGCTCACCGATACGGTCGAGTACAAGCACCTTGTCCCCGGCAAGGAGTATACCGTTAAGGGCATTCTCATGGATAAGGCGACCGGCGAACCGTTCCTCCAGAACGGAGAGCAGATCACTTCCGAGGTGACCTTTGTCCCTGAAGCTCCCTCCGGCAGTGTGGAGGTGCTGTTCACCTTCGATGCCAAGCTCATCAAGACGAACACGAACATCGTCGTGTTCGAGAGCCTCTACAGCGACAGCAAAGAGCTGACCGTTCATGCGGATATCGAGGACGAGGCGCAGACCGTAACGGTCATTGTTCCCGAAATCAAGACCGAAGCTTCCACCGACGGAAAGAAGGAAACGACCATCGGTGGCGAGATCACCATCGAGGATATCGTTTCCTATCACAACCTCACTCCCGGCAAGGAATACGTTGTCAAGGGAACGCTCATGAACAAGACCACCGGCAAGCCCGTGACGGTCAACGATGAGCCTGTGACTGCGGAAGCCGCATTCACGCCCGAAACCAGGGACGGCGAAGTCAAGGTGGCTTTCATCTTCAATTCCTACGTCATCACCGAAACGACCGATGTTGTGGTGTTCGAGAGCCTCTACCGTGAGGAAGTCGAGATCGCAGTTCATGCAGATATCGAGGATGAAGGCCAGTCTGTGACCGTCTATGTCCCCGAGATCAAGACCACTGCCTCCATCGACGGCAAGAAGGAGATCACTACGGCTGGAAAGGTAACGGTTGAGGATGTGGTGTCCTACACCAACCTTATCCCCGGCACCGAGTACACCATCCGTGGCACTCTCATGAATAAGGCGACCGGCGAGGTCTTCACCGTTAACGGCGAGACGATCACCGCAGAAGTGAAGTTTACGCCGAAGGACAGAAATGGCGAGGTGAAAGTGAAGTTCGTCTTTGACGCTTCCGGTATCACCAAGAGCACAAGCCTGGTAGTCTTCGAGAGCCTGTATCGTGATGACGTGGAGATTACCACGCATAAGGACATTGAGGACAAGGATCAGACGGTGACGATCACGCCGCCGCCCGATATTCCCAAGACCGGAGATACCACGAACATCCCGCTGTGGGGAGCTCTCACCGGTATTTCTCTCCTGGGAGCTGGCGTAGTGGCGTTCTTCACCTTCAGAAAGAAAAAGGAGGAAAACGGACATGAACGCTAAGATGATTATCGGCATCTGCCTTGTGGTATTCATTGTCGCAGGGCTTATCGTTCTTCGCCTGAAGAACAGAAAGTAATGGACAAGGGCGGCACCCGTCAAAAGGTGCCGCCCGATTCCGTAAGGAGGAAAGATTATGGATGAAAAAAGAATGGTCGGTGATTACACCGTCATCAACTCCGTGTATATCGGGCACAGAGAGATCATCCTTGGCGAGAACCCGAAAGCAGCCAGCGGAGAGAAATATGTCTGCTGCTATGCTGAGCGAGTGCTGTTCTATGAACAGTATCTTGAGGCACAAGTCAGTGATGATTTTGCCGAGATCGTAAAGCTCTACGGAGAACGCGTGACGCAGGCCGCAGACGAGATCATGAAAGAAACGGAAAAGGTAACGTCCGAGATCGGAATGAACGACGAGATTACGGCAAAGGATTGTAAGTCTATTTCATCTGATGACGCTATCGAAGATAAAGTAATCGTGATACGCGGGAATGTGCTACGCCCGGAGTTCAGACACGCTTCTCACCAACTGATGCTTTGCACAGGAGGCTTCGGGGCACAGAAAAACGCCAGAGGACGAACCTGCTACTGCATCTCCCTCTATAGCGGAAAGCAGACTTCGTTTTATCGCGGTGATGTCCTTGGTGTGATGGATAAGCGTGCCTTGCCTGAGTGGGCCAAGATCGGACTTCAAAACGCCCTTGAAATAAGGCAAAACGAGAAAAGCCATCCCAATGAAAGAGGTGAAGCCAGATGATCGACTATGAAAAGCGCGCCATGATAGAGGCCGAGGATAAATACACCTTCCGTCAGAGTTCTCAGATTTCTTCGCAAACCGGCTTGATCGGTTATCTCCGCGCTGATATGGATACTGACGGAAACGGTTTCTTCAGCTCATGGAACGACTACCGAAAAGACCTCAAAACCGATGAGTTCAAGCAGGAGTTTGACGAGGTTATCAATTCTCTGCGTGAGGAAGGAGATATCCTTCACAACCGGAAGGACCTCGCTTATTACTGCTATACGAATCCGCAGAGCAAAATGCCCACCGAGCAGGATTATTACGGTGTCCGTGTCGATACAGACAAGTACGCCTATCTGCTGCGTTTGAACCCGAATAAGGGCGAATACAACCTTTACTGCTACTGCTATGTCAAGGACTGGCTCAATGGGCACATGAAGGACGCGGCAAAGGGTATCCGGTTCATTAACAGCCACTATAAGGAACTGTTTCGCATCCCCGATGGCGGCAAAATCAAGATCCACCTTGCCTGGAACGAAGATCAGGTGCGAACTTGCAGATATATCGACGACTACCATGTTGAGATCGGTGACAACCTTTACCACATTTGCGAGTTTGCCGAGCGGATGGAACAGAACGGACACACCTATGAGCCTGTTCGCACAGAGCTTCCGGAGCAGTGCTACAGTATTCTTCCCGGTTCCGGTGAAATCATCGTAGTCAAGCGAAATGAAAAAGGCTACTACAATCCCCATATTCCCGCTGCCAGCAAGGAACAAGCGCGGGAAATTGTCGATGAATACAACGGAAAGCTGGGTGTTACCAGAGCCCAAGAGGAAGCTATGAGAACCGGCTCCATGTTCGGTTTTCATGTTCCCGGCGCTGATCCGAAGAACTACGACAAGGACGGCAAGCCCCTGCCCCCGAAGGACAGAGGTGATGTCAGATGAGCGAATACTGTGTCTGCTGCGGAGCAGAGATACCGGAGGGCAGAATGATCTGCCCCATTTGTGAAAAGGACGGAGGTGATGGAAGTGGAAGACAGACACATCATTTGGAGCAACGAAAATCTCGACTTAGACGACTGGCGCGACGACTTGCAGGAGCAGGATCCCGACTGTTCCGAAGATGAACTCTATCGCATCATGTGCGAAACAAACGCCGACTATCTCTCCGACGAGCGTGTGAACCTGAATATCCAGTTATCCCAGCCGATCCTTGTGATTGCCGATCTTGGCCTTTGGAATGGACGGCGCATGGGATATAAGGAGATTCCCAGCGGCAATATTCGTGACTGCCTATCCGGAGGATACGATTACACCACCTGGTATGTGGACAAGAAGGGCGACTTCCGCTGTGATGACATTCACCATGATGGCACCAACCACTATCTCTACCGGGTTTACAAGGACGGAGTTTCCGAATATCAAAAGGACCGGCTAAAAGAGAAGCTATACGAGGGCACCGCCACAAGAGACGATGTTACGAGGATCACGAGACGCCTCGGTGATGAGATCGGCAAGGTTTATGGCTGGGATTTCCCGACAAGGCAACCGGATCGAGGTGAAGCCAGATGAGAGTAAACGCAATGACAGAGCAGTTTGAGGATGTAACAGTTCTGGGGCATCCGATGATCTTCACCTGTTTGAGAGTGGATCGGGATACAGTCCCGGAGGGCTTATATGTGTACGAGGTCAGGCACGATGATGACCAGCAAGGCGACCCCGTACAGATCGGCAACTGGATCATGGTAAATCATTGGGGAACGATTATCTCCAATAAACCAATCCGACTGGAGCCAAGCCCGAACAGAAATAATGCCTACCGGGATATTGACCCGGAAGAGGACTGGAACTATGAAGGAACAGTCACGACGGTAAAGGAGTATATGGAGAAGCATCCTCCTGTGCTCCATAAGGAAAAAGAACAGGAACCTGTGAGATAGGAGAAAGCGATGGATAGAAAGAAAGCCATCTGCGAATATCTCCGCCAGAATCATATCGGCAAAGAAAAAGCCATCCACAGCAAGGAGCTTGAAAAGCTGTTCATGCTTGACGGAAGAAATATTCGCCGCAAGATCAGTGCTCTTAGACAGGATGGCTTTCCTATTTGCAGCGATGAGACGGGATATTACTACGCAGACAATCAGAAAGAAATCAACCACACAGTTTGCAGGCTCAACGAGCTTGTTACGAAGGTGTCCAACGCCAGAACCGGCTTGCTGTTCGCTTCGGTTCTCGGTGAAAAGGAACAGACCATAGAGGTCACAATCAAAGTAAAGTAAGGAGGTAATCCCATGCCGAGCAAATACCAAATCATTTCGGAGCTGGCATCCCAGACCGCAAGGGATATCACCTCCAAGGCAGAGCGATACACGGACTTTCTCGTTACTGCCGCCAACAACTATAAGTACAGCTTTAAGGAGCAACTGCTGATCCATGCCCAGAAGCCAGATGCGACGGCCTGCGCGGAAATCGAGACTTGGAACCGGCTCGGTCGTTGGGTGAACAAGGGGACAAGAGGCATTGCGCTCCTTGTCGATAGAGATACCCCATACAAGCTGCGCCATGTCTTTGACTACTCGGACACGAACAGCCGTGCCGGTCGAGTGGTCACGCTTTGGCAAATGCGTCCGCAGTATGAAGAACCCGTAAAAGAAAGCCTCCAGGATAGCTTCGGAGAGGTGGAGCTTACAGCAGACTTTCCACATTTCCTTATGGAGATTGCAAAGAATGCTGTTGAGGATAACTTTTCAGATTACCTTTCTAATCTCCAGTCTGTCAAAGGTGACAGCTTTTTGGAGGAGCTGGACGATCTCAATCTGGAAGTCTGGCTGAAAGACACTCTGCGAAACAGCGTCGCGTATATGGCGCTGGTGAGAGCAGGCTATCAGCCGAGCCTCTACTTCACACGGGATGATTTCTCCCATATTTACGATTTCAATACGGTTCCGGTGATCTCTGTTCTCGGTGCGGCAACGAGCGATATTTCCGAGATGGTGATCCGGGAAATTGCAGAAACCGTAAAAGGACTGGAAAAAGAGGAAAAGCAAAGTAATCGCACATTTGCGAGAGACCGATCCTCTGAGTATCATGAAAGCAGAAACAATAAAACCGAAAGGAGCTATGAAGATGGAACTGACCTATACGATGCAGGGAGATTACTTGATCCCCGACCTGACCGTTCCGGAGAGCCCGAAGATTGGGAAGTATGGAATGCTGCGTCGGACCTTCCTCCGAGAGCATCGGGACGGAATCTACACCGGGATGCTGCTGGAAGGAACGCTGAACAGCCACTTGGAGGAAGTGGACGCTCAGGCCAACCGGATGATGGACAAGCTGACCGAGCAGATGAAGACGCTCAACGGCGTGACCGAGCAGATGAAGTCCGAAGACCAGATGAAGTGGGTTCAGCTGATGAACTCGATCCGGAACTCAGCGGAGGAAGTGGTACTGAGAGACCTGATCTACGCGTAAGTCTTCCCTCAGAGGAAGAACAGCAGGAACTGATTGCAGAAGCGGAGGCTGAAACGACCTCCGCTTTTGTTATTTCTCAGGAAGATATTGACGCTGTTCTGATTCGTGGCAGCGGTATCCACGATGGAAAGTACCGCATCTATGAGCAGTACCTGAAGCAAGAAACCCATGAAGCAAATGTCTCGTTTCTGAAGGATGAGTACGGCATCGGCGGTGCGTATCCTGTTGTTCCCGGCAGAAAGCTTGATGAAAACCATGACGGAAAGGGCATCAAAATCAGTAGAGGCAGTATCATGCACCCTGATGCAGAAGTCCTTTTGAGCTGGAAAAAGATCGAAAAGCGTATCGGGGAACTGATTGCCACGGACCAGTATCTCAGTCAAGCTGAGAAAGAGCACTATCCTGCGTATCGTGCCGAAGCGGAAGCCCGTAGAGGACGAGCAGCTATCTCGGAGGAGTTTCGCTCCATCGTTTATGACTACAACGACTATGTAACGCAGCTTGGTGAGGAGGACAAAAGGCTGAACCTTTATTATCTGTCAAGCTGCTGGGGTGCTTTCTCAGTCGGTGATAAGAAGATGTATGCGCGTACCTCTGACGGCGATTTCATCCTTCCGATGATGCGCGAAGCGATGAATACCATCATTGCCGACAACACGCATCTGACTGAACGCTGCGAAGCAATGCTTGCCGCGCTCGACGGTGATCTGGCGAGACCTTTGGAACCGTCTTATGACGAGCTGAACCCTCCGCCGGAGCCGGAAAAAGAGTATCGTTTCTCCCTTGGCGATACCGTCTATCTTGGAACGCATGAGTATGAAGTGCTTTCCTTTGACGAGCATGAAGTGGTCCTGTATGATACGCAATTTCCTCTTTTCAACAAGACCATGACACGCGAGGAGTTTGAAGACCGGCTAAAAGAAAACCCTCTGAACGATCATCTTCTCCAAGTGGTGGAACAGACGCTAACCCCTGAAAATACGGAAACCAGGATTGCTTTGGACACCGACAGAGAAAAGATCTATTGGATATACTTCAACCCCGATTCCACGGCTGGCGGTCAGTATGTCTCTGGAGAGCTGGATTTCAATGTGTTCAAGGAGCTGATCGACCAGTATGACATCGAGAATCATCCGGAAAATGCAGAGCAGTTCACTGCGGATCTGGAAGAGATGTCAGATCAGTTTCTCGCAGATATCAACACACCTTTCTTTGCCGAGGCTGAGAACGAGTACGAAGGTACAAACGAATATACGGGTTTTACGTCTGAAAACATCCTGCAAATTCATGAAGCTATCCTGTCTTATGAGACAGATCGGGATGCAGAGCGAGACTTGAATCGGCATGAGGCAGAGTTCGGTGCTGATGGTACGCGAGTTTTCCGCGACGATGAGGAAAGAAAGGAACAGCCGGAGACGGGTCCTTTTATCGACCACTATTATGTTGTCGAAGACCTTGCCGCTGCGCCTTTATCGATGACGGAATATCCTGATCGAGAAAAAGCGCTGGAAGCATATTTCGCTCTGCCGGCAGATACCATGAAAGCCTTTGGTGTAGTAAATACCAAGGAACTGCCTGGCAGTCTGGACTTCATTCAGTGCAGAGATGGCAAAGACACTCTGATTGAGGACTATGCCAAAACGGATGATGACTCATGGAGAAACCCTGAAATTGAAGGGCTCGTTGACCAGCTAAAAGAAAGGCTGGCAGAGCGCGACAAGCCGATTGCACCGCCTCCGCAGAAACGGCGCAGCGGCAAGGTGACGCCCCATGTACTGCTTCCCGAAATCAATACCGAATACAGAACCAACTTCAGAATCGAACGTGACGATATCGGTGTTGGTACACCGCTGGAACGGCTCCACCACAACAGGATGGCCATTCAGCTTCTGAAAAAGCTGGAGGATGAACACCGACTGGCAGATACAAATGAGCAGCGTATCCTTGCGGATTACGTCGGCTGGGGCGGTCTGTCAGATTATTTCAAAGAGGACAATCCTCATTATCAGGAGCTGAAGGAGCTTCTGACAGAAGATGAATACGCTTCTGCCAGAGAGTCCACGCTGACGGCGTTTTATACGCCTCCGGTCGTTATCAAGGCGGTCTACAGCGCACTTGAGAATATGCACTTCAGGACCGGCAACGTGTTGGAGCCTTCCTGCGGCATCGGCAACTTCATGGGGCTTGTACCGGAGTCTATGGCAAGCGCGAAGTTCTATGGTGTTGAGCTTGACAGCATTTCCGGCAGGATCGCCCAACAGCTTTACCAGAACTCCAGCATTGCCGTGCAGGGCTTTGAAGACACCAATCTTCCGGACAGCTTTTTCGACGCAGCAGTCGGCAATGTGCCGTTCGGTCAGTTCAAGGTGCCTGACAAACGCTATGATAAGCACAACTTCCTGATCCACGATTACTTCTTTGCCCGCACCCTGGATAAGGTTCGCCCCGGCGGTGTGGTGGCGTTCATCACATCAAAGGGAACGATGGACAAGGAAAACCCGGCAGTCCGTAAGTATATCGCCCAGAGAGCTGACCTGCTTGGGGCGATCCGACTGCCAAACAACACGTTCAAGGATGCAGCAGGCACGGAAGTCACATCGGATATCATCTTCCTGCAGAAGCGAGACCGCCTGATTGACATTGAACCGGAGTGGGTTCACCTCGAAACAGATGAAAACGGCATCCGCATGAACTCATACTTTGTCAGCAACCCGGAAATGGTGCTTGGCGATATGCAGATGATCAGCGGCGCACACGGTCCGGAGTCGGCTTGCATTCCTTATGAGGACGCGGAGCTGGGAGATCTGCTGCAGGACGCTATTCAAAACATCCACGCTGAGATCACCGAGCTCGAGCTGGATGATCTCGAAGCAGATGACGAAGACCTCTCTATTCCCGCAGACCCATCCGTGCGAAACTTTAGCTATACGGTGGTAGACGGCAAGCTCTACTTTCGAGAGAACAGCCGAATGAACCCTGTTGAGGTTCCCATGACGGCGGAAAACCGCATCAAGGGCATGATCGCCATCCGCGACTGTGTAAGGACGCTTATTGAGTATCAGACGGAGGACTACTCCGATGCTGAGATTCAGGCGGAGCAGACCAGACTGAATGAACTCTATGATGATTTCAGCAAAAAGTATGGGCTGATCAACGCAAGGGCAAACAATTCCGCCTTCAGCTCCGATAGCTCCTACTGCCTGCTTTCCTCTCTGGAGGTGCTTGACGATGAGGGCAACTTCATCCGAAAGGCAGATATGTTCTCCAAGCGGACAATCAAGCAGAAGGTTACGATCCTCTCTGTGGATACAGCTTCGGAAGCGTATGCACTTTCACTTGCCGAAAAAGCCAAGATCGACACGCCCTATATGATGGAGCTGACCGGCAAGAGCGAGCAGGAACTGTTTGAGGACTTGAAGGGAGTTATCTTCCTGAATCCCATGCACACGAGCGACGATGACGGCAGGCCGAAGTATCTCCCTGCCGATGAATACCTTTCCGGCAATGTCCGCGAGAAGCTCGAATGGGCGCGGCGCAGCGCAGAGCTCTATCCGGAGGATTATTCCGAGAATGTGCGAGCGTTGGAGGCTGTACAGCCCGTTGACCTGACTGCAAGCGAAATTTCTGTCAGACTCGGTGCGACCTGGCTTCCTCCGGAGATTGCAGAGCAGTTCATGTTTGACCTGTTCGACACACCGCGGTACTGCCAGTGGAACATCCATGTTCACTTCTCTCAATATACGGGCGAATGGAACGTGGAGGGTAAATCCTACGACCGCACGAATGTCAAAGCGTACAACACCTATGGTACGAGCCGGATCAACGGCTATAAGATCATGGAAGAGACGCTGAATCTGAAAGATGTGCGGATCTTCGATTATATCGAGGACGAGAACGGCAAGAAGACTGCTGTGCTCAATAAGAAAGAAACGGCTATCGCGCAGGGCAAGCAGGAACTGATCAAGCAGGCTTTTGCCGACTGGATTTGGAAAGACCCTGAACGGCGCGAAAAGCTGACACGGCTGTACAATGAGAAGTTTAACAGCACACGCCCGCGTGAGTACGACGGCAGTCATATGAGCTTTGTGGGCATCAACCCCGAAATCACGCTCAGACCGCACCAAGTCAACGCCATCGCCCATATCCTCTACGGCGGTAACACACTGTTGGCGCATGTCGTAGGGGCTGGGAAGACGTTTGAAATGGTTGCGGCAGCGCAGGAGAGTAAACGGCTGGGGCTCTGCCAAAAGAGCCTGTTTGTCGTTCCCAATCACTTGACGGAACAGTGGGCAAGCGAGTATCTCCAGCTCTATCCCTCTGCAAACATCCTTGTGGCAACGAAGAAAGACTTCGAGACCAAAAACAGAAAGAAGTTCTGCGGCAGGATCGCAACCGGCGACTATGACGCGGTGATTATCGGGCACAGCCAGTTCGAGAAAATCCCAATGTCCATTGAGCGGCAGCGGGCTATTCTGGAGCAGCAGCTCGATGAGGTGCTGGAAGGCATTGCTGAGCTCAAAAGAAATCGAGGTGACAACTTCTCTATCAAGCAGTTGGAGCGCACAAAGAAGACGGTCAAGCAAAGGCTCGACAAGTTGAACGACCAGTCCAGGAAGGATGATGTCGTGACCTTTGAAGAGCTCGGCGTTGACCGTATTTTCATTGATGAGGCACACTACTACAAGAACCTCGCCGCGTTCACGAAAATGCGGAACGTGGGCGGTATCAGCCAGACGGAAGCGATGAAGTCGAGCGACCTCTATATGAAGTGTCGGTATCTGGACGAGCTGACCGGAGGCCGCGGCGTTGTGTTTGCGACCGGTACACCGATCTCCAACAGCATGGTTGAGATGTACACCATGCAGAAGTACCTCCAGTACAGCACCCTAAAAAGGAATGACCTGATCCACTTTGACGCCTGGGCTTCGACCTTTGGTGAGACAGTTACTGCGATTGAGCTATCTCCGGAGGGCACCGGCTACCGTGCAAAAACGAGGTTCGCCAAATTTTATAACCTCCCGGAACTCATGTCTATGTTCAAAGAAACGGCGGACATTCAGACAGCGGATATGCTGAATCTGCCTGTGCCGGAGGCGCATTATCACAATATCGTTTTGAAACCGTCTGAGGCTCAGAAAAAGATGGTAGAAGGGCTTTCCGAACGCGCGGAGCGTGTCAGAAACAAGATGGTGGATTCCTCCACCGATAATATGCTTCTGATTACCAACGACGGTAGGAAGCTGGCGCTTGACCAACGATTGATGAATGATATGCTCCCCGATAGTGAAACCAGCAAAGTCTCCGCCTGCGCCGATAATGTCTTCGATATTTGGCAGCGCACAGCAGAGAGCAGATCCACGCAGATGGTCTTCTGTGATTTGTCCACACCGCACAACGATGGCAAGTTCAACGTGTATGACGACCTCCGAAAGAAGCTCATTGAGAAAGGAATCCCCGCTGAAGAGATCGCCTATATCCACACGGCAGAAACTGAGGCGAAGAAGAAGGAACTGTTTGGCAAGGTTCGTTCAGGGCAGATCAGGGTGCTCCTTGGTTCTACGCAGAAAATGGGCGCAGGCACGAATGTCCAGACTAAGCTGGTGGCACTCCATCATTTGGATTGTCCTTGGCGACCGTCAGACTTGCAGCAGCGGGAAGGCCGTATCATCCGGCAAGGCAACGAGAATCCGGAGGTGGATATCTACACCTATGTTACCGAAAACACCTTTGACAGCTACCTCTATCAGCTTGTGGAGGGCAAGCAGAAGTTTATCGGCCAGATCATGACATCCAAGAGCCCTGTTCGCTCCGCAGAGGATATTGATGAAACCGCTTTGTCCTATGCTGAAATCAAAGCCCTGTGTGCCGGTAATCCGCACATTAAGGAAAAGATGGATCTGGACATTGATGTTTCCCGCTTGAAGCTTCTCAAGGCCAACCACCTGAGTCAGCGTTATGCGCTGGAGGATCAGATCATCAAGGAGTTCCCGCAGAAGATCAAATCGCTGGAACAGCGGATTGAGGGCTATACGGCTGACATGGCACAGCTTGCTCAAAACACGCTGCCAAATGAGGACGGGTTCTCTCCTATGATAATGGCGGGAGGAACGGTAACGGACAAGAAAGCAGCCGGTGAAGCCATCATTGGACTCTGCAAGTCCATGACAAATCCGGACCCGATCCACATCGGTGAATATCGCGGCTTTGATATGGAGTTGTTCTTTGACAGCTTCAGCCGGGAGTACAAAATCACCTTGAAGCATGAGCTGCGGCATACGGTAACGCTGGGCACCGACATTTTCGGCAATATCCAGCGACTGGACAATGCACTGAACAGCTTCCAAGAGAAGCTGACAGCCTGTGAAGCGCAGCTCGAAAACACGAAGGTCCAGCTCGAAAACGCAAAGCTTGAGGTTCAAAAGCCGTTCCCCCAAGAGGAGGAGCTGAAGACCAAGACGGCGCGGCTCAATGAGCTCAACGCTATGCTAAACCTTGATAAGCGAGAAAATGAGATCGTTGACGGTGAGCGAGCAGAGGAAGAACCGAGCCGGTCCAGCGATGACAGAGAGCGATAAAAAACAATTTGCACATTTGTAATGTCGTGTGTCTCTCGCTACAATGAAGTCAGAAAACAGATGGAGGTGCTTGAGATGTTCCGGCATAAAGCAGAAAAGCGAATCGTAGAGCTCAACTCCGAACAGCTTCGGCTTGCTAAACATGCGCTGCTTGAGTTCCGAAACAAGCTGATCGCGCAGGGCAAGCCCACGGAGGATGTAAACGAGCTGCTTCTGAAAATCATGAAATAATCCTTTGATAGCCGCAGGGATAAAACCTTGTGGCTATCGCTTTACATAGCCGTCGATGCTTACCACATCGGCGGCTAAATCTTTATGAAGGAGGTTTTGCAAATGACCAATGAAGAGCTGAATACCGCACTGTATGAGAAGATGTTCGATGAACAGCAGCGGTATCGCGAATGGCTGCTATCTCAGCCGCCTGATGAAATCCTCAATCACTGCTATGAGTTCACGGTGAGAGAGGATATCGTCCTGGCTCTGGAGTACCACGATCTGTCTGACAAGCAGTGCAAGGCGCTTTTGCAGTCGCGCAGCCCGCTTGCCGATGTGTTCAAGGACTTTGAGAAGCGAGAAACAGATCACATGGACAACATTCGTGACACCATAGAGTGCCGCGCCAATGCGATCATCCGCAGAGACTTTATGCGTCAGCAGCAGGAAGCGAGGTGATGCACGATGGGCTATATTGCGGCAGATGACATTCTAAAGGCCAGGGAGATGGATCTCATGACCTATCTCCGCAACTATGAGCCGCAGGAGCTTGTTCGTGTATCCGGCAACACCTACTGCACACGCGAACACGAGTCGCTCAGAATCAGCAACGGGAAATGGTATTGGTTCTCTCACGACATCGGAGGAAAATCCGCTCTTGATTATCTGATAAAAGTCAAGGACTACTCCTTCATAGATGCTGTGAAAACCATCCTTGGAAACGCCGCAGTGAAAGAGCCGATCCCTTATTACCAGAAGGAGAAGGTCAACCGCGATCTTCTGATGCCGAAGCTGGATGAAGACACCTCTCAAGTAGAGAAATATCTGTACAGCAGAGGTATCCATCCGGCTGTGACACTCTACTGCATTGAGAAAAAGCTTCTGTATCAGACGGCAGAGTATCACAATGCGCTTTTCGTAGGCTATGACAAGGAAGGCACTCCCAGGTACGGAGCTCTTCGAGCTACAAGGAGCCCTTACAAGGGCGATTTGACAGGGAGCAATAAACACTTCTCCTTTTCCATGAACGAGAACCCGGCACCCGAACACATTCATGTCTTTGAGTCAGCGATTGACGCCATGAGTTACGCGACGATGCTGCTCCTGAATGGAAAAGACTGGAAGAAAGAAACGTTCCTTTCTTTGGCAGGCGTCTACAAGACAAAGCGGGAGAAAGTTGTGCCTGTTGCCTTGGAGCGCTATCTGAAGGACTACCCAAGCATAAAGACAGTCCATCTTCATCTTGACAACGACGGCATAGGGCGCGGGGCTGTCGCCGGAATCGTATCCGGGCTCCAAGAGAAGTACACGGTGCTTGACGAACCTCCCTTGCACGGGAAAGACGTCAATGATGAACTCAAAATCCGCGTCGGAATAATGAGAGAAAGAGAGGAAATAGAACGATAATGGACATTACGATTTATCAGATCAACATGGGTCGGGACCATAATCGTATCGCCTTTGAAGGGTTGGACTTGCTCAAAATGTATCAGGGTTCAGATAAGATCGACAGCCGCATCTATGACCGTGTGTTCGAGGGCGAGGTCGATTGTAAAGACCTTGAGGATGTGTACCGCAAGTTCAATCTGGAACACCCGGAGGGCTATAAGGGCCGGTCTTTGTCCGTGTCGGACGTTGTCGAAATCGTGGACGAGAACGGCGATTCGACCTTCCACTTCTGCGACTCTATCGGTTTCAAACAGATCGACTTCGATCCCTACCTGACAGAGGAATACAAGGAAGATAAGATCAAGGTCGTTCTCTGCGAACCCGGCAAGGTGGCACGAGTTGCCGAGATCAGCAACACGCTTGCCGATCTCCAGAAGACCGTCAAGGGCGATATCGAGCAGTTCTGTCCCTACGAGGAGGCTGTCGCCATCATCTGCAATGAGGAAGGTAAGTTCAACGGCATGATGCCTAACAGGGCTATTTACAGTGAGCCGCAGGAGATTGAAATGTCCTACGGTGAACTGACGAGCAGGTTCCGCGAGGCCGAACGAAATGGAGGCGAGCATCTCACGGGATATATCGTCTTTACCGAAGATAGTTTCACAAAGCCATATCCGGAGACTGCGCGGACCTACGCCGTGAGCAGCAACAATAAGGCGTTCCAGCCCAATATGGGCGGCTATTCGATTTACGCCAGCGCGCTCGACGGCTCCGACCCGATGATCCGTCTGGAGGGCTATATGCAGAGCGAAAAGGGCGGCAAGGACGGATGGAAGATCGAGAGATGCTATATGAAGAGCGACGAAAAAGAAATGATCGACGTCATCTTCGGCCCCTTCTTTATCTGCGATTGCAGCGGCGCCAACTACGGGTCCCTGAATCAGGAGCAGATCGACCGTTTCATGAAGCAGTTTGAAAACCCGGAGAGGCTCATTCGCATGAATGGAACGCTGATGTCTGTTCCCTATAAACCGGAACCGGATCTTTCAAGGTGATGGAGGTGAGGGCATGAGAATCATCGACGATACCTTTATCATCGGGATTGACAGCGGCTACGGCAATATCAAGACCGCAAACTGCTGCTTTCCGGCAAGTGTTGCAGCATACGACACCGAGCCGGTCTTCAAGGATAACATGCTGGTGTATGGGAATCGCTTCTATCTGATCGGGGAAGGCCATAAGGAGTTCCTTGCAGACAAGACAAGGGACAATGACTACTATGTCCTCGCACTTGCCGCGATTGCAAGAGAGATGAACATCAAAAAGCTTACCTCCGGCAGGATCAGAATCGCCGCAGGGCTTCCTCTGACATGGGTAAGCGGCCAGCGGGATGACTTCAAGAACTACCTCCTGCAGAACCGGTCAGTTGAGTTCTCGTTCCGCAATACCAATTACTCTATTGAGTTAGTAGGCGTCGATGTGTTCCCGCAGGGCTTTGCTGCCGTGGCTGATAGGCTCTCCGATTTCAAGGGTGTGAATATGCTCTGCGATATCGGCAACGGCACAATGAATATCATGTTCATCAACGACAAGAAGCCGGTTCCTGGCAATATGTTCACAGAGAAGTTCGGGACGCACCAATGCCTGTTGGCTGCGCGTGAGAAAGTGATGAGAGTTCACCATACCACCGTTGATGACGCGATCATCAACCGGGTGTTTCGGTTCGGGACAGCGGACATCAACGAGAAGTATCTGAAAACAATCACTGATACAGCGACGGAGTATGTAGAGGGGATCTTCCAAAGACTCCGCGAGCATGAGTACAACCCTGAGCTGATGAGGCTCTATGTTCTCGGCGGTGGAAGTTGTCTCATCCGAAACTTCGGCACCTTCGATAAGGAACGTGTCACGATCAACGACGATATCTGCGCCACGGCAAAAGGCTATGAACATCTGGCAGAATTAAATCTGCGGAGAGGCGGTGCGGCATGAACTCAAAGCGAATATCTTTGCGGTTCAACCTGGATAGCCCCGAGGACCTTGCAGCATGGGACTATCTTCATACGCTGAAAGCCGATTCTATCAACAAGGAGATCATAGCAATTATCAATGTAGCAAGACAGAACCGAGACCTGCGAGACCTCCTTAGACAAACGATTTCAGTCGCGCTACAGGGAATGTCTCTTCAGCCGGTTGAAAAGCAGGAGATAACAGAAAGCGATATCGCAGCTTTGGATTTCCTTGACAGCTTCTGATGGCATCAAAATTGATGCCACTTTTTTATGCAGATTTTGAGGGTGGCATCAAAATTGATGCCATTCCCCTACAGAAGGAGGTGAAACACCAATGGAAAAGAGAGCGTTGTCCTGGCAGGAGTTTTTGGACTCCGGCTTTGACGGTCGAGACTACAATTTCCCCGATTTTGAAGGGACTTTTGAGGCCGAGATGGTCTGCAAACGCTGGGACAAGAACAGTAAGCTCTTGGTTTATCTGGACTTTGATGATGGGAGAAAAATCATCACTTCTGCGTGGCAGGACTCCAACTATAAGGGCCTCGCGGATATTCCTTTTAATACCCGTGTCAGAGTTACTTTCCAGTATTCCAAGAAGGGCATTTCTTATCTTAGATGTGCCGAAGTAATCTAAACCATGGGATCAGTGGCATTGTCTTAACAAGCAACGAATCTGTCCGTACAGATTCAGCTTGTCTGGGGCAATGCCCCTGAAACCCCAGAAAGAAAGGTGATGTTAAATTGAGAAAGAGAAATTGCAGAGTAGAAGTCTGCTTCACTAAGGATGAACTGTCTGCACTCTCGAAGAAAGCAAAGAAAGCAGGAATGTCTATCGGCGGCTTCATCCGGCATTCTGTTGCAAACAAAGAGGTCAAGGAAGCGCCGCCTGCTGATGTTCCTTACCTTATCCGTGCCATGCGTCAAGCCGGGTACAATCTGGATCAGACGTTGAAGAGATTCAATTCTACAAACGTCCCGGATATGCCCCAATTCAGAAAAGGACTGGAGGAACTTAGAACGGCGACAAAACTGGTCTCCGACGCTTACACCTCCGGCACCGGTTAATGGCAGTCACTTCTATCTGGCCGATCAAAGGCAGAGTAGATAAGGTCATTAACTACGCCAGAAATCCCGAAAAGACGCATGATAAGAAAAGCCTCTTGAAGCTTCATGAAATCGAGGGCGTCATTGAATACGCCGCCGATGAGATGAAGACGGAGACCAGAGCTCTTGTGACCTGCCTTAATCTTTCAAGCGAAGAAAATGCGGCAAAGGAGTTCATGGAGGTGAAGCACCGGTACGGTAAAGAAGACGGCAGAGTCTGTTACCACGGCTACCAGTCCTTCAAGGCTGATGAGGTGGATGCAGATACCGCACACAATATCGGTGTGGCTCTTGCCAAGGAGCTTTGGGGAGACCGGTTCCAGGTTGTGATTGCGACCCACTGTAACACGGGCCATTATCATAATCATTTTGTGATCAATTCCGTTTCGGATGTGGACGGCCTAAAGTTCTACAATTCGCCGCAGGATTACAGACACATGAGAGAAGTATCAGATCGGCTGTGCCGTGAAGCACGGATCTCTGTGATTGAGAATCCTGACGGGAAAAAGAAGAATTACGGAGAGTGGGCTGCTGAAAAGAATGGAAAGCCTACAGTTAGAGACACGATCCGAGCGGATATTGACCGTGCAATTCTTGCCTCCACCACGGAGCGGGATTTCATCCGCGTAATGGAAGAAATGGGCTATAAGATTGTGACAAAGACAGAAACAGGCGCTCCGCGGCAGCACCCAATCGTTATTCCTCGTGGCAAGAAACACTTTCGTCTGGACGGGCTGGGAGAGTTCTATGAACTCGAATCCATCAAGCAGCGCATTCAGAACAATATCCGAAAAAGGGTGCCTTTCCCGGAAGTGGAGGAAGACAAGAAAGCGCCTTACTATCGCTACAAGGAGAAGGCGCAAAAAGCAACCGGGCTATATGCCCTCTATCTTTACTACTGTTACGAGCTTCATATCATCGTCCACAAGCCGGCATCTATCAAAAAGGTGTCGGTTTTTTTGCGCGAAGATGTGACGAAGCTCGATCAGTATATTGCTCAGGCTGATTTTCTTGGGCGTACAGGTATCACGACTACGGAGGAGCTTTTATCGTACAAAGCCGATAAGGAAGCTCTGATAAAGACGCTGGACAATGAACGCAAGGGATTAAAGAACAAACAGAGGCAGTGTGCTCGTCGGAACGATGAGAAAGGCGCTGCGGAGATAAAAGCCCAAGTAGACGTTATTACCAGCGAAATGAGTGCCATACGCAAGGAAATCAAGCTTTGCACCGCCATTGCCGAGCGGTCTGCAAGGGTTCATGAGAACCTTGAGGATATCCGGCAGCAGGAATCTGAAAGAAAGGAGAAAACGACAGATGAGTTACTCGTCAGGAGAGGCGGCAGAACAAGTCGTGAGAATGACCCTGAACGGGGTTGAAGTTGCCGCAAAGATCAGCGGTAAAGCTGCGGAGCGGCTGGCTGTTCTTCTCTATGCGGTCCTGAAGGATCAGAAAAAGACGCGAGGCAAAACGAGGCTTACCAGTATGCTCAGAAGCGGAAAAGAGCTCAAGGTGTTTTCCGTGAACGACAATGAACTGGAAAAGTTCTGCCGGGAGGCCAAGAAGTACGGCGTCTTGTACTGCGTCCTAAAGGATAAGACAGACACGGACGGCCATACCGACGTGTTTGTCCGTGCCGAAGACGCAAGCAAAATCAACCGCATCTTTGAACGCTTCGGAATTGCTACGACCGATCTGGCTACAGCAAGGGGCGAAATCGTCAAGGCAAACGAGGAAAAGAACAGCGACCGTCCGGAACCTGACCGTCATACCACGGAAAAGGATAAGGATGAAGCTTTCGTTGACGCCATGCTTGCGAAACAGCCCAACAAGGAAGAGGCTCAGACGCAAAACCCCACAGAAGGCCGGAATGCGAAGTCCCGTCAGTCCGAGCCTACCTCAAGGCCGCGAGAGAAAACCGACAGGGGTATCTCTGATTCGCCGGAACGGAGCCGAAAGTCTGTGCGAGAGACGATGAAGGAGATCCGGGAGGAACAGAGACAGAGGTCGGATTCTGCGCAGAGAACGAAAGACGCTCCTACGAAGGGGCCGGAGCACATCGAGGTGCCCAAGAAGAAAAAGGAAAAGGAGAGATAAATCATGGCAAACTATGATGACATTTTCAATGCAAGCCAGTCCGTGGAGACGGACGAAAAGAGCTATTCCTCTTTCGATAAGGAGGAATGGGCAGCGCAGAAGAAGCAGGAGCGCGAAGATGCTTTCGCTCTGATCGACACGACCGCCGAGCACATGGCCAACGACGGTGCGCTCTTCCAGTCTTATCTGGATGTCCAGGCGCACTTTGACCGCTATTCGGTGGGCAACGCCCTTCTCATCACGGCGCAGAGGCCGGAGGCAACCCAGCTTGCTGACTCCAAAAATTGGAGAGAGAACGGCGTGTATATCAAGAAGGGCGAAGTCGGAATTGTCCTTCTGGAACCCGGTGAGGAGTTCACCAAGGAGGACGGTTCGGTCGGCGTGAGCTACAACTCCAAAAAGGTGTTCGATATCAGTCAGACCAACGCCAAGCCCAAGGATCGCGGGAATGTGAGACGTGACGACCGCCTTCTGCTCAAGGCGCTTATTCACAACGCTCCCTGCCCGATCAAGATCAGCCAGGAAATGCCGGAGGGTATCAATGCGGTCTATCGCCCGCAGGATAAGATGATTTTTGTTCGCGGTGGGCTGGAGGCACCGGATCTGTTCCGTGGCCTTTCCCAGGAGCTTGCTCATGCCCATCTGGACAAGGGTGACTATAAGCGCAGCGACAACGCCTTCGTTGCCTACTGCGCCTCCTATGTGCTGTGCAGCCGCAACAACCTCCCGAAGGATATGTTCCGCTTTGACCGCCTGCCGGAGAACATGTCCACGATGGATGCCCGTTCCGTGAGGACCGAGCTTTCCAAAATCCGTGACGTTGCCAACGTGATCTCTGCGGATATGGCAAAGGTTCTGGACAAGAATCGCCAGCCGGTTGAACGCAGAGACGAGGCGAGATAAGGAGATGGCGACATGGCAGAGGAGAAAAAGGTCCTGACGCTGGACGAATTCGAGCAGCGTCTTATGGTAAGCGGCCTGATGGATTTCCGGAACGACCTTCTGAAGGACGATAAGCCTACGGAAGATATCAACGATCTGATTCTGAAGGTCATTGATGCCCCAACGAAAAAGGAGAAGCGGAGAGCTGAACGTGAGGAAAGATAAGCTTTCCAAACAGAATGTGATCCTCTATTTCCTTGGCATAATCCCTGTTGTATGGCTTGGCCTGTTGATTGCTCCCTGCCTGGAGGATGGTCTGATCGGGCTGGTGCAGCAGTTCGGAACGATTATGCAAAATCCATTCAGAATAGAGCTTTGCGAGGACAGCGTAAAAGCTGTCCTCGTTTTGCTTCTGGCCTATGGAATTGCTATCGGCGTCTATCTTTCCTCAGAGCACAATTACAGGCGACGAGAAGAACATGGCTCAGCCAAATGGGGCACGGCTGGCTCAGTCAACAAGAAATATGCCAACAAGGATAAGACAGAGAACAAGATTCTCACGCAGAATGTCGCTATCGGACTTGATGGACGAAAGCACAGAAGAAACCTGAACGTACTGGTATGTGGTGGTTCTGGTGCCGGTAAGACGAGATTTTTCGCCAAGCCGAACATCATGAACGCAAATACGAGCTTCGTAGTGCTTGACCCGAAGGGAGAACTGCTCCGGGACACCGGGCACCTCCTGAAAGAGCACGGATACGACATTAAGGTTCTTGACCTTATCAACATGGAAAAGAGCCACTGCTACAACCCCTTTGTTTATCTGCAAAGCGACGACGATATTCAGCGCCTCACAACCAACCTGTTTAAGAACACAACGCCAAAGGGCAGCCAAACGCAGGACCCCTTCTGGGATCAGACTGCGGCTATGCTCTTGAAGGCTCTCGTTTGTTACCTTCACTACGAGGCTCCACCTGATGAACAGAACTTCCCGATGGTGATGGAAATGATCAGAGCGGGCGATGTGAAAGAGAACAACGAGGACTATCTTTCGGTCCTTGACGAGCTCTTTGAACGGTTGGAAGCGAAGAACCCGGAGCACATTGCGCTCAAATACTACCGGGCGTACCACTCCGGCAGTGCAAAGACATTGAAGTCTATCCAGATCTCCTTGGTGTCCAGACTGGAGAAGTTCAACCTGGATTCGCTTGCAGGCATTACGCAAACCGATGAAATGGATTTGGGCGAGATCGGAGAAAGGAAAACAGCGGTATTTGCTGTCATCCCGGATAACGATTCCTCTTTCAATTTTATCGTCGGTATGCTGTACACGCAGCTATTCCAACAGCTCTACTATCAAGCCGATTCTGTCCACGGTGGCAGGCTTCCCGTTCATGTCCATTTCGTCATGGATGAGTTCGCCAATGTCGCCCTACCCGATGAGTTCGACAAACTGCTGTCTACCATGCGTTCGCGGGAGATTTCAGTTTCAATCATCATTCAGAATCTGGCGCAGCTCAAAGCCCTGTTTGAGAAACAATGGGAAAGCATCGTCGGCAACTGCGACGAGTTTCTCTACCTCGGCGGTAATGAGCAGTCCACCCATGAGTATGTCTCAAAGCTGCTTGGCAAGGAGACTATCGACACGAACACCTACGGTCGATCTCGCGGGAGAAACGGAAGCTACTCTACCAACTACCAGCTCACAGGGCGTGAGCTTATGACACCTGACGAAGTGCGTATGCTGGACAATCAGTACGCACTTCTTTTTATACGCGGTGAGCGTCCCGTGCAGGATTTCAAGTACGACATTCTTCATCATCCCAATGTACGGGAAACCACCGATGGCGGAGCACCGGCGTTTACGCACGGTGAAGACACCAGAAGCATTGCGGCCATGTCCTTTGTGTTTGATCCGATGGAAGTCGAAAAGGCGCAGAAGTTTGAACCGCAGCTACACGATTTTGAACTGCTCTCAGAAGAAGAGCTCCAAGAAAAATTTGATAAAAAGGAGAAAGAAGAACATGAAAAACATCAATCGTAAGAACAACACTCAGAAGCCGGAGATTCCCGGCAAGGTCAAGAAGGGCTTCCGCTTCTATGCTGCAGCGGTCCTGTCCCTTGCCCTGGTTATGGGCATGAGCGTTACCGCTTTTGCAGCCGGTGACCCGATCTCGGTCGTCAACAACCTGTCCGATTTTATCTTCGGCCTGATCCGTGCGGTCGGCCTCATCCTTCTCGGTTGGGGTATTGTGCAGGTCGGCCTCAGCTTCCAGAGCCACGATCCGAGCCAGCGTTCCAACGGCTTCCTGACTCTGGCGGGCGGCGTCATCATCACCTTCGCAAAGGAAATCCTCAACCTGATCGTGGGCTGATCCGGTTTCCCGAAAAAGGGGCGGTCAGCAATGACCGCCCCGGATTGGAGGTGTAACGAATGTCGGATAACTGGATTGTACAGAATCTCGAAAATGCCCTTGAGGTATGGAACGATAAGTTGTCTGAGATCTGGCAACTGATCACACAGTCACCGCAGACATTCAAAGGTGGCTCTATTTGGTCAGTCATTACAAGTATCCACGGAGCCTTACAAGCCATTGGCTACGCGCTGCTGGTGCTGTTTTTTGTGGTGGGCGTTGTAAAGACGTGTGGATCGTTTGCTGACCTGAAAAAGCCTGAACACGCTGTAAAACTGTTTGTCCGATTTGCAATCGCAAAGGGACTGATCTCGTATGGCATGGAACTCATGCTTGCAATTCTTGAAATCATCCAAGGCGTGGTAAGCACAATCATGAACTCTGCCGGTTTCGGTACGCCGCAGGCGACCATTCTGCCGCAAGAAATTGTCACGGCGGTAGAAGATTGCGGCTTTTTTGAGTCCATTCCACTATGGGCGGTTACACTTATCGGCGGACTATTCGTGTGGGTGCTCTCATTCGTGATGATCCTGAGCGTCTACGGACGATTTTTCAAAATGTATATGTACACGGCAATCGCACCGGTTCCGCTTTCCACCTTTGCCGGTGAGCCAACGCAAAATATCGGCAAGAGCTTCCTGAAGAGCTATGCCTCCGTGTGTATGGAGGGAGCAATCATTGTTCTTGCCTGCATCATCTTCTCTGTCTTCGCGTCAAGCCCGCCTGTTGTGGACACCAGTGCGACAGCGGCGTCTATGGTTTGGAGCTATATCGGTGAGTTGATCTTCAATATGTTGATCCTCGTCGGTGCTGTAAAGATGGCAGATCGCCTTGTCAAAGAAATGATGGGAATCTGAGGTGCGTCATGGCAAAGAGAATCATGAATAAGTGGCGCGGCTATACCGTAGCGGATTGCGATTGCAAGTACTGTCTCTATTACGGCGGCAGGAAAAACCGTGAAGTGAACTGCCTTGCAGATAAATGTGTCTGCAAGGCGGAGCTTCAGGAAGCTGCACGTCGGGAAAGGAAAGAATATGGAAGTAAAAATCAATAGAGAGATTCGGAACTATACCGAGTCAATGTTCTTCGGACTGTCCTTCAGACAGTTCGTTTTTTCTTTGCTGGCTGTTGGTGTTGCTATCGTGCTGTACTTTGCGCTCAAGCCCCACGTCGGAACGGAAACTGTTTCCTGGATGTGCATCCTCGGTGCGGCTCCTTTCGCCGCAATGGGATTTATCTCCTATAACGGAATGACGGCAGAGCAATTTGTATGGGCGTGGCTGCGGTCAGAGATGATTGAGCCGAAGCAGATCAAGTTTGAGCCGGTGAATATCTACTACGAGGCGTTGAAGGACACCATCGACGCCAAGGAAAAGGAGGTCTACAAAGGCAATGATTAAAAGCATCAAAACAATCCTGTCTCAGGATAAAGAGAAGTTCGTGGTGCCGAAGAAGGTGCAGGATTTGATCCCGATCAAGTGCATCTGGCCTGACGGTATCTTTAAGGTTGGAAACAAGTTTTCCAAGACCTACAAGTTCAGCGATATCAACTATATGGTGGCAAGCCGAGAGGATAAGGAAAGCATGTTCCTGACCTACTCTGAGCTTCTGAACAGCCTGGATAGCGGTGCAACCACGAAGATCACGATCAACAACCACAGGCTGAACAAGGCGGATTTTGAGGACTCCATTCTCATGCCGATGAAGCGTGACGGGCTGGACGGTTACCGCATGGAGTACAACAATATGCTCCTGGATAAGGCCACCGGAGCCAACGGCATCACGCAGGAAAAGTATGTGACCATCTCCGTGAGCAAGAAGGATGTTGAGGAGGCACGAGCATATTTCGCCAGAGTCGGTGCGGATCTGACAACCCATTTCACGGGGCTCGGTTCCAAGTGCGTTGCACTCAATGCGGTACAGAGACTGCGTATCCTTCACGACTTCTACCGCCCCGGCGATGAGACTGCCTTCGAGATGAACATCAACAAGAAGGCGCGAATGGGTCACGACTTCCGCGACTATATCTGCCCGGATAGCGTGGAGCGGAGCGCAGACCACATCAAGCTTGGAGAAAAGTTCGCAAGGGTTCTTTTCCTCAAAGACTATGCGAGCTATATCAAAGACAGTATGCTCTCTGAGCTTACCGAGCTGAACCGGAATCTGATGCTGTCCATCGACGTGATCCCTATCCCTACGGATGAAGCGGTACGCGAGGTCGAGAACAGACTGCTGGGCGTTGAAACAAATATCACCAACTGGCAGCGCAAGCAGAATCAGAACAACAATTTCAGCGCCGTCGTTCCCTATGATATGGAGCTCCAGCGCAAGGAGTCCAAGGAGTTCCTGGACGATCTCACGACCAGAGACCAGCGCATGATGTTTGCCGTTGTGACGATGGTTATCACGGCAGATACCAAGGAGCAGCTCGATCTGGATACCGAGACAATCCTCTCTACTGCGAGAAAGCACATGTGCCAGATGGCCACGCTGAAGTTCCAGCAGACGGACGGACTGAACACGGTTCTTCCGATTGGCGTCAGAAAGATCAATACGTTCAGAACCCTTACCACTGAGAGTCTCGCGGTACTGATGCCGTTCAAGGTACAGGAGATCATGGACCAGGGCGGTATTTATTTCGGTGAGAACGCGATTTCTCACAACCTCATCATGTGCAACAAGGCAAACCTCCTGAACCAGTCGGCGTTTCTGCTGGGCGTTCCCGGCTCCGGCAAGAGCTTCTCTGCCAAGGAGTTGATTACCTTCCTTATGCTGAATACCGACGACGATATTCTCATCTGCGACCCTGAAGGCGAGTATGCACCGCTGGTGGAGGCGATGGGCAATCTCGGATCGGTTATCAGAGTTTCTGCCGGAGGCAGGGACCGGCTGAACGCCATGTATATGGTTGACGGCTACGGTGAAAACAACCCCATTGTGGTGAAGTCTGAGTTCATCATGTCGCTGATCGAGCAGATCGACAAGAAGGGCGTTGGCCCTCAGCACAAGTCCATCATTGACCGCTGCATTACCAATGTTTATCGCAATGCCGCAGAGGACGGAACTGTTCCGACGCTGTGTACGCTGCGCGATATGCTCCTGGAGCAGCCTGAACCGGAGGCAAAGCAGATCGCTTTGTCTCTTGAACTTTATACCACCGGATCGCTGGACATCTTCGGCAAGCAGAGCAATGTCGATCTGGACAAGCGCATAGTGGTGTTCGACATTCACGGCCTCGGCTCTCAGCTCAAGCCCACCGGCCTGCTGGTTATCACCGATACCATGCTGAACCGCGTGACACTGAACTGGAAGAAAGGCAAGCGCACCCATGTCTTTATCGACGAGTTCCATGTGGTGTTTGAAAATGAGTTCTCGGCTCAGTTCTTCAACTCCGCATGGCGTCAGTTCCGTAAGCGTAATGCTTATCCGACTGCGATTACGCAGAACGTGGAGTACCTGCTTGACTCCGTTCAGGCCAGCACGATGCTCTCAAACTCTGAGTTTGTTATCATGCTGAACCAGGCAGCGTCCGACCGCGAGAAGCTCGCGCGGCTTCTCAACATTTCCAATGAGCAGATGAGCTATATCACCAATGCCGATGCAGGCTGCGGTCTGATTAAGTACGGTTCGGCGCTCGTTCCGTTCATCAATCAGTTCCCGCATGATACAAAGCTCTATCAGCTTATGACCACGCGCCCCGGTGAGGGCGAATTTGCAAGAGGACAGGATTAACCCTGTCCTCAATCTTTTATGGAGGTAATTTGATATGAAAATCAAAAAGATCATTGGCATCGCCGCTATTGTGGTCCTGTGCGGGATCGCGGTATTCTCTGGCGTCGTGTTTCATCACCAGTATCAGGATCAAAAGAACAGCGCACAGCAGTTTGAGGACTTGTCCAATATGATTGCTGATGTGGACAAGAGCGAACTCGACAAGGAGCCCGTCCCCGAGCCGGGTGAAGACGCGCCCGTAAGTGAGACAATCTCTGAGGAAGAACTGGCTGCGCGAGAAGCAGAGCTGGCAATGGAGAAGTACAGAGCCCTTTTCGATCAGAACAGCGATTTTGTGGGCTGGATCTCCATCGACGGCACGAACATCAACTACCCGGTCATGTGGACGCCGAATAATCCTAACTACTATCTGAAGCACAGCTTTGAGAAGGAGTACAGCGATTACGGCGTTCCGTATATTGACGAGGACTGCGTGATGGGAGAGAGCAACAACTACGTCATCTACGGGCATCACATGAAGAACGAAACGATGTTCCACGATCTTTGCAATTATGCCAGCAAGGGCTTCTATGACGAGCATCCGATCATTAAGTTTGATACCCTGTTCGGCTTCGGAGAGTATCAGATCGTGGCGGTCTTCCGCTTTGATACGAACAACGACACCTTCCGGTACAATCAGTTCACAGATATGGATGAGGAGCACTTTAAGAACTTCATGAATAGTGTTCACCTCCGCCAACTCTATGACACCGGTGTGGACGCCGAGTACGGAGACCATCTTATCACGCTTTCCACCTGTGAATACACCTACACCAATGGGCGCTTCGTAGTAGTTGCCAAGAAGGTTTAATCCTGTTCTTTGAGGAAGGAGGCGATAGCTATGAGCAGGATTAAGACGAGAGAAAGCGTGAAGGATATCAAGGTCATTGATAAAGCGGCTGTTGCCTCCGAGCGTATGAAGACGGCGCTGGTCAGGTCAAAGGATCAGTTTGAAAATCTGATGGACGACGGCCAGGTCACGCCGTCTGAATATGCGGAGGATAAGATCCGCTATGCTGCGGAAGATGTTGCAGATCGTGTCGGTCATGATGTGTCATCCGAGACGAAGAAGGCAGTTAACAAAGGCAAAGAAGCATATCGGAAACATCGTGAGGAAAAGCGGATCGAAAAGAATGAGGATCGGGTCAACCGCTATGAAGAGCGCTTCCGCAGGGAGGAACAGGCCCGAACCGAGAAGACTTCTTCTCAGGAATCTCATTCACATGAATCGACTACACGAGCCTCAGAGCCGCAAGGTCCTTCGCAGACGCGGAGAGAGCCAGCATCAAAACGGCAAGCTGACTCTCAAAAGCAAAACTCTATTCAACAGAGGAAGAATGTCCACCAGCAGAACACCGTCAGAGAGACAGCATCCACCGGCGGTGAAGTCCGAAAGAACGCTGTACGCGGAACTCGAAATCAGACCATCAAGACTGCGGAGCGGACGGAACACACGATTAAGCAGTCCGCCCGTTCTGCCGGAAAGAAGACCGTGAAGACCGGAGCAAAAGGCACGGTTAAGTCTTCAGAGAAGGCAATTAAGACAGCGGAAAAGACATCAAAAGCGGCCATTAAAACGGCTGAGAAAACGGCCAAGGCAACACAAAAAGCAGCTCAGGCGACCGCCAAGGCCGCACAGAAGGCTGCTGAGATGGCGAGACAGGCTGCGATTGCGGCATACAAAGCTGCGGTGGCGGCAGCGAAAGCGATTGCCGCCGCGATCAAAGCGATTGCGGCAGCTATCAAAGAACTGATCGCGGCCATTGCTGCCGGTGGTTGGGTGGCGGTCGTTGTGATTATCGTTATCTGCTTGATCGGCCTTATTGTGGCATCCTGTTTCGGAATCTTCTTCTCTTCGGAAGATACCGGCTCTACGCAGACCATGCAGCAGGTCGTCCAGGAGATCAACCTGGACTATCAGAACAAGCTTGACGAAATCAAGAGCTCCAACACCTATGACGAGCTTGAAATGTCAGGCTCCCGTGCAGTCTGGCCGGAGGTTCTTTCCATCTACGCTGTAAAGACCACCAACGACCCGGATAACCCGCAGGAAGTGGCGTCTATGACCGACGAAAAGAAACAGCTTCTGAAAGATATCTTCTGGGAAATGAATGAGATTTCCTATGAAACCGAAGAAAGGACAGAAACAGTCATAGTTGAAACAGATGATGGAGAAGGCAACATCGTAGAAGAGGAAGTCGAAGAAACAACGGTATATCTGTATATCACTGTAAGTCATAAAACCGTAGAAGAAATGATGTCTCAGTACAGCTTCACTGAGGATCAAAAAGCCCAGGTTGCTGAGCTGCTCGCACAGGACAGCAGTATGTGGGCATCTGTTCTCTACGGCATCTACGGAGCCGACGATCAGATTGTTGCGGTTGCGCTGTCTCAGCTTGGCAATGTGGGCGGCGAGCCCTACTGGAGCTGGTACGGTTTCGGCTCTCGTGTTGAGTGGTGCGCCTGCTTTGTATCGTGGTGCGCCGATCAGTGCGGGTATATCGAGACTGGTGTTATTCCCAAATATGCAGGCTGTGTCAACGGTGTCAACTGGTTCAAGGATCGAGGCCAGTGGGCAGATAACGATATCGAACCGGCACCAGGTATGATCATCTTCTTCGATTGGGATAACAAAGGCAGCTCCGGCCCGCAAGACGGCGAATCCGATCATACCGGTATCGTTGAACGGGTTGAGGACGGCATTGTCTACACCGTCGAAGGGAACTCCGGCGATAGCTGCCGCGAAAACCATTATGCTGTTGGATATTATGAAATCCTGGGCTACGGGATTCCTGCCTATTAACAGCAAATGCCACCCAAATGGGTGGCACTTACATATGAATGTCCTTGTATTTGTCTAATTCGAGGATTATACGGTAGATCTGCTCTTGTTCTGATTTGCTCTTTGTCAGTAGAAGCTCATAGCATTTTGCGGGGATATCTGTGCCGTCATCCGGTGCGCATCCAATCTTATCGAAGAGCTTGGAGAGAGGAACTTCTATTGCAGCAGCAATCTTCTCTATGCTCTCAAGCGTAGCATTTTTCTCTCCGCGCTCGACCTGTCCAATATATGTTGGATGGCAGCCGGAAAGCTCAGCTACCTTTTCCTGGCTGAATCCTAACTGAAGTCTGTAACTTCTTATTCGTTGACCAACTGTCTTTGCTATCTCACTCATTTTAGGCACCTCATTGTGTTCTGAATATAGTCTATAAATATTGGAACTGTTTTTCCACAGACCATTGATATTGTTTGCTCTGCAGTGTATACTATAAGTATTATAATTGCGGAAATTAGTGCCTTTAAGCACTGGTTGAGGGCTGAACGATGAAAAATCAAACTTGTTGCTTTACCGGTCATAGAAAAATACCGTTGGATCAACTGGAGAGCGTGACCCAACGGCTGAGGGATGCTGTTATTGCAAGTATTAAGGACGGCTATCTGTATTTCGGTGCTGGCGGAGCTTTGGGATTTGATACTCTTGCTGCGCAGACAGTATTGGACCTGAAAAAAGACTATCCCCAAATTAAGCTTATTCTTGTCTTACCCTGTAAAACGCAAGCCAGAGGCTGGAAGCAAGAAGATATTGAAGAATACAACCGGATTATGAAGGCTGCTGACAAAGTAGTATATACATCACAAGATTACTATAGCGGGTGTATGCACAAACGCAACCGTCACCTTGTAGATAATAGCAGCAGATGTATTTGTTTTCTTAACGAAAAAACAGGCGGCACATTTTATACTGTCAATTATGCCTCTGAGCATGGGCTAATGATAATCAACACTGCTAAATAGCTATCGCAATATGGGCCCATAACTCCTTCTCACATGCGCAACTACACTATCAATGAGAAAAGGTGCGACCATTTTGCCGCACCTTTTCTTTGGATAATGCGAATAACAGCCAAATCCATTGAAAAAAGAGATGGAGTGTGGTATAATGCATTGTGCGTTTTTGTAACCACGAGTCGGTGGCCCTAATCCATGCTATATGGAGGTATCATATGAAGGTTCGTTACGATAAGCTGTGGCGTCTAATGAAAGACAATAAAATGAAGAAGAGTGAGCTTGCGAAAGCAGCTGAGATTAGTTCCTATGCCATGACCAAGTTAAATCGTGATCTCCCGGTCAGCATGGAAGTTATGATGAATCTTTGCAAGGTCTTTCACTGTGATATTGGGGACCTTATGGAAGTTATCGAAGAAGACTAACCGCTTGGAGGATAGAGATATGCAGTTCAATGAGCTTCAAAAGCAGACGAATACAAATATCCAGGAGAAGGCCAATCTGATTTGGGAGAGTGCCACGCATCTTGTGGGTCTGTTTAAGCCCCATGAGTACGGGAAGGTTATTCTGCCCATGACCGTTCTCAAACGCTTTGACGATGCCCTTGCGCCCACCAAACAGGCTGTTCTCGAAATGAAGAAGAAGCTGGATGCGACCGGCGCAAATGAGCAGCTTATCGAAGGCGCTCTGACCCGTACTTCCGGCTATGCCTTTTACAATACCAGCAAGTTTGACTTCCAGAAGCTGCTTGCCGATCCGGATAATATCGCTGACAACTTCGACGATTATCTCAAAGGCTTCTCGGCAAACGTGGCCGATATTATCTCCCGTTTTGAGTTTGCAAACACCGTCGGCACGATGGTGGAGGGCGGCGTTCTCTTTGTAATGATTCAGGAATTCAACTCTGCAAAAGCAGATATGTCGCCCAAGAAGATCACCTCTGCTGATATGGGCTATATCTTTGAAGAGCTGATCAGGAAGTTCTCTGAGTCCTACGACGAGCAAGCAGGAGCACACTTCACCAGCCGCGACGTTATCTACCTTATGACCGATCTGCTGATTTCTCCTGAGAAAGAGGAAATCAAGGAGAACGGCTGTACCAAGACCGCCTACGATATGGCGATGGGAACTTCTCAGATGCTTGGCTGTCTGACCGAGCGGCTGCAAGCACTCAGCGAGGATGCCGTGTTGACCTGCTTTGGGCAGGAGTTCAACCCGGAAACTTATGCTATCGCCAAGTCCGATATGCTTATCAAGGGCGGTAACGCCTCCGGTATGATGTACGGCGATACCTTGAGCCAGGATAAGTTCTCAGGGTATGAGTTTGACTATATTATTTCTAATCCTCCTTTCGGTATCGACTGGAAGCGGGAACGTACCGAAGTCGAAGCAGAAGCAAAGAAAGGCTATGACGGACGTTTCGGCCCCGGCCTCCCCGCTATTTCCGATGGGCAGATGCTCTTTATGCTAAATGGAGTAAAGAAGCTCAAGGAAGGATCAGGACGCATGGCAATCGTTCAGAATGGGTCTTCTCTTTTCACCGGTGATGCTGGCAGCGGAGCTTCGGAAATCCGGCGCTATGTGATTGGTGAAGACCTCGTTGATGCCATCATCCAGCTTCCTACCGACCTGTTCTACAACACAGGAATTGCCACGTACATTTGGGTTTTAACCAAGGGAAAAGAGATGCACCGCGCAGGAAAAGTGCAACTCATTGACGCTTCTAAATGCTTTGTGAAGCGCAGAAAGAATATCGGCAACAAGCGGGTTGACCTTGATGAGAACTGCATCCGACTCATTTTGAAAGCTTACAAAGCCTTTGAAGATGGCACATTCACAGAGAATGATTTGACTGTTGAATCCAAAGTCTATGACAATGAGTTCTTCGGCTATACAAAAGTTACGGTGGAGACCGCGCTCTGTGACGATGAAGGCAAGCCAATTCTTAAGAAAGGCAAGATGCAGGCCGTTAAAGGCGCTTCCGATAGCGAGATAATCCCTTTGCAGGATGATATTGATGCCTACATAGAAAACAATGTCTTGCCTTATAATGCGGTGGCATTTCTTGACCGTAGCAAAGACAAGGTTGGCTATGAAATCCCGTTCACGCGCTTGTTCTATAAGTTCGTTCCGCCTGAACCTTCGGATAGTATTTTCGCTGAAATCAAGGAATTAGAAGTTGAGGAAACAGAGCTAATGAAGGAGCTGTTTGGCAATGCGTGAGATGGTAAATAGTGAAATTGATTGGCTGGGCGATATGCCAAGTCACTGGAAAGTACATAGAAATAAAGCACTCTTCAAGAATGTATCCATCAAGAATCATGGTGATGCAACGGTCCTTTCACTCTATAGAGAGCTTGGTGTTATCCCAAAGGATTCAAGAGATGATAACCATAACGTGACCTCTCTGGATACCGACAGTTACAAATACGTCGAACAAGGCGATTTAGTTATTAACAAGATGAAAGCCTGGTCCGGTTCTCTTGGGGTCTCTGATTATGAAGGAATTGTCAGTCCCGCTTACTATGTATGCAAAGTTGATTATTCAAAAGTCACACCAAGGTTTATCCACCATTACATGAGGAACCTCGGTATTGTGGAAGCATACGAGATGTATTCCGCAGGCATGAGGATTGGTCAGTGGGATCTTAGTATTGACGACTTCATGGGTATCAAAGTCGCTTTACCTCCATATCAGGAGCAGGACAGAATTGCTGAGAGAATTGATAAGGATACGGCGAAAGTCGATGCCCTGATTGCAAATCAGCAAGCACAGATCGAAAAGCTGAAACAGTATAAGCAGTCCCTTATCACAGAAGTTGTGACGAAGGGGCTCGATCCCAATGCCTCAATGAAGGACAGCGGAGTTGAGTGGATTGGAATGATGCCAGAACATTGGCAGTTAATCCGTTTTAGGTTCATTGCAGATATAACCACAGGAAACAGCGATACCCAAGATGCGAATCCAGATGGGGCATATCCTTTCTATGTTCGATCTCCTATTGTTGAAAGAAGCAACGATTATACCTTTGAAGGTCCCGGAATCCTTATGGCCGGTGATGGAGCTGGTGCGGGAAGAGTGTTCCATTTGGTTGATGGGAAATATGCTGTTCACCAGCGCGTATATAGGTTTTATAACTTTAGATATGTCGATAAGGAGTTATTGAAATATTACTTGGAAAACCTGTTTAGCACTGTGATGGACTATGGAAGTGCAAAGACTACCGTGCCTTCAGTTCGACTGCCGATGATCCAGAACTTCCAGGTTTGTGTGCCACCACTGGCTGAACAAGAAAAAATGGTAGAGATAATAAGGAAACACGCATCCAGTATTGACAAGCTAATCGACATCAAAGAGAAGAAAATCGAGAAACTGACAGACTATAAGAAATCTCTAATCTACGAATATGTCACCGGCAAGAAAGAGGTAAGCTAATGATTCAGCGGCTGATAGACGACATAAACAAAGCTCTTGATAATGACTGCTTTTTCTCTGCGCTCTCCCTTGCACTAACACTCCCTGACATATGCGGAAAGGCCAAATATCCAAATGAGAAGTCAACCAAGAAAAGATACATCGACTGGTATGATGAATATATCGGAGCATATGAGCAGTACCCAGGGGAAGAAGGAAAAATGCCTTATCTGAGCGGTGAAGTCGTTTATAGTCTGCGATGTTCTTTTCTTCATCAAGGTAATCCCAATATTGAAAGGGAAAAAATTCAGGAGGAATGCTGCAAGGTAGATCACTTTACTCTTCTCACTGAGAAGAAAAAGAAGTTCAACGTCCTCTCTGATTCTGCGAATATATCCGAACAGTTTTTCAACGGAAAGCAACTCGGCGAAACCCATAGAAGATATGAAGTGAACGTGCGTAGGCTCTGCTTCATCCTGTCAGCCTGTGCAAATGGTTACTACAGAGAGCACCCGGAGCAGTTCAACTTCTTTGACTTTAGCATTGTTGATCTCGATGAACGATACGCAGCTTTCCGCACATGAGGAGCTTTTATGGCAAAGCAGTTTGTGAATCAGCATATCGTTCCAAAGAGATACCTTGATCGGTTCGCATCAAAGGTTGATGGAAAATACATCATCGGAACTCGCTATTACGAGAAGAAGCAGCCGAAGCTCTTTAGGGCGTCAACCGCTGATGTAGGATACATCAAAAACTTCTATGACGTGACAGACAGGGATGATCCGAAGTATTGGGAACACTTCTTCGCAAGAGAAATTGATTCTCTTTGTGGGCGGGAAATGGATAACCTGATTTCTACTATTACCCTGTCACAATACGACGTACCTGTCCTTTCGGAGCACTACAAACAAGTGCTTTCAAAAGTGACCGTTGCTCAAATGATGCGTGTTCCCAGCAGCGTAGCATACATCAAAGAGATCTATCCCAGAATCGAGAAAGCTGTAAAAGATAGCGTAATTGCGGCTATTCCGGATTCTTTGATGGCAAAGTACAAGCCAAAGATTCAAAACATAAAGCTTGATGAACAGTGGCAAAAGGAGCAGTTCTTCAACCACTCCTTTGCCCCGGAGAACTTCGACAGATATTGTAGCCTAATGCAGGATCGGATCTGGGTGGTGTATGTTAATACGCAACGAGACAACATGCCTTTTGCGACAAGCGACAATCCGGTTCTTGTTGAAGGCGTCGGCAAGAAAGAGCTTGGCTTATTCCACAACGGCCTTGCGAATCCGTCAACGTGCATCTTTTATCCGATCAGCCCAACGATTGCTGTTGCGAGCTATTCCAGGGCTGGAATCATGAGTGTAGTAGCAGATGAGCTGGACGGAAGAAAGTTCTTCCTTGGGGAATTGAAATACATTATGGATAAGAACATCAAGATCATGGAGCAAGCACATCACCATTCTTTCATACCGCAACCACTATTTGATGCGATTGCTAATAGCAACTGATAATTGTCGTTTTACGGACGACCAAACGGCCAGAAGAAGCCGTTATAATAAACCCATCACAGTAAAGGGAAGGTACTACTATGGATACCAGCGAAAAGAGATTTGAAAGGGATATTGAATCCTACCTGATTTCAGAGAAAGGCGGCTACCAGCAGTTTGTTGGGCAAGATGCTGACGGGAATTGGGTGCATAACCGGCAGCACGATGTCGCGCGCTGTATCTACATGGACGTGCTTTGCGAGTTTATCGCAAACACGCAGCCTAAAGAGTGGGCGAAGTATGTCAAATACTACGGTGACAAAGCTCCGGACAAGCTCTACACCCGCTTGGAGCAGACGATCACCAATCAGGGCTTGATCTATGTGCTCCGAAACGGCATCACAGATATGGGTGTCAAGCTGAAGGTCTGCTACTTCAAGCCGGAGTCTGCCCTGAACGAGACGCTTATTGAGCTGTACCAGTCCAATATCCTTGGCTGCACCCGTCAGTTCCAGTATTCAACCGGCAGCACGAACACCATTGACATGGTACTTTCTGTGAACGGTATCCCCGTCGTGGCTATTGAGCTGAAAAATCAGTTCAAGGGGCAGGATGTTTGGTGCGCCATGAAACAGTATAAAAAGGACCGCAGTTCCAAGGAGTTTGCTTTCAGGCTGGATCATCGCTTTCTGGTCTACTTCGCCGTTGACCTGAATGAGGCGTGGATGACAACCCAACTCAAAGATGATGCTACCTACTTCATGCCCTTCAACATGGGCTCCAACGGTGCCGGTGTAACCGGTGGCGCTGGCAACCCCAATAACGAGAACGGCTATGATACATACTACGTTTGGGAAGAGGTTCTGCAGCGTGATTCTCTGCTGGACATCCTTCACCGCTTCATTTCCCACGTAAAGGAAAAGGAAGAAGTGACAAAGAACGGTGTCACTAAGACTGTCACTAAGGAAAAGCTGATCTTCCCGCGTTACCATCAGTACGATGTGGTTCGGAAGGTCGTTGCCGACGTGCGCGAGAAAGGTGCTGGCACAAACTATCTGATCGAGCACTCAGCCGGTTCCGGCAAGTCCAACTCTATTGCTTGGATCGCCTATCGGTTGGCGTCCCTCCATAACGACAAGGACGAGAGCGTCTTTGATTCCGTTATTGTTGTCACCAACCGTGTTGTGCTCGACAGCCAGCTCCAGGACACGATCAACAGCTTTGAGCACGTTCCTGGCCTGTTGGAGTGCATCGACGATAAAAAGCATTCCCGCGACCTTGCAGAAGCTTTGAATGACAAGAAACGCATCATTATCTGCACCATTCAGAAGTTCCTCTTTGCCTATAAGGATATTGAGAAGTTCTCCGGTAGGAAGTTTGCTATCATCGTGGACGAGGCCCACCAGGGGCAGAGCGGCGAATCTGCAAAGACGCTGCGCCGCAGTCTGATTGATATCGGCGTTGCTGTTAAGAACTACGCTGAGGAAGAAGGCATTGACGAATCCGACGTAGATCTCACCGACGAGTATATCAACGCTGTGATTGGTCAGGGTAAACACGAGAACCAGTCCTTCTTTGCCTTTACCGCGACACCGAAGGGCGAATCCCTGGAGCTGTTTGGCGTTCACGAGCAGAGCCCTGATGGAACGATTATTCACCGCCCCTTCCACGTTTATTCCATGCGGCAGGCTATTGAGGAGGGCTTTATCCTCGATGTTCTGAAGAATTATACGACCATCAAAGAAGCCTTCAAGCTCATCAAGGTCTCGGACGATAACCCGGAGCTGATCGAGGGCCCAACTTCCAAGGCTCTGTTCAAATACTACAAGAAGCACGGCTATACCATCACGCAGAAGACTGAGATGATTATGACCAACTTCCTTGATAACTGCCGGTATCAGATCGGCGGCAAAGGCAAGGCAATGGTCGTGGCTGACAGCCGCGCGAATGCGGTGCGCTATTATTTCGCCATCAAGCAGTATTTGAAGGATCATCCCGAAGAGACAAAGGGTACAGACGTGATGGTCGCTTTCTCCGGAGAGATTTCCCTTGATGACCTTCCTTCCGAGAAGCCATACACCGAAGCCACAATGAATGTGGACGAGGATGGCAAGTATATTACCACCGATAAGAAATTCCGAAAGGCGTTCCACTCCAGCCAGTACAACATCCTTGTTGTTGCGAACAAGTATCAGACCGGCTTTGACGAACCGCTGCTTCATACCATGTATGTGGACAAGAAGCTGAAGGATATTACTGCTGTTCAGACACTTTCCCGTTTGAACAGAACGACTGGCGGCAAGAACAGCACCTTTGTGCTCGACTTTGAGAATACCGAAGAGGATATTAAGAAAGCATTCCTGCCTTACTATGAGACAACCACCATGATGGGCGATTCGGACATAAATCGTGTTTACGACCTCCGCGCAAAGATCGCTGAGTTCATGCTCTACAACTTCGAGGATGTTCAGACCTTTATTGACTTCATGGACAAGCACAGCGGAGCTTCTCAAAGCGAGGCATCTATTGGCAGGCTGGCCGGACTTCTCCGTCCCGTAGTCGAGCGTTATAAGGAGCTGAGCGACGACGATCAGTACACTGTGCGTGATTACATCCGCAAGTTTAACGGATCTTATTCGTACATCACGCAGCTCGTGCGGCTGCATGACAAGGAGCTCTTCAACGAGTTCCAGTACACGAACAACCTTATTCGGCTCCTGCCGCGTGGCCGTGTTGAGATCGTTGATATCGAAGACAAGATCAAGCTGGAGTATGCCTCTCTGACCGAAACCTTTAACGGGGCAATTACGCTGGATGAAAAGCCTCCGGTCTACGTTCCGGGTGGTTCTCTTGCTCCGAAGAAGCCTAACAAGAAGCAGGACACCTTGCAAAACATCATCGACAAGGTGAACGAGCGTTTCGAGGGCAAGTTTACTGACGCTGATAGAGTTATCATTGAGGGCATCTATCAGATGTTTATGAAGGACTCTGACGTAAAGAAGTTCAAGAAGTACGCAAAGGACAATTCTACTGAGATGTTCGTGGAATCTCTGTTCCCGGACAAGTTCAAGGATATTGTGACTCAGTGTTTCCTGGATAACAACGAGGCATTCCAGAAGCTGTTTAACGATCCCGACTTTTATCAGAAGGTTCAGGACGAGATGGCCAAAGAGCTTTATAAGAGCTTGAGGAAGAGCTGAGCATGAACTGCAAAATTATCCGGAGCAACCGGAAGTCTTTAGGCGTTGAAGTAAATGCAGAGGGGCTTATTATCCGAGCCCCTCTGCAGGCAACTGATGCTGAGATCAATATGTTCCGTCTCCAGCACAAGAGTTGGATAGAAAAGCACCTGAACAAGGTCGAAGAACAACAGAAGAAAGCGGACGCCGTTGAACCTCTGAGCATTGATGAAATCCGAGCGCTTGCAGACCAGGCTTTGAAGGTCATACCGGAAAGAGTAAAATACTACGCCCCGAAAATCGGCGTCACCTATGGTCGGATCACAATACGGAACCAGCGATCCAAATGGGGCAGTTGCAGCAGTAAAGGTAATCTAAATTTCAACTGTCTCCTGATGTTGACACCGCCGGAAGTAATCGACAGCGTAGTGGTTCATGAGCTTTGCCATCGCAAGGAAATGAACCATTCCGATAAGTTTTACGCCGAAGTATTACGGGTCTTCCCAGAATATTGGAAATGGGATAAATGGCTGAAGAAGAACGGAAGTCTCTTGATGATGAGAATGACGAAGTGATGAGGTGAACTCATGGACATAAAAGCAAAACTTCGCCCTTTCTATGTGGCTAAGATGCTCTATGAGCAGACAGACGAGGACCATTATCTGACGATAGCTCAGATCATGGAGCAGCTCGAAAAAGAGTATGGTATTTCAACCTCTCGCGGAACTGTGGGTGATGACATAAAAGCACTCCAGGAGCTCGGAGTTGAAATTGAGGTTGTCCCTTCGACGCAAAAGCGTTTCTCACTCATCGGTCGGAGATTTGACCTGCCGGAGCTCAAGACATTGATTGACGCTGTGGAGTCTGCCAGATTCATACCCAAGGAAAAGAGCGCCGCCCTGGTTGAAAAGCTTGGCTCCCTTACAAGCCAGCATAATGCGGAAAAACTCGTTCGCAATGTTGATGTGGAGAATCGCATCAAAGCCGACAACGAGAAGATCTACTACATCATGGAGGCGTTGAACGACGCGATCAATGCAAGCAAGAAGGTTTCGTTCCAGTATTTCACCTACAATGTCCGGAAGGAACAGAAGCTGAAATACGATGGCTATACCTATGTGTTCAGCCCATATAAGCTGATCTGGAATGGCGATTACTATTATGTGGTTGGTTTCTCTGAAAAACACAAAGGGATCGGCAGCTTCCGCGTAGATCGCATTGTCAGATGTCCCAAAATCCTTGATGAAGACGCTGTGCAGCCTCCGAAGAATTTTGACCTGAATGTCTACCTGAATTCAATGTTCCGGATGTACAACGGCCAGAGAAAGCAGATAGAGCTGGTGTGCAGCAACGATGTTATGGATGCGATCATAGATAAGTTTGGCAAAGATGTTCATGTGCTGGCCAATGATATGAAATCCTTCCGCGCCGTAATCGAAACCTCTATTGGCAGCGTCTTTTATAGCTGGATATTTGGGTTTGGAGGAAGAGTTGCAATTAAGTCTCCCGAAGATGTTAAAGCGGAATATGCCGAAATGGTACGGACTGCTGCGGAGGCACTTTCTGAGTAAGCAAAACGAACACCGCAATTTGGAGGATATCAATGCTTGATAATAAAGGATTCGACTTGTGGGCAGACGGATACGACAAAACTGTAGGCGTATCTGATGAAGGAAACACCTATCCCTTCGCCGGATACAAAGATGTGCTGGGAACCATCTATAAGAGCATCATGGAGAAGCCGAATGCTGTTGTCCTGGACATCGGCTTTGGCACCGGAACGCTCACAACGAAGTTATACGGAAATGGCTGCACAATCTACGGCCAGGACTTTTCAGCGCGGATGATTGAGCTGGCTTCCGAAAAGATGCCCAATGCGCATCTATATCAGGGCGATTTCACTCAGGGATTGGTGGAGCCGCTCTTGGCACAGCGCTATGACTTCATCGTAGCGACCTACTCCTTGCATCATCTGCCTGATGAACAGAAGGTCTCCTTCCTGCGCGTTTTGCAGGATCATCTGAACCCCGGCGGACAGATTCTGATCGGTGACGTCGCCTTTGAAAACCGAAGCCAGTTGGAACAGTGCCAGAAGGACGTGGGTGACGAATGGGATGACGATGAAATCTACTTTGTTGTAGACGAGCTCAAAGGAGAATTCCCGGAGCTCGGTTTTAAGCAGATCTCTCACTGCTCCGGTGTTCTGTCCATCCCTGCAAGGATTTGATAAAGATAAAAGGAGAACCTCCTGCTGACAGTTCGCAGTTTGTCGGAAAATCGGGATCTGGTATCCAGATTCCACTGTTATGATGAAGAAAAACCTTGAAAAATGGTGATGTAAAGGGTTTTTTACAGCAATTGAGGGTTCTGTAAATACCATTTGATAGACAGACGGGTTCGTTTTCGGATAAACTAAAGCCATGCAAAGGAGATCGTAAAGATGATGATTTCGGAAAAACTGAAAGAAGCAAGGCAGAAGGCCGGCATGACACAGGACCAGGTTGCAGAGAAGATCATGGTATCCCGTGTGACCGTTTCCCATTGGGAAAACGGAGTTTCACATAATTAAAGATACCACACCAATCCCATGCTGACTTTTGCTCAACCGATACAGCCGGAGGGCTGGATAACAAGAAAA
>JBGVBD010000193.1:0-24642 GCA_045225255.1 Prevotella sp. | reverse complement strand
TGGTGCCTTAGCTCAGTTGGTAGAGCATCGGACTGAAAATCCGTGTGTCCCCGGTTCGATTCCTGGAGGTACCACTCCTCCTTTCATTATGAACCCCTGTCTCAGAGAATTCTCTAGCAGGGGTTTTTCTTTTTCTCTATAAAAAACGTTAAATAATCGAAGGTGTACCGACTTTTGGGACACCTATACTATATCTTTGTCGTTATAAAAAGGGAATGCTTATGCTGACAGAGAAGACGATGGAGAAGTTGCGTATCCTCACGGAGTCGGCGAAGTACGATGTATCGTGCTCGTCGAGCGGTACGGTGCGCAAAGGTAAACAGGGCATGGTGGGCAATACTGTTGGCGGTCTCGGCATCTGTCATTCGTTTGCAGATGACGGACGCTGTATCTCTCTCTTGAAGATCATGCTCACCAACTATTGCATGTACGACTGTGCCTACTGCATCAATCGCCGTACCAACGATATCCAGCGCGCTACCCTCTCCGTCTCTGAACTGGAAGAGATCACGATGGAGTTTTACCGTCGTAACTATATCGAGGGACTCTTCCTGTCGAGTGGCGTAGTGAGGAATCCCGACTATACGATGGAGCGATTGACTGCCATCGTGCGTGACCTGCGAACCGTTCATCGCTTCAATGGCTATATCCACCTGAAGGCGATACCTGGTGCCTCGCAAGAACTGCTGGCAGAAGCAGGACGCTATGCCGACCGTATGAGTGTGAATATCGAGATTCCGAAAGAGGAATCGCTGAAAGCACTGGCACCCGAGAAAGACCATCAGAGCGTATTCCAACCCATGAAACTCATCCAACAAGGCGTATTGGAGAACAAAGAAGACCGCAAGCGCTACCGTCATACACCCCGTTTCGTACCTGCTGGACAGTCGACACAGATGATTGTAGGTGCCACAAAGGAGAGCGACTTGGACATTCTGAAGATGTCCAACGCATTGTATCAGCAACCTACCATGCGCCGTGTTTACTATTCCGGTTATGTCAGCGTGAACACCTACGACCCTCGTCTGCCCATTTTGAAACAGCCGCCCTTGGTACGAGAGAACCGTCTTTACCAAGCCGACTGGCTCTTACGTTTCTATCAGTTCAAGGTAGATGAACTCGTTGACGATGCCCATAGTCACCTCGATCTCGATGTTGACCCGAAACTCGGTTGGGCATTACGTCATCCAGAAGCCTTCCCTGTCGATATCAACCACGACGACTACGAGCGTATCCTTCGTGTGCCTGGTATCGGCACCAAGTCAGCATGGCTCATTGTCAATAGTCGCCAATTCAACCGCTTAACCTCTTATCACCTGAAGAAGATGGGCGTAGTGATGAAGAAGGCGAAGTACTTCATTACCTGTGGCGAACTCACCTCCTCTTTCTCTCAGCCCATCGTTGGCATCAACGAACTGCGCCCCGAGCGTCTGCGCCCTCTACTCATCTCGAAGGCCCAACAGAAACGGGCTGCTGCCGAGCAGCAACTCGCCCTTGATTTTGAGGACGAATCTATGAATCTTCTTGACAAAGCACCCCTGTAGAATCACGTTTTTGCAAGCAACACACAAGTTGGCTGCAAATACGCGAAATATGAGGAGTTACGGTAATGGACTGAATAGTAAACACTTATCCGTTTTGAGGGTCAAGTAACCCATTAAAAAGGGGACAAAAAGGGCAAGAAAACCCCTACTTTGCCCCTACTTTTCGGGTGGAAAGGTGGCTTCAAACGGGTGGTTTGCACGTAACAAACGGGTAGAAAGGTGCCGCCTTTCTACCCGTTAAGTATATACTTGCGTTTTTTTAGGCTATTTTTGTCGTTTTAAAGCTTCCTAATTTTCTAGAAGCACCAAAAATCCATACATAAAATTAGGGACTTTTTCTTGACAATTTAAAATGGATTTTCTTGAAAAACTTAATAGAGAAATCATTAACATTGTTGACTATCGTTTGCTCCTTGTTTGTTAATATATCAGGGGGGCTGTCCCCGTTATATACAAAAAGGGCCGTCCCTTTTGTATAATTCTTATTCCAATTGTTTTCCTGTCTCCCAAAATCCGGAATTCAAGTCAAACCATAACTCATCTCCCTTCTGCATATAGAACCGATTTGGGCTATTGACGATAAAAGTGTCAAAATCTCTTTCGATTTTACCAAACTCATCGCCTTGGAGGTCTCCGTCGAAGATGATGATGCCATACGGAGAGATTGTGTCAATGAGTTTGACTTTTATTCGTTTCGATACGTAATCAATATCTGTAATCTTGCCCTTGGGCAACGTGGCGTAGTTATTATCGTCAAATTCTAACGATTTCTTATCTTCCTCTTCAGTAGAGCACCCATATGGGTACATGAAATATACCGTTTTACCCTTTGTACATCCCATTTTCTTTAATTCGCGTTTTGTTTTACGGACATCTTTGCTCGTATTCTGCTTGAACCTTATCCAAAACCGCCTCAGTGAACCTATTTTCTTCACTTCGAAATTGCCCGGACTAGGTTTAATATCATCTTCAACAGAATAATCCAATCCTTGAATCTTTTTCTTATAGTATGCCTTCAGAATCTGATCCGACATATCATCAGGGTGGATCACTTTCCTGTCGAGAAAAAAACGCTGAAGGCGTGAACCTCCCCATAGTCCCCAATTGTTCCTAATCCACATTCCCAAGCTATGATGACATACGGCGCGAAAATCATCCAACGATAGGGAGTCGGCAATGTGGCGTTTGTCCTCTGTGCTAAGTATTATGTCCAAAGAGTCAATAGCCTCGTTTATATCCTTGGGAATATAGACACCTTCAATTCTTTCAACGAGGTACCGATAGTCTCGCTGGTATGAAACTTTCTCCTGTGCTGCTGACGACACACACAGAAGAAGTGCCACAATAATGAAGGTCGTTGTTTTGTTTGTCATATACCAACAAATAGACCAATATTGTGGCCAGACTATTTTCCTTATACTTTCCTGTGCCATACTATCATGACTTAAGCATCAACTATTTCTTGCTCCTCAATTTTATGATTTTATCTATGAATTTTTCCTCACTGATTCTGCCATCTATGAATCCATAATTCAAATGGCTCATCTCTTCATCAACACCACCAATGACCCAAGGGTCTTTCATCTCGTCAGAAAGACTGATGGACTTTTCGAGCGTATAGTATTCATAACGGTCATGGGCTTTGTCAATAACTGCAGCCATATAAAGACAAAGTGGATATCTCTTAGGCTCTTCCATGCGAAATAGCACAATCGACGTGGAATCTGCAACGGAATGGATTGAAGGCGTAATTTGATGCCAATCCCATTCGAACTGGCTCACAAAGAGAGACCTCAGATTCCATTCCCACCTGGCAGGGTCAACTAGTTCTATATAATCAGCCTTACCATTTTTATATGACCAAAGTTTACTGGGGATATACCTGAATTGAAGTTCATAGGTGCTCATCGTGTCGCCTTTCTCAATGATAGCGGCATAATGCGCTGCCTCTTTACCAAAGGAGCCTTCCTTTAAACTGTTCATAATCCGCAGTGCTTCATCTTTGTCCTCTTTAGTACCCCACCCGTTGAAATAGTACTTCGCTATCAGGAAGAGAGCACCTTCATCTCCTTCATCGCAGGCTTGTTTCATTAATGCAAATGATTTCTCCCAATCATGTTCTACTCCTCTACCGTGTTCATAACAAACAGCCAGATTAACAAGTGCTGGCGGATAATTCTCATCACTTGCTTTCTGGTAATATTTCACAGCCTCTTTGATATTCTGTTCCACACCATATCCAAATTCGTACGCTTGACCTACATAATTCATAGCTGCTTTATTGCCTTTTTTTGCAGAACTCAGAAACCAACGAAAAGCTTCTTCTGGATTCGTATCCACGCCAATCCCAGCTTGATAGCATATGCCTAACCACAACTCCCCATAACGGTTGCCCTTATCTGCGGCATCTTTGATAAGACGATAGGCCTCCTGAAGGTCTTGCTGCACACTATCTCCCTCAATATACTCACATGCCAACTCAACTTGGCAATTGAGATTACCTGCTGCCATCGAGTCGCGCAGTTGTTCTATCGTCTGTGCCTTCACATGACAGGCGACAAACAACAACAATAAAATTGATAAAATGAATCTATTCATATTTACTTATTCGTTTAATCTGTTTGATTGGAAAGCTGCCAAGTAATAATTTAATTTCCATTGCTATCATCGATTGGCTTTCCGTTATACAGAGTTTTGAACGTATGATGTAATTCGCTTATAACGTTCATATTTCTCTTTATCAACATGGTATCCTGTTGTTCTACTGCTTTACAAATGGAGTCTGCAAGGGCAACAAGTCTTCCGCAATTACTGCCATCAACAGGAGTCCAGCATTCTGCCGTATAATGGCCTTTAATAAAATTATAGGTTACACCATCCAACCCTTGAACTTCATCCAGATAAGAAGATGTAAGTACAGCCAACTCAAACAATTTGGAGATAGCATCCATGATAGCAGGGGATATCTGTAAATGATACTCCTTAATGGAAACTTTTTTGTGTTTGTTAATCAAACTCCAGATTTGTTGTTTTGGTTTTCTCAGAATCAGCGTACTGTCATTGACACCCATAAGGCTGTATTCTAATCTGAATGAAGGTCTTACAATATATGCGAACCTGAATGATGATGGGAGTAATAAACTGTTTAACTCAGTATCATAATCGGTAAGTATTCCCTTACCCCAAAATATAGCCCCACTAATTGGAGTTAATCGCGTTTGGGCATGGGCACTCATCAATCCACATACAAATACGAGAAGAAGTGACGTTTTAATTTTCATAACTATTATCTATTACTGAATAATTTTGAGTGGAGAGATTACTTATTATTTCTTCTTAAACAATTGTAAACCATAGTACCTGACATCTGTAACGACGGTGTCTTCAATGCAGATACCTTCAAGTATCAGCATCAGCGAATCGTTGCGATAGGTAAGCAGTTGTTCTGGATGATGCAGGAGCGTCGTGTCCTGTTTGATGACCTTATTAATCGGATATGAGAGAACAACGGTATTCTCATCCTGGGTGATTGTGACTGTCTGGTCATTGAAGTTATATTGATAAGCCTTTGGAGGGAGTATGATCGTGTATTCGCCCAACTCTACGGGCTTTCTCCTTTTATACCAGTTGTCGCTTGTCTTAACGGAGTCATCACTATTATAGATGAAACTATATTCCGAGTATGACCATTCACCATACTGCTTCTTGAACTCATCGTTTCCAATTTCTTTGCGGACATAGTCAATAACACTGGTGACATCTTCATATTGTTCACACAACAGACTGTCCTGTTTGATGCGCCTCATATCTTCTATCTCATCGTTCAGCTTGCCCGTCTTGGCATCTATCAGTTTCATTTCGCTGATGAGTTGAGTGAGTCGTTGCTTCTGACAACTCAGTCCTATACTCTTGGCAGAAATGCCCGGGATGTAAGTAAAGAGGATGATAGCGGCACCAAAGATAAGAGCCATAAGCTGGTACTTACGTGTACGCTCCTTCCATAGCATCAGCACGAAAAGCGTCATCAGTACACCTGCCACCATCAGGTAGAAACGGCTCTCTGTGAAACTATAGAGGCGGATGCGGTAGATGGAACCGACCCAATACATGATAAGTGGTGGAATGGCTATCAGCGTGAAATGGTTGTAGAACCAGTCGTAGTAACGTTGATTGAGTATCGACTGTGCCACACGTCCTACCAGTGCGACGGTGATGAAACCCATCACCATCCATGCCACACCGCCTTTAGGCAAGTCCCATTCGAAGACTATCTTTATAAAATAGGTATAAAGTATGACAGTATAGATGATGACGGCTGGCGAGAGGATAAAGTTAAGAATGAGCCTAAGTACTTTGAACGGTTCGGTGACCTCATCCTCGTTCTGACGAATCATGGTGCAGCATACTTGTGGAGCCAGTATGAACCAGATGAACTGGTAGATGTGCTCGTAGAAATGTTTGGGTTCGTCGATACCGAAGATGTAGAAAAAAGAGGCAACGATAGCCATTACCGCCAAATTGAGGATGCCGGTAATGAGCAGACCGAAGAACATCTGGGTGACCACATGCAGGGCATGAGCCGCAAATGGGCGATTATCCATCCTTTTGTTGCCTACTACCAACAGGATGCCTGCCAAGACGTAGGTGAACGCAAAGCCGTATGTCCATAGGAATGGTTTCAGGTCAAGTGCCATCAGGGGAAGGAAGAGGAAGAACGAAGCGAAGTAGGCCCAGCGGTTAACACGATGGAGCCAGAATGTCAATGCCATCAGAGGAACGAACAACCAGAGTATATCACCGTTGATGGCACTCTCCATCCGTGCCACTGTTTCATTCCATGTGGATGACTCACTATCCCACACTGCTATAACAAAGAACGCTATTCCCAGGGCAAACTCAACAGGAAAGCGCCGTGGGCTATGCAGCAATTGCTGCAACAATGTTTTCAGTTTCGTATTCATGTCCAAAATAATCTTTCGTTGGCAATTATTTCGTTTATACTCATTAAACGGCTCTTTGAAGTTTATGACTTTGCAAAGATATGCATAAATACTATTATCACCAAGAAAACCGGGAAAATCTTTCAACTAAAAACGGATTTATATTCATTCATTATTTTTCTCACTATTCTTTTGTTAGGTTTCAAACTTTTTGTACTTTTGTAGCCAATAATAAACATCAAACAATATGTATAGACATTTTTTACTCTTCATTTTCACTTTGGCATTCTTTTCCACATCAAAAGCTCAGACCGTATCAGTAGAGCAAGTTAGTCAGGATTCAACCATCAACATTATCGCCTATTTCTGTAAGAACGACACCTTAGAGTATGTTTATCACGATTACAAAGCCAAAGTAGTAGGCAATGATACAATAGTAAAACATCATATAATAGAAGAGTTCCAACTGATAGTAAGAGATTCTACAATTAATGGATACGAAATTGAGGCAATACCACTTAAAACAGAGGTGCTTTTCTTCAATGACTCTCTGATGACTGGTATTACTCAGGCGCTACAGGATAAGATGGGAGATATGAGTATCATCTTTACCACTGACGAATTAGGAAACATACAGCATATCAAGAATTGGAAAGAGATTAAGGACTTCTCACGGAGAGTGCTCAAGGCATTCTGCGACTCTCTTTATTCCTGCCAACCGCAGTTGAGTGAGATTATTCCGCGCACAAGATTTGAAACACAGATGAACATGCAACTTATAAGCGAGAAAACATATATTGAGAATAGCGATGATCTGCAATTGCTGTTTTCGATGCACGGTAAATGCGTAAACATTGGTAAAACAGATAGCGACGACACCGATGAGTACGGCTATCAACAACACACCACACTAATTGCCGGATACGAGAAGACAGACAAGGAAACAGGTTTTGAGGACGACTTTTTTGTGGAGGCTATAATAAAGAAAAACATTCCTAAGGATGATATGAAGCAATATGTTATTAACGCAATCAATATGACTATGGCCGACACATATGCCAACAAAGCCAATGAAGAAATGGACAAACTGGAATATCAGGATGCTACTGTTACATCGCACGAGGACTACGAATACTTCTATAATGGTTGGCCATGCGATATGGAGCACACCAATGTTATTGAAATGATGGGCATAAAGATCATTGAGACACATCGTGCCGTGTGGACCTCACGCATATGGGGAACCTTTACCAACCCCTCAGATAACGAAGCAACAAATATTTAAGAAGATGAAAAAGTTATTCTTTACGTTAACGGCCATGATGATGATGTGTCTAACTGCTTGGGCACAGAATGACGAGATGACCAGAGAACAAGCAGACAAGTTGGATTCTGTAACTATCAAGTTAATGAACCAAGAACGCTATGAGGATGCCATTAAAACCAAGGAGCGAGAGTTGGCAATACTCAAAGAGTTATATGGCGATAAAGACAGTACGTATATCCGCCAGTTGGCATTCAGTGCAAAGTTGTATTATAGGGACAAGCAACCTGAGAAAGCAGCAGAGATATGTGAGAAAGCCGCACAGTTATATGCCGACAATATTAGTAATAACAACGCCCTGTATGCATTCTTCTTAGACAATCTCTCGGTCTACCAAAGTACTATTAAGGAATATAGCAAAGCCAAGGAGAACTGTAGAAAAGCATTAACCATCTATGAGCAGTTAGGGAAGAATGATTACGATTTGGCCATCATCTTGATGCACATGGCAGAGGTCTGTCATTATAATGGTGAAACAAAGGAAGCACTGAAGTATGAGTTGCGCTCGCTGAATATTATTAGTAATGTATTCGGAAAACATTCTGATGAATATATCGGAGAACTTCCATATTTGCAGAAATACTATCAAGAACTTGGCGACGAGAAGAACGCCAAAGAAATAGAAGAGACCATTAATAAACTACAGAAAGAAAAAGAGGATGGTATTATAGATTTGCCAGAACCTATTAAGTTTAAGAGCGTGGAGATATGCAGAGAGCATAATGATGACGCGTTGAAATGCATAGAATACTATCTCACCCATAAGGTGAGTGCTCCACAGATAGATCAGGCTGCACAATATATCATCAATTGGAGTGAGGCAAGTGATGATGTGAATATACCCATTGGAGGGGAGATTGCCTCTTTGATGGCAAGTCGGACAAGTATGCCATATTTTATCGCTTATCTGGCTTCGTATAGTTATTACTGTTTGACAGAAAACACCAAGCAACTTGATGAGAAGTATTTCGCGTATGCCATTGACATACTATTGCAGTTTTATGAACCTAATAGCGAACTTACCGGCAAGGTAGAACTGCTCGAAAACTATCTGAAGTTACAGAAGAAAGGCAAACTGGAAAAAGAACTGAGCAAAGCGTATGCCAAGATGAAGTCTAAGTGACTTTGAGTTCATCCGATGACAGTCTATATTTTCGATAATACGCTCGACGGACTGTTGACAGCCGTGTTCGACAGTTTCTTCCGCAAGCAGCAGGACGTGACACTATTGAGCGATGGTGAACAGTTGCCGCTGTTTGCCGACGAGCCATATCAGGTAATGACGAATAGCGAGAAGGCAGAACGCGTATGGAAGGGACTCGAGAAGTACCTCTCCAAAGATGGTTTGCACATGATTACCATCAGTTGGCTCTCCGAAGACCATGCCCTCAACCAGCCGCTATTTAACTTTATCTGCAAGGTATTCCGTCAACCTGCCTGTTCAGGGATAGAACGTAACGCCAGCGACGAAGATGTCTTAGCGGTAAGAAACACTTGTCGGCGTGTACTTCACGAACAGTTGCGCATGAAACAGTTCATCCGCTTTCAGAAGGCAAAGGACGGCACCTACCTTACCGTTGTTTCGCCAGATCATAATGTACTGCCCCTCATCACCAACCACTTTCAGGACCGTTTCAACGACCAACCATGGCTCATCTACGATGCCAAAAGACATTATGGCTACTATTATGACGGCAAGACCATCATCCGCATCACCTTCAAGGATGAAGCGGAAGTGCCGTTCGATTTATCGAATGGAAAGATGAATGCCGACGTACTGAGCGACAACGATCAACTCTTCCAAGAACTCTGGCGTACCTACTTCAAGGCCGTCTGCATCAAGGAGCGCATGAATCCCAAGAAACAACTCAGCGACATGCCTCGCCGCTACTGGAAATACATGACAGAGAAACAAGAGTAGCGTTCTACTATTAAAGAAAAGTACTGGATTGAAAATAGGCGCAAAACAAAAGAGAGGATGTTAACATCCTCTCTTCCTCTATATTAATGAGAATTATTATTCGTAATATTCGATGGTGCGAGTCTGTTCCATTTCCTGACCCATCATAGACATCTTACGGCTAATCCAGTTTCCGCGCTCGTCATACTTATAGTCTGTGAAAGGAGTAGACATTGCCTGACCGCCCATATCCATTTCCTGAGTGGCACGTGCACCTTTATCATTATATGTGAACTTGATTTCCATCTCCTGACCCATCATACTCAAGATCTGAGCAACAACCTTGCCGTTCTCCCACTTGTACTTCATAGGCATCTTCTGTCCACGCATATCCATAGAAGCAGACTGGATATAACCATCGGCATCGTAAACGATATCCGACATAGCATCGCTCTGCATCTTTCCGTCCTGCGTGAAGTTGATGGTCTGCTGTTGACCCATTACGGAAGACTTAATACACTTAACGGGACCAGAAGCCTCGTTGAACTCGATGTCATGGAACTTTGTCTGTGCATACATCGTGAAAGTTCCAGCCAGCATTGCCAGCACACAAATTACTTTTTTCATTGTTAGTTTTTTTAGATTGATTGATTAAATGATAAATATCTTTTTCCCTTAGACGAAAGAAAGATATAAAAGTTTAAAATAAAATAGCATTCTTCTTCGCTTACTCAAAATTTTGTACTATCTTTGCACACAATATCTATAACCAAAGACTTTGACAACAATGAAAAAAACTTCATTCTTTCTGAGCACCATCTTTGCACTTACAACCGTCCTGACGATGAGTTCATGCAAACAAAACAGCAAGACTGCTGATGCCGAGGGTGCCAATGACAGCACTGCCGTTGCTGACTCTACGACAGTTGCGGAAAACAACAATCCGAACATAGACTATAATACTACCGATGCGCACGCATTCGGTCTTAAAGGATATGTGGCAAAGGTGGTCACCACCACCTATATGGCAAACCAAGAGGGTGGTAAACTCGTCAAGATAGAGCAATCCAATAGAAGCGACAGTCTGATGACCTTCGATGACAAAGGACGTGTTACACTCGATGCCTATGCCAATCCATACGTCTATGATGCTGATGGCAAGTTTATCAAGGGACGCTCTAAGGAATCAAAGATGACTCGTGACAAAGAGGGTCGCATCATCAGTTATATCAACCGTGAGAGTAATAATCACTGGGAAGGCTATGAGTACTCTTTCGAATACGACAAGCAAGGACGTATCAACACGATTGAATGGGGTGGTTGGGAAGAAGGAGAAAGTTACGGCCTCACCTATAAGGACGACCAACTCTATCCAAGCAGCATGCATATTGACGGACAAGCCTGTGCAGACATCTATAAGACAGATATCCGTTACAAATATACAAAGTTCGACGAACAAGGCAACTGGACGGAGCGTGAGTTATATTATGACATCATGCAGACCACTGAGGCGTATGAAGGTAACGAGAATCCACCCAAGGACTATAGTAAAGAATACTATATCCAAGAAAGGACTATTACCTATTATTAAATATAACTAACTATAACTGACAAATAAAGCATGACTACAAATTTCAAGAAACTGATGATGGTTGTAATGGTAAGTCTTACCGTTATGACACTGAAAGCACAAAACGTCCGTGAGACTATCCGACTGGACGAGGGATGGAAATTCGCTTTTGGCAACGCCTCTGATCCTGCCAAGGACTTCGGATGTGGTACGGAGTACTTCAACTATCTGACCAAAGCAAACTCTATTCATAACGAAGGTCCTTACGCCATGAAGTTTGATGACGCAAAATGGCAGGAAGTACGAGTGCCCCATGACTGGGTAACTACCCTGCCCTACGCCTCAGAGGCGAGTCATTCGCATGGTTATAAGACGGTGGGTTATAAATACCCGGAGACCAGTGTGGGATGGTATCGTAAGATGATTACGATTGACAAGGACGATTTCGGCAAACAAATCATGTTGCAGTTTGACGGCATCTTCCGCAATGCCCAAGTATGGTTCAACGGCTTTTATCTGGGCATAGAGCCCAGCGGCTATGCCACACAGGTGTATGACGTAACAGAATATGTGAACTATGGAGGCGATAACCTTATCTGTGTCCGTGCTGATGCTTCGTTGGAAGAAGGCTGGTTTTATGAGGGAGCAGGCATCTATCGTGATGTTTGGCTCATCAAGAAAGGGGCAGTCAATGTGGCGCCCTTTGGTACTTTTGTCTATACTGATGTCAAGGAACCATCTATCAAGACCACTGTCACTATAGAGACAGAGGTACACAACAGTAGTCTTGAAACACAGACATGTATGGTCTCCCAGCGACTGGTAGATGCTGAAGGAAAGGATGTAGACTATGCTGACCGTGAGATTGTTGAGATAAAAGGCAAGGAAACTGTCAAGGTCAAACAACTGATGTACGTTTACGAACCTCATCTGTGGAGTCCGGATAATCCTTATCTCTATAAGGTCATAACCACTATTCGGGTTAATGACAAAGTGACGGATGTCTATACGACCACGACAGGTATCCGTGAGGTAGAATTTGATGCCGACAAAGGATTCCTATTGAACGGTAAGCCTTTGAAGTTGAAAGGTGTGAACATGCATCAAGACCACGCTGGCGTAGGGGCTGCTATCCCGGAGGCACTGATGGAATGGCGCATCCGACAGTTGAAGGCCTTTGGTTGTAATGCCTATCGTGCTTCTCATAATCCTATGACCCCAGCCCAGTTGGATATCTGTGACCGCGAAGGTATCTTGGTTATTGACGAGAATCGCCTGACGGGTATCAACACAGAACATCTGCGCCTGTTGGAAAGGATGATCAAGCGTGACCGCAATCACCCCTCTGTCATCCTATGGAGTAGTGGTAATGAGGAATGGGGCATCGAGAATACTGTTCAGGGTACTCGTATTGCTGCGGCTATGTGCGAATATGTCCGTTTGCTTGACCCTACCCGTCATTCCACCATTGCCAATGCTGGAGGTGTAGAGATGATCAAAGGTCTTGATGTGGTGGGTTATAACTATATCGTTCAGAATGACGTCATGAATCGTCGCCAGCAGCATCCCGACTGGAAGATTGTGGGTACGGAAGAGACGACAGGCTGTGGTACTCGTGGTATCTACTTCGATAGCCCAGGACGGATGACAGCCATTAATCGTGGTAATCAGCCTGGTGTGGAAAACGTTATCGAACGCGGATGGCAGTTCTATGCTGATCACGACTGGACGGCAGGCTTGTTCTATTGGACAGGTTTCGACTATCGTGGAGAACCCAATCCCTTGAAATATCCTGCCCATGATTCGGAATTCGGTATTCTCGACTATTGTGGTTTCTGGAAAGATGAGGCATGGTATCTGAAGTCTTGGTGGACAGAGGAGCCTACCCTGCATATATTCCCTCACTGGAACCTGCAAGGACATGAAGGCGAGGAGATTGAACTATGGGCATATAGCAACTGCGACGAGGTGGGACTGACGGTCAACGGCAAGAATCTCGGTCGACAGAAGATGCCTCGTAACGGTCACCTGAAATGGAAGGCAACCTATCAACCTGGTAAAGTTGTGGCTACAGGTTATAAGAACGGCAAGCGCATCCTCACAGAGACCATAGAGACCACCAAACCTGCTGACAGGATTATCATCAAGAGTAACCGTCAGACACTTACTGCCGATGGACGCGATGTCGCCATTATCACGATAGAGATTCAGGACGCCAAAGGACATATCGTTCCTGATGCCTGTCCTGCACTCACTTTCCGTCTGGAGGGCAATGGTCGTATCATCGGAGCAGGCAATGGTGATCCATCCTATCTTGGTGCTGACCACCCCAAAGACAAAGACTGCAAGGAGTTCAGCATTCCTGCTTTCAATGGCTATGCACAAATACTGATACAGAGTGAACGCAGTGCTGGAGACATCTCATTACAATGTTCTTCCAACGGACTGAAAAGCGGTACTATCAGTATTCAATCTCTACAATAAAGAACTACCAAAATAGAAAAGTCGGGCAAATACTTTGTATTTTGCTCGATTTTTCGTAATTTTGTGCCCAAATTTGTAAATAGTAAATTGTCAAATAGTAAAAAAAAGATGATGACAGCAAACGAGATTCGTGAATCGTTCAAGAAGTTTTTTGAGCAGAAGCAGCATGCTATTGTGCCCTCTGCCCCTATGGTGATCAAAGATGACCCCACCCTGATGTTTACCAATGCTGGTATGAACCAGTGGAAAGATATTATTTTGGGTACTCGTGACCCAGAGCCACGCCGTCGTGCCGACACACAGAAGTGTCTGCGCGTCAGTGGTAAGCACAACGACTTGGAGGAGGTAGGACACGACACCTACCACCACACCATGTTTGAGATGTTGGGCAACTGGTCGTTTGGCGACTATTTCAAAGAGGGTGCCATCGATATGGCATGGGAATACTTAGTAGATGTACTGAAACTCAATCCCGAGGATTTGTATGTAACGGTCTTCGAAGGTTCACCTGAAGAGAATATCCCTCGTGACGACGAGGCGGCACAATACTGGGCAAAGCATGTTCCTGCCGACCATATTATCAATGGCAACAAACACGACAACTTCTGGGAAATGGGTGATACAGGTCCCTGCGGACCTTGCTCAGAGATTCACGTTGACTCTCGTACACCTGAGCAGAAGGCTGCCAGTGGTAAGACAGGTCGTGAGTTAGTCAACCAAGACGACCCACAGGTGATTGAGATCTGGAACCTTGTGTTCATGCAGTTCAACCGTAAGGCTGACGGCTCACTGGAGAAACTCTCTATGAACGTCATCGATACAGGTATGGGCTTTGAGCGCCTGGTTCGCATGCTGCAAGGCAAGCACTCTAACTACGATACGGATGTTTTCCAGCCCATCATCAAGGCAGAGGAGCAGATTACAGGATTAAAGTATACAACCTTCGAGGAAGAAAGTCAGAATACTCAGAATATTCAGAGTAATCAGAATGAAATCAACGTCGCCATGCGTGTCTGTGCCGACCATCTGCGTGCTGTATCGTTCTCGATAGCCGATGGACAGTTGCCCTCGAATGCAAAGGCGGGTTATGTTATCCGTCGTATCTTGAGAAGAGCCGTTCGCTATGCTTATACTTTCCTTGGACAGAAAGACGGTTTCCTTTACAAACTCATTCCCACCCTCGTACATGAGATGGGCGATGCCTTCCCAGAGTTGAAGGCTCAACAGACACTGATTACCAAGGTCATCAAAGAAGAGGAAGATTCCTTCCTGCGTACACTTGACAAGGGTATCTCTTTGTTGGAGAAGGAGTTGAGTAATAAGGAGTTGAGTAGTAAAGTGCTCGACGGCGTGGTAGCTTTCCGTCTCTTCGATACTTATGGATTCCCCCTCGACCTCACAGAACTGATTTGTCGCGAGAATGACTTCACCGTTGACGAGGAGCAGTTTAATGTCGAGATGCAGAAACAGAAGGAGCGTGCCCGTAATGCCGCTGCTGTAGAGAACAGTGACTGGACAGAACTAACACCTGGCGAACAGCAGTTCGTCGGCTATGACTATACCGAATATAACTGTCACATCCTACGTTATCGTAAGGTAACGCAGAAGAAGAATGAGTTCTATGAACTTGTACTCGACGCTACCCCGTTCTATGGTGAGATGGGTGGACAGGTAGGTGATGCCGGTGTTCTCGTCAATGAGAACGAGACCATCGAGATTATCGATGCCAAGCGCGAGAACAACCAGACAGTACATATCGTGAAACAACTGCCTAAGGACCCAACGGCAGAGTTTATGGCATGTGTAGATACTGACAAGCGTCATGCCAGTGCTGCCAACCATACGGCTACTCACTTGCTCGATTATGCTTTGAAACAGGTATTAGGAGACCATGTAGAGCAGAAGGGTTCGTTTGTATCACCTGACACCCTGCGTTTCGACTTCTCTCACTTTGAGAAAGTCAGCGACGAGCAGTTGCGCGAGGTAGAACGGATGGTCAACGACATGATTCGTCAGGACATCCAACTCGACGAGCATCGTGACGTACCTTTCGACGAAGCCAAGAAACTGGGTGCCATCGCTCTCTTCGGTGAGAAATACGGAGATAAGGTGCGTGTCGTTCGTTTCGGACCGTCATGTGAGTTCTGTGGTGGTATTCATGCTTCCTCAACAGGTCGCATCGGTTTCTTCAAGATTATCGCTGAGAGCAGTGTTGCTGCTGGTATCCGTCGTATCGAGGCTACCACAGGTCGCGACTGTGAGGAGCGTCTCTACCAGATGGAGGATATTCTGAAGAATATTAAGTCGTTCTTCAATAATGCGAAAGACCTGCAAGGTGTTATCCAGAAGTATATCGAGGAACACGACCATATGAAGAAGGAAATTGAAGGTTTCCAGGCTCAGGCCGTAGAGCGTGCTGCCCAGAGACTGGTGGAGAAAGCCCGCGAGGTGAATGGTGTCAAGGTGATTGCTACCGTACTGCCCATGAACCCTGCCGCTGCCAAGGATCTTGCCTTTAAGATTCGTGCTGCCGTTGAAGGTTCTCTGCTTTGCGTCATTGGTTCTCATGACAACAACAAGCCCCAACTCTCTATCATGATGAGTGACGATATGGTTTCTGACCACGGACTGAATGCAGGACAGATGGTACGCGAAGCCGCCAAACTCATCCAAGGCGGTGGTGGTGGTCAGCCTCACTTCGCACAGGCAGGCGGTAAGAATACCGACGGTCTCAGTGCTGCCGTTGATAAAGTGATTGAACTCGCCAACCTCAAATAAGAATAAGGTATTAGGTTATACACATAGATAAAAGCCTCTTGACATTACGACGTCAAGGGGCTTTTTCGTTGCATTTCGAACTATTCTGATAATTTTTGATGGCAGATTAAATCTTTTTTGTTATTTTTGCGTCAAATAGGTAAAAAAGGACAAAAAGACAAGCATGAAACTCTTTAGCATCGGAAACAAATACAGGTTCTTGGAACGACTGATGGCTGACGAACGTCAACGTCTGGTACGCTACGCCTGTTGCCGATTGGGTAACGGTGAAGACGCAGAAGATGCTGTACAAGACCTCTTCCTGCGACTCCACGAACGGATGGAGAAGACCGACAACAATGACTCGCTGTCAACGGATATCAAGAACCCAATGGCGTACCTCTATCGCAGTCTGATGAACCTATGCATCAGCAAACAACGGTCAGCAGGGCGGATACAGATGGTTCCTTTGTCGGATAAGAACAGAGAGAACTTTAAAACACCATCTTTCGATGAAGAGGATGAGATGGAACATGAATATCGTCGCATCTGTCATCTGCTGGAAACGATACCCGATGAGCAAGCAGAGGTGATTCGCTTGCGTTTCTATGGCGACAAGAGTTTCAAGGAGATAGCCGACATCATCGGTGTGAACCTCAGCACTGTCAAGTCGAGATTCATGTATGGATTAGAGAAAATCAGGCGAGGAATGCGCGCTTCCTCTGCATCAGATAATAATCATCAAACAATAGTAATGTATGAAGTGTAACGAATTCAAAAATATCGTGGTCGATCTCTTCGACAAAGAGGTAGACCCTCAGGTAAAGGCTGAATGTGAACGCCATCTCAGTGAATGCGCTGAGTGCAGAGAATACTATGACGGTCTGTTAAAGGCTACTGACCTGCTGCGCCTCAAGACTAAGGAAGATAAGGTCTCTTCAGGTTTCTCCTTCAAGAAACTCGCTGCCATGTTCATCAGCATTCTCGTGCTCTCAGGTATTGCTTACGCTGCTATCCGCATCGCAAGCCAGTCACAGCAACAACCACAACAGACAGAGCAAACCTCTTTGAAGGTTCAACATCAACGAACCATGACGGAAGATCTGTCTGCCCCCGTCGATACCCTTGCTCAGACATATGTCTTCGAGAACGTACCACTTGATGAAATGGTCAAAGATATTGTCCTCTATTACCATTGGGCTGCTGACATCAAGAGTGAACAGGCACACACCGTACGTCTGTACTACAAGTGGGACCGTACGGCTACCATAGAAAGCGTGGTCGACGACCTCAATCACTTTAACCACGTGAACATCACTATAGAGGATAACAAACTGATTGTAAACCCCTAACGTACATCACACAATTTATGAAAAAGATCATCATACTGCTATTACTGTGCACGATTGCCAGCAGTGCAGCAGCCCAGACAATATCCCGACAGTATAAAGGTCAATCGCTTAGCAAGGTGCTCGAAGACCTCAATGCAGTCACAGAGAACCACAACATATCCTTCATATATAATGACCTGGAGGACTTCTCTGTCACATGCAATTTCAAGCATCTGAGTCTCGAAGAAGCACTGCATACGGTAGTGGGTTTCTATCCTGTACGCATTGTCAAGGACAATGACAAATTCTTCTTGGAGTGTACCTACAAAACCGAGCGACATCTGACTGGTACGATTATCGACGAGCACGGACAACCGTTACCCTTTGCCAATGTCGCTATCCTCAACCCTGCCGATTCTGCATTACTCTCAGGGGGCGTGTCCAACGAGGCTGGTCAGTTTGTAGTGCCCTACGAACAAGAGAAGATACTGGCACGTATCACCTTCGTAGGCTACAAGACTACCTATCGTATCTGTACACAAGAGCATGTTGGAACCATACAACTCCAACCAGACAGTTATACCATTAATGGTGTCGTGGTGAAGGGTGAGATTCCCCAATATAAGATGACTACAGGTGGTATGACCGTCGACGTACAGCATTCGCTACTCCATGATATAGGTACTGCTGACGATTTGCTCTCGATGATACCGATGGTTCAGGGTAAAGACGGCAAGTTTGAAGTATTGGCAAAAGGCGAGCCCGAGATCTATATTAATAATAAGAAGGTACACAACACCAATGAATTAAAACAACTCAAATCAGTGGATGTCAAGAGTGTGGATGTCATCACCGCTCCTGGTGCACAATATAACGCCGAGGTGAATGCCGTTATCCGCATCAAGACCTTGAAGCCACAAGGTGAAGGTCTGAGCGTGATGGCTACTACTCAGACGTGGAAAAACAACAAATGGAATAACTACGACGACCTGACGCTGAAATATCGTGTAGGTGGACTGGAGGCTTTTGCCAATGTTGCCCTTGACAACGGTCATTATAGCAATGATCAGGATATTCATCAGGAACTGCATATCAAAAAAGATAAGTTTGACGTTGATGCTGATTTACCCATCAGAAGTAATTGGACGCAACTTCAGTATCAAGCAGGTCTGAGTTACGACTTCAATGCCGACCATTCTGTCGGAGTGAGTTTCTCTTCGCAAAATTTACTTTATCACAAGTATTGGTCTTACATGAATCAGAACTATCAGAAGAACGGGGCATATTACGGTGACGTTACTCTGACAACAGATGACAAGGAGTCCGATAAACCTATATGGGAATTGAACGCATATTATGTAGGAAAGGTGGGGAAATTAGGCATCGACCTGAACGCGACTGTGCTGCGACGTGAATCAGAGGATCAACTCAATCAGCAGGAGTTGAGTAAGGAGTTAGGAGATCGCACCATTACTACTCTCAACAATGAAGACCGTCGGATGGTAGCAGGCAAACTGATTCTGACTTATCCTGTCTGGAAAGGTGTGTTAAGTGCCGGATCGGAGGCTACATCCACACAAAGTCACGGCCACAACTATAATCAGGAGAGCATCATCCCAGAAGCCGACAACGAGATGAAGGAGAAGAATATCGCAGGCTTTGCCGAATACCAACTGACTCTCAATGCTCAACAGTCAACTTTCAACTTTAATGTTGGGCTGCGCTATGAGCACGTAAAAACAGACTATAGTTCGTTTGGTGTCTGGCAGCCTGAACCCAGTCGTACCTATAACGATTGGTTTCCTAACCTCTCGGTGGCATGGCTAAAAGGCAAGTGGAGTGCCCAGATGAGTTATAGTAAACGCATCAGTCGTCCGCTTTACCACATGCTGACATCTATGATTATATATGATAGTCGTATGTTCTATGAAGGTGGTAATCCGTTGTTGCGCCCATCGGTTCGCCAGAGCATTGATTTCAACTTGACCTATTCCTGGCTGAACTTCACAACAGGTTATACTCGCGAGAACGACTTAATATCCCACATTGGTCAAGTGTATGACGAGGAGAAAGAGATAGCCATCTACCGACATGACAACTTCGACCATCAGGACCGTGTCTATGCTACCCTCACAGCCTCGCCGAAGTTTGGTTTTTGGCAACCCACCGCAACGCTTCACTACTATCAACAGATGTTTGATGCCGAAGCGTATGGTGTGTCGGAAAAACTGAACAAACCCGAATTCAGCTTCCACTTGCAGAACTGGTTCGTCATCGATCCTACGACCAAAGCGCTGTTACAAGTCGACTATACTGGCAGCAACCACTGGGCATTTATGTATCGTGGCAGTAACTTTAGTATGAACGCCCGTGTGATGAAAACCTTCTTGCAGGGTCGGCTGACTGCTTCTCTTTATGCTAACGATATTTTCCGTACTAGCAAGAATAAAATGACTACTTACTATGAAATAGGTCTGACAGACCAGAGTTTTTACACCTATACGCAGTGTGTGGGATTAACGCTAAGCTACAACTTCAACGCCACTCGCTCGAAATATAAGGGAACTGGTGCCGGTAACGACGAGAAGAGTCGTCTCTGAACCCTGTTTGCTCATATTTTTGCAAAAAGATAGGAAAAAGTTCTCTCGAAATGAGAATTTTTTCCTATCTTTGCACAATCATTAATAAACCTACAAACTATGTTAGACAAAGAACGCGGGCTATATATTGCCCATTGCGCTAACGGCGCACTCAGCATCACAGGTAAGATGGCTAACCGTCATGGACTCATTGCGGGAGCCACAGGTACAGGTAAGACCGTCACGCTGCAAGTGATGGCAGAGACCTTCTCTCAGGCAGGTGTACCCTGCTTTATGGCAGACATGAAGGGCGACCTCAGTGGTATCTCTCAAGTGGGTAAGATGAGTGGTTTCATCGAGAAACGCCTTCCCGAGTTCGGTATTGAGAATCCTGAGTTCCAGACCTGTCCTGTCCGTTTCTATGATGTATATGGAGAACAAGGGCACCCCATGCGAGCCACCGTCTCACAAATGGGACCGTTACTGCTCTCACGTATCTTACAGTTGAATGAGACACAAGCAGGCATCCTGAATATTCTATTCCGCTTAGCCGATGAGCAAGGATTGCTTCTTGACGACCTGAAAGACTTGCGTTCTATGCTCAACTGGATGGGAGACCATGCAAAGGAAATCACCTTAAAATATGGTACTGTGACTGCCATGAGTATTGGTGCTATCCAACGTGCCATATTACAATTGGAGAACCAGGGAGCAGACAAATTCTTTGGACTGCCGTCGTTTGACATCTACGACCTTCTGCAATGTGAGGGCGGAAAAGGTGTGATGAGCGTGCTGGCTGCCGATAAACTGATGATGCAGCCTAAACTCTACTCTACCTTCCTGTTGTGGTTGCTTTCCGAACTCTACACCACCCTTCCTGAAGTAGGTGATATGGATCTTCCCAAACTTGTGTTCTTCTTCGACGAGGCTCACATGTTGTTTACCGACACATCGAAAGCATTGCTCGACAAGATTGAACAGGTCATCCGACTCGTTCGCTCGAAGGGTGTGGGTATTTACTTTATCACACAGAATCCAGCGGATATTCCTGAGAATATCCTCGGACAGTTGGGTAACCGTGTACAGCATGCCCTCCGTGCCTATACACCGAAAGACCAGAAAGCCGTGAAGACTGCTGCTGATACCTTCCGTGCCAACCCAGAGTTCAAGACCGACGAGGCGATTATGAACCTTGAGACAGGTGAGGCCCTCGTTAGTTTCCTCGATGAAAAGGGTGCGCCCAATGTTGTAGAACGCGCGAAGGTGCTCTTCCCTCTCTCTCAAATCGGAGCTATCACAGAGGGACAGCGTATAGACATTATCAAACAGAGCCGTATCTATGGTAAATACGATACGCCAACAGATCGTGAGAGTGCTTTTGAAGTTCTTCTGAAGGAGGCAGAAGAGACAGCCCTTGCAGAGCGCGAAGCCGCCGAGATTGCCGAAAACGAAAAAGCAGAGAAGAAAGAAGAGAAGAAGAAGAAACCGGGTATCGTCAGCAAGGTATTCAAGGCCATCATCACTGCGATTACCTCTACCCTCGCTGCCATTCTGGGTACTTACGTCAGCGACAAGGTGACGGGTAAGAAGACCAAGTCAAGGACTTCTGCTACTGGTCGTGTCGTCAAAAACGCCACCAGCGCTGCTACACGTTCTGCTACGAGAGAACTCACGCGTGACATCCTTGGCAACCTCATCAAATAACTCTCTGACATCAGAACGATAGGTCATTTATGTTTTTCCTAAGAGCGCTGACGATAGCGTTATTTAGCACTATATTATCTACAGGAGCAAATGCTCAGGAAACTGTTACTGACACCACGAAGACTACTTCGGGTGCCAGTAACAGAAATGTGCTGATGAATGCTGCGTCCGCCTCTCAGCCCCGTCAGATATCCTTAGGACTGCCTATCTCCGGCTATGCCTATATCTACGAGGACGGTCTGCCCGTTTCCTATTATAACTATCAGGTCTACCCCTATAAGTCGTGGCATAGTGGCGTAAGTCATGAGTCAGTACAGACGATGGGACCGCAGGATATGGTATTGAAATACGGTGTCATCACCTATAGTGTCGACAGTAAGTCGAAGTTGGCAGGTGACAAACTCGAAGGAAAACTCAACTACACTTTCAATCATTTCGGTCGTCAGACCTTTGATGCGAATATCTCCACACCAATTGGAAAGGGATGGGGCATCAGCGTCGGCACCTATCAGAACTTCGACCCAGGAAGCAACCATCTCGATATCTCGCGACTTCAGGAGAGTGCACACTTCTATAAGGCTGCTCTCTCAAAGACCTGGAACGAGGGTCGTGGCAAGATGGGACTCATCTACCAGTATTCACAATTCAGGGAACTCATAGAGAACTACGGACCGTTTATCTTTGTGGGCGACGGTAGTGTGGAAGAATACGACGGCTTTAAGTTAGGCATCGACCAATATCGACCTGCCAACAGGATATTGAAGTACCTCGATATCGAGACAGGCAAGATGACGGAGCAAGACAATGACGATGCGAACACCAGCAAGATCCATAATGTGAACTTCGTGTTAGACTATCTCTGGGATAACGGCATACAACTCTCTGTCCACAGCAAGTTCAAACACGGTCATTCCATCCGCTCCAACGGTTCGATGATGGGAGTAAGCGATGCCTTGGCAGGTAGTGGATATACCTACGAAGACGGCAAAGAGTTCATCGGGAAACTGCAGACGCGCAGGATGCTACATTTCGACGGTTTCGAACATACGTGGATGACCAATGCGGCACTGACGGGCAAGTCAAAGAACCAACGTCATCGTTGGCGCGCAGAGATTGACTACTGGCTCAACCACGGAGGTGTTAGCACTTCCATGTATCTGTTTGCCCACGAAGCGAAGAAAGACCCGAAGATGCTGCTGCTCAACGGTAGCGAAGGGTATTCCTTCAACTCTTATGCAGAGTTTTACAATGGTCATGAGCATAAACTCTTTGCCTTAGTGTCTGACGAGTGGAATGTCTCTCCTCGCCTATGGCTCTATGCAGGAGCGAGGATTGAATATCTCAACGTGCGAGGCATTGCTGCCAACGATGTCTGTAAAGGCAATGCCCGTCATGTAGGATTCAGCCTCGTTGACCCAGGTGTGGAAAAGAACCACTTCAGCGACAACCACTTCAACTACGCCTTCATCGGCAGTGCGCGCTATGCCTTACTCCAAGGCTTTGGTTTACAGGCAGAACTATCCTCTGCCACCATCCACTCACAACTCTTTCACTACGGTGCATACGCCTATCCTACGCAAAAAAGTATGCCTACCTATTACTTCCGAGGCGGCATCTATTGGAAGAACGACTGGATAGACCTTACCTCACAGATTACCTATATCACCATGAAAAACTCGCCAGAGCGCCCCAATCTGAGTCATGCGCTAACCAAAGACATTGGCGATATGAAAGCAGGTATGAGCGAGTCGTTCACCATTCCTGTCAATTATGATATGGCGACCCTCGGCTGGTTGACCGATGCCGTCATCACCCCTATCGACGGTCTCAACATCCATGTGATGTTTACTATCCGTGACCCACGCTACAAGAACTTTAAGATTACTCCTACCTTCAGTGATGGTGTAACAGAGGAATACGACTTCAACGACAAAACTCTCACTGCCCTCTCGAAGACAGAACTCGAGATCGAACCTTCCTATCGCTTCGGCAAATGGCGCGTATGGCTCAGTGCCCGCTATTTCAGCAAGCAGTATATCAACAAGACCAATTCCCTCTATTTCAATGGACGTTGGGAAACCTTCGGAGGCGTCGACTATCAATTAAACCGCAACGTCAGTTTCTCTGCCAGCGTTGTGAACATCCTCAACCAAAAGGGCGCCAGCGGCACCATCCCTGCTGCCGACCTCATTACCGACCCAACTCCTTATCAGGACTACGTGATGTCAGGCACCTTCATCCGTCCTTTCACCTTCGAATTCACTACCAAGTTAAGTCTCTGATAAATCATTGGCATAAAAAAGTCCCCACGCCTTTTCGACGCAGGGGCTCCTCTCCCCTCTCATCTTTCACCCAGAGAAAGGTGCCGCCTATCGGGTAGATAGGTACGAGCAAACGGGTCGATAGGTACGGGCTATCCATGCGAAAGGTGCCGCCTATCTCATAGAAAAGTGGCGGGTTTCTCACAAAAACAAGCCAAAAACGCCATTCGTCGTCACTGACGTCACGC
>JBGVBD010000192.1:0-3055 GCA_045225255.1 Prevotella sp. | reverse complement strand
GTGCGACACGTTCTACGCCCAAAACGGTAGGAATAACCGACAAAAGCGTAGCCTAAAGTCGCGTTAACAATTGAATATTGAAAATGTGGTTTTAGAGAACTGCATGACTGAAATCTCAAATGAGAGGGTAACGCCTTGAAGGGGATTCACTAATACTCCGAATAGCGCCGACTGAGTACAGACAGTTGGGGTTATAGAGCTCGGGGAAGTCGCGTGAAGCGCATCCTAACGTAAAGCCGAGGAAAGCTCCGCAGAGGTGTGGGGTGTGCGTGACAGCGCGGGTGGTGTCTCCATATGGATAGAATGACCAAATCGGCGGTCTGACAAAAATCCCGAAGGTACGGCTCTAAACGAATGACCTGTAGAAATGCAGGGACACCAATAGGTGTGCAGGCGAGGCAAAGTAAAAGTTGTTAGTATGAAATGCCTTCTGCGCTTACAGGGCGCAGGTATGCTGAAAGATATTTCGAGGATAATGCCTGCAGGGCTAAAGGGATTGCCTAAGTGGAGACGATACTAAGTCATGCGGAACGTGGAAAGCAGCCAATATGGGAGCCGACTGTAACGGCGACGAAGAACCATAGTTGTATCGAAAAGGGGAGAAGCTTCTCCCTACAATAAGTGCATTTATGGCTGTGAGAGTAGAGGCACAGTACCGATGAAGCCGTGATAACAAGCGGTGGAGGGATAGCCTCAAGCCGATAGTCGTTATTACTGATGTTTGCGTGGTAATCACTAAGGAGATTTTCATAGCTGTCGTGGTGAGACAAATGGAAAAATCTATCTCCGCCAAAGGAGATGATTACTATGGCAAAAAGAATTGTGAATAAAGCAGAGCGGAACGCCGAGCGATACGAAGCGAAGGAGACAGGGTACAAACTCTACGAGGACAGCTTGGAAGGCAAAACCTTCGACAGGCTGATGCCCCTCATTATCTCAGAACAGAATATCTTGCTCGCATACCGAAATATCTGCAAGAACGGAGGAAGCAAGACCCCGGGAACGGACGGAGAGACTATAGAACATATCCACAGGCTCTCCGTTGACGAGGTAATCAGAAAAGTAAGAAACAAGCTGAGATACTATCAGCCAAGACGGGTAAGACGAACCGAGATCCCAAAGGATAATGGCAAAATGCGACCACTCGGAATACCGAGCATATGGGACAGACTGATTCAGCAGTGCATACTGCAGATACTCGAACCAATATGTGAGGCTAAATTCCATGAGCGAAACAATGGGTTCAGACCGTACAGGTCTACGCAAAACGCCATTGCTCAATGCTATAAAATGGCGCAACTGCAGAAACTGCACTTTGTAGTGGATGTGGATATTGTCGGGTTCTTTGACAACATCGACCATAACAAGCTAATCCATCAACTGTGGGGATTGGGAATACAGGACAGAAAGCTGATTGTAATAATCAAGCAGATGCTGAAAGCGGAAATACTGTTCAAGGACATAATCATTGAACCCGAGACAGGAACCCCGCAGGGCGGCATACTGTCGCCGCTGTTAGCGAATGTAGTCCTCAATGAACTCGATTGGTGGATAGCAGGGCAATGGGAAATGTTTAAGGTCAGAGAGGGAATCAGCGGACTCGAATTTCCGAAGTACAACAGTGACGGCACCTTCAGAGTAATCGACAGGAGCCCGAAATGGAACAAGTTAAGGTCAAGCACAGAATTGAAGGAGATGTATATCGTAAGGTATGCCGATGACTTCAAAATATTCTGCAGAGACTACGAAACTGCAAAGAAAGTAATGTTCGCAACATCCAAGTGTTTAAAGGAGAAACTACACCTTGAAACAAGCGAGGAGAAGTCGGGCATAACGAATCTGCGCAAGAACTACACGACATTTCTGGGCATAAAATTCAAAGTCGTACCAAAGGGCAACAAATGGATAATTCGCTCCCACATAGCGGACAAGAGCAAGGAGAAAGTCACACAGAAGCTCAAACTTGCATGGAAGGATGTCAAAGACCCTGCGAAGCAAAATGAAATAGACGCCAACATCACAAGATACAACTCGATTGTAATGGGCGTCCATGAATACTACTGCATGGCAACAATGGTATCCGCGGACTTTGCGGAAATAGCCTACAGAGTAAAGGGCAAGCAGAACGGCATGAACCATAACAATAAATCTCTGCCGATTGAAAGAGAGGGAGAGATTGAGAGCAAGCCACTAAAAGCAAAGTACGGCAAATCCAAGCAACTGCGGTGGATAAAAGGGCGAGTAATACTGCCAATAGGATACGTGCAGTATGAATATCCGCGCTACAAACGAAGGGAAGTCAATAAGTACCTGCGGAAGGAATCTGACTGGGCGAATATGGTCAGCTTTGAGGTTATGAAGCACTTTGTAGAGGACAGGGAAAACTACCCAACGCTTGAAATGGCGGACAATGCGCTGTCGCGGTATATCGCACAGCGTGGCAAGTGTGCCGTAACGCACAACCCTCTTGCTCTCAATAATATGAGGTGCATACACATCAAGCCCGTAGACGGTGCCAGAAATGATACCTATGCAAATCTGATTATCTTGGAAAAGGGAATAGCCAATCTCGTTATGACAGATAGCGAGAGAAGAATAGAGGCAATCCTGAAGCGATACAAATTCAAGAAGGACGCAAGGGATAAAATCAATACTCTGAGAGCCCACAGAGGGCTCGAACCAATACAATTCAAGACCACGCAAGCATAAAGAGATAACGCTATCGGGGGAACGCCGTATGATGGGAAACTATCACGTACGGTGTGGAGTGGGGGAAAAGCCCGAGATGGAGACATCAGAGGCTTACCTATCACTATTCTCATTGCCGGATGACTTTGACAAGATCCTTTCAGTAATGAGATCAAGGAATGTAACGGTATCGATCATTCTTCAGAACCTGGCACAGTTGAAGACTCTGTTTGAAAAGCAGTGGGAATCAATAGTAGGAAACTGTGATGAGTTGCTTTATCTTGGTGGGAATGAACAGTCTACCCATAAATACGTGTCAGAACTTATGGGGAAAGAAACGATCGATACCAACACCTATGGTAAGAGT
>JBGVBD010000191.1:0-19885 GCA_045225255.1 Prevotella sp. | reverse complement strand
TAGTAAAGCTGGAGATCGACCCGACAACCGCCTTCATGGTGGTAGACATCGCGCACGAGCGTATGCGCGTGAACCAGTGCAAGGTGGTCGATATACTCAACCTCGATGGGACAAAGGCCAAAGTCGATTTCGCCGCGTCCTACTACGATCCGTCGTTCATCTACTGCGTGGACGGAAAGACGATGACCATGGAGAAGTTCGATTTCCGTTCGAGGTCGCAGCATTCAAGGGGCATCCATTGCTACACCTCGTTCGAAAAGGCGGCAAGCTACAATGTGTTCATCCGTAGGTTCACTTGGCCTCTATGGAAGCTGAAGACGTGGGTGTTCTACGACGTTTGCTACTAGAGGAGTCCGAATGATCGATTGTACGCCCATTATCGTTGTCCTTGACCTACTTGTTTCCGCGCTGATTGCCGGAATGCTGTGGGGATTGAGGAATCCTGGCGACTTCGGCGGTCTGGCCGACGAGGAATACGCAAGGGAAGAGTTTAGGAAACAGCACCCAGGAAGGGAACTGGCGATCTACTTGACCCTATTCGTGATAGTGTCCGCCATATCACTTCCGATCGTGCTATCGCTGCACTGGCGAACGATCTGCATCTGTCCGTGATATCGATGCATGACTGATCCAAGGTCTGCGGGACTGCCCTCGCAGACCATTTTAACACGCACACGCAAGGAGACAACTATGAAGAAGCTCTTACTAATCATTCTCGCATTCGCCATGTCCGCAGTCGCGGTCGTGTTCGACAATACCATCAACCGCAAGGAAATGCGCATCTACATGCGCTCTGGGAACTGGAACACTGGCGACCGATATACTACCATGCCAGTCATCGTGAACGGCAAGGTGACTTGTCCCTACGTCGGCAGCATCTTCGCCGATCCGTACAAGGACGGCACATGTCCGGCGGTGAACGTGTACCACTTGGTACGCATAGCCAGATCCAACAAGGGTCTGGACTGCTATTACGACTACACGATAGGCAAGGACTTCATGTTCTCCGTCTACAACCAGCAAGGGTGCCCAGACATCCTAGCCGCATACGACGGACTAGAGTTCTTCCGTGGGGTCTACTTTGATTCCGTCGACAATTTCAAGCTGTACTACCCGGATTCTCTGCTCACGCAGACCTTCGAGGGCAACTTCGATTTGTATCCGAGGGTGAAGGCACAGATCCGCTACAGACGGATCAACATGCGCAAGGACAAGAAGAACGAAGTAATCAGGTTCGGAGACTGATTCCGCCACGGCGGGACTGCCTCCTTTTGTTATAAAAATGTACGCAAGGACTTGACAAAAGTCAAAATAAGAGTTATATTACTAGACGGAGGTTTCACCATGCAGAAAGGTTGCTACAAGAAGTGCTACGGATTGGACTTGACCGATACTCACGCTATCGCCTATTACGGCATTGATACGAGGAACTTCAACTTACTAAAGGCATGTTCCATCTTCAATGTCACTACCAACTTGGAAGGCAGCGCAGACCAAGACTTGTCCGAACGTGTCATCGAAGCGCTCAATAGCTTCGGTGTCCACGGCGTTCAAGTGGACAGCATCGAGTGCGGCCCCGTCGTGACTCGCGTGAACTTGAAGCTTCCGCGTGGTGTACGCATCAAGACGGTTGCTGACTTGTCCAACGACCTCGCCATGCAGCTCACCGTGAAGAGCGCATCGGTGACTTCCGTACCCGAAAAGGGCGTTCTTGCGCTTGACCTTCCGGCCAAGGATCGCAAGGTAGTCCGTCTCGGCAATGTCCATACCATGGCTTCGTCCAAGATGGCTCTGCCTCTCGAACTCGGTGTGACCGTCACTGGTGATGCTCGTGTCATCGACTTGGCTAAGGCACCGCATCTGCTGATTGCTGGACAGACAGGCTCTGGCAAGTCCGTCTGCATCAACTCGCTCATCTGCTCGTTGCTCCGCAACGTGTCGCTGAACGACTTCGACTTGATGCTCGTCGATCCGAAGGGCGTGGAACTGAACGAGTACCACTCGCTTCCCAACTGCATCAACAGAAAAATTCTTGTCGAGCCGAACGAATCCCTTGATGGACTCCGTTGGCTCTGCAAGGAAATGGATCGCCGCTACGAAATCCTTACCAAGTACGGCAAGCGCAACATCACCGTCTACAACGAATGGGTGAACACGCAGCCTGTCGGCAAGGATTGTGTCGAAAAGATGCGCTATGTTGTCTGTGTCGTCGACGAGTTCGCTGACTTGATGATGACTGCTGGCAACGAGCTGACCGAAATCGTGCAGAGACTCGCTCAGAAGAGCCGTGCGGTTGGCATCCACCTGGTTCTCGCCACGCAGAGACCGTCCGTCAAGGTGGTCACTGGCGACCTCAAGGCTAACTTGCCGTGCCGCATCGCATTCAAGGTAAGCTCCTCTACAGACTCCGTGACCATCCTCGGTCATGGCGGTGCCGAACGCTTGCTCGGCATGGGCGACATGATCCTCAGCAACAACGATGCTGACGAGCGCTTGCATGGCGTGTACTTGACCGATGACGAAATTCACAACATGACTTCGTTGCTCTCAATCGCACCCATCAACACCATCACTCGTACCATCGACTATGTCAGCGGAACGGTCGCAAATACCTTGGGCATTCCGTCTTGGTTGCTCGAAACCATGAGCGAATGCGGTCATCGCGCACTCGCTAGCGGTTCTCCGTCTTGGCTCGTCAAGATGGTCGAAATCAACCGCAAGGTGTGGGCTGATGTCTCGCAAGCCGTCACTGGTGTCCACATGGGCGTGGCGATGTGCCGAATGGCTAAGTTCTATGGCGAAGTCGAAGCGCTTCGTCCGATCGTCGAAAAGACCTTGTTCGGAAAGGATGTGGTGTCTCGTAGCTCTGTGGGCGTGTACGAGCAGATTGTCGATACGATGATCCGCTTGGATGTGTGGAGCGCCTACGGCATTGGCTACAGACCGACCATCGCCGACAAGGCTCGTAACCGCACTGCGGAAGTCAATCAGTCGCTCGTCTACTTGAAGGCGGTCTAACTGATTCAATGGGTACGGGGCTGCCACGGCTCCGTATCCGTTTTTCACAAACTAACCAAAGGAATTAAGATGAAAACTGGATTAAAAGACCTCAAGGGCAATGAAATTAACATCGGCGACAAGTTTCGATTCATTTATACGGATCCTATGGGCAAGTCGCATCCAACCACGCTCGATGACGGCTTGTACGAGATTGCCTATGAACACGGCGCTGTCGTAGCCAAGTACATCGAAGGCCACGGCGTAGAGGCCGAGAACCCTCGCCTTCTCCGCAACTATATCGAGACCGAGGAAGGCCGCTACATCAGCAACTACGGCATTCTTACCGTCTACAAGAACGATGTCGTGCTTGGCGAAGTCGTCGAAAAGGGCCCTGGCGCACTCGATGTCGAGAAGCTTCTCATGACGCTCATCGACAACATCGACTATGTCTACGCAAAGACCGACGGCACGTACGGAGACTTGCATCCGAACATCTCCGGAAATGTGCAGTACATCCGCGACCAGATCCGCAAGCACAACAAAGATTAACTTTTTAGCTACTACCTATTGACAAACCAGTAGGTAGAAGTTATATTTTAACCAGAGGTAGAAACATGATTAGATTCAAGGTCACATCGACCCACGTAAACCCGGCCTACAGACCGAAAATAACTTGGACGAACACCAAGGAAGAAGCCGAAGCTGTCAAGGCCCACGAGTCTCCGATTGCAGTCAGCGACATTCAAGAATGTGAAATTCCTGATGTCATGTACGAAAAGATCAAGGCTCGTCTCTCCGAAAGCGAACAGTTCTGCAAGCTGGACGAATACGACAAGTTCGATGACATCTATATGTGCTATCGTCGGATGCTCTGCGCCATCGACGATTTCTACGACGGTCGCTACGCCTACTAGGAGCCGCCATGAAGACAAAGTATATGATTCGCCGTGAGTTCTACGGACTCATGCCTAAGCTGGGTGTATTCGACACCAAGGAGCTTGCCGAACGGCAGATCCAGCTTCTGCCAGAAGTAATGACGGACTACGACCACTTCGCCGTAGAGGAAATACCTTGTCCGGAATGCGAGGAAGAGTTCGCCATCGACTTCCGTCGATCAAACAAGAAACAAGATGAGGAAAAATCCAATGGTTAAATTCTACAAAGTCAGTTTGTCGCTCACTGGACTGATGTGCCTAGCGTCTGGCGTATACACGATATGGCGTTTCGACAAGTGGAATGACGGCGTTCTCCAAGTGATTCTGGGAACGATCTTACTGGTCGGCTACATCCTCTTGGATGTCTTGTCGAATATGGCGATCGTCACCAAGGTTGAAGTCATCAAGCCGGACGGCGTGAACGTGCAAATCGTCAACAAGAACTGTATCGACGGCGACGGGACTGCCTCGGACAAAGATAAATAAGGCACACTCAACGAGGTAAACAAATGAAAATCACCGAAAAGCAGTTCTTGAAGCTCGTCCGAATCACCCAAATACTCCGATCCGAATTCAAGCGCATCGTCAGCATCGAGTTGCTTGGTCGCCCCCAGTTCGAGAAAGAGTGCAAGGATCCAAAGACGGCATATCCCTTAGTCAAGCCGAAAGACCAGCACATCGCCATCGTGGTTTACAAGGGCACGAAGACCGACATCAGAGTCGCGATGTCCGACAACAAGTCTGCGGTCAACGCTCTGCACAAGTGTTTGTATCACTTGATGAACGTATTCAGTCCGAAGGACAAGCAGTCCAACACGATTGCCAAGATCATCGACCGTCTCAACGAACTCGATGCAGCCGAATGCGGCTACGCATACTTGGTCAAGTTCGGTGTCTGCCACGACGGCGACTTCGACTACGGCATAAGCCAAGTTCCGTATCCGACTCGCAAGAAGGCCGCAATCGCCGCAGAAGAACTTACTCGTCAGCTCGGAATCCAGAACCATCGAATCATCGGTGCGACTGCGAAGGACTTCGAAAAGGGTGGCGTGGTCAAGTGCCCGATCTCTCGTGGAGGCAACGGCTACCAAGTCGAAATACTCGCGTACGCAGTCTTTCCGGAGAAGTACGGAGCCTAACAAACAAATTCGTAGCCACGTCGAGTGGCGTGGCTACTTTTCAACAAACCAATCAAAAAAGGAATTTTTATGCGCTGTGGATTACGAAAAATAGATAAGTCGATGCAAGACCTCGTCAAGAACGCTGTACGAAGCGGTCGATGGGAACAGAAATGGGGTCGCAAGCACATGAAGCTCGTCATGAAGGATACTCCCGCCAAGTGGATACCCATTGCTGGCTCCTCTCGCGACCAGGCCCACGCATCCAAGAACTTGACTTCCGAAATCCGCCGTCTCGAAAGAGAAGCTGGCTTCACTGAATTTTCTGTGTAGGAGTTACAATGACGTTTGACGAATACGAACAAAAGCAGCACGAAGTCGACATGTTCAAGATGCAAGTCCAGTGCGCAATCTGCGGAGTGCTTGGCATCAATGCTGGCGACACCGACGGATCCACATTCCACTTCCGCCGAGTAAGCGATACCGATATCGAATACCATATCGACTACGTGGATGGTCGCCGCAAGTCCATCGACCGCAAGCTGGATATCAAGCTCATAGAGCTTGCGATGGAAGGCAACGTGGCCTTGGCGCGTGACCAGTACCTTGAACTTTATTGCCGAGCGAGGTAAGTATGGCAATTGAAAACATCGAAGACTATTGGCGCGGAGAACCGAACTTCGGACTCCGCAGACAAGAATGGGTGATCGAAGTCGACTGCCGAGGCACCGACATCGAAGACATCATTCCGAGGCAGCGCATCAAGATGACGACTGCCCCTATCACACAGCCTAACGACGACAGATTCATGCGCATGTGCGCTATGGGCCTGGTTCCGTCTGCTAGCGAATTACTCACAAGATAACCACGAAAGGAATTACAACCATGTTTGCAAAAATCAGCAACTTCATTGAACGCATTTCCGAATGGTTCTTATGGAGAAGCATCAAGAAGAAACTGCGCCCCTTTGTCAAGGTAAGGAAAGTATTGCAGCCGAACGAAGTTCCGAGCTACATGCGGCTCGTTCTCCGTTCGCTCCAGACTCGCGAGTACTCTGGAATCATCTTGTTGTCCAACAACAAGCGGATCTACAACTACATCCAGAAGACTCTGGGCGACACCAATACGGTGTTCTTCCGTGAGCCGTTCACCTTTAACCCGGACAAGCTCTTCGACAAGATCAAGGAGTACGCCAATCCTCTCCATGTCGATCATGCGGTGACTGGCTACGAGAACGACTCTCCGTTCTACATTCTGGCCGTACCGAACGACCGCAAGCCGACTGAAAGACTGAACAAAGATCGGCGGGACTGCCACAAGAAACCATTGAATAAGCGCACCAAGAACCACAACAAACCCAACAAGGAGTAATCAACCATGTTCACAACCCTCAGTATACTCGTCTACCTCGCAGAAGTCATCGAACGTGTCGAAGACGTCACCTTCGGAATCGGTCTGTTCTTCGGCATATCCGCTTGTATCTCGCTCATAATAATGGGCTGTTGCGCGGCTGAAAACGAGTTCGACACGTCGAAGGCTGGCACCAAGAAGTGGTGCAAGTACACATTCATTAGCGTGATCGTCGCCATCGTGTGCATCGCCATGTCTGCTTTTATTCCGACCAAGAAGGCCGTATACATGATCGCTGGCATACAAGCCGCCGAATACCTGGTCAACACCGACACGGCAAAGGACATCGGCAACGAAGGCGTCAAGATTTTCAAGGACGTGGGAACCATCATCCACAGCTATGCGGTTGAGGCGGTTGGCACAGTGAAGGAAACTGTCACTGACGGCGCTAAGAAGGCGGCTACAACTACTAGCAAGGTCGTCGAAGCCGTGAAGGACACTGCAACTTCTGTGGTGAAGGAAACCATCAAGGAAACCATAAGCACGGACAAGTGATATGATTGACACGAAGTTCGAAGAACAAATCACGACCAAGCTTGCTCAGCGCATCGAAGCTCGCATGCCGTTCGCCAAGAAAATCTATGACGCGGTAGGAAGCTTCTATGTGGCTGGCAACAGCCTTAACGAGGAAGCGCCGAACGATTTCGACTTGTACCCCGTATGGAAGCATCAGTTCGACGATGTCCGCAGCAAGATCGGCGAAGACAACGTAGTGTGCGTGACGAAGAACGCCGTTACGGCGAAGCTCGATGGACACACCGTCCAGTTCTGCAACTACTTCAAGGATTCGCTCGATGAACTTCTGGAGTCCTTCGACTTCGCACATGTCCAAGTGGGTGCTAGGTTCACCAAGGCGCTAGACGGTTCTCCGATAAGCAACGTGGACTTCACGCCTAACTGGCTCGTCGCCAAGTCCACCGGGCAGACATTCTATACCCATTCCGAATATCCTATTTCCTCGCTCGTTCGTATCAACAAGTACATCAAGCGCGGAAACTACGTCGGAAAGTCGTATATCAAGGATGTCGTACTCATCTTGACCGACATCCTCAACCGTGGCATCGAGGACTACGAAGACTTCAAGGATCAGCTCGACGCCATCGACCTCGGCTTGTTCGGAGAAGACGCCAGTACGGTTCTCGGACTGTTCCACGCATTCCAGAACGTGAAGCCGACTCCGACGGCAGAATGACACGAACCTCGCGGGACTGCCTCGCGCCGAAATGCAAAAGGCAGCCACCGAAAATAATTCACCAGCAAACAAAGGAGACCGACCATGGCTAAGAAAGACAACATCGCAGTACGCTATGAAGCGTTCCAGAAGCGACCGGGCAGCATGAACAATGCGCTCCGCAATTTCTCCAGAATCACTGAAGAAACCTACGAGAGCTTCAAGTCCGTCGTGGAAGATCATGCCGATATCGGCAAGGCCGCCATCGTCATCATGGCCAGCAACTTTGCCTCCCATCTGGTGAAGCTCGCCACCGACGAGTCCAAGGACAAGGCGCGTCGCATTTACGAAGTGTCTGGCGCAATCGCACCCATGTACGAAATGATGTACGAACGCCTTACTCGCGAAACGATCGAGAACATGATCAAGAACGTGGGCACGGAGGACGAGTCCAATGCGTAAGTTCCTTCTAGTCCTCTTTCTGCCGACATTGATTTTCGCTTCGATGAAGCTGGAGTGCGGTGTATTCGCTGGTGCGTGGGAAAGCGTCACCAAGCAGAAGATCGAACCGCCTACCGAATGCTTCGCCGAGACGAAGTCGATGGCGGCGTTCTCCAAGAACCTCGACCGTGCTTGGATCCTCGACTCCGACAAGTACATCTTCTGTGAGTTCAGCGCACCCAACATGAACTACTCGTGTATCGTCAACAGTGCGGACACGACAAGTATCGTTCCTAGCTATATTGTCAACACGTACTACAACCTTAAAAAATTTTTACATTAGGAAGTAACTCGACTGTCAAGGTCTTTACTATATTTCATCACATCAACAACCCTTAACAAAGGAAAAGGAATGAATACCAATACAGCAGAAACTAAGACTACTGGAGATCTTTCACGAAAGAACCTCCCCTACACCGTCCAAGAAGATAAGAAGCTTCGCGACGGTGCAACCACGCTTCCTGGCCGTACGCTGAAGGCCGTGTATCAGCGCCGTCGTCAGCTCGGACTCGTGAAGCAAGCCGCGTGGAATGAGGATGAACTCAAACTCGCTCGTCAGAACATCGTTCCGGCTGGCCGTACTAAGGCAGCTCTCCGCTGTCTCCGCCACAAGCTCGGCCTTAACAAGAAGACCACCATGACCGCTAGCGGCCAGATGGAACTGACGCTTGCTCCGGTGTCCGCACACAACAACCAGCACATTTCCGACATCGTCGGCAAGTTCGTGAAGACCGTGACCATTCTCCGCAAGAGTGGAATGTCCGTCGCCGACATCGCCGACCAGACTGGCAAGACCAAGGAACAGGTGCAGAACGCCATCAATCTGTCCGATTCTCTCCGTTCCAAATAATTTTTAATTATCGTAATGGGAGTCTGGGCGTGTACCGGATTCCCATTTTTTATAGCACAAAGAGGTGTTTGTATGGAAAAAGTTTTTACCAAGCGCGTATACAACAAGTGGACGCCCGAAGAGGACGACATGATCCGCCGTGGCGAGATTCCGCCCAACCATCCGAGCTACGCCAACTGTCTAACTCGCGCACGTAAGCTGGGCTTCAAGTTCGTCAAGAAGCGCCAAGAAGGAGGCCGCTGGAGCGAACTCCAGGACAACATGGTGCGCAAGGGCGTGGTGCCCCCAGAGAAGGGTCTGGAACGCGCCATACAGCGAGGCAACGAGCTTGGCGTAGACTTCTTGAAGCTGTTCTACGAGAAGATGGACACCAACGGCTTGCAAGGGCTTACTAAGGACGAACGCATGCTCATCATGGCCGCGAACGAGAACTCCTTGAAGGAGTTCAAGGTCAAGGACAGCGCTTCGATACACCGAGCCGCGCAGCGAGGAAAGAAATTCTTCTTGATGCATGCGAAGTCGTTGCTTTCGATCCAAGACATCGCGAACAAGGAGAACTGTTCTCGACAGAATGTCCATCGACTGATCGATGCGTACAAGATCCAGTATTTCAACGAACACTGTTTCGACCAAGCGGTCAAGGAAGCTGAAGATGAAGGAATTCTTTAAGGATGTGGGCTGGAATGCGTTGTGCTTTACTGGCGCACTCATCTTGCTGACGGTCGCACTCGTGCTGCTTGCCGCCGTCGTGGCTCCGTGCTTCATCGTGCCCGGTCTGCTGGTCGAACACTGGGGCAAGACGTGGTATACGATACTTATTGGGTTGGCGTCCATTATCGTGTACTGGAGTATTGTCGATGTCATCAGTTCAGCCATTTATCGCAAGATTACTGGCCGTCCAAAGCTCAAGCGAGGCGAGATCTACATTGAATACGCCGAATCTGGAGAACGTTCGTAATGAGTATCGCATTGTTCCTTCTTGCATTTGTTGGTGGAGTTTTACTCACTGCTTCCGTGATCCGTCGCAGATACGAAATCACCTTATGGATAATCGCGATTGCTGTGTCGATTTGGCTCGGCTGCAATTACGATCCGCAACGCCGACACGCCAGCATGGCTCCCGACTACAAGGCGTACATCGACTACCGTAACGAGTACAAGCAGCAGCACAATCCGCAGTACCGATACAAGTACGTCGGTGATAACATGTACGAAAAAGTTCGTATAAATTACTAGAGGTTTAACATGGCAAAGCAGAAAGCGTCCATCTTGGACTGGACGGTAAATAAGGAGTCCAAGGAGAAGTACCAGCTCAAGTTCCGTCTGGAGAACTTGCCTGGTGTGGGCACCCTCGAAATGGTTGCTGGCGAATGCGTCGCCGACAGTCCGGTTTCGGCTGGCAAGGCGATGGAAGCAAACTTGCAGCGCCGCGTCGGGACTGCCAAGTACAAGTATGTAGCCGAAGCGAAGATCGTTGACGAGAACGGCAAGGATAGGGCTTTCTTGCAGATCGACAAGAGCTACAACAAACAAACCAATGCCTACGTCACCACGCCCTCGTGGGGACACTGGCTCAATGTATTTTAAGGAATTTATTTAAAATGAAAAACGTTATCTACATCGCCGATATCGACCAAGATATCGACGACCTCATCACCATCAGATACATGGCCGAGAGAAGCGTATTCCTCAAGGGAGTCGTTCTCGATCCGATGCCGACAAGCGACGTCGGAAAGGCCCGTGTGAAACTGATCGAGTCTTGGGGAGTCAAGGTGTTCGACAGCATCCCGGAAGATGCCGAACCGCAAAATCCGATGGGCGTCGCCGAACCGACGGAAATCGTCTATTGCGGCGGTGCGCTCACCAAGGTCGCCGAATACGTCAAGGATCACAAGCTCCAGCAGCTCGTGATGAACGGCGGATTCGTCGGCGAACCGATCGTGCCCTCGAACAAGGCGCTTCCGAAATTCCGTGGGAAGTCCGCCGTCCGTACTTTCAACTTCAACTGCGATGTCGCGGCTGCAGACGCCGTTCTGAAGTCCGACAACATCGAACAGATCATCCTCGTAGGCAAGAACGTCTGTCACGACGACAGAAACACCTTCGAGGTCATCTGGAAGGACGAGAAGTACCTCACCAAAGGACTTCCGGTCAGACCGGGAAAGAAACTGCACGACTTGCTTGCGGTATATGAAGGACTTGTGTTCTACGGCCTCAGTGGATACAAGGACAACCATGTGCTCGTATACAAGGAAGTGTACCCCTTCAACAACGGACTGAAGGGCAACATGACCGAGTGGGGCAGCTCGCTCGAACCTACTGGCTACAAGAAAGTCCTTGCCGCCGTCGGTTGGGTCTAGCATAATTAACTGGAGAGCATTATGACTGCTAAAAAATCTGAAATTGGTGCTGGCCTCATATCGTTCGACGAATGCATGGACATCTTCAAGCGCGGTGGCGACTGCCAGATGCAGTTTGATGGGAAGTGGATACCTTTCGAGCCAGAGGCAGTAATCCGCAAGTTCCGCCTAGCACCGCAGTTGTCCGAGAAGGACGGCCCCAAAGTTGTACGGTATGCGCTGTATCGTCTAGCGCAGATCATGTGTGAATACTGCCAGAATTTGGCTTTCGGTCTTCCAGAAAAAGGCCCTAAGCCCAACTGGAAGCACACCTATCCGGTCAATTGGAAGGAGAACCAGCCGAGGCTATATGGACGGTTGAAAGACATCTTCAAGACGTATTTCCGTATAGTCTCTGCGCCGTACAAGAATGTAGATGTCGTTGGGAACGGCGTAGTCGGCGTTCCGCACTACATCATTCAACGTCGGTGCATTGACTCTGATCAGTGGGTTTCTGTATTCGCTGTTCGATACATGACGTACAACGGATACGACAAGTATGAATCTCGTCATTGCGCAACTTGGGAAGGCGCACATACGACGGACTGGGGAATCGTACTGATGTCCGACTTGGCTGGCAAATACATCCAAGAAGATCGATGCAACGGACATATCGACACGTCTCGCTATTTGAGGGCCGAAAGTACAGACCACTTTAATCGAGGCAAGACCGTTATCGTAAGGCAGCAGCGCATATTCACGCTCGACCCTACGAATAAGCCCGGTGACGAAGTGCTGCACAACATTGCATTGGTGCTGTCACACTATCTGGAACAGCTTTCCTCGCTTGATGTCCGCTTTCCGAACTTCAAGAGCTTCATCGACAAGCAGATTGCCGACATGATGGATTCGTCCTATACGATCTACAACGGCGAAAAATGCACTCACGTCACGATGAAGGAGTCTGTATTCAACGCGGTCAAAGAATACATGGAAGCAGTCATTGGTAAACTCAAACATGGCGATTATTACCAAGACTATGTCTTTACCAAGGCGATCATGCTCCGCTACTTCAACGACAAGTACAACGACACGATCGACCGCGTCGATTATAGTTCGTCGTTCTAAATATTGGATCCGGATCGGGCCAGGAAGTGCATCTCGACCTTCGTCGCGACGTAGTTTCTAAGGCCCCTAGAGCGTATCCAGTAGCCGAAAATATGCTCGGCAAGGTATCCGTCGATGCGGCGGTTAGAATCGCTCAGACCACGGTATTTGTCGAAAGCAGCCAACTTAGGGAACAGCCATTCGCAATACTCGTCCACCACGGCCTTCGTGGAGACGAACATGTTGCACTGGACTAGTTCCCTTTCTTGCGTATAGTCGGCGAACTTGTCGCCGAGCCCGTTGAACTTGCTGTTCATTATTTCAATGAACGCATTGAATTCGTCGGCTGGGCCAGCCTTCTGGAACCAGTCGTAACCAGAGCTGAACCCGGTGACCTTGGGATGGTGTCGGAATCGGCAAGTGATGATGTCGTAATCCTTGAGGATAGTCTCGACTTCCTCCTTGCTCATTCGCTGCTTGTTCTTCTTCGGCGAGGCGAAGAAGCGTCTGTAGTGTTCCAGACCGACATACTTGGACGTGGCGTTCTTCCAGAGGTAGTACAAGCCAGTGAGTTCGCAGTACCAAGGGTTCAACGGGTCAATGTTCGCGCCTTCGTGAGGTGCGTCGACGATGAATTTCTCGCGGATATCGTCGCATTCAAGAAAGAGGTTCTTCGAGGAACCGACAACGTAAATACTCATGCTGTATAAATTAGGTTAATTCCATTTTGAATACCAGTTTAGTAAAGATATAAACTGCGTATATCGTATAAGGGATTTGACCATGAACCAACTATTCATCGACAAGCTGCACGAGAGCATGAACGACAAGAACAAGAACCTCTTGGAAGCAGTTGAACTACTCTACCGCACTTGCGAACAGAAGGCCCAGATGGAAAGCAAGTTCGGCAAGGCAGCCGCCATTGGCGGAATCGCCGCCGGATCGTACTTGACTGGCCTTGGAACTGGCGTAGCAAATGCCGACAAGATCAACGGCGCGATCGACGCTGGCAAGCAGACGGTGCAGCAGATGAAGGACGACGCCAATCAGTACGTCAAGGACGAGAATACCGTGGCTACCGTAAAGAACCGTTCCTATGACGGTCTGGCGCTCAAGAACAAGGGCTACAAGTTCGTAAGCGCCGATCAGAAGCCGGAACTCTTCAAGAAGACCGACAGCGGCGTACCGTCGTTCAACGGCATCTCCGTGAGCGACCTCGACAAGCAGCCGTACGTGCAAGCCGGATGGTACGTCTCCCCAGACGGCACTAAGTATTACTCCACCATCACTGGCGACGTGTACAAGATGCCGGATGGCCAGACCTTCGATAATGCCACCGCCGAGAACCCAGGAAACCGCGTAGGCTCTGGCGTCCTCATGACTGGCGACGTTACCGACGACGATGTCGAGAAGTGTTCGATCTCTATGGCTGGCAAGTATGGCCCAGACAAGGATTGCGGCCCCGCTGGCTACGTTCTGCACGACGACAAGTATCTCGACTGGGTTGGTGCCGAAAAGTAATTTAATCCATCAATAAGAATAGCCACCTAGAAGAACTAGGTGGCTTTCTTTGTTTGTGCTCTCTCCTACACAAACTTGACCAGCAATACCACTAGGGCAATGATGCTGGCCACTATGGCAACGTCTGTATAATCATCGAGCTTCATTGTGCGCCTTTATCCTTTGGGTCAGCACATCGATCATGCGGTTCCTCACGTTCAACATAACGAACCAAGATACGTTGTTCTCGTACGGAGCAAGAATATTGTCGATGTCCTTGATGCACCGAGCGCGTTCAAGTTCTGGCGAGAATATGCCGCAGTTGAACATGTCGATGATCGACGGATTCTCCATCGACTTGAACGTAATCTCGCGCTGGTTCTTTCGGATCCAGTCCCACGCGCCTTGAGGAAGCCAACCGTTGATATTGGTTGGATCGATTTCGGTAACGAGCATGAGCTGGTTAGCCTCGTCTGAATTGCGTATCCACGGCATCAGACTGTCTGTGATTTCTTGTACGCTCTTGTCGGACACGACGACCCAGTTGCACTCCATGTAGTGCATCCACTTCTTGAAGGTATCCTTGATGAACCTTTCCAGTCGGTTGTATTCCGGCTTGTTAAACGAAATAAGATAGAACTTGCTCATACCACAAATATATTAAAGATAGGCGTGTGTGTCAAACGACAGTTCCGCCGGGGCCATAGAAATGTTGACCAGACCGTTCCTTTCGGTCTTCTCGCTCGTTGAAGCATAGCCAGCTTCGCTTCATGCGCCTAGCCAATTTCCGAATCCACCTTATCATTGTCGATAGTCACCTTCACGATAAAGTTAGAGGTTTTCACCTTCGGCACGATCCGTGCATATATCTGTACGCCGTGTTTGCTGTATTCTATATGGTCGATAACGGCATCGACATCGGTTACGCCTGGGTTTGCCACCAGATAAGCGAGCTTTGCTCGACGCAGAGCCTCGTTGATATCGTTATCAGATGACTTGGTCGCAGTATTCTCGGTCACTGCTCGAACAGACGCGACTTTCAAGAACAGCTCCATTTCGAACAGATTATCTGATACAACGTGAAGCGCTCCCCAATAATGACCACCGTCGTCTTGGACAAAGAACAACATGTCGCACGTCAAATCGCGCAAGTATGCTTGGGAATCGAACGGAATGTTAGCATACCAGTAAAGGTAACGATCGCCGACGGCTTCCTTATACGCCTTGGTTTCCAGCACTGCTTCGGCAGATGTTGCGTATTCAAACTTGATGCCAGAACCATCCACGCAATTAGGAACATATTTGTTTACTCTGTACATACAACCTCTTAAAGATCGATGATGAAGTCGTTGTCGCTGCCGTCAACGGAGCCGCGTTCCAGCTTTTCTCCAGTGTAGTCGAGCAGTTCGATGTACCTAGTGCGTTCGCCGGGATAGCCAAGGGGATTGCACCAGATGTGGATTCTGTTTCCCTTGGAGTTGACGTATTCGGCCTTCCTACGACCGTGTACGTGACCGCAGAACCAGTAGGAATCGTCCGGCATCTCTTCGAGATACTTTTCGGCGTTGAAGTAGAAGGCGTAGTTCCACGGATCGTTGCGGAAGTCGAACGACACGCCCAGCTGGTACGGCACGAAATGTGTCATGATGACTTTCGGACGTGCTTGGACAATATTCATCATCTTCTTGTCGTAATGGTTCCAGATGGCGGCTGGTTCTTGGTTGAAATATCTCCAATGACGACCGTCGAACCAGTGCCTACGCCACGCTGTAAACGCATCCAGACCATAAGAAGGAGCTTCGCACTTGAAGTCGCACATGCCCATGCAACCGCCGAAGTTTTCGCGGATATGCATGAGAGGGCCGTCTTCGCCGTCGAGAAGGAATACGTTGTCATAAGCGCGACAGAAGTCCTTTATACGAGCGATCTTCTGTTCGGTCGAAGCGAACTGCAGATTGGCCTTGGACGGCGTACTGCCGCGCACGACGAGGTCGTGGTTGCCGAGAACCATGACGACTCGTTTGTACTTGTTGCTAAGCCACGGAACGATACGGGTGAACGTCAAGTAATCGTTGGAGTAGTCTCCAGCGAGGAATATGCCTTCAGTCTCTGGGATCTTGTAGAACTTCCAGAGATGTTCGAGGGTTTCGATGGTGACTGATTCTTCCGGATCGTCCACATGCGACCTCACCTTTCCGACGGCGTCTTCAAAGTGAGTGTCGACATGTATGTCGCTTAACAGCAAGTATTTCATTGGGTGATTTCCTTGATGATCTTGTTCGTAGCTTCGATTTGCCTGAGCGTGACCTTCTTGAGGGCTTCCGCAACGTAGTTAGCGTCGACGACCTTGTAGCGGTTGGTGTAGAAGTTTTCTTGACCCTTGTATGTCTTCCACAAGAAGCCGCTGGACGCCGTACTAAGAACCTCGGCGCAGCGAGACGGCGTGATGTGTACGCTGTCTACATCAGACGACATCGGAGTCACATGTACAACCTTCTCGATAAGCATGTAGGACGGTGCATCATCGTTTTTGTAGTTCTGATACATTTGTTCGTCCTTCTCTTCGTCCAGATCCCACGGAATGCTGCTGACCTCTACCCATTTGCCGACAAGGCCGCTGTACTTCTGCATGGCGGCTTCTTCCTTGGCCTTAAAGTAGGCGTCTCGTGCCTTGTCGTATTCAGCTTCCAGTTCTTCAAGAGTCTTGCTCATAGTTTGCTCCTTTTCCTAAATTCCCTAAGTTCGGCGGCTTTGGCCTTGATGACATCCCAACGATGCCTAGCTGCATCCAGACCGCCTTCGAAATACTGGTCGACGACTTCGGTCGGTATGTAGCGTAGCGTATATTTCGCCTCGATGCCGTGCGGCCACAGCTCGAAAAAGACGTATCGGTCGTATGACGGCATACGCATCTTGACGTGGATCTCGTAGTCTTTCGGATCGACGTTAAGGATGGCGTATGCGGCAGTGTTCAGCTTCTTGCACAGCTCGTCATACCGTCGGTTGACATCGGCTATTTCGTATTCGACCATGTTATCGGCCCTTTGATCGGTTTCACGCTCACGAGCTTGTCTGCAAGCAGAGTAGGCTCGCATGTACGGATGATCGGTAGGCTGACATCAAACTTACCAATATCTATGTTAGGTTTTTGATCCTTGCTACGTTCCTTTGCGACCAACCATGCGTCCCAGAGTTCCTTGTCGTGGAAGAATACCAGCTTTCCGTCAACGACCTCGCAGCGTTCGCTATGCGGCTGGATGTCAAATGCATCGAAATGCTTCACGAAGACTGGAATGTCGCAGTCTTCATCTGCCAAGCCATCCTTGAACATGACGACTGGTTCCAGCGTACCCGGCAGAGCCTTCTGACGAGTGAACTTCTGTCCAGTACCAAGCCGCATGACGGTTTCCATTTCGTCGCAAGGGATAATCATCTTGTAGAAGCCGAAACCGAATGAGTGGATGTAATTGCATCCGGCCTCGATTAAATTGCCGTCGAAGTCGCGGTAATACAGCGGCAAGTCGCCGTGTTGCTTGTAGATTCGTACAAGTTCACCAAGTTCCATGACTAGCCTTCCTTCGCTCGCTTGTCGAGATAGTTATGCAACCAGTCGCGCTGTGTTTTCATGCGCTCCATGGCCTCGTCCTTTTTGCCGTTGTAGTAGTCGTTGATGGCGCTACACGGAATGTGCATCCATTCGTTTGCGCGACCATTCTTCGTGCGGAACGACATGGACATCGTCAAGTCGTCGCCGATGACATCGGTAAAGACGTTGAACTCGAACTTGGCGTCGTCATCGCTGATCTGCAGCAAGTCATTGATCGCAACGAGAACTATGCTTTCAAGCATGGTACGGCGGTCACGGAGTTCCTGGATCTTCAGGTAGAGGTTGAGTGGGTGCGTTTCGGACATTAGATATCCTCTTCGTAGGTCTTGAAGAAGATTGATGGCTTGCAGAAGTAGAATTCGCCTTCCACGCCACGGATAATGTAATCGCCGACGGTAGCGACGTGTTCGGCCTTCACTTCTTCGTCGCCGTCTTCGAGGGTTCCGATGATGAGCTTGCCGGACTTCAAGTGGGCCTTGTCGCCAGCGAATGCCTTGACGGCGTCGAAGTTGTCACCAGTCCAGATGATGGCCATGACGGAAACGGGTTTCTTGCGGAAAGATTTCGGTTGATTCATGATAGCTCCTTTAGGTTAAGTCCCAAATGTTGTCGTTCAAAATTTTCTGGTCTTCCTGATCCAGCGGCTTGGACTCAGCGATCATTTTTGCGGCCATGTTGGCAGCGGCTTCGGCCAGCTCAGCGTCCGTGACGTGCTTGCGAGGCCATTCGATGATGTGGCCGTCCTCGTACTTGGTCTTGTAGATTTCTACGTCCCAAAGACCCTTATCCGTCTTCCAGTAGTGTGCCCAGTTTTCGACATAGTCCCCGATGTGGAGACTGGGGAACACCTTGGACACCCAATGGATCGGATGGTCGAATTCGTCGAGCTCCGGCTTCATGTTCGGATCGACTGCTTTAGTTTGTTTGAGATCTGCCATAATTACCTCTCCACAGCTTGGATTTCGAAGTCACCGAATCGGTCTTTCAGATTCTTTTTGGCTTCTTCGGCGGATTCCTTGCTGACGTAGACGTATGCTTTGCTGATATCGTCACACAGATACTGGTACGGATGCGATGACCACCACTTGTCCTCGCCAACTTTCTTGAGGACATAGTGCGTACTAGTCGCCTTGTAGGCTTTCGTGGACACTTCCAAAGTATCCAGCTTCTGGGTTACTGGGAATGTCAGTGGTTCGCTACCCAGCGTGTGGTGCTCCACAGTACAGCCATAGAGGGCCACTACATGCGTTCCGTTACGGAGCCAGTCTTGAGTGTCGCCGATCTTGGGATACTGCGGATAGTTGTCTTCTGGAAGCTTGACGATGTCGTCAGGAAGTTTCGGCGTCGGCGTGACCTTGATGTCGGTGCCAGCCTTCTGCGCATTCGGAATGAGTCCAAGCTGGACAAGCCTAGCGTACTCGTCCGGAGTACACGTAACAAGTTGTCCGTTAAGCATTATTTCCATGGTTATCGTCTCCTACCAATTTATTCATCAACTCCACTTCGTAGTTGATGTGTCCGGAAATGTCCTTGATGCAGTTTCTGATTGCGGATTTAAGCGAATCGAGTTCCGCCTTTGTTCTCTTCAGCTCTTCGCTGAGAATGTCGCGTTCGCCCTTGATGCCAGCGACCTCGGAGCAGTACGCGAGGATTCCACCCAAGTTATTTGCTTCCGCATCGGCATCATCGCACCACTTGTCTTGCGGGACGAGGGTACGGCGATTGTTTTCGACAGCATAGATGTTGATGTTGAAGAACCAGTGAGTCTTTCCAGTCTCAATCACATAGGCAGGGCCGTCGCCGTGGAGCAGATGCATGGCGAAATTACGCGCTTGGTCGAACGTGGTGAACTTATCCGTTACGAACATGGGACTAGCTTCGTCATGGAAATTCGTCGGCTTCGGTACGCGAGAATGCTCGACCCAGAAAGTCATGCTTGAGTTCTGGTATTCGCTCGGCACGACGAACTTCTCTGGCGTTTCGAGCCACGATTCTTTGGGAAGGAACATCGTGTCGTGGCATTCCGGGCAATATGTCTGGATGCGTACATCCGTCTTCAGATAGCCGCAATAGGCCAGCGACAAGGCATAGCAGCGATTTTCCTTGACGATACGGTTGGCTTCCTTCTTCGCTTCGTCGAGCGTCTTGCATTCGAACGACACATCTTTGACGGATCCGCCAGCGTGGAGCTTGTACCAAACCTTGTACCACGTTTTGGGCTGATTTTGTGCATCAAGTTCCTTGATGGTCTCGTCAATGCTCTTGCTCAGTTCGCACCATTCGTCCCAAGGGACTTCCTTCTCGTACTCGCCGACTTCGACGATACGGATGTTCGATGCGGTCGTAT
>JBGVBD010000190.1:0-35219 GCA_045225255.1 Prevotella sp. | reverse complement strand
AAAAAAGTGGCATTAAAGTAAATAGTATATTGAATTCACCTCCATTCTTCTACATAAAGTTTTAAATTTAACGTCACCGTCGTCACAACGTAACACTCGTTGATAATCAGGGAATTACGCGTGACGACGGCGTGACGTCAGTGACGACGAATGGTGTTTTTGGCTTATTTTTGTGAGAAAACCGCCACTTTTCTATGAGATAGGCGGCACCTTTCGCATGGATACATCGTACCTATCGACCCGTTTGCTTGGGGGTATCGGGTGGATAGGCGGCACCTATCTCTAATCTACCAACTAATACAGGAACCCAAGCATCCAAAGGGGGAGTTTGGCTCCTTCTGGCATATCCCAATCGTCAGCGAAGATATAGGAGTCTTTCATGCCTGCTATCTGCGAGAAGTCTTTACTGCGACCACCTATTTCAAAGGTATATTTGGAATCCACTTTGAAGTCTCCCTGTGCCTTACCATATTCAACGCTGTGAGACTCTGAAAGACTGCCTATGGCAAAGGTTTCGCGCAAAGTGCCTATTTCCACCTTTGTTGGAGCCAGAGCATATAGGATGTTAGGATTCTCCAGATAGACCTTGTCAGGTTTGGATAGTTTTCCTATTTTCTTTTTGTCGGAATATAACAGGTTTAGCACCTTGGCATCACCCAGATATTTGAGGTATTCCACCACGGTGTCACGACCGATCTCAAGGGCAGCAGCAATTCTGTTCGCATTCAATTCAAAGGGAACCTCACTACAAATAAGTGAGATAAGTGCTTGCAGTTTTCTGACGTTGGCAACATCGACCTTACAGATTCGAGGCAATTCAGTTTCGATGATGTAGTTTACCACTTGCTCGATTTTCGTATAATACTCGCCTTCTCCCTCCAACAGGAAAGGATAATAGCCTTTTTCGAGATATTCTTTAAACAGAACGACAGGCTTACACTTCGAGGAAACCGTCTGCCACAAGTCGTGTGGATGCGTCAAAATATCTTCCAACGACCATTGAGGAAAAGTCAGACCATGATAGAATCGAAGTGCTTCGCGAAAAGAAAGTCCAGACATCGTGTATTTAATGGCACGACGCGATAAGTCTGCGTCACCTTCTCTCAGACGAAGAAGAGAAGAACCGCTCACTATCATCTTCAAATTAGGGAACAATTCGTAGATTTCTTTTATCTCACGACTCCAGTCCGAATTACCAGATTTGTATTTATGAATCTCATCTATCACCAATAGTTCACCTCCACGAATCACGAATTCTTCTGCTAAACTCACAAGCGTACGCATTGAGAAATCAACGGTATCAGCCGAGCAGTATAATACACAGCGGTCGCCAGGATTATAGTTCTGTTTCAAATACTGTTTGATGAGCGTAGATTTTCCCACACCTTTGGCACCCATAATACTTATAAGTTGGGCATTCCAGTGGATTTCATTCATCTTATCACGGATGATTTCCGTTGATGTATTGGCTAATAGTCTGTCACTTTTTCTGAATAATGCGTCCATAAGAAATCTATTTTATGGTGCAAAGATAATAAAAATGTTGCACATGAGCAACACTTTATTTAAAAAATGCAGTTTCTGCGCAACAATTTAGCATAAATTCCCTGATTCAGGGGTTAAAATCTATAATTCTGCCTATATCAACTATCCATTATCAATTATCTAATCGTTTTTTAAAAAACGCTTATTCCTTTAGATATAAGAATTAAGTTTTGTACCTTTGACCTTTGGTCGAAGATAGGCTGCATTTCGGAAATACCTAAATAAATTTGGTATTTCTCTCAATTTGCACTACCTTTGCAGGCAGAAACGAAAAAACAATAAGAAGCAATGAAAGAACTACAGTTGAAGTACGGATGTAATCCGAATCAGAAGCCTTCACGCATCTTCATGACGGAAGGCGAACTCCCTATCGAAGTGATTAACGGTCGCCCAGGATATATCAATTTCCTCGACGCTTTTAATGCCTGGCAACTGGTGAAGGAACTGAAGGCTGCCACTGGTCTGCCTGCTGCTGCCTCGTTTAAGCACGTCAGCCCTGCGGGTGCTGCCGTCGGTCTGCCGTTGAGCGACACGCTGAAGAAGATATACTTCGTAGATGACGTAAAGGGATTGGACGAGAGTCCTATTGCCTGTGCATACGCTCGTGCCCGTGGTGCCGACCGTATGTCGTCGTATGGTGACTTCGTGGCACTGAGCGATACCTGCGATGCTACGACGGCATTGCTGTTGAAGCGTGAGGTAAGCGACGGTGTGATTGCTCCCGACTTCACTGCCGAGGCTATCGAGATTCTGAAGGACAAGCGCAAGGGTACGTATAACGTCATTAAGATTGATCCGAACTATCAGCCCGAGCCCGTAGAGCGCAAGCAGGTGTTCGGCATCACCTTCGAACAAGGACGTAACGAAATCAAACTCGACGACCCTGCTCTCTTCGAGAATATCCCCACACAGAACAAGACATTTACAGAGGAAGCCAAGCGCGACCTGATTATTGCGCTGATTACTTTGAAATATACCCAGTCGAACAGTGTATGCTATGTGAAGGACGGACAGGCTATCGGTATCGGTGCTGGTCAGCAGAGCCGTATCCACTGCACTCGTCTGGCAGGTAACAAAGCCGATATCTGGTGGTTGCGCCAACATCCGAAAGTGATGGCATTGCCTTTCAAGGAAGGTATCCGCCGTGCTGATCGTGACAACACCATCGACGTATATATCTCTGAGGACGAGCACGACGACGTATTGCGTGACGGTGCTTGGCAGCAGTTCTTCACTGAACAGCCTGAGGTGCTGACGATGGAAGAGAAAAAAGCATGGATTGCCAAGAACACGAAGGTAGCATTAGGTTCTGACGCCTTCTTCCCCTTCGGCGACAATATCGAGCGCGCCCATAAGAGTGGTGTGGAGTTCATTGCCCAGGCTGGTGGCTCCGTCCGCGACGACCATGTCATCATGACGTGCGACAAATACGGTATCGCCATGGCGTTTACAGGAGTAAGATTGTTCCATCACTAACAATGTGGAGTGTGGAGTGTGAAGTGTGGAATGATTCTTGCTTCGCTGCGATGTTTGAATGTAGAATTCTCAATTTTTCATTGATCATCGCCAAAGGCGACCATTCAACACTCAACATTCAACATTCAAAATTGATAAGTTATGAGTAAAGAATCTGACTTCGAAGATATCCTTGTGAATGGTATTTCCTTCGGACGGGGTGGTGGACCTCGTAAGGAAGAAGACAAGGTAAGGACGAAGGCGAAGAAAAAGAAATATATCACTGGTGCCCACGGTAGCGGCTCTGCTCGTCAGAAAGCCAAATACCGTGAGCAACGGGCAAAGAGGCATAAGAAATAATTAGTAATTGATAATTAATAATTGATAATTGATAATTGATAATTGATAATTGATAATTAAAACCAGAACTACAATTATATGAAGAAGACACTACTAATTTTGCTATGGGCACCCATCTGCTGCTTCGCACAGAAATATGTGGGGGGCGACATATCGATGCTGAAGAAGTTCCAAGACCAAGGAGCCGTATATAAAGACAAAGACGGAGCAGAAGTTGAACCGCTTGCTTTTTTCAAACAACAAGGATGGAACGCCATGCGTGTCCGTTTGTTTGTAGACCCTTCGAAAGCATCAGCATCTGAAAGGAAAGAAGGTGTCATACAAGACTTAGAATACGTGAAGACTTTGGGCAAAAGTATCAAAGATGCAGGTTTCAGTTTCGTACTTGACTTCCATTATAGTGACACATGGACAGACCCTGGTCAACACGCCACGCCATCGGCATGGAATAGTCTTTCCGTCGAGGATATGACGGCAAAGATAGCCGAATACACGAAAGCGTGTCTGCAGGAACTAAAACAGGCAGGTGCAGAACCAGACTTTATCCAGACAGGCAATGAGATAACGACAGGTATGCTGTGGCCCACAGGCAAAATCTATGCAGGCGGTGGTGCTCCCTCAGGAGGATCGTGGGACTCTTTTGCCGGATATCTTGCTAGTGCCATCAAAGCCTGCAACGAGGAATGTCCCCAGGCACAAATTATTATCCACACCGAGATGCATGCTCCTGCCGACGTACCCAAGTTCTACAACCAACTGAAGAAATATCAAGATGTTAATTACGACATCATCGGTTTGAGTTATTATCCTGACTATCATGGCACACTCGCCACACTCGGCTCCACGTTAACAACTTTAGAGACTGACCATCCCGACAAGAAGATTATGATTGTCGAGACAGGTTATGGATTCGAATGGCAACTCTCTGGGGCGAAATACAACTATAGCAGTACGTGGCCTATATCCGAAAGCGGACAGCAGAAATTCACAGCCGACCTGATAACAACCCTCAAAACGCATCCCAATGTCAACGGCTTATTCTGGTGGTATCCCGAATACACGCTCAACAACATCGTTTTCAAGAACGGCACTGAAAACTGGAGCAAGGACTTTACCAGTGGCTATTGGAACGCCGCCCTATTCCACTACAAGACCGGTCGCGCTCTGTCTGCACTCTATGAACTGAAGAACTTCGCGGAAGGTAGTTCTGGCATCATAGAAGTAAGAGGTAAGATGTCAGAAGGAAGATGTGACAAGTATTACGACCTAAACGGTCGAGAGGTGAAGACACCAAGAAAGGGTATCTATATCCTTAACGGCAAGAAGGTCATAGTAAGATAACAAAGACAAAAGGCGGAACGCTTCACAGCGCTCCGCCTTTCTGTTTTATAAACAAGAGAGTGTTTATTAGAATGACAGTTGTTTGCCTCGATAGAAATCGAGGAGACTTGTCTGATAAAGATATTCATAACGTGCCTGAACGAGATCACTCTCTGCTTTCAGGAAACGGTTCTTTGCTTCGTTGAACTCCGTGATATTCGCCTTGCCGTTCTCGTATTTCGCCTGCGTCAGCGTAAAGGCATCCTCACTCGATTGGCGAGCCACCTCACAACTCTCATACTTTGCCTGGGCAGCCACCGCATTATAATACACCTGCTGAATCTCTTTATAAAGATTCTTCTTCACGTTATCCAACTGCAACTGCTGGTTTTCACGATCGATACGTGCCGAACGGATATTGTTGCGCGTAGAGAAACGATTGAAGATAGGGATATTCAGATTCAGTCCGATATACTGCGAGAAGTTATTCTTCAACTGAGAAGAGAAACTCTCCGACGGTATTCCACCCGTCTTATAGTAATTAGTCTGTAAACCACCACTCAGCGAGAGTGTCGGATATAGGGCTGCCTGTGCAATCTTGATGCTCTTCTCTGTTGCATCCAAGCGTAGTTGCTCCGCTTTGACTTCCGGTTTGAAGAGAAGTGATTCCTGATAAATCTGGTCCGGATTAATTGGGATATTCAGATTACTCGGAACATTAGGGCGAACAATTGAGAAGCCTTCGGGTGTCGGCAACTCCAGCAACTGTGTCAAGGCAAGTATTGACAACTGAAGATTGTTCTGAGCCTGCGTCGCTGTCAACATGCTCTGTGCATGCGTCGCCTTCTGTTGTGACAACTCTGCCCCACTCGCCTTACCGTTCTCCAAGAAAGCCTGCAAACGGGCTACCTGCATAGAGTCGATCTCCACCTGACGTGCTGCCACATCGGCAATCTCCATATCATAGAGAATCTGCACATAAGCCTGTGCCACCTGCATACGGATATCGTTCTTTGCTTTCTCCAAGTCCTGCGTAGCCGCCTCTAAGTTGAGTTGGTTGAGTTTGATATTATTAGGAATCTGGAAACCAGTGAACAGAGGTACACTCGTACCAATACTGAATGACGTACTGCTCGTACTGCGGTTAGTATAAGTGTTATCCATCGTCAGTCCGCGTCCGAAAGAGAAACTCTCTCCCACGCTACCACTCAAGTCTGGCAAACGACTGTTCTTTGCCGTTGACAACTGCAACTCACGTTGACGGCGTTGGTTGTCCTGCTGTTTGATTTGAAGGTTATGACTGACAGCATACTCCGTACACTCGCGAAGCGTCCACTGCTTTTGCGCATTTAAAGGTAAAAGGGTAAAGAGGTAAAAAGGTAAAACCTTCACCCACCCTTGAACCTTTATCTTATATATCTTCATCATTACTTCTACTTTTTTACCTTTTTACTTTTTTACCTTTCTTAATTCTCTTTCGTTTCTGTTACTATCTCAGGGCCACGTACCTTATCCTTGGTGGTCAATCCCTTCTTAATCTCGATATTCACACCATCACTCAGACCTGTCGTTACCTGACGGCGCTCATACTTCTTCTGGGCACCCTTACCTGTGATAACATATACAAAGGTGGAATCACCAGAGAACTCAATAGCACTTTCGGGGATGGTCAAAGCCTTCTGAATCTGAGCCAATACAATCTCCGCATTGGCAGAATAACCCGAACGGATCTTATCGTCTTTTGATACCTTGACAGCAGCCTTGATCTCAAACTGGTTAGCACCATTGCTCTCAACAGCCTTTGGCGAGATATACTCCAAGTTAGCATCGAATTTCAAATCCTGCAAAGCACCAATGGTAATCTTCATCGGCATACCATTAGAGAGCAGACCGACCTCTGTTTCATCGATATTACCACGGAAGATGAGATCGTTCATATTGGCGACACTGGCAATGGTAGTACCATCATTGAAGGTATTCGAGAGAATGACGCTGTTACCCACCTTCACAGGGATATCAAGGATAACACCACTGATGGTAGAGCGGATGAGGGTGCTGGATGCCTTCGCATTCGATTTCGAAACACCATCACGAACTACCTGTAAGGCATCCTCCGAGGCAAGTAATTCCTCCTTTGCCTGTTTTAACTGCTGGGCAATCTTATCGTATTCGTCTGCCGATACCAACTTCTGATCATAGAGGTTCTTCTCACGCTCATAGTCAATCTTCGCCTGTTGAAGATTCAGGTCGGCAAGACGTACACGACTCTCTGCAGAACTGAGTTGTGCCATATCAGGAATCACCTTCACTTTGGCAATAATCTCACCAGCCTGCACATAGTCGCCCGGTTCCTTGAGCAACTCTGTAATGATACCACTAATCTGCGGTTTTACGTTTACCTCGTTACGAGGTTCAATCTTACCTGTGATGATAGTTGTCTTCTTCACCTCGTTCATCTCAGGTGTAAACTCATTGTACACAATCTCCTTGGGTTGTGATTTCTGCCACAGGAACACGAAAGTTCCAATGAAGATAAAGGCAATGATTGCTGCAATAATCAGTTTTCTGTACTTCTTCATAATTATTTTGTTTTTTTCTGAATTTTCTGTATCATTGGATTATTCATCCCTCATCGCATCAACAGGTTTGATACTCATAGCACGTGCCGCTGGAGCCAATCCCGCCAACACACCCATCATGCTAACCATCAAGGCAGCAGCAATGGCTGTCCAAAAGCCCACTTGGAAGTGAGCCATCACAATACCGTCTTCCGTATTACCCATCTCCAGCATCTGTAGGATCATGACGCCGAAGAAGATGCCACTCATACCTGCCACTAAGGTCAGTACAATACTCTCACTGATAATCTGCGAGAGAATCATCTTGGGTGTAGCACCGATAGCACGACGGATACCAATCTCCGTGGTACGCTCACGTACAGTCACCATCATGATGTTCGATACACCGATAGAACCCGCAAGCAATGTACCAAGACCTACCAACCAGATGAGGATATTCACACCCTTCATCAGATTGTCAAGTACCTGAAAGACAACCTCTGCATTGAATACCATCGCACCTTGTTCGTCGGTAGGATCAATATAATGTGCTCTGGCAACGGTTTCGCGGATACGGTCTGTCACTTTCGACATCACCACACCAGGGCGACCTGTCACACCAATCAAATGTACCTGATTACCATAGTTGTAGACTTGTTTCATCTGTGAGAACGGCAGACTGATACCTGCACCTGGTTCTCCTGTAAAGGAAATACCTTCTGCCGAATTGAAATCAACACCTACAATCTGATAGTAAGTAGAGTCGATACGGATAGACTTGCCACAGGGATCGCCACCATCTTTGAAAAGAGCCTGATAGACCTTCTTTTGGATGACGCATACCTTACGGCAATGCTTGATATCCATCTCGTTGATATAGCGTCCGTAACGCATCAAGGGATCCTGAATGGCACGATAGGAAGGTTCCACACCCGTCACGCTGATGTTCGCCTTTCGGTCTCCATAATAAGCAAAACTACTATTGCCAAACAATACGGGGGTTACCACATCGAGTTCAGGAATCTGAAGTTTCAGTCGCTCCACATCTTTATAATCCATATTCCAATAGCGACCCTTACGAAAGCCCTTATATGCCTTACTCGTCGGTTGTGCCCATACGATAGCAGAATTGGTGGCGAAACCTGCAAAGTTCTTGTTCAGTAATTCCTTCATACCCTGTCCACCACCTATCAAGGCTACAAGCATGAAGACACCCCAGAACACACCAAAGCCCGTCAGGAATGAACGCGCCTTATTGCGAGTCAGCGTATCGAGTATCTCTCTATATGTATCTAAATCTAATCTCATATTAATCTGCTCTTAAGGCCTCGATGGGGCGTATTCTACTTGCTTTGAAGGCAGGAATCAATCCCGCAATGGTTCCAGCAATCACCATTACAATCGTAGCTTCAATACATACGTCAAGACCAACGGTAGGATCCTGGAAGATGGTCATCTTAAAGAGACCCGCATCTGTCACGTTATGTCCTAACGTGGCATCCATATACTCATTGGCGGCAACACCCAATACCATTCCTATGTATCCAAAGAAGGTGGTGATGATCACACTCTCAACGATAATCAGTCTCAGGATGTTCCAAGGCTTTGCACCTATTGCCTTGCGGATGCCGAACTCATGGGTACGCTCCTTCACGGTAATGAGCATGATATTGCTGACACCTACAATACCAGAGAGTAACGTAAAAAGTCCTACAATCCATAAGGCAGTACGAATAATGGATGTTGCTGTATCCATCTGCAAACTCTGTCTGTAACGGTTATTAATCCAGATTGCACTCTCGTCTTCAGGATGTGCTTGGTGGTTGGCATTGATGCGCTGGCGATACTCCTTCTCAAAGTCTTCATTAGCCTTCTCCGTTGTCAGACCATGGAAAGTAAATTCTATGCGTCCTGCATCATCGCTGTTGGCTCCATAGATATTCTTGATAGCCGAATACGATGAGAAAACATCAGCACGTCCGTTCTCCTCTTCCTGGTAGATACCTATCACTTTGAAGGCAAAGTCGCCCACCTTTACAAAACGTCCGATGAATGATGCCAATTGGGCATTATCCATAGAACCTTGCACGTTGAGCAACTCCTTGACCTGCTTATTACTCATGACCAACACTTTACGGCTCTCCTTTACATCGATATCGTTGATAAAACGACCATAAAGCATCTCCATTTTGTCAATCTTGATATGGTTCGGATAGACACCACAGATAGAAGGGGTGATATATTGTTGTCCCAAACTGATAGTAGCACTGGTACGATATTGTGCACCCACCTCATCAACATTTTCCTTGAATTCCGTTTCAGTGGTATTGATATCCCGCTTCTGAAGGCGTATCCAACGACCTTCCTTCATACCCTGATAGGCTTTCGAGGTCTCACCTCCATAAACGACTATTGCAGAAGAAAGGAAACGTTTGTTCTGTCCTATCGTCGCATTGATAAGTCCATTACCCGCACCCAAAAGGACAATCAGCATGAAGATACCCCATGCCACAGCAAAACCCGTCAACGCTGTACGTAACTTATTGCGCTGCGCCGTCTGCCATATTTCCTTCAATAACTCCATCTTTGATACGGATAATGCGATTTGTCTGCGCACCCACATTAGGATCGTGGGTCACGATAATCTGTGTCATACCATCTTCCTGATTCAACTGTTTCAGTAGTTGCATCACCTCTACAGAAGTTTTTGAGTCGAGCGCACCTGTTGGCTCATCAGCAAGGATAATCTGAGGTTTTGTAATCAGCGCACGTGCAATAGCCACACGCTGTTTCTGTCCACCTGATAACTCGTTGGGGTAATGATTCGCCCAATCCAAAAGTCCCAGTCTTTCCAGATAATCCAAAGCAAGGGTGTGTCGCTTTTTTCGCGACACCCCTTGATAGAAGAGCGGCAACTCCACATTTTCTACTGCTGTCTTGAACGAAATCAAGTTGAACGACTGGAAGATGAATCCGATCATCCGATTACGATACTCGGCAGCCTTCGACTCTGACAGTCCCCAGATAGGTACTCCATTAAGAAGATACTCACCACTGTCATAGTTATCCAGAATACCTAAGATGTTTAATAAGGTGGACTTTCCAGAGCCAGACGCGCCCATGATACTGACAAACTCGCCTTTTTGGATATCGAGTGAGATACCTTTCAGCACATGAAGCGGCTGGGCACCCTGGTAAGTTTTGTTGATGTCTTTTAAATGTATCACCTTTACTTTTTACCTTTAACTAATATATATTTCTATCTGTTAGACGTTAGAAGCATCGAAAAGGTTGCAAACCTCCTCTTTTTTTATTCCTAATAATTTCATCTGTCGAAACATCTCAGGCAGTTGCTGTTCAACGAACTCACGCTTACGCTCTGCCAGAATCTGTTCACGGGCTCCAGGTTTTACGAAGTAACCGAGTCCACGCTTGTTATAAATCACATCAGCGCGAGCCAGTTCGTCGTAAGCCTTCACTGCGGTATTGGTATTCACCTCCAAGAGTACGGCATACTCACGCACAGAAGGAATACGATCGTCGTCCTTGTAACTACCTGCCAGTATCTCGTCACAAAGACGATCCGCCATCTGCAAGTAGATTGCTTTATCGTTTGTGAAAATCATACGTTCAACCATTTATTGTTAATCACCTGCATGCGGCAGAAGAAACGATACGAAAGCCAATAATGAATGGTAATCAAGAGATAGAAAAGAATTGTAAACATATAGAACGTCCAATGAAAATGATACTCATCACCATGATAAGAAACCATATCCCCAGGATTCCAACCAAACCACTCAACAGACTGTTTGAGAAGCATAATCACGAGAATAAGACCAATCAGGAAGACAATGCTCGTAAATAAAAACTGTTGACGACGGAACAAAGTGCCACCCAGAATATAGAGCGAATGGATATAAAATACCATACCAAAGGCAAATAAGAGAAGCAGGCAAGGTGTATTATGCTCAGGATCTACATTGAAAGTCATTGGAAATCCCCATATAATGACACGTCCTGTTATGAAATCCACCAGAACACGAAGAGTATCGGCAAGCAGATAAGCACCTATGGTAATGATTGCCATGAGTACGATGGAGTGCAATAAACAGATAATATACTTCTCTAAGTTAGAGACTGGCCACAACAGATAGGCAGAACGCTTGCGCGTATCCTTCAACTGAGAGAAAAGATAGCAAGCCCCAAAGAGCATCGCAAAGCAAAAGAAAATGACGCCAAAGACAGATGTTTGGTCGACGACGTGACTATAGGTACTATAAACCATGTCCTCTCCATAATTCTTTGCCAAATCATCATAGCCTCTCCATGCGAGTCTTGTAAAGAACAGGTTGGCCATAAACATCACAAATGTATAGATACCAAAGAGACGAATCCATGAATGACGTGTTACCATGAATTGGCACTTCAGTGCCTGTCCGAATCTTTTTAAATTGAAGTTATTCATTTTTCCAGAGTTATAAAGTTAAACAATAGTTCGAGGTTAATCTGTGTCTCAGCATCTCCTTCTTTACGAGAAGTGATAACAGCATTGCCTTGCAACGAAGGTTCAGCATAGAGTACGGTATCGTCCATCTCCTGTGGTGAGCGATACTCGAACGTGTATTTGTCAGTAATCTCAGAGACACTGGCATTAAGCAGCAATGAGCGCTGGTTGAGAATCAGAATATGGTCGAGCAAAGCCTCTACATCGTGTACCTGATGGGTAGAGATAATCACTGTACGATCTTCTGTCATGTTCTGGGCAATGACCTTACGGAACTGTGACTTCGAAGGAATGTCAAGTCCGTTAGTAGGCTCATCCATGAAAAGGAACTTAGTGTTCGTTGCCATCGCAAACGACATATAAGCCTTTTTCTTCTGACCCATAGAGAGTTCGTTGAGTTTCACGTTGCGATCCATTTCGAAATCTCTCAAACAGTTATCCAGTACCTCATCAGAGAAGTTAGGATAGAACGGACGATAGAGATTTGCATATTCTGATAGACGGATGTTAGGTAACTCAAACTCTTCTGTCACGAGGAAGATATCGCGCAACATCAATGGATTGCGCTTGAAAGACTGTTTTCCATCTACCTCAACAGTACCTGCTATTGGTCGAAGAAGTCCTGAAAGTAGATAAAGTAGCGTAGACTTACCTGTGCCGTTCTTACCCAGCAAGCCATAGATTCGATTCTCTTCCAACTGAAGATTGAATCCATCAAACACGAGCGTCTTCTGACCCTTGTATTTGTAACTGATGTTCTGTACGTTAATCATACGTCTTTTTTGTTTTATTGATGACTTATTCTTTGACTGTATTAGTGTATTACTTTAATAGTACACTGCAAAAGTAATGCAAATAAGAATACCCACCAAATAATTCGGCAACTTTTTTTGTAAAAAAGTAAACTTTAACATTTCCACCTTATATATTATACGCGTACGCATCAATAAGCGTTATTTTTACACTAAATTGAATTTTTCTTACAGGAATAGATGGTTGTTTCAAATAAAATGCTTATCTTTGCACAACCATAAACCCAAATACATGAAACTAAAGGATTTTAACAGGCAATTTATTGCTATTGTTCTTCTTATGCTTGTCTGGATACCAACCTCGTCGTTGGCACAGACTCAAAAACAAGACACAACGAGCACATATCTGCTCAACGAAGTAAGAAAATACTTCAATTCTGACAACGAAGGTGCATTTTATATAGCAGTACAGAACTATCGAGACTATTACGCCAAGGCGGGCAACTTGCATCTATATTATAAAGGATGGGAACACGAAATATTGTATGATGTCAACCATAACCATTTCTATCGTGCCATGCGCAAGACAACGACGATGCGCAATGACATGAAGAAGCGGAAGGCAGAAGACGAATACTACAGTGCCACCCATCTGTTGGGTATTATTTATTCACTTCGCGGCAATCTTACCCTTGCCCACCAATACTTTGAGCGTGCTTTGGAAGAGGTAGACCACTCCCAACCCATCAACCTCGTCAACATTTATCTTGATCTTGCCAATATTGAGATGGATACTCATCCTGAGGATGCGATGAAGCACTTGAACTGTGCTATCGACATCATCAAGGCAAATGGTGGAAAGTACGAATACAGTGATGCCATTGGCTTCAAAGTGATTGTTGCCTATGCCATGCGTGACTGGGGTACGCTCAACAAAGCCTATCATGAGTATATGAAACTCAAGGACACCTTGGGTGATGAATTCAGTCCCACCTACTACCATTATGTCAGAATCTGTAAGAACATCGCTGACCACCATTATGGAGAGGCGATCCGACTCACCAACTTACTGACTAACACGACAGACCAATATAAGTTCCAGACAGAGATCTACGAGATGGCAGGTGATACCATGAAAGCCTTTGAGGCACAGAAACGCTATGCCAGTGTAAAAGACTCTGTCAATAATGTCATCATGAGTGAGGAGATGATGGGATCCGCCAGTGACCTTGCCCTCGCAGAGATGCAGAAAGAGGAATGCAGCGAACGTTCGAAACGTATGAAATGGAGTATGCTCGCCTTGGTTCCCGTTGCTTGTCTGATGCCCTTTGCCGCTTGCCAGCGACACAAAAGGAAATACACGAAGAAGTTGCAACAACAGAATCGTGAACTGATGATTGCACGCGACAAGGCACAAGAGGCTGAGCGCATGAAGATCAACTTCATTCAGAACATGAGTCATGAGGTACGTACACCTTTGAATATCATCAGTGGCTTCGCTCAGGTGATTGGTGATCCTAATGTCAAGATGGACGATGAGGAACGTGCTGAGATGGCATCTCGCATTGCCAACAGTTCCAACAATATTGTTCGCATCATCAATGAGATTCTCGACATCTCTAGTAAGGAAAGCATCAACTATATCGACAAGAACGACTATATCAGTTGTAATGAATTAGCAAGACAGGTATTGCGACCCTTTGAAGAAAAGGAGAGAAGTTTCGACCTCCGTTTCGAGACCAACCTGAAAGACAGTTACAGGATTCAGACTAACAGACGAGAGATAGAAAAAATTCTCAATAATCTGCTTAACAATGCCTGCAAATTCACAGAACATGGTTCAGTAACCCTTTCTTGTCGTCACGATGAGATGGATTCTGATATGGTATGTTTCTGTGTGACAGATACCGGTAAAGGAGTCAAAGAAGGTGAAGAAGAGAAGATCTTTGAGCATTTCTACAAAGTAGATGTCTACAAAGAAGGTGTTGGTCTTGGACTTCCTCTTTCTCGTCGTATTGCCCGTCAAATGGGTGGTGATGTCATACTTGACACCACCTACAAGGAGGGCAGCAGGTTCATTCTGAAACTGCCTAAAGAATAAGGGATAGTTTACACAGAGAGATTAGCCACGCTGATCGGCTCCCCACATCATTTTCTCACGCAAGGTATGGAAATACCTGGTACCTGCACGCTTGACCACCCTTACTAGATAGGGCGCTTTACGTAATGTCAGGTGGGTATCTTCTGTACAATTCTCAGAGCGTCCATCAAGGGCTACCAGGAAATTATGTGAACGACTCTCCACCTTCAGATTGATTTCTGCCTTGTCAGGAATTACAATCGGACGGATATTCAGCGAATGAGGAGCAACAGCCGTCATCGAGAACACACAAGTACCCGGAACGATAATCGGTCCACCGACTGACAGAGAATATGCCGTTGAACCTGTTGGAGTACTAACCACCAGTCCATCAGCCTGATAGGTCGTCAGATAATCCCCATTCACTGTGACACGTATAGAAATCATCGAAGCGTTATCACGTTTCAAAATAGCCACATCATTCAGTGCACAGTCATAACCTTCCAAAGGCTTTCCGTCTGTCTCCACCTTAATAGCAGCACGCGTCTCTATCGAATAGTCACCCTCATAGAGTGCCCTGATAATCTGTTCTATCTCCCCTGCACTGATATCGGCAAGGAAACCCAGACGTCCCATATTGATACCCAAGATAGGTATCTGTTTATCCCCCACAATACTCGCAGCACGAAGGAAGGTACCGTCACCTCCCATCGAGATGACAAAATCGGCATCAAAGTCGCTGCCTTTGAACACTTTTGTCGCCGCCACATCCAAATGTTGTCCTTGACAAAGGAAATCATAGAACTCGCTTTCCACATAGACATCGGCCTTACGTTCAGAGAGACAAGCCAGTATCTTCTGAACGGAAACAGACTTCTTCGGCTGGTAGGTATTGCCGAAAATTGCAAAACGTAGTTTTCGTGAGGTCATAAAAAATCTGTTAGTTTTATCCGTTATTTGACAAACATTTAGTATCTTTGCCGTGTATTATGTGCGCAAAGATACAGATTTTTGGTGAAAACGCGCATATCTGAGACTAAAATTTAATAAAGAAGATGACAAAACTCAGTGTAAATATCAACAAAGTAGCCACTCTTCGCAATGCGAGAGGAGGCAACAACCCCAATGTGCTCGCTGTTGCACATGACGCAGAAATGTTTGGTGCTCAAGGCATTACCGTTCACCCTCGACCTGATGAGCGACATATCCGCTATCAGGATGTGCGCGAATTGAAACCACTGATCACTACTGAATTCAATATCGAAGGTAATCCCATCGATTCCTTCATTGATTTGGTATTGGAAGTAATACCCAAACAGGTAACACTGGTACCTGACGGACATGACCAACTAACGAGTAATCACGGATGGGACACGATTGAGAACATGACTTTCCTGACAGATGTTTGTCGCACGTTCAAGGCAGCAGGCATTCGTACCAGTATCTTTGTGGACCCCGATCCTAAGATGGTAGAGGGTGCCAAAGCATGTGGAGCCGATCGTGTGGAACTCTATACAGAGCCTTATGCGTCTGGCTATGCCGCTAATCGTGAGGCTGCCATCGCTCCTTTTATCGCTGCTGCCGAGAAAGCAAAGGAAGTAGGACTGGGACTGAATGCCGGTCATGATCTCTCTTTGGAAAACCTGCACTACTATCATCAGATGATTCCTTGGACAGATGAGGTGTCCATCGGACATGCCATCATCTGCGATGCCCTGTATATGGGACTCCGTGAGACTATCAAGCAATATCTACAAGCATTACAATAGACTATGGCAAAGGTATATGTATTCTTAGCAGACGGCTTCGAAGATGTCGAGGCGCTGATTCCCATCGACGTATGGCGTCGTGGTGGTGTGGATGTGACGACTGTCAGTGTGATGGGCGACTTTCTAGTAGAGTCCGCACATGGTGTACGTATCATGGCAGATACCCTCATCGAGGATGTAGATGTCAGTGATGCCGACTTGCTGTTCCTCCCAGGCGGAATGCCTGGAGCGTCAAACCTCTATGAGCATGAGGGTGTCCGCAAGGCTGTATTGGCTCAGGCAGAGAAGGGTAAGAAGATTGCTGCTATCTGTGCGTCACCTGCTGTCGTATTAGCCCAACTGGGTATCCTTGACGGCAAACTTGCCACTTGTTATCCTGGTTTTGAAAAGATGCTCACGAAGGCAACCTACACAGGAAGACTTATCACGGTAGATGGTAATATCACAACGGGAGAAGGTCCTGCTGCCGCTTTCCCATTTGCCTATGATTTGTTAGGTCAACTTGTTGGTCCTCAGATAGCCAGTCAGATTGCTGAAGGTATGCGTTTCACACACCTGATGAACGAGAAATAATATTCATGGATTACGTCATCATTGTAGCAGGAGGTAAAGGACTGCGCATGGGAGGCGATATTCCCAAGCAGTTCCTGCCGATAGGTGGAAGACCCATTCTGATGCGGACGCTGGAACGCTTCCGCGAGTATTCCCCTACCCTACAGATTATCTTAGTGTTACCTCAAGCACAACAAGACTATTGGAAACAACTCTGTCAGGAATATGACTTTAAGGTAGATTACCAGATGACAGACGGTGGAGAGACGCGTTTCCACTCTGTACAACATGGTCTTGCCTTGATTCCTGACGATGCTGAAGGTGTGGTGGGAGTACACGATGGTGTACGTCCCTTCCCTGCTATCGAGGTGATCCGCAACTGCTATGAGACGGCACGTCAGAAGAAGGCAGTCATTCCTGTCATCTCTGTGGTCGAAACCCTTCGACACCTCTCACCTCTTACTTCCAACCTCTTACCTCTTATCTCTGAGACAGTTCCTCGTAATGACTATCGTCTCGTGCAGACTCCACAGACATTTGATATCCAACTGCTCAAAGCCGCCAACCGTCAACCCTATAACGACAACTTCACGGATGATGCCAGTGTGGTGGAAAGTTATGGGCATGAGATAACATTGGTAGAGGGCAATCGTGAGAATATCAAGATTACCACTCCTTTCGACCTGAAGATAGCAGAAGCATTGATAGAATGACAGACATTCTGCAACAAGACATACAATATCTCCCTGGGGTTGGTCCCAATAGGAAGAAGATGCTCAGTGAAGAACTGGGTATTCAGACATTTGGCGACTTGTTGCAGTATTATCCCTATAAACACGTAGATCGCAGCCGTCTTTACAACATCCGTGAACTCACTGGTGATATGCCTTTCGTACAGGTCAAAGGACATATCCTCAGTTTTGAGACGTTCAAGATGAGTGCCCGTAAGGAAAGGGTTGTTGCCCACTTCACAGACGGCAGTGGCAAGGTGATGGACCTCACATGGTTTAATGGGGGGAAATATGCCAAGCAACAATACAAGACGAATACGGAATATGTGGTCTTCGGACGCCCTAATGTCTATAACGGACGCATCAACGTGACACATCCTGATATCGATGCCGCCGACAAGTTGGAACTCTCTGCTATGGGGATGCAGCCCTACTATAATACAACAGAGAAGATGAAGAAGAGCGGCTTGAACTCACGTTGTATTGAGCGACTTGTCAAGACACTCATTGATACCATCAAAGAGCCTATCACTGAGACTCTTCCCGACTTCATGACAAGTCGTTTGCATCTGATGAGTCGCGATGACGCCTTGCGGAAGATTCACTATCCACAGAACAGCAAGGAGTTAGAACAGGCTCGTGTGCGACTGAAGTTTGAGGAACTCTTCTATGTCCAGTTGAACATCCTGAGATATGCCAGTGACCATCGTCGCAAATATCGCGGATATATCTTCTCGAAGGTAGGTGAATACTTCAATACGTTCTTTTTCAGTCACTTGCCCTTTGAACTGACAGAAGCCCAGAAACGCGTCATTCGTGAGATTCGCAAGGATACAGGTTCTGGTAAACAGATGAACCGTTTGCTGCAAGGAGACGTAGGTTCTGGTAAGACATTGGTAGCCTTGATGTCGATGCTCATTGCCCTTGACAACGGCTATCAGACGTGTATCATGGCGCCCACGGAGATCCTTGCCGAACAACATCTGCAGACCATCCGCGACTTCCTTGGTAACATGCCTATCCGCGTAGAACTGTTGACGGGTATTGTGAAAGGCAAAAAGCGTCAGGAGATACTCGACGGACTGATGGATGGGAGTGTTCAGATACTTGTAGGCACCCATGCCGTCATCGAAGATACCGTTCAGTTTGCCAACCTCGGCATGGTTGTTGTCGACGAGCAGCATCGCTTCGGGGTGGCTCAACGCGCCAAGTTATGGAGCAAGAATGTGAATCCGCCCCACGTACTCGTCATGACGGCAACACCGATTCCTCGTACCCTTGCGATGACGCTCTATGGCGACTTGGATGTGAGTGTCATCGACGAACTGCCACCAGGACGCAAGCCCGTCGTCACTACCCATGTCTTCGACCGTAGTATTCCTTCTTTATACGATAGTCTGCGTAAGCAGATACAGCAAGGACGACAGATTTATATTGTCTTCCCACTAATTGAAGAGAGTGAGCGTATCGACCTCAAGAACTTGGAAGACGGCTTTGAAGTGTTACGACAAGTATTCCCCGAGTTCCGTCTCAGTAAGGTGCATGGTAAGATGAAACCCAAGGATAAGGAAGAGGAGATGCAGCGTTTCGTCAAAGGTGAGACACAGATGCTCGTTGCCACTACTGTCATTGAGGTCGGTGTCAACGTACCGAATGCCTCTGTGATGGTGATTATGGAAGCCCAACGCTTTGGTCTCAGTCAGTTACACCAACTGCGTGGACGTGTAGGACGAGGGGCTGATCAGAGTTATTGCATCTTGGTGACCAACCACCAGTTAGGCGAGGATACCAAGAAGCGTATCGACATCATGTGTGAGACGAACGACGGTTTCCGTATTGCGGAGGCAGACTTGAAATTAAGAGGTCCTGGCGACTTGGAAGGTACCCAACAAAGCGGTATGGCTTTCGACTTGAAAATCGCCGATATTGCACGTGACGGACAACTCGTTCAGATGGCTCGTGACGAGGCTCAGGCTATCATTGAAGACGACCCGGAATGCCATTCCGACAAGTATTTTCTGCTATGGAACAGACTGCGTCAATTAAGGAAAACAAATATTAACTGGGCAGCCATTTCTTAGCGTAAAGTGTTAAAATACACACAAATAGTGTTAACGCACACTGCATTTCCTTCGTTTTTTATAAAATAATTCGTACCTTTGCAGCGTTCTTCTTTTAAAGAACACATTACGAATAGAAATTAATTAGTTTATGATCATTAAAAAACTTAAGACTTTTGTTATTCTGACAGTAGCAACCATTTGTTCTCTCCCGATGATGGGACAGGATTTGTTAGCGCGTCAGGCCCCCATTGACCGTAAGATGAAAGCCGTTGATAGTATGGCTCTTCACAGACTTATACAAGCAGAGAGTTATGACTCTCCTGCTGCCGATCTTTATAACGATTGGAACAACAGATACGCTCATCAGGCATCAGTATTGCCTGATACCTTCCGTATCAACCTGAAGAATTTCTGCATGCCTACCACCAGTCGTGTCATCACCTCTAACTTTGGTGCACGTTGGGGACGCCAGCATAAAGGTCTGGATATTAAGGTATATATTGGCGATACCATCCGTGCTGCCTTCAGCGGCAAGGTACGTATCGTAAGATATGAGGGTAAAGGCTATGGTAAGTATGTTGTTATCCGCCATAACAACGGTTTGGAGACTATCTATGGTCACATGTCCAAGCAACTCGTAACAGAGGATCAGGAAGTTCGCGCTGGTGATCCTATCGGTCTAGGTGGTAACACTGGACGTAGTACTGGTTCTCACCTGCATTTCGAAACCCGTCTGTGTGGCATCGCCTTGAACCCTGCCCTGATGTTCGACTTCAAGAATCAGGATGTGGTAGACGACTATTATGTATTCCGCAAGTCTACTTACAACCGTGAGTCTGCTGAGGCTACTCGCCTGCGTGGCGTAGGTGGTGTTGCTGTTAGCGGCGACTTGGATATTCCCATGGCACGTCAGACTTATGCTTCTGCATCTGAACAGCCCGCAAGGAGTAAGAGCAGCAGTATGAAAACTCACACCACTCGCTTCCACAAGGTGGCTAAGGGTGAGACCCTTTCTTCCATTGCCAAGAAGCGTGGTATGACAGTAAGTGCTATCTGTAAGTTGAATCATATCAAATCAAATACTCGCATTCGTCCGGGTCAGATTCTGAGATATAACTAATTCGGTCATTGCAGCGTGATGCTGCTGACCAAAAACCATTAGAATGAAACAGAAAATTATCTTTTGCATCCTACTGATGCTATTATCCTCTGTGGATGTGTCTGTAGCGAAAGGCAAGAAAAAGAAAGCAAAGAAAATCCAACGTACGGAGACTGTCTATGAGGAGATCGACAACTTCGATTTCCTGTATGCTGATGGTTATGATGTCAACATGAACTTTGCTTCGACTGACGACATCCTGAACAAGGCTACATCCCTGTTAGGTGCCCGTTATCGCAGTGGCAGCAAAGGTCCTTATACCTTCGATTGCTCAGGATTCACCAGTTACGTATATGGTCAGAACAATATCTCTATCGGATGTTCTTCACGTGACCAGTATGCCCGCAACATCCCCATCCGTCGTGAGGAGATGCAGCCAGGTGATTTGGTATTCTTCACCAGTCCCAATTCCGGTCGCAATGTAGGTCATGTGGGTATCGTCATCGACTACGACCCCATCAACGACACCTTCGTGTTCATCCACGCCAGCAGCAAGAATGGAGTGAAGATCAGCAACTCTACAGATGGAAACTACACCCGACGTTATATCGGTGTACGTCGTGTGGCAAAATAACACAAGATGAAAGCAAAACTTTTTTTATTGACGATATTAGCAGGTTACGCAGTAGCCTGCTTTTCTGATTCTATCACCGTTGCTATGACAGGTGATATCATGATGGGAACTACTTATCCGGGTATTTCCCTGCCGCCTAAGAACGGTGAAGAGGTGTTCCGTGATGTCAAGCCTATCCTCCAGCGTGCCACGATTGCAGTGGGTAATCTCGAAGGAACACTGCTCGATGGTGGCAAGACCACGAAAAGCGGTGGTGCCAACAGTTATGCCTTCCGCACGCCTACCAGTTATTCGCATCTGTTGAAAGACGCAGGCTATGACTTCCTGAGCATGGCAAACAACCACGCCAACGACTTCGGCGCCGAGGGTATTGCTTCCACTGAGAAGCAACTGAACCTGCAAGGCATCAAGTACGCAGGTATCAAGGGACACGTAGAGTCTGCCGTTGTCGTTCGCAACGGCATCAAATTCGGCTTGTGTGCCTTTGGACACAACCAATACACGCTGAAGCATCGCGACCTGCAGACTGTTAAGCGCATCCTCGATGACCTGAAGAAGAAGTCAGACATCATCATCGTTTCCTTCCATGGCGGTGCTGAAGGACGTACCAAGAACCATCTGCCGCAAGGTGCCGAGAGTTTCTTGGGTGAAGACAGAGGCTCCCTTCGTGAGTTCGCCCATTTCTGTATCGACAATGGTGCCGATATCGTCTATGGTCATGGACCTCATGTAGTACGTGCTACGGAAGTCTATAAAGGTCGTTTCATCGCTTATAGCCTTGGTAATTTCTGCACGCCCTATGGTATGAGCCTGACAGGCATCTCCGCCTACTCCCCTGTGGTGGAAATCACAATCGACAAACAAGGACGCTTCCTCAATGGTAAGATCCATTCCTTCCTCCAACAGAAAGGCGTTGGTCCTCGCAAGGATGCCAACCAAAGCGTCGCCCACGAGATGATGAACCTCACCAATAGTGACGTTCCCCATAGCGAAGCCACCATCGATCGCAACGGCAATATCACGCTGAAAAAGAAGTAATATTCTTGAGTTAGGTGCCGCCTATCGGGTAGATACCCCCAAGCAAACGGGGTGATAGGTACGGGCAAACGAGGCGAAAGGTGCCGCCTATCGAGGAGAAAGTTACGTTCAAACAAGTTTGCACCTACAGCCGCAAGGTCTTTCAGCTACGGCTGCACGATCGTTCACCTATAGGCGAAAGATCTTTCACCTATGGCTGAAAACTAAAATAAGGTGATTTTTATTCGTACAAACCTTTTTCTATCCATGCGGTCACTGTAACACCCATGAACTTCTTGAAAGCGGCACTGAAGGTGCTGTAACTATAGAATCCACTCTGTTGGGCGACTTGCATCGCCGTAACAGAACGGGACGATGCTGCTGCTTCACGATACATTCGAATGAAATGGTCAATACGCAGGCGATTGATATAGGCATTGTAGGTAATGCCCTGCTGGGCAAAATAGTTACTGAGATAGGTACGGTTAGTGCCTATCATTGTAGCGAGTTGCTGTAGGGTGAGGTCATGTTGCAGATAAAGTTGTCGGTCTTCGCAGTGTTTCTCTAACAGTGCAACGATGTTCAATCCTTTAGGCGCTTCCACACTTTCCTCTGTAGCGGGCTCCAGTTGTTGCAGCGTCTCCACGCGCCATAGTAGGAAGACGATGATAAGCAATGTGTTCACTTGTGACATATACTCCCTTACCATCTCGCCCGGATTGGTGAAATAGACCTCATAAATAATAAAAAGAGCGACCACAAAAAGCAGACTCTGCCACACCTCTTTGTGTTCCATATCCGCAAAGTTCTCACGCAGCCAACGACCATACTGAATCAGCGCGCGTACATAATATATAATAAAGAGGGTCATGACAGCCAACTGCCAGTAAGTTGTCAAATCAAAGCCGTAGAATTCATCGTGTTTGGCAATGCCCACGGCAGCGGATATAACGATAGGCAGTTGAGCCAATACCCAAGGCCAGAGCCTGCGCTGGCGATCTTGCAACATACGTAGCAGCATCGCCATAACGAGCGGTACAAGCGTTATGTGATCAAGTGTAACAGCCGTGATATTACGTACCAGACGATCATCCGTCAGCCAATGGATACCCAGCACGTACCACCACACGTGACTCAATGCTGCCACAAAGAGGAAAACTGCCGTCCATCTGCATAACGCCTTTGGGGGTGTGATGGCAGGAGCGATGGCATTAGCGCGTCTGAACCATAGATAGAGACCTGCTATTATGGCGAGCACAGCTACCCCGCTGTACATCATCATAAAGAAAATGTCATGAATACTCTGTTGTGTATACATGGTTGCAAAGGTACAGATATTTTGTGAAATAGTGTCGATATTTGACTTTCAGAATTTACAAAATGCTATCAGAATTTACAAAACCCTTTCAAAATGGTAAAAATTATAACCGTAGTGGGGGTAATTCTTGCAGAAGACAAGAAAAAGCAGTACCTTTGTAAGGCAAAAACTGATTATATGTATCAAGGTAAAAAGATGATTCAACCGCCCTATTTAAAGGCAGGCGATAAAGTTGCACTTATTTCTCCTGCCTATTGGGTGCCTCAGGAAGCTTTACTACAGGCAGCAGAAACCATCAGGGGATGGGGATTACAGCCAGTCATTGGGCCACATACCAACAACCTTAATGTAAACGCGTATGCAGGAACAGCCGACGAGCGTGCCGCTGACTTGCTGTGGGCACTCGAAGATGACAGTATCAAGGCTGTCATCTGTTCGCGAGGTGGCTATGGTTCCATTCACCTACTGAACCGTATCTCGCAGGAATATTATCTGCAACACCCTAAATGGCTGATAGGTCATGGTGATATTACCATTCTGCTCTATGCTGCGACGAGTGCAGGCATGATGGGTATTCATGGTCCTATGGCCTTTCAGATAGCAGGCAATCAGGAACCTGCAACCACGATTATTCGTAATATCCTCTTTGGAACGTTGCCACAATACAAGATTCCTGGTAACCCTTATAACCGAGACGGTCATGCGGAAGGCATTCTCGTAGGGGGTAATCTCTCCAGTTATTCTGCCATCGCAGGAACAAAATTCAACCTTCCGTCCAAACAAGACATTATTCTCTTTATCGAAGAAGTAGAAGAGTCTTTGCACGGTATTGACCGACTGTTCTATATGCTAAGCCTTCAAATGGATTTTGAAAGAGTGAAAGGCGTTATCTTCGGTACGTTCAGATCTATCAGATACGACCTTCAATATGGTAGTGTTGAGCAAATGTTGGTGGCTCATCTACGACAATATGACATCCCTGTCTGCTGCGGCTTTCCTGTTGGTAGCGACAGTTGTATCCCGCTGATTGAAGGGGCACCGTGTTCATTGGATGTAACAACAGAGAAAGTAACGCTGACATTCAACATCAATGGCTCTGTAGAACCTTATGAAATCAATATGCCAGACCCCACCATCATCAAGGAACAAGAATTATAATATACATGGACGAGAAAGTTATCAAGATGATCAACGAGGCACGATGGGCTGACGGTCTGAAAGTCAGGAACAGACTTGAAGACATCACGTACAATCCGATGCGAAGCCAGGAAGAGTTCGTCATGAGACTTGTACGCGAGAATGCCAAGACGAAATACGGACAGGCAAATCATTTTGAAAGCATCCGTAACTTCGAGGACTTTAGACAAAGCCTGCCCCTGACAACCTATGATGACTATTCTCCATACATCGAACAGATTATCAATGGTGAGAGAAATATCCTGACTGCCTATCTCACAGAGCATATATCAACATTAGACGGCTATCGAAAACTGCCTCAATCCCGATGGGGCGTACAGATAAGTTACGATTACGGTTTCTGCTCGGCTTTCTATATTGTAGGGAATCATGGTTATCTCACGGATGGTATGACACTCAATCTGGTAGATATTAGTTCTGAACGTCTACCTGCTGGAATGACAATTGGTAATCTGTTAGGGAAACAATTAATCAAACGGGAATTTGACAATGACCAAGTCTATGTCATACCCATTAACATTGCCAGTTCACCAGACAAGACGGATGCACTCTATCTTCAGGCGCTCTTTGCCCTTAGACAGAGGAACATATCATTGGCAATCTGCGAACAATATACCAATATGGTAGAATTGCTCCGCTATATTGAGAAGCACTGGCCTCAACTGACTGAGGATATCGAACGCGGCAATCAATATATACAACCCGATGCGGAAAGAGCCGATGCGATTCGTGAAATCATGGAAACCCACCAGATTGGAACACAAATGGTAGAACAACTCTGGCCAGGTCTGCATTGTGTCATGGTGTATGATGTTGACTGCCTCAGCGCCAGTTTTGAGTTATTGCGTACCTATTGTGGCAGTAAGGTGCATTTCGTGTTTACGGGTATCAGTTCACCAGAAGGTACCTTCTCAACCACACTCAACCTCGACGACCCACAAACGGTACTCATACCCGATAGTGTCTTCTATGAGTTCAAGCCCAAAGAGGCAAAAGACTATAGTCAACTGCTTACCATCGACCAGTTAGAGATTGGCAGAAGTTACGAACTAATAGTCACAACACTTTCTGGTCTCTATCGCTATAAGACCCATAAGACATTCCTTGTCGTAGGACGTTACCATGACACGCCTACCGTAATTATTGACAAGGGGTAAATAAACATATGTCGTTTTATCTCATCATCACGGCAGTGAAGATGCGACCGGAATTGATACCTAAGCGACGGGCAGAGAAATAGTCGGATGCCTGTTGATAGGTGCAGATATTAGACATATAAATATCCGTGATGCCTGCCTCTTCTAATTGCAGGCGATTACACATCGGAAGGTCGATGTGCCATTTGGCATAACGGCGACTGATGACAGACATATCGAAGCCTGCATCGGCAAACTGCTGATAGACTTCTTCCCCTACTTCAAAACTCTCGAGGGAAATACCAGGACCTACCACGGCTTTCATCTGTGAGGGCAGAGAGCCGTAGGTCTTGCACATCGCCTCAACAGCCACACGGACGATACGCTGTACCGTGCCTCGCCAACCTGCATGAACAGCACAGGCTGCATGATGAGCCTCATCATATATAATAATAGGTATACAGTCGGCAGTAGAGACTCCGATACACAACTGAGGAACATCCGTCATCACAGCATCTACCCCTTCGATGATTTCCTGTTGAGGGGCATCAATACAACGAACCTCCGTACCGTGTACCTGATGGGGCATAACGATATGATTGTCGGGAATATCCAGCAGCGTAGCCAATGCATGAAGATTCTGGGCGATATGCCCAGCATCATCACCACAATATCGATTGATGTTAAATGCAGAATAGTTGCCTTCACTGACACCTCCATGACGGGTCGTGCTGAAAGCAACAGCATGCGGTCCTAAGTCGTAATAGGTAAGTACGGGACTATTCATCCTCTTCTATGTCATCTAGATCTTCTAGGTCATCTAGTTCAACATACTCTATATCCTCATCTTCACCCTCGTCAGCCAACTCCTGCGCGAAGGAAGACATATCCTTGTCGCGATGTACCAGTGTGTCCTCTGCTATCACGGTAGCCAACTTATTGCTTTCTGCATTGAGTTCTGCCCAAAGGACATCCTTCAGTTCATCAAGTCCCATATTGGCAACGGCAGAGATAAAGACCACAGGAAGATCGTCGGGCAAGGTATCACGAAGCATGTCGATGAGTTCTGCATCCAACAGGTCACACTTGGTAACGGCAAGGACACGATGCTTCTCGAGCATGTCGGGATTAAACTGTGCCAATTCATTAAGAAGTATCTCGTATTCCCGTTTGATATCATCAGTATCTCCTGGCACTAAGAAGAGCAATAGGGAATTGCGTTCAATATGACGAAGGAAACGGAGTCCAAGACCTTTACCCTCACTGGCACCTTCGATAATACCAGGAATATCAGCCATCACAAACGACTTACCATCACGATAGCCGACAATACCCAATGAAGGCTCCATCGTGGTAAAGGGATAGTTGGCAATCTTCGGACGGGCATTAGAGAGCGAGGACACCAGTGTCGACTTTCCTGCATTGGGGAAACCTACCAGTCCGACATCAGCCAAGAGTTTCAACTCTAAAATGACAGTCATCTCCTGCATAGGTTCTCCAGGTTGTGCATAACGTGGTGCCTGATTCGTGGCAGAGCGGAACTGGAAATTACCCAATCCGCCACGACCACCTTTCAGCAATACTATCTCCTGTCCGTCGTAAGTGATATCACAGACATACTTACCCGTCTCCGCATTGTAGACTACGGTGCCGCAAGGAACATCGATATACACATCCTTGCCGTCGGTACCATGACACTTGTCGCGACCACCATTGCCGCCATGCTCTGCGAAGATATGACGCTCATAGCGCAGATGGAGCAACGTCCAGTAGTTATGGTTACCACGCAGAATGATGCTACCACCCTTACCACCGTCGCCACCATCAGGACCACCATTAGGGTTATACTTCACATGACGGAGATGCATAGATCCCCGTCCGCCCTTTCCTGAACGGCAAAGTATCTTGACGTAGTCTACAAAGTTCGATTCCATTAAATATTATCTATTACTGCGCAGATATCCCCAAAGATACGCTCCAAAGAACCCAAACCATTGATATGATGGTGCAGACCTTCCTGCTTATACCATTCAATCAACGGCTGCGTCTGAGAGTGATATACCACCAGACGTTTCTTGATAGTCTCTTCATTATCGTCGGCACGCCCACTCTCCTGACCACGCTTGATAAGACGAGTCATCAGTTCCTCTTCAGGAACATCCAACTCCAACATAGCAGCCACCTTATCACCACGCTCTTCCAGCATCTTCTTCAATGCCTCAGCCTGTGGGATCGTACGAGGGAAGCCATCGAAGATCACACCTTTATGCTCGCGTCCGAAAGAATCATAGACGCTGGCAAGGATGCTGACCATCAACTCGTCGGGAATCAACTGACCGTTATCGATATATCCCTTGGCTGTCTTACCTAACTCAGTACCATTTTTTATCTCACTACGTAACACATCACCTGTAGAGATATGTTCCAGACCATACTTCTCAATCAGTAGGTCACTCTGTGTTCCTTTTCCAGAGCCCGGGGCTCCAAAGATTACGATATTCTTCATTGTCGTTATATTTTTATTTGTTTCCTTTAATCCTGTTTCAATGTATAGATATCCTTGAGTCCGCGTCCTTGCTGGTCATAGTCTAAACCATAACCCACAATAAAGTCGTTGGGAATCGAGAAGGCTGCATAGTCGATAGTCAAGTCAACCTTCAACCTGTCTGGCTTCACAAATAAGGTGCAGATATGTACCGAGGCAGGATTACGAGTACCTAACGTTTCTATCATCTGTCTCATCGTCAATCCACTCTCTACGATATCCTCCACAATAATAACGGTACGACCTGTCAAGTCCTCGTTGATGCCCAGTACCTCATGAACCTTTCCTGTAGATGTCGTTCCCTGGTAGGAAGCCAACTTCACAAAAGACACCTCACAAGGTATCGTCATCTCACGCATCAAGTCTGCCGTAAAGATAAACGAGCCGTTCAGCACACCCAAGAGTAATGGATTCTTACCTTCCATATCCTTACTCAACTGCTGTGCCAACGCTCTTACACGCTCTTTGATGACATCCTCAGAGATAGATGTCTCAAATGTCTTGTCCTTGATTTTTACGATACTCATAGTGCCTTATTTTGCTAATTTGCTACAAAATTACTAATTTTTCGGCAAAGAATAGCCATGGATTAGTATATTTTTCTTATTTTTGCAACTGCAATGAAGATATTCACTGGTGCTCAGATCAAAGAGCTTGACAAATACACCATCGAACACGAACCGATATCCAGTATCGATTTGATGGAACGTGCGGCTAAGACATTGACGCGCGCCATCACTGACGTATGGAATAATGCGGTGCCTGTTGTCGTGTTTGCAGGACCTGGTAACAACGGTGGTGACGCCTTGGCTGTTGCCCGTATGCTGGGTGACTTCGGCTATCAGGTAAGTGTCTATCTCTTTAATATCAGCGGACATCTCTCTGAGGACTGTGCTATCAACAAGAAACGGTTGATAGACTCCAAGCGCGCCAAGGACTTCATCGAGGTCACACAGGAATTTGACCCTCCCCGTTTGGAAAAAGGCATGCTGGTGATTGACGGACTCTTTGGCTCTGGACTTAACAAACCATTGGCTGGCGGTTTTGCCTCATTGGTGAAATACATCAACTCCGCACCTGCAGAAGTCGTGTCTATTGATGTTCCTTCTGGTCTGATAACAGAGGATAACACCTATAATGTTCGTGCCAATATCATTCGTGCGAACCTTACACTGACACTCCAGCAACCTAAACTCGCCTTCCTCTTCCCAGAGAACCAACAGTTCATCGGACAACTCCGTATATTGGATATCCGTTTAAGTCAGGAAGGTATTGACAAGACGGAGGCCAGTTATTCAATCGTAGAGGAATCGTATGTACACTCTTTGCTCTTAGACCGTAACCCCTTTGCCCATAAGGGACAAATGGGACATGCGCTTATGATAGCAGGCAGTTACGGTATGGCTGGGGCTGCCATCCTCGCCTCTCGTGCCTGTCTTCGCTCTGGAGTGGGTAAGATCACTATCCATACACCTAAGAAAAACAGGAATATCCTACAGATAGCCATCCCTGAAGCTGTGCTTCAGTTTGACCCCGAAGAGACGATTTTCTCTGAGGCAACAGATACTGAAGGCTTTGATGCATTAGGTATTGGTCCTGGTCTTGGACAAAGTGAGACGACGGCAATCCCATTGATTGCCCAACTGCGCCGCAGTACCTGTCCTGTGGTGGCTGATGCCGATGCCCTGAATATCCTTGCCAACCATCGTGCATGGATACAACAACTGCCTAAAGGTATCATCATGACTCCCCATCCGAAGGAGTTCGACCGCATGGAAGGACACTCTGCCGATAGTTACGAACGGTTGACCAAGGCACGCCATCTTGCAGAACGTTTACAGGGTTATGTCATCTTGAAGGGACGTTATACTGCTATCTGTCTGCCAGATGGTCATGTATTCTTCAACCCGACAGGTAATGCAGGCATGGCAACAGCAGGAAGCGGTGATGTGCTGACGGGTATCATTACTGCTCTTCTTGCCAGAGGCTATAAGCCAGCAGATGCCTGTGTGGTAGGTGTTTATCTGCATGGTCTTGCTGGTGATCTGGCTGTTCGCGACTTAGGCGAAGAAAGCCTTGTTGCCGAAGATATCATCCGTTATCTGTCACGTGCCTTCAAACGATTGAAAGAATAAATCATGAGGCCTTTGAAGATATTATTTACTACTGTCCTGATATTCATCAGTACAATAGTTATTGCCCAACCCATTTCCACACAACTACCATCTGACAAGCCGATAAAAGGCACTGTCTATTTCCTTCCCAAGACGGTCATCCGTTTCCATATCCTTGTGGAAAAGAAGGAATATACTCCTGGTGTTTTCTGCAAATACGCTGAAAAGTATCTTCAACTCAAAGGTGTAGGACAAGAGCAAGATATCGTTCATCGGGTAGTTGATTATCGCATGAACCTGATAGGCGTACGTGATACTTCGAAGTGTTATCTGGTCAACATCAAGGGAAAGAGCACGATGGTAGATATTCGTCTTAGTGATGACGGAATACTATTGGCTGTCAACGACACCCCGAAGATTCTCCAAGAGCCTGCACCTTTCATACCTTCTGCCAAACCTACACGCACGAATCCACAACAACTGATGAGTGCGGAGATACAGAATGCAGGCAGCAATGCCAAGAAGGCAGAACTGGTTGCCCAACAGATAGCAGAACTACAAGAACACCGTCAACAACTGATTACGGGTGAAGCAGAAGAAACGCCTACAGATAAGGCACAACTGCAACTGATGTTGGATCAGATAGAGCGCGAGAAAGAGGCTCTCCTCTCGCTTTTCACAGGAACGACTACCTGTGATACCACTGAGCAGGTCGTAATGGTATGTCCTGACAAAGAGATGAAGCGTGAAGTCATCTTCCGCATCAGTAAACAACGAGGATTGGTTGACAAGGACGATCTCTCGGGTATTCCTTTCTATTTGTCTTTGGAAGACCTGCATCAAACGATTCAGCAACCAGACAATGCTCCAGAGAACAAGAAAGAAGAAGGCTTCTATACGAATGTACCAGGTATCGTACGCCTTACCCTCTATCGAGAAGACCGTCAACTGGCTACCTATAACTATCCCTTTGCTCAGTTTGGTTTCACAGAACTACGAGGTGTCAATCTCTTCAAGCAACACCTCACTCACCTGCGACTTAATCCCATCACAGGTGCAGTAGAGAAACTCCATACGGAACTTCCCGAGAAATAATCAACTCTTAAATACCCATCACTGCCTTCACCAGTAAGAGTACGATGGGAATGGTAATCAGCAAGACACCGATGATGTCGATGATGATTCCTGACCTGATCATCTTCGTGATAGGTATCATTCCCGATGCATAAACGATGGCATTCGGTGGGGTGGATACCGGCATCATAAAGCCAAGGGATGAAGCCAAGGCGATACCGACAGCCACAGGAATAGGACTGAAGCCCAATGAAAGCGCTGTACCTATAGCGATAGAACCCATCAGGTTGATGGCAGCAGTATGGGAAGTAAACTCTGCGAGTAACAGACAGGTGACACAGAACAATCCTACGAATAGGAACTCTGAGGGGTGACCACCCAACACATCCTTGATACCAGCACCTATCCAGTCAGACAATCCTGTAGTGTACATCATAGCACCCATAGCCAAACCACCTCCAAAGAGTAACAAGGTGCCCCACTCTATTCCTGCCACACCATCTTTCCAGTTCAGGGTCATCTCCCCTTTCTTGATGTCAACAGGCAAGAAGAAAAGCAACAACCCACCTACCATCGCAGCAATACCTTCCGGACAATGGCTGTCGTATGCCTTCATGATGTCTGAATGAGGACCATGAATCAGGCTCAATACACTCGGAGCCACCCATAATACAACAGCAGTGCCAAAGGCTATCAGCGTATTCTTCTGGGCACGTGTCCATTTACCTAATTCATCCGCCTTTTTACGAATGAACTCCTGTGCACCTTGAATATGTTCCACATCTGAGGGGAACATCCACCAGAGCACCACATACGCAACCACAAAATAACAAATCATCGCTACGATACCCCATACCATCCATTGGAAGAACGAGATGGCAGGAGCGTCAGGAGCCAACTCTCCGAGGAAGCCTATCATGATGATGTTAGGCGGTGTACCGATAGGCGTCATCACACCACCGATAGAACAGGCATACGCCGTCATCAGCATCAAACCTGTCGCATACTTATAATTATGAAGGTCTATCACCTTTCCATTGGCAGCCATCATCGAACGGATAGCCTCCAATAAGCCAAGGGAAATAGGAAACATCATGGCAGCAGTGGCAGTATTACTAATCCAACCAGAGCAGAGCATACATGCCAAACCGATGGCTAAGAAGATACGACGAGGAGAGTCGCCTACCCATTTCATCGACATGATACCATAGGCAATACGTTTGTCGAGACCGTTCACCATCATTCCCTTCGCCAAAAGGAAACCACCCATAAATAAGAATATCATGGGATTGGCAAAATTAGAGAACGCCTTATCCATTGGCGCCACACCGACTAAGACACAAAGGGTGGGACCTAACAGAGAAGTAACGGGAATGGCTACTGGTTCCGTTATCCACCAGACAGCTACCAACGACATGATAGCCAACAGATGATGAGCCTCCACTGAAAGTGCTTCAATGGGTAGCCACCATAAGAAAATTGCCAAGAGCGGACCGACAATCGCACCAAATATCCGTCGTCTGCTGTCAAACTGATTGTCTTTCATACGATTATTTCGTTTAGTTTTTATTTAGTAGTATCTAAATCGGAAGCCTTACCTTTATATACAGGAGTACGTTTTTCTAAGAAAGCATTGATACCTTCCTTGTAATCTGCACCCTTATATACCCTTGTACGGTAAGCATTGATACGCTCAAAGCTCTCTGAAGAGATAACGGATGAGGCACGACTGAGGATGCGGAACTGTCGTTTGATGGCACTAATCGATAACACACTGTTACGACGTAATGGATTCAGGAACTGCTCTTCCAATACCTCTTCCAACTGCTCAGGCTCTGCAATGCGGTTAATCAGTCCTACGTTCAGTGCATCCGTTGCCGTAATCGGTGTAGCCAAGAAGAACATCTCACGTGCCTTGTTCAGTCCCAGTTGGTTGATGAAATGCATAATACCTGAAGCATTATAAGGAATACCTATCTTCGCAGGCGTGATGGCAAATGTAGCCGTAGAGGCACTGACTATCATATCACACGAGAGACAGAGGTCACAGGCACCTCCCCAGACGGAACCAGATACACAGGCAATGACAGGAATGGGTGTTTCCTGTACCTTTCGCAATAGTTTTTCCATCGGTACGTCATAGGCAAGAGGGTCATTGCCATCTTGGGGCAACTCACGGATATCGTGTCCTGCACTCCATACCCCTTTTTTACACTGTGCCTTGATGACGATACCCACACATTCTTGGTCGTAGCCATATTGCAAGCTATCCACCAACTCCTGACACATCTCTTCACTCAGACAGTTGAAGTGGTCAGCATTCTGCATCTCTATATAACAGATGCGCTCCTTAATGACGGTATTAACTAATTTCATCGTTCAAATTTTAATGATGTTGCAAAGATACATTATTTTATGGAAACCACCATCATTCAAGGCATAAAAAAACTGCGCACCTATCAAGATGCGCAGCCTTTATCGTTCGTTAAGTATCTCAATTACTGAGCGAGCTTATTGTCAGAACCAAGCACATTCACAATCTTGTGGATGTACATCTTCTTCATGTTCTCACGAGCGGGCTTCAGATACTGACGAGGATCGAAGTCTCCAGGATGCTCGGCCAGGTGCTTGCGGATAGCAGCAGTCATAGCCAGACGAGAGTCGGAGTCGATATTGATTTTGCAGACAGCACTCTTAGAAGCCTCACGCAGCTGCTCCTCGGGAATACCGATGGCAGCCTCCAGATGACCACCGAACTGGTTGATGGTGTTAACCTCATCCATAGGAACTGAAGAAGAACCGTGGAGCACGATGGGGAATCCGGGGAGCTTCTTCTCGATCTCGGCGAGGATGTCGAATGCCAAGGGAGGCGGAACGAGCACGCCGTTCACGAGTGTGCACTGCTCAGGAGTGAACTTGTGGGCACCGTGAGAAGTACCGATAGAGATAGCCAGAGAGTCGCAACCTGTACGGGTAGCGAAGTCGATAACCTCCTCAGGCTTTGTGTAGTGAGACTCTGCAGCTGAAACTTCATCCTCAACACCAGCAAGCACACCAAGCTCAGCCTCTACGGTTACGTCGAACTGATGAGCATACTCAACAACCTTCTTAGCCAGAGCAACGTTCTCCTCGTAGGGGAGGTGTGAACCGTCGATCATCACTGAAGAGAAGCCCATGTCGATACAATCCTTACAGAGCTCGAAGCTGTCACCATGGTCGAGGTGCAGCACGATCTCAGGATGAGCGCAACCCAGTTCCTTGGCATAAGCCACAGCGCCCTCAGCCATGTAGCGGAGGATAGAAGCGTTGGCATAGTTACGAGCACCCTTAGACACCTGCATGATGACAGGCGACTTTGTCTCAACGGCAGCCATTACGATGGCCTGCATCTGC